>JBEKQV010000004.1:0-2682 GCA_049519355.1 Candidatus Microgenomates bacterium | reverse complement strand
GCCTCCGGAGGTATTGGGACAAACTCTGTCAGCGTTTTGCAATCTCATTCCTACACCACTGCCGGAACTTTCACTGCAACTGCAACCTTAACCGATGCTAACAACGCAGTCAGCAATTCTACAAATTGTTCTATCACTATTACTGCCAATACCGGAGTAGCTGTAGCCCCAACGGCTACACCAACACTTACGCCCATCCCTACTCAAGTAGTCGCACAGGTCAGTCCGCTTCCACCAACCGGTCCGACTGATCTGATAAAAGTCGGGTCGATCGGAGCTGTTATAACAGTGATCGGAGCTGTCCTTTTATTTGCCCTTTAGCTTTTTAGCATTGAGAGCAAGGCTTCCTGGGGAATTTCTACTTTTGAGACATTAATCATCCTTGTCTTTCCCTTTTTTTGCGCTTCCAAGAGTTTGTCTTTTCTGGTCCTGTCTCCACCTGACATTTTTGCCAAAACATCCTTTCGGTAAGGAGAAATTTCGGTTCTGGCCAAAACTTTTGCTCCGACCACCGCCTGAATTATTTGTTTGAATTGTTGTTTTGGAAGATGCTCTTTGAGTTTTTCCGTTTTTTCTCTGGCCACGTAACCCATTTCATCTTCATAAACCAGCTCCGACAAAACATCGATTGGACTGCCATTAATAAGCATGTCCATTTTGGCTAAACTTGCCTGCCGATAACCGATAATCTCATAATCTAAACTGGCAAACCCTTGTGTTGTACTCTTTAATTCCGCTGAGAGTCCTCGAATAAACATTGAGTAAGGCATCTCATATCGCATGATAGCATTGGCTTTGTGATAAGTAATGTCTATCAGGGTTCCTTTTTTATTTTGTGCGACTTTCATTACAAGTCCCACGTAAATTGTGGGAACAAAAATGGTTAAAGTCATATACGGTTCCAGTATTTTGCCGTCTTCTTCTTTATACAAAACCCTTGGCATGGTAAGAATTGGTTCTACTCCCTGTTCCTGAGCTAATCTTTCTTTAACGATTTCTGCATGTAAAATTCCCAAAAAACCGACCCGAAAACCGCTGCCTAAGAAAGCCGAATATTCATTTGAAATAGTTAAAGAACCATCATTTAAAGATAGCTTATTCAGTGCTTCCCTAAGGTGGACATACTCACTCGAGGCTTGCGGATAAACTCCAAAAAAGACCATTGGTTTTGGCATCTCGTATCCGGGCAGCGGCTGAACTTTTGAGATTTGAGATCTGAGATTTGAGATTTGCGTGATTGTATCCCCGACCCTGGTTTTGCGGATATCTTTTAGTCCTGTGACGATATAACCGATTTCTCCTGCCGACAATTTTTCTTTGGCAACTAGAAAAGGCGAGAAAAATCCCACTTCCGAAACGTCTACTTTTATTTTATTTTGGATAAATTCCAATTTATCCTGTTTTTTAACAGTACCGTCAAAGAGCTTGGTAAAAATAACTACTCCCCTGTGCTCGTCGAAAGCTGCGTCAAAAACCAATCCTCGAAGCGGAGCATTTTCGTTAATTTTTGGGGACGGAATTTTTCTGATCACCGCGTCCAGAAGCTTTTGTGTATTCTCCCCTGTCTTGGCCGAAACATAATAGATTTCTTCTTCCTTAAATCCAAAAGTTTCGATTAAATCTCTGGTGACCTCTTTGGTATTTGCGGTCGGAAGGTCTATTTTGTTAATGGCCGGGATAAGCACCAGATTTTCTTTTTTCGCCGCGTTGTAATGCGCCACCGTCTGAGCTTGAATACCTTTAGTGGCATCAACTAAAAGTATCGCTCCCTCACAAGCAGCTAATGTTCTTGAAACTTCATAGGAAAAATCCATATGTCCAGGAGTATCGATAAGATCCAAAATGTAATCTTGCCCGTCAAGTTGATACTTCATCCTCACTGGCGCCAGTTTAATCGTAATGCCACGTTCGCGCGAAATCGGATTTTGATCCAAAAATTGTTCTTTTAACTTATCTTTTTGGATTGTATCGGTTATCTCCAAGAACCGATCGGCCAGCGTTGATTTTCCATGATCAACGTGAGCGATGATGGCAAAATTACGAATATTATTGAAAAGCATAGGTTTGGTGAAAGTATTTTAGGGATTGAAGCGGGTCGCGTCAATTGTTTCCTCGCTCCCTATTAGAATTTGTCTCCAGTCCCCAACCTTTTTGAAAAGCGTTATAAACATGGTTGCTTCCTTGACGTCGAACAGCCAAGTCAGGAAAAGGTATAACAGTAATCCGATGCTACTGGAGATTCCGGTTAGTAGAATTAAGTTGATGGTCTTGGTCGTATCAAAAACTAACTGATCTAAAAGTTTGATCGGGACGTATAAGGCAAAAGCGGTAAAAAAAGTCGCCAGGAAGATCTTTGAAACTGTCTTGAACAGGGAAAGTTTGTCAAAACCGCCAACTTTTCGATCAAGGAAGATAAATAAAATCAGAAAATTTAAAATTGACGCTATCGAATAGGCAACGGCAATGCTTTCCACTCCGGCGTGGTAAAAGAAAATAAAACCGGCTCCTAAGAAAACCATCAAAGCTGTCGTTACCGCCCCGATAGTTAAAGGGGTTTTGGTATCGTGCAAGGCGTAAAAGCCCCTGGCGACCAAATAAACCAAGGCTTGAGCAAAGATTGAAATACTGAAAAAAGCCAGTGTTCTCCCGGTTAAAACAGTGGCCGTCCAATCGAATCGTGCA
>JBEKQV010000003.1:0-178992 GCA_049519355.1 Candidatus Microgenomates bacterium | reverse complement strand
GCGCCTCCACCGCCTCCATTACCGACATTCGATGATGAGCCTGCCTGAGGGTTACCTGCGGTACCTTCTCCTTGCTTACCATATGTCTTTGCAGCTGAAGCACCAAGTGTATATCCTGCATTACTCATGTTTATTTGCCCGGCAATACTTACTGTGCCTGTGGCTCTAAAGAACACAACTCCACCTTTGGTTGTTGAATTCCAGCCTGTGGTTACTAAATCATCACCTACCGGGATTGTAACATTGGTATAATTTGGAACCCGTTGGAGCATTACGCGCTGTGTTCCTGAAGTTATCCCGATATTTGTATCATCGGTTGCATTGTCTCCGTAATAATATTTTTTGGATGTAGTAAAGTTTACGGTATTGCTGGACACACTCAATACACGTAGGGTTTCATAGTTACCTACGTTTACAGTTGAACTGCTTGTTCCCTGAAGGTTTATTAGAAGAACTTCGTCTCCGGGATTTAGACAACCGGCTGACGGAGTTGTGGTAAGTGTTGCAGAAGTGGAAGTTAATCCTCCGTTTGCGACATTGTAGTTTACTGCATCAGCACATGATCTGCCAGAAATGCTTGTGGTATCCAAATAGACCGTAGCCGAGGTGACAACACCGGTTCCGTCAGCCCCTGTACCTGTATTTAGTGATTGGGAAAGGGCAATATCGGATAAGGCAACTGAAGTGTGTATATTGCTATTTGTGGCAGTTGCTTCGTTCCATTGATTTTGGAGATTTTGAATAATGCTGTGGGTGAAATTGGAAATATTTTGCCAAACGCTGTTTGCGGAATTGTAGACCCATCCTACCGCCGCTAAATCATTTTGAGGTTGTCCGCCTGTGATTGGGGCGGTAATTGTTAGGGTTCCGCCGTTGGCAACTGCAGCGTTAGTGTTTTCGTACTGAGTCATATCGAGTGCAACCCTGTGCCAGGCACCATCCTGACCACTGACCATAAGATCGCCCGTATCAGTGCCATTAACTGCAGTGGTTGTTGTGTTGAAATAAACCGTTCCGGCGGTAGTGGTTGCCGGAGCGGATGAAATGCCGTTTAGCGTAATACTGCTGTCGTTGTTGACGGTGAATTTTGTTGAACCTAAATACTGAGCAGTGAAAATAGGTCCGGGTTCTTCCTGGTCAACGGTTAGAGCAGGTGAGGTTGTGTTGGCCTGATTTTTAATTAACCAGCTTCCTGCCGAAAGAGTATTTTGCAGGGCGTTGGGGGTCGTTGTGCAGTTGGTTCCTCCCGAGGTACAAAGAGTAATTGCGGGAGTGCCGGCGGCGTTTGCGATTGTTGGGCTGTTGTGATTGAGGTATAAGATTCCGTCGATTTCTTCATTTCCGCTAACCAAGAGAGATGATCCGGAAGTAAAGCCTCCAAAAGCAACAGTGTCGGTTCCAAGACGCGAATAGGCGGTGGGTGAAGGTAAAGAACTGCCGGCAACCTGTATAGCGCCGCTGAAAATCCCGTTTGTTGCCGTTACCGTGCCGATATTTCCAATGTTATTTCCGGAGAAGGAATCAAAATTTGAGGCGGCATTAATCGTAATATCACCGGAAGTGTTGGTTATGGCAGAGGTTGCGTTATAAAGGCTCAAAACTCCGTTTCTATCCAAAGTCATGACGGGGGAGCTAGCTCCATCCGCTTCGATAATGTTTTGTGTTCCTCCAGTCGAGTTGAAGACGGCAAGAGCAGAGCTTCCTGGAGCACCCGCAACATCAAGGGCACTTCCATTATCAGAAGCGCCCGAGCCGATTCTTATGTCTCCGGTTCCGTCAATCCAGGAAAGGGGGGTGCCGGTGGAACCCTGCCATTCCATGAGATGACTTGTCTGGGTTGAGTTGGCTTTGATGTAAGCCTGAACCGCATCCGCAATTCCGGTTACCTGAAGTTGGGAGGCATTAAGAACTCCGGTATTTGTAAAGGAGTAAGTTGTTCCGCCTCCAACATATAAACTTCCCCCGACGGTATCATTAAGTCCGTTGGCGGTTAAGGCGGCAGAGCCTCTTGAGTTAATAATTACATTCCCGGTTGATGCGCTTCCAAGTGTTAGGTTTTGGGCATTGGTTGTCGAAAGGACTCCGTTGCCGGTTAAGTAGGTTGCAACATTGCTGATGGTTCCGGCGATTGAAGCTGTCGGGGTTCCTCCGGTATTTACTCCCGTAAATGCAAACTTGGCTGATTGGGTTGCGGTGGCTCCTGCGGTTGCACCCAAAAGTAAGTCGACGGTGTTGTTATTTGGATAAAGAGCCCCGTTTGATTCGCCCCAGTAACCGGCTCCGGCCGGACAACCTAAACCGGTTACGTCGCAGACCGCGTTTCCGTTTTGGTAAAACGCCTGGGCATAAATATTTCTAAACTGGAGCGATGATGAAGTTCCCAAATCCGTTACATTGTTTGCCGCGGGGGAAACGTTTCCGCCGGCGGCTGCATTTGACGGATTAACAATAATATTTCCGGTTGTGTTACCTCCGATAGTTAAATTACTGTTTGATGTTGTTTGAATACTTTGTGGCCCTGCAAATGTTAGACTGCCCGAAACCGACGCGTTTCCTAAGACCGTTGCCGCACCATTGACGGTTAAAAGATCATTTGAAAGTCCGAGAAGATCCGTATCTGTAGTAACTCCTACATTTTGTCCGGATATTTCGGTGTTCCCTGAACCAAAGTCGAGTGTTCCCAGGTTTGTTATGGTCTGAGCGTTACCGGATATTGTACCGGCGAGGGTTGTTGCGCCCAGTTCCAGCGTTCCGGCGGATGCCGAGATCAAATGCGTGCCCGCTCCTGTTGAGAATGTAAGTCCGGATCCGGCTCCGGTTGAAGTTATGCCGGTTGTTCCGCTGGCATTTAGGCTCAAAGCATTTACGTTTCCGCCCTGATCAAAATTATATGTTGTGTCGTTGCCGACGGAGATTCCTTTAGAGAACTGAACGTAGCTGGCAAGACCGGTGATAGTATTTGGACCCGTCATGGTGATGGTTCCAGCGACTGTTAAATTGGCCCCCGATGCGATTAAGGCATTTGAACCTCCTGAGTTAAGAATCACTTCACCAGTGGTTGAAGATCCTAGCGTTAAGTTTTGGTCATTGGTTGTTGCCAGATTTCCGTTGCCTGTAAGATAGGTTGCGACGTTGCCAATACTTCCGGCGATTGAAGCCGTTGGGGTTCCCCCTGTATTGATTCCCGTAAATGCAAACTTGGCAGAAGTTGTTGCACTTCCACCGAAAAGAACATCAACGGTTTTGCTTATTGGGTAAATAACTCCGTTTGCGTTATCGAGATTCCAGTTATCCCGGCTGCAGCCTGCAATTGAGCCGCTGCTGTCACAAACTTGGTAAGTGCCTTGATATAAAGCCTGAGCATGAATATTTCTAAACTCAAGTGAAGATGAAGTACCAAGATCGGTTACATCAGTTACGGCGGGGGAAACGTTTCCGCCTGCGATTCCGTTTGATGGATTAAGGGTAATATTTCCTGTTGTACTGCCCCCAATGACCAGCGGGCTAAATGCCGTTGTTTGTATAGTTCCGGTTCCGCTGCGGAATGCCAATGTTCCGGAAATGGAAGCGTTGCCGGCAACATCTAATGTTGCTGTTGGGGTAAGTGTGGCTATTCCCACATCACCGGTTCCGTTCGGGTTAAGCAATATATTTCCTGTTGAATTGTAAGTCGAAGAGTTTCCCAGTGTCAGATTGTTGCGGTTCGTACTTGAAATATTTCCGTTGCCGTCGATAAATGTTGCGGCATTGGTAATTGTTCCGGCTATTGAAGCCGTTGGTGTTCCTCCCGTATTTACTCCCGTAAATGCAAACTTGGCCGATGAGGTTGCGGTTGAACCTGCAGTGGCACCCAGTAAAAGGTCAACTGTGTTGTTGGTTGGATAAATTGCACCCAAAGTTTGGGCCCAGACACCGCTACCCGAAGGGCAATTGTTTCCTGAGGAGTCGCAAACTCCGAAGCCGTTCTGGTAGAGTGCGCTTGCCGATAAATTGTAAACACCCAAGTTCACATTTGCCGTTGCTCCCGTGTAAGGAACAAAATTTGAGGCGTCGACCGTTTGGGAAGGAAGGGAGATGTGTGTATCCGCCTCATCACCATAATAAATAGCCAGAGTATCAGTTCCGCCTCCGGTAATAACTGCGTAAACTCTGGTAACAATTCTTGAGGCGGATGAGCCCATGACATAATCATCGGCGGTAGTAAAGAACAAGTTATATTCCGCCTCGGAGCCTGTTAAAGCTGTTGAAGTCTCAGTAGTTCCGATTTTTGCGATATCGGTTCCACTTGAATTTGCTTCCCACAATTCGGCGTAAATTTGGACCGTATCGGATCCACTGGTTTGTGCCGCATGAACATGGAATTGGAATTGACCGGCAGGAATAGAAATTAATCCCGGAGAACCGGGTGCAGTTATCCAATTCTTTAAGGTGGTAGTTCCACTTGTCAGGCCCGAAAACGATAAAGTTGTTTTTGGAGTATAAGGTGTTACAAGCTGTTTTTTATAGCCGGCAACGTCAGAGGCGGTATCCTGGAAATAATACAGGAGGTTGCTGGCAAGTGGGATGTTTTCCCAAGAGGTGACACCTGAACCATCCGTAGTCAGGACCTGGTTGCTAAGTCCTCCGCTGGTTGGCAAGGTGAATGACCAAGTTCCGGCGGCCGCGGCAGGTTGAACCGTAACCTTTCCTGAAGTATTGCCTGCGAGTGAAAAGATTCCTCTTGTGGTTCCCGATAAACCAAGTGAAAGAAGCTCGGCCGGTGTTGTGGTTCCTATTCCGACATTTCCGCCGTTGGGATTGAGGAGAATGTTACCGGTTGAGTTATAAGTTGTGGAATTTCCCAAAACCAGATTGCCTCTATTTGTTGTAGAAATATTTCCGTTACCATCAATAAAAGTTGCAGCGTTTGCCAAAGTACCGGCGATTGAAGCCGTTGGTGTTCCGCCTGTGTTAACTCCTGTGAATGCAAATTTGGCTGAAGCTGTAGAATTGGCTCCAATCAAAAGATCAACACTGCTATTTAGAGGAAAAAGGGCGCCGAGTGCTTGTCCCCAGTAGCTTACCGCGGCGGCTGGACAGCCAAGGCCACTGCTGTCGCAAACCTGGTGAATACCTTGGAAAATCGCGGTGCCGTAAATATTGTTCCAGGCAAGGGCAGGGGAGGCACTTCCAAGGTTATAAGTTGCATTCGCAGAAGGGACAATATCGGAGTTTACGCGTCCATTGAAAGTAACTGTGTTTGCATTTGTTGTCCCCAGGGTTGTATTTCCGTTGATCGAAGCATCACCGGTAACTGTTGCTCCGCCATTAACAGTTAGAAGATTGTTGGCCAATGTCAAAAGATCGGTATCACTTGTTACCCCTACATTTGTGCCCGAGATTTGAACGTTTCCGGTTCCAAAATCAACCGTGCCGAGGTTTGTTATGTTTTGGGCATTCCCGGTGACCGCTCCCGTTAAAGTTGCCGCGCCGAGTTCCAATGTACCGGCGGATGCCGTAATTGCATGTGTCCCTGTACCGGAAAAAGTAATACCCGCGCCATTTCCGGTTGAAGTTATGCCGGTTGTGCCGTTTACGGTTAAGTTTGCGGCATTTATATTGCCCGTTGAATCAAAGTAGTATGTTGTTCCGTTTCCTACTGATACTCCTTGAGATAGTTCGAGATAGTTAGTAACACCGGTTAGAGTATTTGAGTTTGGAAAAGTGAGTGTGCCTGCTGCAGTTAAATTGGCACCGTTTGCACTTAGGGAGGTTGCGCCTCTTGAATTAATAATTACGTTGCCCGTGGTAGAGCTTCCCAATATCAAATCTTGAGCATTGGTTGTTGCGAGGTTACCGTTGCCCGTTAAATAAGTCGCTACGTTCGCAATACTTCCGGCTATTGAAGCCGTTGGTGTTCCGCCTGTGTTAACTCCTGTGAAAGCAAACTTGGCACTTGCGGTTGAGTTCGCTCCAATCAAGAGGTCAACGGTACTATTCAGTGGATAGAGAGCTCCTGAAGCTTGTCCCCAATATCCTACCGGACAATTATTACCGGAACTGTCACAGACCGGGTTGCCGTTTTGGAAAAGACTCACCCCGTAAATATTGTTCCAGGTTAAGAGGGGGGAGGCACTTCCCAGATCGTAAGTCGCGTTTGCCGAAGGAACGATATTTGAGTTGACTCTGCCGTTAAAAGTAACCGTGTTTGTCACGGTTGTCCCGAGGGTTGTATTTCCTTCGATTGTTCCGTCGTCGGTGATGGTTGCGGCACCATTTACCGTAAGAAGGTTACTCGCAAGTGATATAAGATCTGTATCTGTAGTCAGGCCGACATTGGTTCCTGAAATTTGAACATTTCCGGTACCAAAGTCGAGGGTATTGATGTTTGTGACTGATTGGGCATTACCCGTAATTGTTCCGATTAATGTAGCGGCGCCGAGCTGCAGTGTTCCGGCGGAGGCAGAAATTGTGTGTGTACCGGTACCGGAAAAAGTAATACCCGCACCGTTTCCCGTTGAAGTTATTCCGGTTGTACCGTTTACGGTTAAGTTTGCGGCATTTATATTGCCGGTTGAGTCAAAATAGTATGTTGTTCCATTTCCGACTGATACACCCTGAGATAGTTGGAGGTAGTTTGTTACACCGGTTAGTGTGTTTGACGGAAGAGTAAATGTTCCGGTAGTTGTTAGGTTGGCTCCATTCGCCGTAAGTGCGTTTGATCCTCTTGAGTTAATAATTACATTGCCGGTGGAGCTTCCTCCGAGGGTTAAATCCTGGGCATTTGTTGTTGCCAGGTTTCCGTTACCAGTAATGTAAGTGGCAACGTTTGTAATATTGCCTGCGATTGAAGCCGTCGGGAGTCCGCCGCTTACTCCGGTAAAGGCAAATTTGGCGGATGAGGTTGAATCCGATCCGATTAGGAGATCTACACTGTTATTTGTCGGGTAAAGTGCCCCGAGAGACTCTGTCCAATATACGGCCCCTGTTGCCGGACAATTTGCCCCGGAGCTATCACAAACCAGGTATCCATTCTGGCGGATGTTGGTGCCGAAAATGTTTACTCCGTAAATATTGTTCCAGGCAAGGGCAGGGGAGGCACTTCCCAGGTCGTAAGTCGCATTTGCCGAAGGAATGACACTCGAGTTTACACGCCCGTTAAATGTAACGGTATTTGCTGAGGTTGTTCCCAAGGTGGTATTGCCGTTGACCGAGGTATCACCCGTTACGGTTGCGCCTCCATTTACGGTAAGGAGATCACTGGCAAGCGTGAGCAAGTCGGTGTCAGTTGTAATTCCAACATTTGTGCCTGAAATTTGAACATTTCCTGTACCGAAATCAACCGTGCCAAGATTGGTGATATTTTGAGTGTTCCCGGTTACTGTTCCGTTTAAGGTTACTGCTCCGAGCTTAAGTGTTCCGCTGGTTGCCTGAATAGTGTGATTTCCGCTTCCGAAGAATGTAACTCCGGCACCGTTTCCATTTTCCGAAATGCCGGTTGAGCCGTTTACGGTCAGGTTCCCTGTAAGCGTTGTTGTGGCATTATTGATGGTTGTTGTTCCCGTTGCGGCCCCTATGGAGACTGTTGTTGCGGCTCCACCGAGATTAAGGGTGGTTGCACCTGTGTTGGCCAAATTGAATGTTGATGCTGTGGTTGTGAGGTTTCCAGTGTTGACGGCTACGTCGCCCGCGAAGGTTACCTGACCTGTTGAGGCAAAGTTTAGCGCCCCTGTACCGCTTGTTGAAAGTGTCAGACCATTTGTGGCGATATTGGTTGCAGCATCCAGCGTCATAGCATCTTTGAACTGGGCGAAATCCAGGGAATTGTTGGCTATCGAAACATTTCCAGAAGAAACAGTGAAGAAGTTTGGATTAAAAGAAGCAACTCCGACGGTGGATGTGGTTGCGTTTTGTGCGGTAACGGTCATTGTATCGCCCAATTGAGATGTTGATATACCGTTTGTTCCGATAATATTTTCCGTTCCTCCCAGATCAACAAGGAAGTTGCCTGTATCTCCGGCGAAGTTTATTGAAGAGTGTTGCAGATCTGAGTTCGTGATACAGTTTGAACAATTAACCTCGGAGGCAATGATTTGTCCGCCTGATGTAAAACTTAGGGAAGCGCCGGCTCCGACAACCATTGTTGCTGTTGTATTTGTGCCTGAGGTAATTTGGTCAAACGAACTTGGTCCGCCTCCGCCACCGGAGCCTACTACTACCCAGCTTGTTCCGTTCCACACGTAAACATTGTTATCGCTGGTATTAAAAACCAAAGAGCCTGAACCGATTGCGTTTGGAAGAGTTGAATAATTTCCAAGCTGCACCTGGCCGTTGAACTGGGCATTACCCGAGTTGACTAGAAGCGCTCTGGAGTTATCGTCTCCGCCGTAGCGGTTTATGACCAGAGTGGAATAGTGTGAGCCGGGGATATTGTTTTCATTCAAAGTAAGGTTCAGAACATCGGATAAGGCGGTGCCTGATTTCGATATTGAAGCAAAATCTCCCGGATTTTGAGTGATCGTGGAATTACCGCTTGTCTGAGCATAGCCGGTGATGTTTTGTAAAGCGCCGGTGCTACTCAAGCGCTCTGTTCCGGTTGTTGAGAGATTGCCTGTTTGGTTTGTGTTGCCGACAGCATCCACACTGAATTTCGTGGTCATTGTTGGTGCGCCGCTTTGGAGATTGATGAGATAATAACCGGTTGCATTATTTGGTACCATTCCGTAATAGAGTGATCCATTTGTTAGGTTGGGTGCTTGTGCATTAAGAAAGTTGCCTTTATTGCCTTCAAAGAGGAAATGGGCATAACCGTTGGCATCGGGGTTAATTTCGATATTGCCTCCCGAACCATCTGTAGCCTTGAGAGTCACAGTTTGCCCTTCAATTAAAAGGTTTCCTTCTTTGGCTTTGACGGCGGGGGATTGGGAGGCCAATTCCAATGCTCCTGTTGAATCAATTACCGGTACATTTTCCGGTCCGGCTCCAACTTCAGGATTTGCGGGGAAGTATCCGCCAAGATTTGCGGCTGTGTTGGCGGTAGAAATAGGAATTCTGGTAACTGTTCCGGATGGTGTTGCCGAGGAACCTACTTCAGGTTCTAGGTAGAGGGTGTTGTTTTGAAAGAAAAGATTACTTGGGACTTGATCTAAAGATATCAAAGCCGATCCATTAGAATCAGTTGTGATTGTTTGAGTTGGGGAAGTATAAAGCGGTTGTCCGCCTGTGGATTGATTGTAGAGATTGAAATTTACCGTTTGTGCTCCAACTTGTGGAGCTCCGTTTACATCCGTCAATTGAAGCTTGGCGTAAAGATTCCAGGCAGCAATAGTTGCAGAGTTTGCGGGAATCGTGTTTGAGGTTGGAGAGACATTGGTGATATTTTGTGTAACTTGATTATTATTTTCCTGGGCGAAATTTTTAATGAAAGGAATGGGGATTTTTAGCTTCCAGGTAAGAAGGAAAAGTATTATCACAAGTGCCGTTGTCAGGCCGACGGTTGCCCAAGTTCTTGCTTTGATGTTACCTTTTGATTTATTTTGATGTGTTACAACGCTGGCATCTTGGGTGGTTTCCAGAGGGTTGCTCTCGACGTGTCCTTCGGCTTTGGCCCAATCAAAAAAACGGTTTAGTGCGATTGATTTTCTCTTGACAGTCGAGGTGGAGGAACGTTTGGAGATCTCGTCCTGATAAGTTTTGACGAGGTCCGGTGATATGTAGGGTAGGTTGGGCATGAGTTAATTGTTGGGGTGCGTTTGCTGACTGTTTACCGATTCAACCCAGGCAAGAAACTGACGTACGTCGCTGACATAATTTTTTACGGTATTTTTTGAAACCTTCTGAGCCTCAAGGTAGCTTCGGAAATCTTCAACAATCGGGCCGGCAGAAGTTCGCTTTCCCGTCCCTGTTGCGAGGTTCTCAACACCCTCCATGAAGTTGTGATCAAGTGTCTGCAGGCTAACGAGACACCTGGCAAAATGTCTTAGGGTTGATAAGCGCCGGTTGATAGTTTTCATCGGAACTTTGTTCTCCTGCATGTAGCTTCTGTATTCGTGTGCGAGTGAAGGGCTTAAAAACGGAATTCCTTCGCTAAGCGTTTCGATGTAAGAGCCGAATGATCGAACTTTTAGGATTAACCAGCCGCTAAAATGGGAAAGATCTGATCTGTAATTCTTATGAGATTTTGGTGATATTCCCAGCATTGTAAGATACTCTGCGAATTTTTGTTTGATGAAGTCTTCAGGATTTTGTAACATGTTTGTAATAAGGCTAAATTATACGAGTTATACTGATTAGACTATTATTAAAAGGTTTTGGTAGCCTGTCAATAGCCTCTTACTGGATCATAAATTTTATTTAGTTTCACTTGTTTTCACAGAATATATAGTATAATTACCGCACGATATTTACGCACAAAATTACCAATAACTGCAAAATATACACAACCGATAAGGGGAAATAACGATGTTTTTTTGATAATAATTCGGCTTCAGAATATTTTTGCGGGAAATTGCGTTTATTATTATGAAAGTAATACTGGTGCGGAAAACAATCCTATATTCGTTCCTGGCTTATATATCTTACTATATCATTTTGAAATTCAATTATCTTTTTAATGCAAAACGTATAATTGGCAACCATAGTTAGGGAGTGCTAGGAAAATTTGTAGGCCTTTTGCCCCGAAGAATTGGGACTTATTTTTTTGTTAGCTTTGTGTTTGCAATTTCTCTTTGGTCTATCTACAATTTAAATATACTTGCATGAACCAAAGCACTAAATATAACCATACTACAACAGATATTAAATGGCAAGAGCGCTGGTTGAAAGAGAAAACTTTCAATCCTGATCTCGCTCAAGCATCCAAGCCTTTTTATAACCTAATGATGTTTCCTTATCCTTCAGCCGAAGGCTTACATGTAGGTAATATGTATGCCTTTACAGGGGCGGATGTTTACGGACGCTTTAATAGAATGCAGGGGAGCGATGTTTTTGAGCCCATCGGGCTTGACGGATTCGGAATTCATTCCGAGAATTACGCAATAAAAGTGGGTCGTCACCCTCGGGAGCAGGCGGATATTTCACAGAAGCATTATTACGCTCAACTTCATCTGATTGGGAACTCATTTGATTGGGATCATACGCTCGAAACCAACAGCCCCGATTACTACAAGTGGACCCAATGGTTATTTATCCAAATGTTTAAGGCAGGTTTGGCTTATAAAGACAAAGCCGTTGTCAACTGGTGCCCTCAGGACAAGACGGTTCTTTCGGATGAGCAGGTGATAGACGGCAAGTGTGAAAGGTGTGGCTCAGAGGTCTCCAGGCGTGAGATGAGCTCCTGGTTTTTCAGAATTACCAAATATGCCGATAAACTTCTGGCCAACATCGATAGAATTGACTGGCCGGACCGTATCAAAACGGCTCAGCGGAATTGGATAGGCAAGTCTGAAGGCAGGACAATTGAATTCAAGATTGAGGGGTCGGATAAAAAAATAAAGGTTTTTACGACTCGTCCCGAGACTCTCAACAGCGCCACATTTCTTGCTTTAGCTTCGGAAGAAGCTGGAGAGTCAAAGGAAAAATGGGGAAAACCAACGGGGGAATATGCCATTAATCCGCTAAACGGCGAGAAAATCCCGGTTTGGGAGACAAATTATGTTGAAGCTTCTTACGGAACAGGTGCCATAATGGGTGTTCCTGCATGCGATGAAAGAGATAAGGAGTTTGCCTATAAATATCATATTGATATAGTTAAAAGGTCTTTCACCAAAGAAATTTTGGGTGAAAAAACCGTTCATTTCCACCTCCGCGATTGGGGAATAAGCCGGCAGAGGTACTGGGGGCCTCCGATTCCGATGGTCTTTTGCAAAGATGACGGTTGGGTGCCGGTTCCCGAGAAAGATTTACCCGTTCTTCTGCCGGACATTTCCGATTTTAAACCTAAAGGAGACGGGACAAGCCCTCTTCATAACGCACCCGAAAGCTGGAAGAAGGTGGCCTGCCCCAAATGCGGAAAGACTGCGGAGCGTGAATTGGATGTGTCCGATACATTTTTAGATAGTTCCTGGTACTTTTTGCGTTATCCTTCCGTGGGCTCAAAGACTGCAGATACACTTCCTTTTGACCCGGGAATTACCAAAAAGTGGCTTCCGGTTAACGCCTATATAGGTGGTGCCGAGCATGCCGTACTTCACCTTATGTACGCCAGGTTTGTAACAATGGTCCTGAAGGATCTTAAATTTCTGGATTTTGAGGAGCCTTTCCCTTTTCTTTACGGCCACGGACTCATCATCAAAGACGGTGCCAAGATGAGTAAAAGCAAGGGAAACGTGGTCAATCCAGACGAGTACATTGCCAAATTCGGTGCCGATGCCTTAAGAACCTACTTAATGTTTCTGGGGCCTTTCGATCAGGGCGGGGATTTCAGAGACACGGGAATAGAAGGAATGGAGAAGTTTATGCAAAGGCTCTGGAAACTTTTCAACGAAGATAAGAAATTGAATGGGGCGGATAAAAAGGAGGTCTATGTAAAACTGCATCAAACCATAAAGAAAGTTACTAACGACATGACTAATTTTAAATTTAATACTGCGATTGCCAGTTTGATGGAGTTAACCAATATTATTTCCGATAAAGGTGCCGATGAAACCGTTTTGCAGAGTCTTTGTCTTATGCTGGCGCCTTTTGCCCCTCACATTGCCGAGGAAGTTTGGGTAAATGTTTTGAAACAACCTTTTAGTGTTCATAAGGCTGTTTGGCCCAAGTATGATACTGGTTTGATAAAGAGTGATATAGTTACTCTAATCATTCAAATTAATGGAAAAGTTAGGGGATCATTGGAACTTAAACCGGAAACGGCCATTAAAAAATCGGAAGTGGAGGATTTATCAAGAAAAGACGAAAACGTTGCTAAGTGGTTAAAAGATAAAACTGTTAAAAAAGTTATCTTTGTTCCCGGAACTATTATTAACTTCGTTGTCTAAATAAGTTAGATCAATTTTGATGAATGGTTTCGATGTTAACGAATTGTTGGTCAAATTCCGTTACCCTCTTTTAATTCTTTTATTAGGACTCATCTTGACCGCCTTCGGGGCATTATATTTTAAAAACGGACTCAACATTGCTTCGACCAAAGTGGAGGTCTTATTGGGGACTACAGAGGGTCTAACCAATGGAGCGATTACCGCGGAAATTGCGGGAGAAGTTTTAGTTCCCGGTGTTTGCGGATTACCGTCGGGGAGTCGGGTTAATGATCTTTTGGTAAAAGCCGGTGGTTTTTCCGCCAATGCCGATAAGACTTGGACAGACAAATATCTTAACCGGGTGGCAAAATTAACCGACGGACAAAAGGTTTACATACCGTCGGTCAATGAGCAGTCAACATAGGAGAGTGCTAAAAATAGTGGACAGCATCAAACCGTATCACCCGATATTTCATCCGATAGTAACTTATTAATTAATGTTAATACGGCAAGCCTGGACCAATTGGACTCATTACCGGGAATTGGCCCTGTTTACGCCCAAAGTATAGTTGAACACAGACCGTACTCAAACACCTAAGAAATCATTTCTAAAGGTGCAATTAAGCAAAGTTTATACGAAAAGATAAAAGATAGGGTAATGGTTTATTAATGGCGTTTTCCACTTCATACGAAAATTTCTTTTTGGTTAGTTCTTCTTTTTTTGGTTGTTTTCCGGTACTTTTTCACCCGCCCTTCTTATAAAAATGGAGACACCGTCCGGATAACGTCGACAGTTTATTCGGACCCCACAGTTATTCAAATTCTCGAGGTGTAAAAGTTGGGGGATTAGCCGCATACCTCCCTAACTTCCCCGAAGTTTATTATGGGGACAGTGTAATTTCGATTTTTACCAGCAGGTTTTACCTCAACCGATGTCGGGGCTAACCGCTGGTGTGATTTTGGGAAGTAAAGGATTTTTGGGGTTTTGCTTTTGATTCTTTCCGGTGTCGTAATTGCTTTTTTTCAACTCCCCGACAAAAATTTCCACATTATTGCATACAATGTTGTGCAAGGGGATGCAATTTTAATTACATATGGAACTACTCAGATTTTAACTGATGGAGGACTGGACATCAGTATCCTAGGGTGTCTTGGAAAATACATGCCGTTTTGAGACCGTAGAATAGAACGCCCACCCGAATGCCGATTATTCAACAGGCTTAAGGGAAGTAATCAAATATTATAATGTCGATGAAATTTTGGTAAATCCGATAGATCCTGGCACTCAAGTTTATAGAGTGCTGGAAAAAGAGATAGGTGATAGGGGTATACCTATTGTCACCCCTATGGAGGGTATGGAACTTGGTATAGGTTTGATATATTTGGATATATATAACCTGACCCGCGTAGAATTTAACCGTTTGACAATCCAAAACGAGGGGAGTGATATAAGTAAATACGCAATTTCGAGCGATACTAATTTATATTCGGTTGTATATAAACTTAGCTTCAAAAACTTCAGGCGACTTTTCCCCAGGGATATGCCTCCGGTGGTTTCGGATGAGTTGGCGAGTAATTGGTCTACAGGTCCTGTTGACTATATCAAAATACCTCATCATGGGAGTACCAACGGTATTACCGATAATCTCCTCAAAGTACTTATGCCTGAGATCGCGGTAATCTCAGTCGGCAAAAACAGCTGGGGTTTCCCCAAACTGGAAATTTTGGATATGTTGGCGGGGGTAGGAGCCAAAATTTTAAGAACGGACCTGCTGGGGGATGTCGAAGTTGTAACCGACGGAAACACGTATTGGGTTAAGTAATTATTACGGTTTTCTGTCAGTAACAACCATTACCTCCTCGACTATTGGGCCTTCGAGGTCTCTTGCTGCTTCACCTGCCTCCTTAATTTTGTCTTCAGCATCAGGGCCTTCAACAACAATGCTATTCCAAGGGTGCTTAATATCTATAAAGCTGCGTTTTTTAGTTGCGGTCAGGTCAGTTTGGACAGTTTCTACACTCATCAGCAAAAATTATACAACTAAAATTCAATAATGTTGTAGAATAAATCAAATGATAAAAGATGAGATTATTGAAGTACTTCAGGAGATAACGGAACAAAAAGAAATTAATCTTGAGTTTCCCGAAAACGGGTCGTTTGGCGACTATTCAACAAACATTGCATTGGTTCTGGCCCAAAAGAAGAAGCTTAATCCCCATGAACTGGCGGAAGAGTTGGTAGAAAAGCTCCAAGAAAATCATAATCTTAAAAGTGTAACCGAAAAAATAGAGGTTGCCGGCCCGGGTTTTATTAACTTTTGGTTGAAAAAAGATATGCTTTTGGATACTTTGATGCAGATTGATGTATCATTTGGAACTTCCGGTAAAGGCAAAGGTAAAACCGTTATTATCGACTATTCTTCACCAAATATTGCCAAGCCTTTTGGCATTGGGCACCTACGCTCAACCATAATTGGTGCGGCTTTATATAACCTTTATAAAGCTTTGGGGTATGAAGTGGTCGGTGATAATCACTTAGGAGATTGGGGAACACAATTTGGCAAACTTCTTTACATGATCGATTCAAAAAAAGTAACTGACTTTGATATCGCTAAACTCGAGGAGCTTTATGTTGAATTCCATAGGCTGACGGAAACCAATGAAACTCTGGAAGAAAAGGCACGGGAGTGGTTTAAGAAGCTCGAAGATGGGGATGCGGAAGCTAAAAAAATCTGGCAAAAATGTGTTGATGTTTCCCTTAAAGAATTTAATAGAATCTACGATCTTCTGGGAGTAAAAATCGATTTTGCCTTCGGTGAAAGCTATTACGAGAGCGAAATGCGGGGGATGATGGCCGACCAGGCCATTCAAAGACATCTTGAAGAGGGTAAAGACGGAGCCAAGATTATCGATTTGTCTTTCGAAGGCATAGAAACGCCCCTAATGTTTCTCAAAAGTGATGGGGCCACAACTTATGCCACCAGGGATCTTGCCACAATCAAATTCAGAGTTAGAAAATGGGATCCGGATATTATGATTTACGAAGTTGGTGCAGAACAAACGCTTCACTTTAAGCAAGTTTTTGCCGCCGCCAGACTTTTAAAACTAGTGAAGCCCTCAGTCGAGTTCGTTCACACTGCTCATGGCCTCTATCTCGCGCCGGACGGTAAGAAGTTTTCAACCAGGAAAGGAAAGACAATTAAACTTGAAGAGGTGTTGGATGAGGCTATCGAAAGGGCTAAAAAACTAGGAAACGAAAGTGGAAAAGTGGCTAAAGAAGTGGGAATTGGTGCCATTAAATATTACGATCTGATGCACTCGGTTCAAAGTAACGTTGTTTTTGATTGGGAAGAGATGATGAATTTGGAAGGAAATTCCGGCCCTTATCTCCAGTACACGGTTGCCCGAACCAATAGTGTTCTTGCCAAAGCCAAAAAGCCGGGGAAAATTAGCGCTTCGGATCTAGATAAAGAGGAGCTTTCGGTTCTTCGGAGTTTGGTGAAGTTCCCTGAGGTGGTTGAGAATGCCGCAAAACTCTATTCACCAAATCTGCTTTGCAACTTCCTGTATGATTTGGCACAAAAATATAACGGATTTTATAATGCCGATAAGATAATTGGGGGAGAGAATGAAGATTTTAGACTTGCGTTAACCGGTGGGGTAGGGCAAGTTCTCAAAAACGGACTTAATCTTCTGGGGATTCAGACTCCGGAGAGGATGTAATAACTACCGGTGGGCCTCCGAACTTACGGTTTTCAAAATACTTCATCATGCTGTCATAACCCGTTACCACGCTTGTTACAATTCCTACAATTGTACCTGAAAGAAGTCCTACAGGAGCTGCGCCAATATTTCCTCCAACTTTGTTGGCAACGTGTGCAGTGTGTTGAATAGATAAGGCCATTTCAAGAGGATTTGCCTTTGCGCGGGCGGCCAATAAAGCGGGAATCATATTTGCCTTCTCATTAGCAATTGCCGTTTCGCCTTGCATTTTTGCCTTCATTTGGACGAAAGTCTTCCATTGTTCCGTCAGTGAGTCCTGGTATTCCTCCATACCAAGCTGAGCCGCATGCATTTCCAGTAGTACCGTTTGTCTGGCACTGGTGCCTTCTGCAGGTGGAGTCATTCCGTGTTCTGCACAAAAAGCGGCGATTGAACTTCCGTATGCTCTATCCAGACCTTCAAGGAAAACATTGAAAACCTTAACTTGAGTGTCTTCTTTAGCAAGTTTGGCTATATTTAATGCCGTATCCGCAACAGATGTTCTTATTTCGGCTCTTGCGCGTTTTTCGTCCTCTATCGCCCCGAGTACCTGGAAGGCCACGCGTGGGGTGAATACAAGTTCAAGAAGACCAAACTTTGAGTTTTTGGGAAGGTTTTCGAGCATTTGAGCCACCATCTGATCGGTAAAGCTTGAAGGACCTTTTGCCAATGGTTTAAGTATAGCTTCGTCAATTCTATCCAGCTCAGCCTGTTGATTTTTGGGTAACTTAGATATTTGGTTTTCGGTTTTTGCGGCTGTCCTTTTTGCTTGGACCGCGAGCCCTTTCTCTCCATCGTCATTTTCATCTTTTTGGTTTCTATGGAATAAACCACCTAGGCCTTTTTTCTTGGGTTTTTCCTCAACTGTTTCCGCTTGGGGTTCATTCTCTTCTACTGTCTCATTTTTCTTAGCCTCAGTCTGAACGGGGACAGTAACAGGGGTTCCTTCAGGCTTACCTGCTATCTGATTGTATATTTCTACTTGCTCCGGGGTGACGGGAGGAGTGTTTTTGGATTCTAGTGTTTGGCCGGCAACATCTTCGCTATAGGTAATAATTTCGGATGGGTCTCCGATCAATGCTTTACGAAAGAAGCTTATTTTTTCTACATGAGGACGGGTGGGCTTTAATGCCCCCGTTTCTTCTGCATTGGGGATTTGTTCTTCTTTCGACATATTATTTTTGAACGCCGAATTGTAACACTATAGTATATAGAAGTCAATTGTTGTGGTTGAAAAACCTCCCGATCTGGTTTAATATCATAAAATATATGAATTATCGCCTCCATACCCTTGAAAGCGGACTTCGGATAGTAACCGTCCCCATGCCCGGCCTGGAATCTGTCACGCTAACAATATGGGTTAAGACTGGAAGCCGCAATGAGGAGAAGGGTTTGAGCGGAATTAGCCACTTTCTCGAGCACATGGTTTTCAAGGGAAGCCAAAAACGGCCTACCGCCAAGGATATTTCCCAGGCGGTTGATGCAATCGGAGGGGAGTTCAACGCCGCTACCAGTAAAGACTGGACAAACTTCTATATTAAGGCCGGCAGGGAAAATCTGGAAACAGCATTTGATGTTTTAAGCGATATGGTTTTGAACCCTCTAATTAAGGCCGAGGAGATTGAGCGGGAAAAGGGGACAATAATTCAGGAGCTTAGGATGTACGAAGACACTCCCATGATGCACATAGGAGATGTCTTTGAGGAGCTTGTTTTTGAAGGAAATTCGCTGGGTTGGGATACGGTAGGAACCGAAACCTCGGTCAAAAGCATTAGAAGAGATGATTTTGTAAGATATAGATTGAACTATTATTATCCGGATAATATCTTGATAACCGTTGCTGGTGGAATTGACGAAGAGAAAGTCGGAAAACTTGTGGAAAAGTATTTCGGTTCGCTTCAAAAAGGAAACGGAAAAGGAGAGAAAGTTGGGAGTAAGTTTGAAAATAATCAGTCCAAGCCAAAGTTCAGACTTCAAAACAAAAAAAGTGAACAGGCAAACCTTATCTTGGGTTTTACCGCGGAAGGTAGAGGTTACGAAAAAAGGTTTTCCCAGTCTATTCTTTCCGCAATTTTGGGTGGAGGAATGAGTTCCAGGCTTTTTATTGAAATTAGAGAAAGGCGTGGCCTTGCCTATACTGTTAGAACCAGCACTGATAGGTATCAGGACGTCGGTTACATGGGAACTTTTGCGGGGGTTAACATTGCCAAAGCCGGTGAGGCGGTAAAGGTAATTCTTGATCAGTGCTATGGACTGTCCTCCGGGAAATATCCGGTATCTGAGGCTGAGTTGACAAAGACAAAGGGTTTTATTAAAGGTAACCTTGCACTGGCTTTGGAGGATACTCATGACGTTAGCGGATTTTTTGGCGAGCAGCAGCTTTTTCTGAAAAAAGTTCTCACCCCCGAGGAAATTTACAAGAAAATCGATGCCGTTACGATTGATGATGTCAATTTTGAAGCCAAAAAGTTGTTTGTTCCGTCAAGGTTAAACTTGGCTATAATCGGTCCTTTCCAAAACGGCTCGGAGTTTGTAGAATTACTAAAATAAAATGGAACAAACGCTCATTATTTTCAAACCGGATGCAATTCAGAGGGGAATTGTTGGAGAAATTTTGTCCCGTTTTGAAAAAGCCGGACTTAAAATTGTGGCTGCTAAAATGGTTCAACCTACCCAGGAGCACTATTACAAACATTATGAAGATATCGGCAAGATGATCTCGCGACGCGGCAAAAAAGCATTTGATGTAACTTTGAAGATGATGCAGCAAGGTCCGGTTATTGCCATGATTTTGGAAGGGGTGGAGGCAATATCACTGGTTAGAAAATTGGTCGGAACAACCGAGCCCAAAGCAGCAGCTCCCGGAACCATCCGAGGAGACTATGCCCACATGAGTTTCCCGTATGCGGATAGAGAGGGCATTGGCGTACCCAATCTTATTCATGCCTCGGGAGACGCAAATGATGCAAAGCTCGAAATTGCCCACTGGTTTGCCCAGAATGAAATTTATCAGTATGAGACCGTGCACGAAAAATTTACCCAAACCAGGGGAAAATCTAAATCCCGCTAAAATCTCCATTTCTTGATATAATTGCATTGTATGACTCGGGGTGTAGTGAATCGGTATCACGCTACGTTCGGGACGTAGAAACACTGGGTTCAATTCCCAGCACCCCGACTGAGTAAATGAGCCCCCATAGCTCAATGGATAGAGTAAGCCCGTCCTAAGGGCGTGATGCAAGTTCGATTCCTGCTGGGGGCACTATTTGACCGTTAGGGAGTAAAGGTTTGCACTTCCGGAAGATGCTCCGAGGTTTGTAAGAATTAAAATTTTAGTTGCGCTGCCCAAAGGGAAAGCATCCGGCGTAATATATGATCCCGAATAAATCACTTGGCTATTGGTTCCGTCGTAATCCATGACTATTATTTGTCCGTCTTGAGCCAGGAGAAGCTGTTCTCCAGTAGGCATCCATCTTAGAACCGGTGAGGGCTGGGTGCTTATTAGAAAATTTCTATCTTCTTTAGTGTCGTAGACATAAGTATTTCCGGCTTGGATATTTCTTTCCTGTTTTTGGGTAGAAGCTCCCGGAAGAGGAGTAATAAGATTGTCCGGAAGAGTTCCCGAAGAACTTGCCGTATAAAGGATCATGTTCTGGTCGGGAGAAAAATTAAAGTTTGAAGTTTTTCTGGTTAAGATATCGTTGAGTTCGGGAGGCAAATTTTTTATCAAGTTAGTATCGGCCTCGGACTTTTGGCTTTCCCAACCGGCAAGTATCGAATCCTTTTTTGAAGCTACATTAACCTGTTGGGCTTGGCTGGTAAATGATCCTGTATCGAGTAGAAATACACCGTTTGACACTGTTAGAAGTATTTGTCTTCCGTCGGGAGAAAAAACATAGCTGGCGCTGGTCATATCGCCATCAGTTATTCTTTTCGGACCGCTCGCAAATCCAAACGGCAAATTATACATGTCAAGAATCCAAAGTCCCGTCTGCGTTGAATCGATACCGGTGGCAGGCAGAACACTGAAGGCAACTTTTGTTCCGTCATCCGAGATAACGGGGTTTACTGCCCCTTCGGATGTAATAGGGGAAAGAGATGGTGCATTCTTAAAAAGTGAAATTGAAACTTGAGTGACTATTTCTTTCTCAACCGTTAGCCTTTTGTACCAGCTGAAGTAGCCGTCTTTCCGGACGTCAACATCATAAGTTCCGGGAGAGAGCGAAATGCTTGCATTTGTGGCGGTTTTGAGATCGCCGTTAATATAAACCGATGCGCCGTCCGGATCGGATTTAAGTACCAGGATGCCGTTTGGCTCAAACTTAAACGTTTTTAGATTAAGTCTGTAGCCCCTTGCATAATACGAGGCAAAAAGACCGACTCCGCCGACCACAATAAGCGTGAGAATCAAAAACATTACCCTGATTTTTGTCATATAGGTCAGATTATATCAAAGAACAGCCTGTTATGACATTCGGTACACGGTTTTCTTGAATCCTGTTATAATCCGATTACTATGTGGCGTAAAAATATTGCAATCGACCTCGGGACCGCCAATACTCTTGTTTGGGTTGCCGGGGAGGGACTTGTAGTTAATGAACCTACGGTTGTGGCAATTTCGGCGGATGATAATAAAGTTGTGGCCGTGGGGGAAGAAGCCAAGCATATGTTGGGACGGACCCCGGAGGCGCTTATTGCCAGTCGTCCCATGAGGGATGGAGTGATTGCTGATTATCAAGTTACCGAGGCAATGCTTAGATATTTTATCGGCAAAGTAATTGGGCGCTTCCAAATTTTTAAGCCTGAGGTCATGGTTTGTGTTCCCGCTGGCTGCACTCAGGTCGAGCGCAGGGCTGCGCTTGACGCCACACTTTCTGCCGGGGCCGGACACGCATATCTTATCGATGAGCCTCTGGCGGCTGCAATAGGTGCCCAAATTCCGGTTTCGGCACCTTCCGGACACATGATTGTGGATATTGGTGGAGGTTCAACGGAGGCGGCAGTAATTTCGCTTGGAGGAGTGGTAACTCATAAATCCGTGCGTGTTGCGGGTAATAAAATTGACGAGGCGATTCAAAGCTATCTTAAGAAAAAGCATAATTTAATAGTAGGGGATCAAACCGCGGAGGAAATTAAACTCAAGATCGGTTCGGCAACAATTTTGCCTAAGGTTGAAAAACTGGAAATGTCGGGAAGGGATCTGGTTTTTGGTCTTCCGAGAACGGTTATTGTTACTTCATCTGAAGTCACTGAGGCTATAAAGCCGGTGTTGATGCAGATAATCGGCTCGGTCAAGGGTGTTTTGGAAGATACGCCGCCGGAGCTGGCGGCCGACATTATCGATAAAGGAATAACAATGAGCGGGGGTTCCTCAATGCTTAGGAATTTTGATAAACTTATGACAGAAGAGACTGGTGTTCCTGCTCATGTGGCCGACGAACCCCTTCTTTGTGTGGTAAGAGGTACAGGTCTTGTTTTGGAAAATATAGAACTTTGGAAGAGAAGCGTGACGAGCAAGGGTTAACGTAATATAGGGTATGAGGGAAAGAAAGGACCTTTATGAAATATAGGATTGAATCTGAACGGTTTTAAGTGCAAATTGACAATTATTTTTAAGCACGCGGTCAAAATCTAAAAGTGTACTATAATATAATGGTAAATCCGCTAAATGATTTGTTTATCAATTGAGGATAAGTGCCCGAAATTGAAGGCTGAAAATTGGATAATAAATATACACAAATCAGTGATTTTGATAATAAACTCTAAGATTGAAAAGTACCTGTAGTAAAAGAAATATTGGATAATTCCCAATATATAATTTGGATTTTAATATAAGATAGTTTTGTTTGCGGGAAAAGTAAGGCTAAAGATAAGAAAGTTTAAGTCTATGAGATATTGTTACATTTCGATATGTTAAAAAGTCAAAAAATTCACACCCGATCGGGCCGTATTTTCGGTCAGATAATGGGAATTAACGTTATTAGCACTCACCTTAACGAACTGCTGGTAGGAGTGGAGAAAAATATATCCGATAGTTCTGAATTTGGAGGCCGTAGCTCAAAATTTTCCATTCTCACCCCCAATTCTGAGCTCGTTTTGATGGCCCAAAAGGATAAAAAGTTAGCGGATGCTTTGAACTCTGCAGATTTCCCGGTTCCCGATACGGTTGGACTCAATTATGCTTCAAAATATCTGTTCGGCCGGAGTCTTAATATAATTCCGGGAAGAAAATTGTTTCTGGAGTTAATAGATTTGGCGGATAAAAATAACTGGAGGGTTTTTTTGCTTGGGGGACTTGGTGATGAAGCAAAAACAGCTTCCGCCAAATTGCAAATTACATACCCAAAATTGCAAATTCAATTTTTTAAAGGACCTAAGTTTGATAATAATGCCGTTCCTGTCGAAAAATTCGGTAGAAAACTGGAAGGGGAAGCAATTGAGCGGATTAATAAGTTTTCCCCTCAGCTTCTTTTTGTTGCCTTGGGAAACCCCAAACAGGAAATTTGGATTCATAAAAATCTTTCAAAATTAAAAATCGGGGGGGCGATGGCAGTAGGCGGGACTTTCCGTTATATTGCGGGCCTTTCGGCTATTCCGCCAAGATGGATGGAAAAAGCGGGATTGGAGTGGCTTTGGAGGTTGATTAATGAACCGAGACGGATCGGTAGGGTAATAAATGCAGTAGTGGTCTTTCCAATCAGGGTTTTCTTCTACAAAATCTTTGGCTAGCAGCATCTATCTGTATCTTCCTGTATCTTTCGGATCAAATATGCCTTCGTTATCATAACGTTTGGAAGAAATTAAACTTGTGCAGAGGTCTTCGAGAGGACAAATGCTATGCTTTTTATACTTGCAGCCGCCGCTTCCGATTGCCCAAAGAGCTTTTGATATGTCTTCGGGCCGGTAGCCCCTTTGGACAAGATCATCAAAGATTACAGGCAGAACCTCGTGGACAATTTTATGGCTGTTCACAGGTTGGTCCAGGACTATGCCGCTTGTCTGTATTATTACCCGTCCCAACTGAAAATCCACCGGAAGGCCGACCTCTTCACTGTTTCTTAGTTCATAGAGTTTATATTCGCGGACCCACTGGAACATAAGTTTGGCGACTTTAGGGCCCATGCGTCTTATTTCCTTTTCCTTAGTCTTGGCCCGCGGCCGGACAATCAAATCTCTATAAATTCTTAATGCATCGTTATCTCTTTTTTTGAAATAGTTGCTGACCCAACCTCCATAGTCCACCGCCAGTTTTCTGGTGTTATAAGGCCATTGGGGAATAGGTTCGTCCTGACGCCCAGCTGGACGGAAATATTCTCTGCAAGCCGCAATTATTTGGCCATCACTGCGTTTTACGGCTTCATTGGGTTCGAAAAGCCATGTATATTTATCAAACTCTTCGGGGTTGGCAATTCTTTTGCAAAAAGGTTCGGTTTGACCGCCAATCATCATAGTGCTGATTAAAAAGGTAGCATTTAAAGCAAACTCTTTACCTCTGGACTTGGCAAGATTTATAAAATGTCTCTCGGGTTGGGGATCAACGAAAACAAAAAGACCTTCTCTTGCTTTCATCGCGGCAATTGAAGTGCTGACAACTTCCTCGATTCTTTTTGGATATGCAGTGATATGCTCCTGTTCCAGACTCATATCGGGGATTGTAACACACTGCCGGGAGAGTCTAACTGTTTTTATTCTGCCAGACCTGTGCAAATTCGTTCTTGGCCCTATATATTTGTCCCTCAACGGCACGTACCGAAATACCCGTAATTTTTGAAATTTCGGCATAGGACATATCTTTCCAATACCTGAACCAGAGAAGCCTGCGTTTTTCGGCCGGCAAAAGGTTAAGACAATCGTTTACCGATTTTCTTAGGTCCTTTAGAGCCAGACTTTCCTCAGGGGACAGAGATCTTTTGTCTGCCTTAGATAAAGCCTCAATTAACGGAACGATTATGCCTGATTTTCTATTAACCTGATCGTGGTAATAATCTGCGGTTTTATTTAATGCAATCCTGCAGAGCCAGGTAAAATATGAACTTTTGTGCTTAAAAGTGTTCCAGCCGCGCCAGGCAGCCACAAAAGTTTCTTCTACAATTTCGTCAACCTCATTACTATCCGCTCCAATCCTTTTCATTACAAATTTGGTCAGGGGAAGGGTAAGCTCCTTGTAAATTGCTTCGAACCACTGTGGGTTTTTTGTCATACCGGAGACTAATTATATAACATGGCTATTGAAGTACCAATTAGAAATATTACCTTTTCATTTTCCGATCAGATAAAAGATGTCGAACCGGAGCAAACCCGGGATGCCGCGATGGGTTTTTGGGAATACGGAGCTATTGCCGGCCATGCTGAGAGTTCCGAAATAAATTGGGTTCCTGTCGACTGGATGGCCTGGAAATTGTTGGTAGATGTGCTTGGAGTTTCTCCGGAAAGGCTAAAATGATAAAATAGGCTTCAATGAAAGAACTTATTCTTATTAAGCTTGGCGGGAGTGTAATTACGGATAAATCCAAAGAGTATTCCGTCCGGGAGGAAAACATCAAACGTTTTGCTGGGGAGGTTAAAGAAGCTTTAAAAAAAATTAAGGGAAATATGATTATCGGCAACGGCGCCGGAAGTTTTGCCCATGTTCCCGCTAAAAGATATCAGACAAGAGAAGGTCTTATCAACGAAAGTAGTGTTTATGGAATGGCAGTTACGGAAGATGCCGCCCGTAAATTAAACTCTATTGTCATCAAAGATTTCCTCGAAAAAGGGCTTCCTGTATTCTCATTTTCTCCTGCCAGTTTCTTAATTTCTGATGCTTTAGTTTATAGTAAATCATATTTAGACCCCATCGAAAAGGCATTACAAATCGGAATTATACCGGTGGTTTATGGGGATGTGATAGTCGATAAGGTCCGCGGTTGCACAATTTTTTCTACAGAAAAAGTTCTGTCGGTTTTGGCAAAAGAATTAAAAGAGGGATATAAAGTCCGGATAATATATTTAAGCGACGCTGACGGAGTTTACGACGCGAACGGAAAAACTATTACCAAAATCTCACCTGAAAATTTTAATGAAGTCAAAAAGTCTATTCTTGGAGCATCAACAACAGATGTTACCGGTGGGATGCTCCATAAAGTTGAAGAAAGCCTGAAACTGGCAAAAGAAACCGGTATCAAAACCCTGATAGTAAGCGGAGTGGCCAAAGAAAATCTGAAGAAAGCAATTTTGGGAGAGAAAGTTGTGGGAACGGTTATTGCGGCCTAAAAAAGATCAGTGTCAACCGTAATGAGTTTTAACCACAGGTTTTCGAGCGGTTCGAGTTTTTCTCGGCTTAAGGCCCTTTCCAGTAGTTTTTCCCTTGCTTTGGTTACAATGTCGGGCGGTTTTTCTCCCCAAATAAACTCCCAGGCAATACCGTACATAATAGTGTCCTCGGGGGAATCGGGAACGGGATTCATTTCAAGGAATTTTTCCAGCGTGAGCGAATTCGAGACGGTCCAGGTTTCTCCTTCCGGCAGCTCAATGCCTTGGCCCCAATATTTAAGTTTGTCTTTTATTTCTTCTATTTTTGGCCTTACTAAAGCCCCGAGCAAAGCCTCTTTTGATGACATGCGGGTATTATATCAAGACTTAGGATCAATTATAAAATACAGCCTGTAAATTTGCCGTCGGGGTGCCAAAGTGATATTATTACCTATAATATGGCAGAAAGAATTGTGGAAGTAGGTGTGCCGCCTTCGGCTAGGCAAGAAGTAGTTAAATACATTAAAAGCAGAGACCCTATCGTTAGAGACTTGATTTCTTCTGATACTGAAATAGTAAAAGAGTTTCTTGTTACAGGGGGATATATTAGGTATGGGGACAATGTGCTGGTAAGTTTTGTTCCCGATCCCGCAATAAATCCGGACTCTCCGGTCAGGCCTATTACAGTGACAAAGGCAGTTGTGGATACGGCCGGAAATTTTTGTAAAATTGGCGACCCGTTGCATAAGCTCGAGGTGAGAACTGTGGCGGGCAGGCTGAGTTAATTACCTTTAGTATTTTCTCTCCAAAATGAAGTCGATCAGTTCTTTGAGATCCGATCTTTGAGGTTCGTGCGAGAGAAAACCAAGGTCTTCGTCAAATATCTTTTGAGCCTTATTTTTTAGCTTTAAAGCTAATTTTTGGGAGTAGGGAATACCTTTCAAAAGCGGAATAGTCAGTTTCCCTTCCTTCTTGTCGGTCTTCATATCCAGAATATCGTCCGTGATTTGGAAACACCTGCCCAGTTGGAGCCCAAACTTGGTCAACTTTTCAATTTGTGTACTTGAAGCCCCGGCCGCGATGGCACCCAGCCTCATAGGTAAGGCAATCGTATAATAAGAAGTCTTGCCGTCGGCGATAAAAAGAGCGTCTGAATCGGAAGGCTGCCTTTTTTCTTTTGTCAAAATTATTTCAATTCCCTGGCCGTGCTCGGTTCTCAGAAGCGCCCGGTAGAATTCCTCCAAAATTTTTTGTGTTTTTGCAGCCCCCAGAATCTTTTGATTATCGAAGATAGCTTTCCACATAATTGTTGCCAGACTGTCTCCCGCGTTAACCGCCAATTCCATTCCGTAAAGCCTATTTAGCGTCTTTTTGCCCCGTCTTTCTTCGGAATTATCCTGCAAGTCGTCATGAATTAGGAGCCATTCCTCGGATAATTGCATTGCGGCGGCTAGCTTGATAATCTTTTTGATATTCGCACCCATGGCACCGGCGGTTAGAAGTAGCAGCGTGGGGCGGAGATATTTGCCTTTCCTTTCGGGGTAGTCCCGGACAATTTTCCAGTACTCCCCGGCTACTGCGGAATATTTAGCGGGTACTTTGAACTCGGTGGGGTAGTCTGGATCATTCAAGTATTTTTTGATTTCCGGCCAGACAAGTTTTTTCGTGGTCTCTAAGGTGTCTTTTACCATTTCCGTATTATATCCCGATCGTGGCCGTTATGATATAATTTCGGTTATGCCTGACGAAATTTCGGTTCCTGAGGGTACTATTGTTCCCAATCATATTGCCATGATTTTGGACGGCAACAGACGTTGGGCTAGAGCCCGGGGGATGGAACCCTGGAAAGGGCACTTCTTTGGATATAAAGCACTCCTTAAGGTTGCTCACGCTGTTAGGCATCTGGGAGTCCATACTTTTACTGTTTGGGCTTTTTCTACCGATAATTGGGATAGGCCTCAAAGAGAAATCGATGAGATTATGAACCTTTTCAAAAAAGGTCTAAGAGAGACCGAAAGTGACTTTCACAAAGAGCACGTCGCCTTGGTTCATATTGGCAGAAAGGACCGTCTTCCTACCGATTTGAGAGCGGAAATAAGTAGAATTGAGGCCGAAACCGCCAAATACTCAAAGGAACACATTTACAATCTGGCAATTGATTATGGAGGGCACGACGAAATAATAAGGGCTGTTAAAAAAATTGTTGAAAAGGGAATTCCCGCCGGTAAAATTGACGAAAAACTTTTTGAAAGCTTCCTTGACACCGCGGGGCAACCTTACCCGTATCCCGATTTATTTATAAGAACAAGCGGTGAGCAAAGAACTTCCGGGCTTCTTCCCTGGCAGATGGCCTATTCCGAGTTTTATTTTGAGTCTGAACACCTTCCGGATTTTACTCCCGACAAACTTAAAACCGCAGTCCTTGATTTTAGCCGCCGCAGACGCAGATTTGGGGGAAATGACGTAGTTGAGCACCTTAGTTTTGATCCAAAGTTAACGGCCAAACTCGAGCTTTCCTGGTGGAGACTAGCGAATGTTCCTGAAGGAGTAAGGCTTCGTGACTATGCGATGAAGCATATTAAGGAACAGTATGGTTTATCGAAAAAATTGGCATTTGAAGCGGCAAGATATTTTGTTGAGGCACTTGCCGAGGAAAAGGATGAGAAATGGGATAAAGCAACTGAAGATATGAGAAAGTTTTATCAGCTTATCAAAGATGAAATAAAACTTGCGTTTGAACCTAAAATCGTTGCTTCGATGGAAGTTGAGTTTGCCAGGGAAATGGGGAATAAAGACTCAGTTGCTTCGGCATCCGAGGCTGAGATCATTGCCAGAGAACATTTGGCGGAGGTTTACAGAATTTCGCTTTTTCAGGCCGCAAAAGCGGCGCACCTTAGAATTTTGGCAGGAGTTGAACGAAATTTGGCTGTCGCCGGGTTGGGGGAGGAACATTGGGATAAGGCGGAAGACTACTTGGTAAAGTATTATAGCGCCCTCAAAGAAAGAGTCGCATAGCTTCAGTATAAATTACTATTTCAGATTAGTGCTAAATGCCTATTGACACCTTTGTTTCACTTTGATATTTTCTGACTAAGAAAGATAATCGTTAGGCAGGCAACGTTATAAAAATGGATCAAAATAATAAGAAGAAACTCAGATTAGAAGACCTTCCGGATCTTTTGACCGTAAGGGAAGTCAGTGAACTACTTAGAGTTTCTCCATTAACTATCAAAAGATGGGGAAAAAGGGGAAAGCTTCCGGCCATCCGCATTAACTCCCGTGGAGACAGGCGCTACAAAAAGGAAGCTGTTCTTTGGCTTCTAGGGATGCAGTCTAAAGAAGAGTAACTTCAAAGGGCAAAAATAATAAGATTTCTTAAGTGAGGCGGCGCTTCTGATTTGTCTTGAAAGCATTCCGCCTCACTTTTGTTCATGGTCTTTCTGGTGGTTACACCTCCTCTTTTTCTTTGTCGGCCAGCTCGTCGCTGAAAAACAGTTTGCCGAACTGGGTTTCGGGGTTGACCAGGATTTTAACCCCATCGATAGTTGCAGGCGGGTTTTCACCGGCGGTTTCCGTGCCGGTAAAACAAACGATTGGCGCTGCCTTATGTAACCTTAGATAGTCTTTGATTCCCTGTCGGACTTTATCGGCGAAGGGGGTAGTAGTGAGATCGTACCATTCCATTGTATTACTCATTTTTTCTCCTTCTTGGATTTTCTGGTGTTGGTTTTCCGATTTGGGCGAAACAAAAAGAGTATCGATCGTACAACCCGCCGAGCCGGGGAGTTAACCCCGTTAAGAATGTTTAAAAGACCATGTTAAAGTTCCCCCTAATGGTTAACTTTGGAGCAGATTATATCCTGTAGTAACTTAAAAATCAAGTTTTTTGGGCTCAAGAAGGCTTGACTTTTCGACGTTCATCCTGTAGTATATGAGCCTGATATGGAATATTTACCTCCAGTTGATTATCAAAAAGAGGTGCATTTTGCGCCCGTTCCTTCAGATGTGGAAAAAATATACAAAGAGGGAACCTATCTCAGGACATCTCATGCGTATGAAGATCTGGATGCCGGCACTCCTTCCGCCACGGATCAGTGTGATAACCCCTACGTTACTTGTGATGTGGTAACCAATCCCGACGGAACCTTTAGTTTGACCGTTCTAATTGACGGCCATGCCCAGGTTGATTGGAACGGTGTTTGTTCTTCGGTTGCCAAAAAGACCGGATTTGACCTTAGTAATCCTGATTGCCCTGTCTGGTTTTCAGGCGGTTCAAATGGTTGGGGTTCGACGACAGAGTCGGGCTTAACCTTCGGGCCTGAAAAAATCGTTTATGATGCTGGGCAAAGCGGAAATTACAACCTTCCCAACGGTGATACTATGAATTTGATGGTGGTTGCGGAAGGTATTAACGAAAACGCCACGGAAACTGAGGCTGCCGCAGCCAATGCTTTGCCCGCCAGTCCTTCAGAGCAAAGTCAAAATAGTCAAACTCAAAAAGGTAATAATCTTACAGGTATTGGAATACTTGCAGGTTTTATAGTTCTTGCGGGAGGCGGAATTGCCTGGATTTGGTATAAAAATGCCCCGGGCTACGTTGCCGACGAAAGGCGTGAACAAAAAGCAAGAGCTGCAGAGGCTGCAGCAAAGGAAATTGAATACCGAAATTCAACTCAAAAGGCCATACAAGGGAAATTGCAGGCTATTATTGACAATGTCGCTTATATCAATCCGGGCAAATGGGGAGCTATTCATAGAGATTTTCTTACACAGGCAGTTGAAGGAACTGATGTTTACGTCCAAGGAGTCTTGAATCAGATGCAAAAGTCGGGACTGGATATAAATACATGTTCCAGGGGGGAAGCTATTAACGCCACAAAGGCTTATATGGAAGGAAAGATCCAATCCGCCCCGAAATTTGATAAAAACGGAAAACTTCAGAAATAATTTAATGGTGTGTGTTTAAGTAGAGAATTTGCTTGACAAAAGGTATAATATGCATGCTTTCAAAAGAATTTATTCCATGAGGAAATTAATGATGATATTGTTCCTGATGGTCTTTGCCGTTATTGTTGCGTGGCCGGATTTTGCTTTTGCCAGGGTTGTTCCCACACTTACGCCGAGCCCGACACCTGTCGTTACGGCCTCGCCTCAGCCTGCAAGAGTAGATATTACTCAAAAAAGTGTGGAAACCTTGGGGCCGTTGGATAAACTCCTTCAAAACCAAAAACTAGGCTCGACATGGCCGTTTAACCCGGTAAAATATGCGATCCGTGGAGCTGTTGCGGCCGGAGTTCCCGCCAATACAATAGTGCTCCTACTCCTGCTCCCGATTGTTGCCTTTGTTATTGCATTTACCAGAAACGTTATCGGAATCAGGGGTTTTGGAATTTTCCTTCCCGCTGCGCTTTCCGTAGTTTTTGTAGCGACAGGTCCAATCGTCGGAATCGGACTTTTCCTGGTTATTGTAGTCGTCTCAACTGCCATGAGGATGATTCTCAGGAAGCTTAAGGTCAAGCTCCAATATCTGCCGAGGATGGCGTTCATTCTTTGGGCTGTGGTCCTCGGGGTTTTGGGGGTTCTATTCCTAGCGCCGGTTCTTAATTTTTCGGACCTTGCCAACGTTTCTATCTTCGCCGTTCTTTTCCTGGTGCTTTTGGCAGAGGACTTTACCAGAGTACAGCTTGGTAAAAGCGTTAAAACCGCCTTAAATCTAACTTTTGAGACACTTCTTTTGTCTTTAATTTCATTCTTGTTCCTAACATTCCAACCCTTGCAGCAATATGTTCTTCTTAATCCGGAGGTTTCTCTGATTCTGGTTGCGGCGGCGGATCTGATTTTGGGTAAATATACCGGACTCAGGGTAATGGAATTCTACAGATTTAGAAAGCTCATCCGGAGTTAAAAATTATGAAAATATCCTCAATTTTGGGATTGAATTCCAGAACCCAGCTTTTTGCCTACAGGTATAATTCCAGGCGTGGTAAGGCTATCGCCGATTCCAAAATTCAGACCGCAAGAGTACTCAAAAAGGCTGAAGTTCCTCACCCTGCAATTTATAAGAGGTTTATGAATCCTAATGATGTCTATGAGTTTGATTGGAACACGCTTCCCGATGAATTTGCCCTGAAGCCAAGTCGCGGTATGGGTGGAGAGGGAATCATTGTTGTCAAAAAAAAGCTCAAGGATAGCGGCTGGATGACTACCCAGAAAACACGCGTAAAAATTGATGATCTTAAGCTTCATACACTTGATATATTGGAAGGCGCTTTCTCTATGGGAAATGTTCCGGATGTGGCTTTCGTTCAGGAATATGTCGGCCGCGCAAAAGTCTTTAGGAGATGGGCATACCGGGGGACTCCGGATATTCGGATAATCGTTTTTAACAAAGTTCCGGTTATGGCGATGCTTCGTTTGCCTACAAAAGAGAGTGGAGGAAGGGCGAACTTGCACCAAGGTGCCATTGGAGTCGGAGTAGACATTGCAACGGGAATTACCACAACCGCCATTTGGCACGGAGAGCAAATTGTATTCAAACCCGGGACGGAGAGGAAACTCCGAGGAATAAAAATACCCAATTGGACTGCCATTTTGGAGACTGCGGTACGGGCCCAAATTGCCTCGGGGTTGGGTTATGCAGGAGTAGATATAGTGCTTCATCCCGATAAGGGTCCCATGGTGTTGGAACTTAACGCACAACCCGGGCTTCAGATACAACTTGCCAATATGGAAGGTCTTAAAAAGAGGCTTGAAAGGGTTGAAGATCTTAATGTTACCGATGCGGAACATGGAGTTATGATCGCCAAAGCTCTTTTTGCCGGAAGGTTTGAGAATAGAAGAGCGGTTGAGGAAGGTATTAAAACTCTTAAAGGTTTGGAGGGAATTAAGGTCTACAGTTTTGACAAATCCAAGAGGGTTAAAGTTATGGCGAGGGTAGATACAGGTGCCGTAAGGAGTTCAATAGATAAGAAACTTGCCGAAGAATTGGGACTTTTGGTTAAGGGAAATATCTTGTGGAGAGATAAATACCGCTCCGCCGGCGGATTGCAGGCAAGGCCTGTCATAGGAGTGGAATATGTCGTTGCCGGCAAAAGAATCAAATCCTTTGTTTCGGTCACGGATAGGTCAAAGATGTCAAACAGATTTTTGATGGGTAGAAGCGATATGGCGGGTTTTTTGGTTAACCCAAATTCAGAATGAAAAACAAGAAAATTTTAATTTTAACGGGAGGAAAAGTCAGTAATCTTTCCGCGTTTTCAAAGGAGGCAAAAGTTCTTGGCACCGACCTGAAAATAGCGGCCTTTAGCGATCTCGAATATGATATTGAGTCTGCCGGCAAAGGATCGTCTATAAAAATTGGCGATAGGAATCTAGCCGACTTTGGTGTCATATATTTCAGACTTCTGGGTGATAGCACGGAAAATGCTGCCATCGTTGCCGACTATGCCAAAAGGAGAGGTATAAGGATAGTGGATAGATTATATGAGAAACCTGAGTTTGTTAAGCTTCCGCTGCCGAAGGGATTGGAAACAATGCTTCTTTATGAAAGTGGAGTGCCTGTTCCGCATACGATGTTTATGACCTTGCGCCGGATGGTTACAAAAGCCCCGGATAAAATTGGTTTTCCTCTTGTTGTTAAAGGGACTAACGGTAAAAGGGGAAGGGCGGTCTGGTCGCCGGGAAATCAATCGGAATTAGCCCAGCTTGTCAAAAAACTTAAAGCCCGCAAGTTGACATGTGAGCGGTTTATTGTTCAGGAATTTATTAAGGCGAGTATAAGAATTAGAGTATTTGTAATTGGCGAAAAAGCAAAAGCGGCTATTGTTCGTCCGCAGCGTTGGGTGAATAGATTTTCTAAAGAACTTCCCCCAAATCGTTCTTACAAAAAAGTTCCGTCTAAGTATTCTAGTATGGCGGAAAAAGCCGCAAAAGCATTATCTATTGATATTGCGGGGGTAGATATTTTGGAAACCAAAAATAAAAAATTATTTGTTTTGGAGGTAAATTCGGCGCCCAAGTGGAACTCGATTAAAAGAGACACGGGTTTCAATGTTGAAAGGGAGATTTTAAAATTTCTCATAAATTTATGAAAACCAAACACAAAATGCTGATGGAGGTTTTTGCTGAAAAAGCCGAAAGATTGGGATATTTGGTTGAGGTTTATCCGTCCGACCGTAGAGTCTACAAGATATCAAAAGGTGGTAAAAGTGTTTTGACAATCGGCAAGCATTTTCCTTTTAACTCGATAGTCGACTTTGAAATTGTTAAAAGGAAAGATTTAACAAAAAGGGTTCTTAGAGATGCAGGTTTCCCGGCGCCAAGAGGAATTTTAACGGGAGAATGGAAAGAAGTTTCGGCCGCAATAAAAACCGGCAAAATAAATTTTCCTTTGGTCACCAAACCGGATACTTCACTGGGTGGAAAAATGGCAATTGTCAAAATTGAAAATCTTGAGGTTTTAAAAAAAGCTTTTGAAAAAATACGGGAAAGTTATGATGAGGTTTTGGTGGAAGAGTTTTTTCCGGGTGAGGACTTCCGTTTCCTGGTTCTTGACGGAAAAATCTTGGCGGTTGCCAGACGTGTCCCGCCGGCTATTATCGGAGACGGAAAAACAAAAATTTCTGAGCTTGTTGCCAAATATAATATCGGCCGGGGAGGAGATTCATTAAAGTTGGGTTTTGAAGTCGAAAGAGTTTTGGCGGAGCAGAATCTAACAATAAACGATATTCCCTCCAAAGGAAAAAAGATTTTGATGAGAAGAAACGCAAATATTCACACCGGCGGAGTGGTGGAGGATGTAACAAATATTGTTAATCCCAAATTTAGGGAGATGGTTTTGCGTGCGGTTAAACTTTTTGACCTCCGGTTTTCGGGTGTAGACATAATTTGCCCCGATATAACTAAGGCAAATTCTCCGTACTGCATAATCGAACTTAACACAGATCCGGGTTATGATTTGCATTGGATGGACTCTAAGGGGCACCAATATGATGCCACAAAAGACATCTTAAAATCGCTATTTTCTTAAGAACTTGCCTTTTTAAAGCCTGTAAAAGAGTAATATATAAACATGAGCGGTACTACAGAATCCGATTATTCGTACCCTCTGAGAGCTTCAGAAGCTGTTGGAAATATGGAATCGTTATTAGCCGTTAAGCCCCTGGAGTTGTCATTGGATGAAAAAGTCCGGCTGAAAGTTTTCGAGGAAGGGCTTTTTACCAAATATGAGAGAGCCACACATTTTGAAATTACGGAGCATACAATTTACCCAGGAGCTTTTACAACCGAAGAAGGGAAGAAACTTTTTACCGACATCTATTTAGGCGGTAAGGAGACGCCGCGTTTAGGCGAGGTTGACGCAAAGGACATCGAGAGAATTTTTATGGAAGCGGATTTATCGAAGATTCCCAAAGATAAAAGGGAAAAAGCTCATGATTTTTCTTATGAGTGGGCAAAAAATAAATTTACGGAAGAACTGATTGCATCAAAAGGAGATGTAGGCGGAGTTGAAAATCCCGTAAGAATTAAAAGAGTTGTTGATCCCGAAGACCTTGCCGAAGAAATTAAAAATCTCAGGATTCTTAAGGCCGAGCTAAAAAAAGAAATTTCCCAATCCGGAAATAATGGAGATTTTTTTGAGGGACAAAGCGTAATCTTAAATATTTACAGGAAAAGAGTAAATGTGGCACTTGCAAATCTTTATGAAAATGAGGGAGTGGATTCGAGGAAGCTGGAGAGAATAGACCATTTTCTCAATGGAATTGGGTCGGAATTTAACGCCAAAGGAATGTTTGAAAGTATTCCCGGGCGGCTCCGTCAATATGCATCAAAAAGGAAAGCGGAATTACCCATAGAAACTCCGGAGTACCGGAAGTTTAACTCGGTATTGGTAAACTCCGGACAGGCGAAGGTACTGGCGGAAATGGTTCTTAATGAATATGGACTTAATTCGGGAGACCGGAAGTGGAATGTGGTTATCGAAGACGGCAGGTCTACTTTGGCGGTTCAGTATAAATCCGGTTCTGATGTGGTCAGAAAAATTGCTATCCCGAAAAATTTTGAAAGGGGACTGGTTGATACTTTGACGGTTTTAGCCCACGAGATCGAAGGGCATGTCTTGCGGCATGTAAACAAGGAGCTGGCCGGACCTGTTTCGTTAAAGTTGTTTGAACAAAAATCGATGGGCAGAACAGGCATTCTTTCGGAAGGAGCCGCAATGTATATCGAAGGTAAAACACAAGAAATGGTTGCGGGGATGAAAGGAAGAGCGGAACCTTACTTTTTTACCGGGTTGGAAAGTAAAATGGCGGGCGGAAGTTTTAAGGATGTTTTTCTGGCCATTGCGGACCTTTATTCAGAAAGAAATTTTGGAGTGCCGCTAAAAAGTCTATTTGAAGACAAAGACAAATTTCAGGAAGCCGTAGATAATTCCTTTAGAAGGGCGATGCGGATATTTAGGAGAAACACTCCGCTAACCGATGCGAGCGGTTATGCACCGACTTCGGATGCAATTGATTATATCGAACAAGAGACTGTATTGGATTTCCTTATGTCTGAGGATAATCGGGGAACAGAAATATCAAACTTGGTTTATGTTGCCGGATTGGATCTGTTTTCGGTTTTTGATTTGGAAAAACTTGGCCTTTTAGACTTGACAAAAGTAGAGGAGCCAAAAATGGTTACGGCGAAAGTTGTATGGCCTAAAATAAAAGCCGGGCTGGCAGCGGGTCAAAACATAGGCCAAATACTTCATATAATTTAACTCCGAAATATAGGTATTTAACATAGTTATTGAATAATTAAGCTGTTCGGAAAATCATCAACATCTGCGTAATTTCATATCCCCAATAAAAGGCGAAGGAGATTTTGATCCACAAAAAATCCCGCGTATTAAGCGGGAAATTTTGCTGTAAAACTAAAATAATTTTAAGGTTATTTTAGCTCAACAGTTGCTCCGGCTGCCTTCAGTTTTTCTGAAGCGCTTTTGGCGTCTTCCGCCTTAGCGTCTTTCAAAACTTCTGCGGGGAGTGTTTCGGTCATGCCTTTTGCATCCATTAAGGTTAAATTGGGATTAATTTCCCTCAAAGCCTTAATAACAGCAATTTTATTGGCACCCGAACCTGTCATAACAACAGTTTGGGTTGCGTTGCCTGCATCAGCCGCCGGGGCTTCTCCTGCCGTAGCTGGGGCCGCTGCTGCGGCAACCGGCATAGCTGCGGAAACTCCTAGCTTTTCCTGTAAGGCTCCGACCAATTCGGACAACTCCATTACGGAAAGTTTTGCAACATCGGAAACGATATTTTCTACTTTTTCTGATACTTTCTTTGATTCTTCTGCCATCTTATTTCACCTCCTTATCTTATTTTTTACTGGCTGTGTCTAAGACATAAACCAGTTTCTGCAAATTTGCATTCAATGTTCCGACCAAACCATATTCGGCACCCATAAGTGTTCCAAGTAGCTGCCCGAGAAGGGCGTCGCGTCCCGGAAGAGAGGCGAGTTTAACCAAAGAGCCTTCGTCCTGGAATGAGCCTTCAACAACACCGACTTTAAATTTAGGAATCGGGAGTCCTGCCTCGCTGGTAAATTCCTTGGCAAATTTGCCGAGAGTTTGGATGGGGGTAATGGGATCTTCGCTGGAAATTACCAACGCGGTTTGGCCTGAAAGAATTGAATCGCTTAGGAGTTCCTTATCAATACCTGCGGCTTCACCTGCTCGCTTGAAAAGAGTGTTTTTAACGACAACCATCTTGGCTCCACTTTCGGAAAGTCTCTTTTTAAGCTCTTGTTGGGCTTTAACGCCCAAACCGGCATAGTTGACCAAAACTACGGATTTGGCTCCTTTGAGCTCTTCTTTTAAGTTATCTACAAATGTGACTTTTTCTGCCTTTTTCATTTTGATTTATCCAAAAAAAAACGCGCCCGAGGCGCGCATAATCTAAACTTTGCCTCGGTATGGTTTACATCCTTTCGGAAAACATACTTTCTTCGGACCTAGGTATTATCTGACAGCCGGACCAATATGTCAACCTCTGCTTCCCTTTTTCATAAATGAAGTAGGTGGTTTTAGCATTTGACCGGCTGCACGGTCTGCTTCGGCTGTTCCGGTAACCCTGGTAACAGTAGACGAGAATTGTCTCGCGCTTTGTTGGTATTCTTCATTAATTCTCCTGACCGCATCGGCGATAATCGCACGTGCTTTAGGATCTACTGCACCCGGCCCTAATGAATTAGGCCCTTCTCCCATATGTCCCGGATAATAACCGGGTATTTTACAAAATTCTATCATAGCTTTTCTCCTGTTAAATCTTTACTTTAACAGACGGCCCCATTGTAGCCTTAATATAGGCTTTGTCAATCTGTTTTCCGCCTCCGAAGGCTTTAAAGATTGTTTCCAAATTTTCGGCAAGTTCTTTACCGTCCTGGCTGACCTTGCCTATTACGGTGTGAATAAGGGGCGCCTCTTTTTCGGTTTTAAGGACGACACTGTTGGATGAGAAGCCTTGAGCCTTTTTGGAATCAGGGACAAGCGTTCCGTTTTTGGGATTTGGCATGAGGCCTTTGGGTCCCAGAAGCCTGGCAAAAGGAACGAGTTTTGGCATCATCTCAGGGGTGGCAACCAAAATATCAAAGTCAATGTTGCCGGATCTCAACTTTTCGACGGTTTCGTCGGAAGCAACCTCAATTTTCTTGGTTTTACCGGCCTGGTGAGGCAAGGATACCTGTGCCGAAATTCCCGTCTTTTTAACAATCAAATGAAGCTCGACGGTTCCGTCAAATTTTGAGTACGAGGTTTCTTTAACCAGTTTAATTGCCTCGGTGGCGGAGTAGGTTTTGGTGTTATCAAATTTCTTTTTTGATTCAACGTATTTCTTGCCTCTGACCTTCTCAACAATTTTTCTTCCGCCTTTTTTGACGGCTTCGCCCTCGGCGGTAGTTTCAGCCGTCGGTGTTTCTTCAACTTCCACCATTTTGACTCTTTGGCCTCCCTTAAGCCCCGACAAATGAACTTTCTCGGCTTCCGCTTTATGAGCCTTCTCACTTTTTTCTTTATTTTTGTTTTCCCCAACTGGGGCCATTTTCATTTTTCCCATGTTTATTGCACAGTTATGCCCATTGAACGGGCCGTTCCTTCGACAATTTTCATTGCGGCTTCCACATCTGTGGTATTAAGATCGGACAATTTTTCCTCGGCAATGGTTCTTACCTGTGCCTTAGTTAAGGAACCCGGGCTTTCTCTTGGGGCGACACCCGAACCTTTTTCAATTCCCATCGCCTTTTTAATCATGTCGGCGACAGGTGCTTTTTTAATGGTGAAGGTGAAGGATCTATCTTCATAAATTGTAATTACTGCGGGGGCGACCTGCCCTTTCATATCTTTGGTTCTGTCGTTGTACTGCTTAACAAAATCCATGATGGCAACACCGTGCTGTCCCAATGCAGTTCCGACGGGAGGAGCGGGGGTTGCGGCCCCTGCCTGTAAATTGATTTTGACGACTACTTTAACCTTTTTTGCCATTCTGTTTTGAGTACGCAAACGAAGCTTTAGTAAGAAGTTTCGACTTGCGTCTGCCTCAGACTAGCCGAGGTAAGGGTATTATAACACCTTTATGCTGAATTTCATATCTTCTGCCAACCGACAATTCCAAAAAGTCCTCAAACTTTTTGTATTTGCAGAAAATCAAGTTCAACCGGAGTCTCACGGCCGAAGATACTAACCAAAACCTTGACCTTGCCCTTTTCCTCATCCATTTCATGAATGGTTCCAAGAAAGTCGGTGAACGGCCCGTCGGTTATTTTGACAGCTTCTCCAACTGAGAATTTTGTCTTGAACCTTGGCGCCGGTGAGCTGACAAACTTTTGAATGTTGGTGACTTCCAGCTCAGAAAGGGGTGTTGGGTTATTCCCGGCACCTACAAATCCGGTAATCCCTGCTGTAGTTCTGACAGCAAGCCAAGTGGGGTCGTCCAAAATCATTTTAATAAGGAGGTAACCCGGGAAGATTTTTTCCTTGATTGTGGCCTTTTTGCCGCTTCTGATAATGACCCTGTCTTGAGTAGGGACGAGCATTTCAAAAACACGGCCTCCGAGATTCATGGTCTCAACTCTTTGGCGGAGGGTTTCCATGACTCTGATTTCGTGGCCCGAGGAAGTGTGGACTACATACCATTTTGCTTTCGGATCTTCCGTTTGGGAGATAATGATGTGCCCGGGAATTTTTTTCTTCCCGGTTCCGCGTTCTGCAACTTGAGATTGATCGTCATTCATATCACTTGGTTAATATCTTTGTCAGCACACTTGTAAACAGGTAATCGAGAATTCCGACGTAAACTCCGACGATTCCCGAAACCAGAAAGACAATGAGTGTCAGCCTGACAACCTCGTCTCTTTTGGGCCAGGTAACTTTTGAAAGCTCACTTCTTACTTCAGAAAAAAAGGTAACGGCTGATTTCATTCTCTTGATTTCACCTCAGGCGTAAATTGTAACAGAAAGGTTTGCTAAAAGAAAGTGCCTATCCGACCCGGGTTTGATATAATAGCGCCATGTCACCCGAAATTCATTTTAAAAAGACTATTTCTTCTGGAGAGAAGAAAGGAAGTATTGTGATTAAAACCGAGGGCGGAGAAGACAAGGTTGTTAAAAACCCCGCAAAAGAAGTATTTATTTCGCCGGATTTACTCGAAAATCTCAAGTCACTTGCAATTGAGGCTGCGGTGGGAGAATCTGATGATTCCGCGGGACAATCTTATCTTGACAGTGAGCTGGAAAAGTTGAATAAAAGATTTCCGGAGGAACAGCCCCAGGAAGTTTGGAGAAGAACACTGGCAACCTTGATGGCGGGAGGGGTTGATGTGGAAAGTATTGCAGGTGCGCTTCTTGCCTCAAATGAAAGATTTTTTACGGCTGTAAACTTGGGTAATTTGACTCAAACCCAAAGGAGTGAGAAACTGGCAATGCTTCAAGATAAAATAGTGATGTTTTGGCCGTCATCCCCGAACCTTGCATGAAATTTCCTGATTTTTCTTTCGAACAAAAAGCCGTAAAGAAAGGCTATAAATTTATTGCCGGAGTGGATGAAGTTGGAAAGGGGTGTTTTGCAGGACCAATAGTTACTGGATGTGTGGTATTTCCATCAAAGTGGGTGGCGGAAGCGGAGGGAGTCCCGTCGAGCGCCCGCCGCGCAAGCGTGGAAAGTCGGACGGGACGAGCTTCCGACAGGACCCACTCGCGTTACCCCTTTGTAATCCCTGAAGGGATTACAATTAATGATTCCAAAAAGATGCGGCCGAGGCAAAGGGAAAGAGCCACCGTCTGGATAAAGGAAAGCGCACTTGCTTGGGGAATTGGGGAAGTTGGTGCCGGCCTGATTAACTCTCAAGGAATGGCAAAAGCGACAAGAAAAGCTTTCAGGTTGGCTATTTCCAATGCACGGAAAAGACTAGGCAAGCCGATTGACTTTCTTTTGTCCGATGCGTTCTTTATTTCTTTTGTTCCGGGGCTTCCCGCAAGACGTAGAAAGAATAAAAAAGGCCGGTATTACAAAAAAATATCAGGCCGTCAGCAGGCGATTATAAATGGCGACGAAAAATCCTTTTCTATTGCCGCCGCCTCAATTATAGCCAAGGTTTATAGAGATAAACTAATGCTGAACCTTGGCAAAAGGCCGAAATATCGGAAATATGGTTGGGGGAGAAACAAGGGATACGGAACATTGGAACACCGGAATTCCATCAAAAAATACGGTTTAACACGCCAGCATAGAAAGCAATTTGTGGCAACCTGGATTAAAAATTCCTCTTCTTCTCAAGCTCAATAGAGTGGGCGATGCGGTATTTGTCTTCTTTCCTTTTTTCTGACGGTTTCTTGTAATGCTCGCGATCTCTATATTCTTGCATAACACCTTCAACAATGGTTTTTTTGCGGAAACGGGCGATTAGTTTATCATCGGTTTCACCCTTTTTCTTTTTTAGTATGAACATTTGTTATTTTTGTTTGCTAACGTAAATTCGCCTCCCTTCCTACCTATAGCGCTTATTTTATCACAACAAAACCAAAACTACACACGGCTAATTTGTGATAACTGGCCGTTGTCCATTGGGTTTTAATTACAATTGTGCTAATATTTTGGTTGAAATGGCGAAGAAGACTGCATTTATTACGGGAATTACGGGACAGGACGGTTCATACCTGGCTGAGTTTTTACTCAAAAAAGGTTATGAAGTTGCGGGCACAGTCAGAAAAACCAGCAATATGGCTTATGAAAACATAGGACATATTCAAAATGAACTTCATCTAATTCAGGCAGATCTTCTGGACCCTGTGTCGCTCCGCGAGGCAATCCAAAAAGTCCGCCCGGATGAAGTTTATAATTTGGCTGCGCAAAGCCATCCCGCGGAAAGTTTTAAACAGCCTATTCATACTGCCGAAATTACGGCGATAGGTGCCCATAGGGTACTGGATGCGACTTGGGATATTGTACCAGAAGCGAAATTCTATCAAGCCAGTAGTTCCGAAATGTACGGCTGGGTTAAAGAAATTCCCCAAAGCGAGGAAACTCCATTTAATCCCGCCAATCCTTACGCTGCGGCAAAGCTTTACGCGCATTCCATGACGCGCATTTATAGAAAAAGCTACAACATGTTCGCGACCTGCGGAATTCTTTTTAATCATGAGTCTCCAAGAAGGCATTTGAATTTTGTTACCCAAAAGGTAGCTTATGGTGCGGCCTGCGCAAAACTCGGAATTAAAAATTCGGAACACCTAAATGAGGAGGGAGAGCCGATTGTAAAAAACGGGAAAGTTGCTTTAGGAAACCTTGAGGCTAAAAGGGATTGGGGATTTACTGGTGATTATGTAGAAGCCATGTGGTTGGTGATGCAATATAAAGAGCCCGATGATTTTGTAATCGGAACGGGTAAAACCCATACTATTCAGGAACTTTGTGAGGAAGCCTTTAATTATGTCGGTTTGAATTGGAAAGATTTTGTCGAGGTTGATAAAAGATTTGTTCGTCCGACTGAAACAGGTCCTCTTATTGCCAATCCTGCAAAAGCTAAAAAGCTACTTGGTTGGGAACCAAAAACTACATTTGAAGAACTTGTCCACATGATGGTTGATGCTCATATAGCGAGGTTAAAATAACTGTCCGGAAACTTCATTGAGGGGAAAAGCTTGGCGTATCTGGATCTGGGTTTTGTATTGTATTTTTAAAAAACCTGGATGTGTCCCAGATACGCCAATACCAATAATAATGAGAGCTAACTTAGCAACCGATAAAAATTTGAATCTGCGCAATTGCAAATTCGGAATTTTTCGGTTAGGACAGTTGCCTGTCCCAACCTTTGGAGGAGGAGATGAAATTTTACTGGGATGTTTCTGGCGTAGCCTTGAAAATTACCGGCCGTTTTCTTCCGCCCTTTTCGATCCTTTTGACGAGTCCATTTCTAACGAGCCTTTGGAGCTCGACAAACGGATCCTCAATGCCAGCCTTCTTCGCTTTCTTTTTGAGTTGGTCTACAGTAAGACCGCAATGAGCTTCCTTGATCAGGTCTAGCACACTCGCGTTCATCCACACTCTCCTTTAATCGGAATTTTGCTGCCTATTCAGGCTGCAACTACTGAAATATTAACATAGTATAGGCTATTTTGCAAAATCGGCTGTTATTGAATTTTTGGTTGGGAAGCTCCATCATGAAGTATGTTTGCCCCTTTTTTTCGTAGGCATTTTGCCTTCACAAAGGACGTGGTTTGGTCGAAGGTAATTCTTTATTGCTTTACAATCTTTTTTATCCGGCTAGCCGATGCGATAATTAGTTTTTGGGCTCCAAATCAAATTCAGTCGGTTTTGGCCAGTCCCGTTGTGATGGGTTTAATTATAAGTTTCCAGTCTGTTGTTGGATTTGCGGCCGATTTGGTTTTTCCAAAAATGCTTCGGACGACCAAGACAAGACGCCTAATTTTCTTAAGTATAATCCTATCGGCTCTGACTTCATTTTTCTTGGTGGCCTCGGTGTTTAAACCATTTGTTCTGATATTCCTGGTAACAATGGCTCTTTGGGGAATTTATTATGAGCTGGCCGTTTTTGGCAGCTACCAATTTATGGGAAGTGTAGTGCCACCCCAGATGCGTTCGGGTGCTTGGGCAATTGCCGGGATGTTTATAAATTTAGCCTATTTTTTGGGACCTTTGATTGCCGCCTACCTTCTTATTCGGGGTTATTTTAATTTGGAGTTAGTAATTCTTCTTTGCTTAATTATCGCTTTTATTATTTTTACTTTAACCAAAAGTTCTCATGATGCACCTACACAAATAGACCTTAAGGAGGTTAATCCTTGGGTTGAACTTAAACACTGGTTAACACTTTCAAAACATATTTGGCCGGCGATTATCTTGAGTCTCCTTTTAGGAATTATAGATTCAACTTTTTGGACAACCGGTGCGGTCTGGTCGGAGAAGTTGGCGAGTGTTAATCTTCTTGGCGGACTTTTCCTACCTCTTTATCAGTTTCCATCGATTTTTTTGGGAGTTTTCATAGCAAGTTGGGGAATTTATAAAGGCAAAAAAATACTGAGTGAAAAAATATTGATTCTCGCGGGACTATTTTTAATCGGCCTAGCGCTAAGCGGAACTATTGCATGGCAGTTGACGATGGTTCTTCTTTCCTCTATTGCACTGGCAGTTTGTTATCCATTAGTTGACGGAGTTTACACCGATATCGTTGCTAGAATGGGAAAAGAGAGAAAAGAAATGATTGGACTAATTAGTTCCATAACCAATGTTGCTTACGTTATCTGGCCGCCGGTTGCAGGATACATTGCGCTAATAGTTGGAGAGAGATTAACTTTTAGCATTGTCGGCGGATTAGTGGTCGTGGTTGCGATTATTTTAATTTTTCTGACTCCGAAGAAACTCCGTCTTCCCCAAAAGGAAATGGAAAAGTGGGACTAATTATTCAATCTTCAAAAGTTTGGCAATCTCGGAAGTAGATGGGGAGTCAACTTTAGATATTTCGATTACTTCCGCTCCGATTTCTTCCGCCTGTTTCTTTTTCTTTCCGATAATTAGATCTCCTTTAGTTACTGCTATTATTTGGGGTTTTACTTTTTTGACCAAATCAAAATAATCTTTATCCTTCATTTCATCTTTAAGAATAATCACCTGGTCGACAAAGCTAAGAGACTCAAGCATTTCCCGTCTTTGATTTTGGCCGTGAATTGGGCGCTTTTTGCCTTTCAATCTTCTGATGTTTTTATCTGATTCCAATGCCACAATCAGATAATCACCCAAAGTTTTTGCATGTTTTAGGAAGTGGATGTGTCCATAATGGATAATGTCGAAACAACCGCCAACCAAGACTACTTTTTTCATCTTGCATATTATATTATGAATGTATGCCCTCCTCAAAAAGTGAAGACGAAGCTTTAGTAAAAAAAACTACTCCGAAGGAGAAAATTAAACTTGCGGTTGATAAAGATGCTTTAAAGAAATTCCGTCTGGTTGTCGTTGCTTACTCGTCAGTTCAACGCGAACATTTTGCTACAAAGTCCGCATATGAAGCGGAAGTTGAAGTCGAAGAGCGGGCGATCGAAGTTTCGGAAGAAATCAGAAAACTCGGAATTCCTGTGAGAACTCTTCCGGGAGACCAATATTTTTACACAAACTTGTTGGTAGATAAACCGGATTTGGTTGTTAATCTTGTTGATACTCTAAAAGGCCGCGACCAACTTCAACCGTCCGTTCCCGCGGCACTGGAACTTGCCAATATTCCTTATACCGGAGCAGGAATGGAGGGGCTTATCATCGGTAACAACAGGAACCTGACCAAAAGGCTTCTCATGGCTTACGATATTCCCACTCCTCCTTTCCAGTTTATCCGCCGGGCGGGAACCTCGATCGATGAGGATTTGGGCCTTCCTTTAATCGTCAAGTTAAATGAAGGCGGGGGAAGTGTGGGTATTGATAACCATGCCGTTAAAGAAAGTTTTAGGGCCGCAATGCTCAGGGTTAATAAAATGATTACGACTTACCGCTACCCGGTGGTTGTCGAGAAGTTTATAGGGGGACCGGAAATTACTGTGGTGGTTTTTGATGACGGTACAAAGCGCCATGTCTTTATGGCACAAAAGGTTTTCAGGAAGAAACCCGACGGCAAACATTTCTTCACCAGTTTTGAATCATACGAAGACGAAAAAGCATATAAGTATGTTCCGGTGGAGGATGATCTTAGATATGAAATTACAAAACTTGCGGTTAGGGCTTTCGGCGGACTCCAGCATAATGATTATGCCAAGTTTGATGTCCGAGTTGATGAGGAAACATCAACTCCGTATTTTACAGACAGTAATCCCAATACGGCGTTCGGTCCTGATATGGGACTTCCGATGACGGAGGTAATGGCGATGTACAATGTCGAGTTTTCGGAAATTATGGCAAGTCTTCTTTCCAAGTACGCTAAAGGTCTCGTCTAGACAAATTTGACTTCTAGTCCTAGAATAGGCCAATTATGCCACTCGAGAAAAACCCCAAAACCAGGAGGCTCGTCCGCAGGCTGCTTCAGCTTGAGGATAAGGTTGTAGGCAAGCCTTTCCCCAAGATGAAAAGAGCGAAGCAAGTTACCTCTTCCCACTGCGGGCCGGCCGTAATTGAAACTCTTTTTTCCTTTTTGGGTTATAAGGTTTCCCAGGCGCTCGTGGTCAGATCGATTAGAGCCGGTGGGAAGATAAAAAGCACCGGTTTGAACGTCGACGAATTAGGGTCGTCGGTTAAAAAACTCGGCAAGGGCAAGTTTGTTTTTTGGAGGAAGGCCAATTCTACGATTTCCAACCTATCCCTAATTGTAAATAAGTACCAGTATCCTGTGGGAGTCGAGTGGCAAGGAGTTTTCTACGAATACGCGGATGGCGACAATGGTCATTACTGTGTGGTGACCAGGGTAAATAGAGAAGCGGGTTATCTAAGACTTGCGGATCCCTTTTTCAAATTCGCCGGGGTTGACAGAAAGTTTAAACTTAAAGACTTCGAGAAAAGATGGTGGGATGTAAATATAATCGGAAAGAAAAGTGTAACCGACAAAAAAATGCTTTTCATAATAGCTCCGAAAGGGGAGAATTGGCCTAGGAAACTCGGCATGAAGGCTTCCTAAATAACTTCTTGTTTTAATTAAATACCAATGTTATATAATCTGTTCATTATGATTATTACAACTTCCTCTGACGGCGAGGATCCTTTGTCTTCTAACATAACCTCCATGAAATGAGAATTGCCCTGGCCTTTAATGTAAAAAAGGGGTCGCCTTCGCTTAACCCCAAAGAGCAAGAAGATGCTGAGTTTGACTTTCCGATAACCATCGGTTTGATTAAAACGGCGATCGAGGAACTTGGTCATGAAGTTACGATGGTTGAAGCAAACTTAGATGCATTCGATAAACTTAGAAGTTTGAAGGGAAAGATTGACTTGGTTTTCAATATTGCCGAGGGTCTTCGAGGGGATGCCAGAGAATCGCAGATTCCGATCTTTTGTGAAATGTTGGAAATCCCTTATACCCATTCGACTCCCAGCGTCCACGCGACGTGTTTAAATAAATCCATTACTAAAAAGATTCTCAAAGCCGATGATGTTTGTGTTCCGGATTGGGAAGTAATTAGTTCACTTAAGGAGCTTTCGGATATCAATTTAAATTTTCCGCTTATCCTTAAACCAAACATGGAAGGCTCGAGTAAAGGAGTTTATGACAAAAATGTAGTTGACAACAAAAAGGATTTGGAAGAACGGGCAAGGTTTATGATCAAAAATTTCGGATCGACATTGGTTGAGGAATTTATTGACGGGCGGGAATTCACGGTGGCCCTTTTGGGAGGAAAACCGAGGGTTTTACCGATTGTCGAGCAAAAATTTGACTTTCTTCCCAAGGGTTATAAAAAAATTGCAGGGTATGAATTAAAATGGTTTTTTGAGGATAAACTTAAAAACCTGTCGGATGCCTACGACTGTCCGGCTCATCTTACAAAAAAGGAGAAAGAATTAATTGAATCGACGTCGTTGACAATTTTTGACTTTTTGAATGTTAGAGACGCAGCAAGAATTGATTATAGAATGGACAAAAAAGGAAGGCTTTATTTCCTCGAAGTTAACACTCTCCCGGGCCTTAATTTCGATCCAAACGTAACAAGTTATTTTCCTCTCGCGGCGAGGGTTGCAGGGTTTACCCCGGTGAAGGTGGTTGGTGAAATTATATCCTCAGCAGTGAAGAGGTTTGGAGTCGAGAAGTAACTCTGCAGGCTTTAATATACAGCCTCAAACAATTTGATGCGTGGTATTATTATAGGATTCCCATTCCCTGAACCAGATTGCCTAAAACTTGGTTTACCCGTGATGCCATTTGGGTTATGCCCGCCTCTATCTCTTCTGGAGTGTGAATACCTGCGTTAATATGAAACTTCAATAAAGGGTCAGGGTTTTTTTTGGCTATATCAACCCACACGACACCGCGGTCGAAAAGAGGACCCTGGTTTGGCTCAAGATTGACTATTAAATCGAAAAAATCATCGCTGTGATCCGTTGAGACACCATGATGCCCTTCTACATCCCTCATAGATTCACCAACCTTGCCGTTATGTCTAATGGCCAACATTTCGTGATCTTTATACCTGGGTCCAAATAACTCTCCGGATATTTGGACACCGGTAAGTGGGATGCTAAAGTAGTGTGAGTACTCAGGTGATTCGGCCACCCAAACTAATGCTATTCTGAGGTCTTGAAATGTTTGCGTATCAGCCATTTCCGTTTTCGGTCTGCCAAAGTGATTAGCACCCGTGACTCTAAGGCGATTTACGGTGATTGTTGTTCCATGAATTAGCTCTTTTGAGCTTAGGATAATTTCGCTTCCCATTTTGGGGAAGTCTATATTAGGGAGGCTAAATAATCAAGAGAAGAGAATAGATTATTTAGTTTTGCAGGCCTTAGTAGCCGAACTTCGAACAATCTGGAATAGTATGAGCCTGTTTGATATAGATAAAGTTCAGAAGTTTCTTAATCCTCAACCGGTTTTTCCTTATAGTACTGCCGTAGTATAATTTCGGTATGGAAGGCGAAAGTGTAAATCCAACTGTAGAAACGGAGCAAAGACCGCAATTTGATGCAATATTGGTCCATAGCTTTTTGATTTCACGAATAAAAGACCCTTCAGCCGAGCAAGAACCCTTTAAAGGAAGCCTTCGCTCCCGTTTAGCGGCCAGAGCAGCAGCGCTTTTGTATTATGAGGGATTAGCAAGGAACATTGTGGTAGTTGGGGGAAAAGTAAAGGGGCCATCGTATCCTTCTACAGCATCGGTAATAATGGATGAGTTGGTGAATAAATACAATGTACCAAAAGAGAATATTTTCATGAATGAAGAAGAATATAATACAGAGGAGGAAATAGGAACACTCTCAAAACTTAGTAAAGAGAAAGGATGGTCAAACGTTGCGAGTATTTCTTTCCGAACACACGAAAAATTTGTCAGAGATATTTTATCTAGTGTCCCAAGAGAAATTCGCACAAGCTTTATATCGATTGAAGGTATTATAAATAAGTATGATGATCCAGTGGTACAGAGGCTTGTGAAACGACTGAACAGCTCAAAATACCAATGGGAATATAAGGCCTATGAAGGGACCAAAGTATTTTTGAGAAGAAAACTGCCTGGAGTTTATAGAAAAATGCTTAAGAAGAATGAACAATTACGTAGAACTAAGAATAAAAGCGGAGAGTTAACGCTTCACGGTATTGATGTGTTTAAATCGTAATTTTGAAACTAAGGTGCAGGCCGAGAGGGAATCGGACCCCCAATGATGGTTTTGGAGACCACCGGTATACCATTTACCTATCGGCCTACGAGTGTGCCAGCCTATGGCTATATTATATCAGCAATCGTTGCTATTTTGCCTATCGTGAGGAGTTGCGGATGTAACAAAAACGAATATTTTTTGCCCCGGCATCAGCCGAATTGAGTCTGAATTTATCCAAAACCGGATTTTCGGCATCAGGTTTGAATCCGTTTTCCCTTCTCCATCTGCTTATAAAGTGTTTCGCCTCTTCCTGAAAAGTTTGTGATTCATGCGTTCTTGTATCTAATAAAACAACCATTGTTTGCTCCTTTCCCGGATCAAGAAGTTTCTCCAATCCGTCGTTGAAAACGCGCCCTTTGACGATGTCCTCCTGATTGGGTGCGATAACTGATATGACATCCGGTTTGAAAAGGGGAATTTCATCTGCCGTGTAAGGAAAAACGACGAGACCTGCGCTTTGCCTGACCGGGCGTTCGCCTTTAATTACGATTCCATTTGTGGCTGCAGGATCACAACCCACCCAAAGATCACCCGCACTCAAGGCCCAAGAAAGTCTTGGTTTCTCGCCGCAACCCACATCGAGAATGGAAAAAGACGATCTCCGGAGCATCTCGCCAAAGTGTTGGCTGTCCGGATTAAAATTTGCCTGAATGTATGGGCCGGTACGCCCTTCTGTATCGCGAAACATAAAAATATTGACTTTCTTCTCCTATAGTGTAAAATTCCCTATACAATTATGTCACCTGAGCTTAAATTGCCATTCGATTATAAAGCTATCGGCCAGAAGATTCAATCCGGCACAGAACTTAATATTTCTGAGGCTAGTGCTGTCTTTGACCTGGGTTTGGCCCATGCACACGTACTACCACAGCTGGCTGCCGGCGGTGAGGGAGGGGCCTTTGTTGCTATACAGCAAATGCCCGAAGTTAGGTCTTATCTTGATGCCGTAGTTCTTGGAAGAGTGATGAGCCTGTACCAGTCTGCTACTAAAAGTGGTGCTGAAAAGGCAAACTCAATCACCATCTTCGGGGAGATAAAAGCTTCTATTTGCGAAAAAATAGGAATACAGTCACAGGACATGAAGGATAATACCCTAATTGATATCCTTAATGACCGCTTGGATCATTACTTCGATAGAAATATGGGTGAAAAGGTGAATATGAATATGGCTGCTATTAGAAAAGCGGCTTCTCAAATTGTTCCCGAAAACCCCGCCCCGGGTTTCAAAAGTTCTGTTGAGCACCCGTTGGATTAATAAGTTACTTCTTATTTTAGCTTTGAGGACTCTTTGTGAAGTTGAACTTTCTTGCAGAACTTGCAGTATTTCATGAGTCCCAGCTTGCCCTTGCCTTTGGTGTCCATGTTAACCTTGTTCCTGGTTGTAATGTAGTTTTGGTTTTTACAAATGGAACAATTTAAAGCGACGAGTTCACGGGCTCCTTTTTTTGCCATACGAACGGTATTGTAGCATGAAGCGAAGCGTAGTGGCAAGCTTGTTATTCTGATATAATTGTCATCGAATGCCTGGGTAGCTCAGTGGTAGAGCACGTACTTGGTAAGTACGGGGTCGTGAGTTCAATCCTCACCTCAGGCTCAGATAATAAGCGATGAATCTCCAAAGGAGTAAAACCGGTACTTTTCTTTGATAGCTTCTTGGTAAGCTCTTCCCATTAGAGATGAACTAAAGTCATTGAATTTTTCTTTCGTATTTGGGTAACTTACGAATGCTGAAACCAAAGCCAATAGAGTTGAGGCGGGGAGGTGAAAATTGGTGATTAAGGCATCGACGAACTTGAATTTGTAAGGTGGATAAATAAAAATGTTGGTCGAGCCGGATAGTTTCTTGGGAGTTATGGTTTCCAAAACTCTGGTTGAAGTTGTTCCCACGGCAACAATCCTTTTTCCCTCCTTTTTCGCACGGATTAACCTGCCGAAGGTTGGTTTATCCACAAAAAACTCCTCTTCATGCATTTTGTGTTCCTCAAGAGTTTTGGTTTTGACCGGTGCAAAGGTTCCAATGCCGACATGGAGTGTGACGTATTCAATCTGGACTCCCTTTTTCTTTAATCTTGTAAGTAACCTTTCGGTAAAGTGGAATCCGGCTGTGGGTGCGGCAACCGAGCCTGTCAGCTTTGCATAAACCGTTTGGTACTCCTTTCTTAATTTTCCTTCCGTCTCTTTTGTATGGATATATGGGGGAAGCGGGGTATTACCAAAAACCTTTAGCAGTTTCAAAACCGCATCCTTATCCATTTTTGTGTTGATAATTGCGGTCATACCTTCCTGGCCTGCGACATCGAAAATATACTTTTTGAATGTAATTTGGGATCCTTTTTTAAGCCCCGGGTGAGTCATTGCCCTCCAAACTTCGGGTTTAACCTCATCAATAAAAAGCAGCTCAACTTTACCGCCGGTTATCTTTTTTGCAAATAGTCTGGCGGGGAATACTTTGGTTTTATTTAGAACCAAAACGTCGTTTGGCCTTAAGAATTTTTCGATTTCATAAAACCTGTGATGGGAAATTTGGCCGGTTTTCCGGTCAATTACCATTAGTCTTGAGTAATCGCGGGGTTTGGCGGGGGAATTGGCAATGAGATTTCTTGGCAATTCGTAGTTGAAGTCGGAAGTCTTCATACGATGGAATTATACGCTCGAAATAAGCTATAATACAGCCATAAGCCGGCGTAACTCAGCGGTAGAGTAGCTGTTTTGTAAACAGCAAGTCAGAGGTTCGAATCCTCTCGTCGGCTCAAAGAAGTATAATAATCATTGCGCTGAGGTGGCGGAGCGGTCAAACGCACGAGACTGTAAATCTCGCGTCCGAAAGGGCTACTCAGGTTCGAATCCTGACCTCAGCACCATTTTGCCAAAAAATGACCCCGTTTTGAAAAGTCCGGTGGCATTCCTGGAGAATCCAGGTGGGTGAGCTGCCTTCCTCAGTACAAAGACTTCGGTCGGACTCCGCCCTCCCAAGTTAAATTTACTTGATCAGGAAATTAAAACCGTTACTCTTCTCTACAGGGTCAATTTAATAATACCATGAAAGTCAACTGTGAAAAACAACTAGATTGTGGAAAAACCGGGAATAAGAATGCGGAGGACGAAGTTCATTATTGGACCAACAATGGGTGAAATAAGGGAATTGCCGCCAAATATCGGTAGGATTAAAAAGAGGAGTAGGATCAAGCCGAATCTGTTTAAGAATGCATCGACTTCACGGGACTGCCTATTTGGCAAAATACCGACCAAAATTTTGCCTCCGTCCAATGGGTGAATGGGGATTAGATTAAAAACAGCCAAAAGGACATTTGTCCCGATTAAGCTTCCGAATAGTCCGGAAAGAATTTCATAGGAGGCTTCTCCGGGTAATATTATAATAAGGATTCTCAAAAATACGGCCAATATAACGGCAAAGGCGATATTGGTTGCAGGGCCGGCCAACGAAATCAGGAGTAAATCTTTTTTGGGGTTTTTCAGGTTGTAAGGATCAATCGGCACAGGCTTGGCCCAGCCGAATATTATATGTAGTGGGGAAAAATAGAAAATTAGGGGCACGATAATTGTTCCAACTAGGTCGATGTGGGGGATTGGATTGAGGGTAAGTCTGCCTGAGAGCCTTGCCGTCGGATCTCCGAGTCTGTCTGCCACGTAACCATGGGCAACTTCGTGAGTAATTATTGCCATGGCGATGCCGATTACAATGATGATAAGAAATAAAATCTCCATTGCGGTTGAGCGTGATTAATAGTATAATCTACGACAGCTAAAAATAATATGGCATACATGTGTGATAACTGCGGAAAGACAATAGTTTACGGCCGGCAAAGTACCCACGGCAGGGGTGTTGCTGGAAAAAGATGGAGGAAAAGAGCCCCCAAAACGTTCAGAATGTTTAAGCCGAATCTCCAGAAAATTGCCGTAATGATCAATGGCAAGAAAGCTCAAATGAGACTTTGTGCAGATTGTATTTCGAAGTTTAGAAAGACGGGGAAAATTAAGAAGTTTCAACCGATGGTTTCGAAAGTTGCATCCTTGTAGCCTTCTTTAAACTGTTTCCAGGTTGTCGGGAGTTTCCCTTCAAGTTGTACTTCATCCAGGACTAGCTTTCCTTCCTCAACATGTGCTTTTAGAATCTTTAGTCTTCGGTTTTTGGTATCGGTTGGGGAAATATGAACCAGGGTCCAAGCTCCCGGCCAGGGTAGCATTGCACGGATAAATCTATCGGCTTCTTCGGCTGACTTTTCGTTCAAGTCAATTTTTCCATCCTCTCTGGTTACAATTTTTGTGTAGGAGGCCTGAGTTTCATCTTGGATCTTTGGAGTGATTTTGCCCTGGAGGTAGGGTTCTAAAAGTTCAATAAGAACCTCTGCCGACCTTTCAAAAAGTCTGGCGCGTAAAGTTTCACCTGTGTCCTGGGGTAAGATTTCTTCTTTAAACTGGGAGATAACCGGACCGTGATCAACTTTTTCGTCCATTCTGAAAATGGTGACGCCCGTAAGTGTATCGCCGGCTGCGATTGCGGCCGGGACCGGCGAGGCACCTCTATATTTCGGCAAAAGCGAGGGATGAATCACTAAAATTCCGTGAGGAAAAAGATTAATTATATCTTTGCCAATGATTTCTCCGTACGAAGCCAGCACTCCAATGTCAGCATTAATCTTATCAATAGCCAACTCGGAAGCTGTGTAGTGCATAGGAATTCCATGTTCATGGGCCCATTTATCAATCGGAGAATAAGAAAGAATTTGTTTTCTACCGATAGGTTTTGGTGATTGTGTAACAACAGCAACAATTGGGGACTTTCCCGGTCCCGTCACAAACTTCTTGTGAAGTGCCGTAAGAATTGGCATTACATATTCGGGTGTTCCAAAAAAAACTATTTTCAAATCAGTTCAACCTCCTCCCATTCATTACCCTCGACTTTATATAGTGGCTTCTTTTCCTTAATCAGATGGTCGATAAAAAGGATTCCTTCAAGGTGATCGATCTCATGCATAATTATTTGGGCGTTAAAACCTTCGAAAGTTTCGACAACTTCTTCGCCTTTTTCGTTTAAGTATTTGACGGTTATTTTGCTTGCCCTTTTTAATGGTCCGTAGTAATAGGGAAGGGACAGGCAGCCTTCAAGGATTTCTTTTTTAGCCGGTTTTCCGCTTGTTTCGGGTAAAGGCTTCTCAATATTGATTATTTCAGGATTAATCACAACTCTTTCAAAACCCTTATAGTTTGCCACAAAAATCCTCAAAAGTTTTCCAAGCTGCGGGGCAGCCAGCCCAACCCCCTCGGGTTCTTTCTGCGTGCTTAAGGTATCTTTTAAATCTTTGACAATACTGGCAACTTTTTTATCCACTTTTGCCACCGGTTTGGATTTTTTCCGCAAAAGAGGATCGTTTGATTGTAGAATCTTTCGGATCATACGGCCTAATTATATCATTTTACGCCTATCTTAGGGGCGAAAGTGTTTTACTTGATGCTTGCGAGGGTTTGTTTGGCGAGGGAGTTATTCGGGTCAATCTTAGTCAGGATATAGTTAAGTTGGACCTTAGCTTCCGCGTTTTGTTTTTGGCCGATAAGAAGGATGGCATAAGCGAGCCTGGCATCTGCGTAATCGGCTTTCAGCTCGATCGCTTTTTGAAGGGCTTGAATTGCCAAGTCGGTTTGATTAGTGCGGGCGTAAGTTAGCCCCAGGTTGTAATAAAGGCTGGCGTAAGTTGGTGCGGAGTTTATTGCATCAAGGAGTGCCGCCTGGGCTTGAAGGAGATAATTGGGATTTACGGTTGAGAGCATTACAAAAACTCCGAACCTGGACATTTTGAAAATGAAGTTCGCGGGTGCAAGAGCGGCGACTTTATCGGATGTGGTAACGGCAAGATCGCTATATTTTTGAGCGTCAGCAGTATCTTTGGCCTGATTGAGTCCTACAGCCAGGCTTGCGTAAGAGTTGGCAAGTTCGCTGTAGTACCAAGGCTGCCCGGGTTCCAGACTTATGGCGCGGGTTAGATAATTTGTTGCAACATCGGGCTTGCCAACGGAATTGTATGCTTTCCCTGAAGCATAAAGGGTATCGGCGTACCAGTATTTACCGATAGCAAATAAAACCGATAATCCGCAAAAGACAATAACCAATAGGAAAAATTTTTGAATTCCGTTGAGATTATCGGATTTGTTTCCGGAGGTAGGTAATTCTTTGGCGATTACAAATGCCATAGCAGGGAATAAAAAGAGTTCGAGTTGAGTAGGTACGACAGAGAAACCGAAGAAATTTGTGACAAGCAAGCTTAGGTAACCCGCAAATAAACTGACGATAAGTAAATTTTTACGATTTTTGACAAAAACATAAATTGAAAACCCGATTACAGAAAGATAAGTCAGAATTCCGACGGTGCCGGAATTGGCCATAAAATTGAGATATTCGTTGTGGGCTTTATTGTAGATAAATTGCCACTCGCTGGTTAAGTTATGTTCGGGAGGTCTGTACTTAAAATAAGAAAAGGCAAAAGTTTCGATACCAGTTCCGAAAATGGGATAGTGCAGCCAGACTTGAATTGCACCTTTCCAGACTATTTTTCTTATAGTGCCGGATTCCGTGCCCCCGGTTTCAAGTGCGGTTGTACTTGTGTCTGTCAGAGCGGTGGCGGGCTTATGGCTAATGAGTTGCCCGATGCTTGGGGTTAATTCGGTTCCGCTAATCAAACAAACAGCAAAGACGCTAACGCCGATAATTATAAAAGGAATAATAAGTTTCCCGATTTCATCCTTTTTCTTTTTCCAGACTGCCAGAGCCCAAAAGATTATAAAGGCGGTTGCAAAACCAAGATAACCCGATCGGGATTTTGTGAATATTGTCGTCCAGAATAAAAGAATCGAGAGCGAAAAATAAAGCCAGAATTTATAATCCCTGAAATTAAAATTGGTTGTCAAAATTAAGTACCAGGTGGCGGGGGTAAGGGCAATTAACCATGCAGCGAGCCAATTCGGTTGCCCGAGGGTTGAAAAAACTCTCGATTGGACATCCTGAACCCAAAGATTTTTATCGATTCCGAAATGTTCCAATACTCCATAAATTGCAACCAATGTGGCGGAACCTAATGTGATGTAGATTAATTTCATCGTTTGTTTTATATCGATGACACTTACGAAAGCCCAGTAGAGAAGGGCATAGCAAAAGACGGAGGCAAGTCCGCCGTTAAATCTTGAATAGTATCCAAGGAAAGATGTCAAAGGATCGATTGAAAGAATTGTTGAAATTATTTGCGATCCTATGAAAGCAAGTATCGGTATATCCAATATTGTGCGACGGAATACAAATTTCTTTTCAATTATCATTTCGGCCAACCACGTCCCTGTAATTAAAGTTGTCAAAATATAAACCAGAACCATTTTATTGAATTCGAAAACTTCGGAAGTAAAAGGCCAAAGAATTAAGGGAACGAAAAAAAGAAGGATTGCAAAAAGCCAAAAGATTATTTTTTGATACGCCTTCACTTATACGATTGTAACATAAAGTTTTCTGCCAAAAACCCTTTGCAACTTTCCGTTAAATAGGTATACTGCGTTGCGGATGAAATTTTATAACCCCATCGATCAACTATTAGGACTTTTCTCGCATGATATTGGAATTGATTTGGGAACCGCTAATACTTTGGTTTACGTAAAAGGCAAAGGAATAGTAATTCGTGAACCCTCGGCGGTCGCAAGACATAAAAAATCAAAAGAAATTTTGGCAATTGGCGCCTCTGCAAAAAAAATGCTGGGGCGTGCTCCGGCCTCTATTGAAGTAATACGCCCGCTCCGGGACGGGGTTATTGCGGATTTTGACGCAACTGCGGCAATGCTTACTTATTACATTAAAAAAGTTCATGAGTCAGGTAGCGCCATGCCAAAAATTCCCCGTCCTAAAGTTGTAATCGGAATTCCGTCGGGGGTTACCGAAGTCGAAAGAAGAGCTGTTGCTGATGCGTGTTTGGATGCCGGTGCGAGAGAGGCAAATTTGATTGAAGAGCCGATGGCGGCGGCGATTGGTGCAAAGCTTCCTATTGAAGGGCCTGAAGGAACTTTTATTGTTGATATTGGCGGCGGAACAAGCGAGATTGCCGTAATCTCACTGGGTGGAATGGTTCTTGGAAGAAGTGTCAGAGTTGCCGGCGATGAAATGGATGAGGCGATAATTAGTTATGTCAGACTTAAGTACTCTTTGCTTTTGGGCCAGCCAACTGCTGAGGCGGTAAAGTTTGCAATCGGATCGGCGGGTAGAACGAAGGAAGGAACCGAGAAGAAAGATAGATTCGCGGTCGTCAGAGGTAGGGATCTTGAAGTGGGACTTCCGAAGTCTATTAAGCTTACAAGCGGCGAGATTCAGGAGGCACTAAGTCCCATCATCCAGGAAATTATCGGTAACATTGTTGATACATTGGAAGAAACTCCGCCGGAGCTGACAAGTGACATAATGGAGCGCGGAATTACTTTAGCCGGAGGCGGGTCTTTAATCCCGGGGATTGATAAGGTGATTTCGGAGGCGACAAAAATGCCTGTTTGGATTGCCGATGATCCGTTAACCTGTGTTGTCCGCGGCTGTGGTGCTTGTTTGGAGGATAACGGACTTCTTAAAAGGATGAGGGTAACAAAGGGGTTATAATAGCTTGATGAATTCTTTGGCCTCGAGCAATAATCAATCCTGGCTTTCCTGGTTTTTAAGAGGAATCTTAATTCTTCTATTTTTAATTCTCCTTACGAAACTTTTCGAAATTCAAATAATAAAAGGTGACTATTACCGGACACTTTCTCAAGAGAACAGGATTAGACATGTACCGATTCCCGCTCCCAGAGGCCAGATTTTGGCAAGCGGCGGAGAAGTCTTGGCGGGAAACGTCGGAATTCAGAAAAGGATAATATTTAGTGAACAAAGCGGTTTTACCATCTCAGATGACTTGACGGATGCAACACTGGAGGAAATGGTAACAGATTATAAAAGAGTTTATCCCTTGGGAGATGTTGCAGCTCATGCGGTTGGATACTTGTCGGTTGTTGGGAGTGGTGAGATAGGGAAAATTGATCCGAATTGTCCGGACAAAGGTCCTTTTAACTTGGGAGATCTTGTCGGAACGACAGGCCTGGAAGAACATTACGATTGTCAGTTAAGGGGGATTCCGGGTGAGGAGCTTATTGAGGTTAATACGAGCGGACACGAAGTTAGAGTGTTGGGAAGACGGGATCCAATTCCGGGACAGGATCTTAAGACTACGATTGATTATAATTTGCAGTCGTTGGTTGCTTCCAATATGGGTGGTAAAAAGGGCGGAGTGATTGTTACAAACCCTCAAGGGCAAATTTTGGCTTTTTATTCTTCACCGAGCTTTGACCCTACCAATTTGGTGCCGTCCCTAACCGATTCTAATCTTCCTCTTCTGGATAGAGTCGTTAGCGGAACTTTTCATCCGGGCTCCGTTTTTAAACCCATCGTGGCAATAGCGGCGTTGGAAGAAGGAGCAATTGATAAGAATTTTATTTTCAACGATCCGGGCGTTATTAATGTAAATGGTTTTTCCTATAAAAACTGGTATTTTACCGAGTATGGAAGAACCGAAGGTAATATCGGTTTGGTCCGTGCTATTGCCCGCTCGACCGATACCTTTTTCTATAAGGTTGGGCAAATGGTCGGGCCGGATGCGATTGCAAAATGGGCCGACAAATTCGGTTTGAACGCTCCAACCGGCATCGATATTCCGGGAGAAACGGAAGGACTAATCCCGACTCCCGAATGGAAGCAGGCAACCAAAGATGAGTCGTGGTTTTTGGGCGACACATACCATATGGCAATAGGTCAGGGGGATGTTTCTATAACTCCGGTTGAACTTAATACTTATATTTCCGGAATTGCGGAAGGAGGCAAAATTTGCCAACCGACGTTTGATGCCGCGAGCTCCGCGGTTTGTCACACGGTTGCCGTTTCTAAAAATAATTTGGACTTAATAAAACAGGGGATGGAAGATGCTTGTTCGACAGGAGGAACAGCCTTTACTTTTTTTGATTTTGCCGCGACTCACAACGGAATGCAGGTAGCTTGTAAAACTGGGACTGCTGAGGTTGAAACCGACGGAATTCCACATGCATGGTTTACTTTTTTTGCTCCTGCCGATAATCCTCAGATAGTTGTTACGGTTTTATTTGAGCGCGGCGGAGAGGGTTCATCGGTTGCTGGACCCGTTGCCAGAACAATTGCCAATGAGTACTTCTCTTCGCAAAGCAGTCAATAATTTGTTCTTTATCAGGAGGAGTTAATTGTTTAAACTAGAACAGACCGAACTTATATATTGATATGCTTGTTAGAATATCAGGTGCCAAAACCACAGATATTTCTGCTAGACTGACAATCATGGGAGTGGAAGGATGGTAAAAGATATTGGGCGTGGAATTTATAAGAAAATCTAATATGGATTTAATTATCGTCGAGTCACCAACAAAAGCCAAAACACTGGGCCGTTTTCTCGGGCCAGATTACGACGTTGAGGCAACAATGGGGCATATTAAGGACTTGCCCAAAAGCACCTTGGGTGTTGATATAGAGCATAATTTCGCTCCACAGTATGTAGATGTTCCGAAAAGAGAGCAGACAATAAACGACCTTATCGCCAAAAGTAAAAAAGCGAAAGTTACTTATATTGCCTCCGATCCTGACCGCGAAGGTGAAGCAATTGCCTCTCATGTAAAAGAAATTATCGACGGAAAGCATAAGATTGAAAGAATTACTTTTCATGAAATTACGAAGGAAGCGGTTGAAGAAGCACTTAATAATCCTCGGGATATTGATACAAATTTAGTTGATGCCCAGACGGCAAGGCGTGTTTTGGACCGGCTTGTGGGGTACAAACTTTCCCCTCTGCTTTGGAAAAAGGTAAGAGTCGGACTTTCAGCCGGAAGGGTTCAATCGGTTGCTGTGCGGTTGATTGTTGAAAAGGAAAGGGAAATCGAAAAATTTAGGTCAGAAGAATATTGGGAAATTTTCTCAACAGTTAAGGGCAAAAGTGAATTTACAGTCCAGCTTGTAAATATTGGCGATAAAAATGCCAAAGTTAAGACCAAGGCCGAGTCGGATAAAATTTTAGGGGAACTCGGGAAAGAAAAGTATAAAGTTGTCGATGTCAGAAAACGGCAGATCGTAAAAAGTCCTTATGCTCCTTTTACAACTTCGACAATGACACAGGCCGGAGCCAGAATTTTTGGATGGTCATCCAAAAAGACAATGTCGATCGCCCAAAAATTATATGAGGAAGGTTTGATTACATATCATAGAACCGATTCACTTAATTTGAATGCGGCGGCAGTTGGCAAGGCCCGCGATTTTATTAAGAAAGAGTATGGGGACAAATATTTGCCCGAAAAACCGCGTTTTTACAAGACTACCTCAAAAGTTGCGCAGGAAGCTCATGAAGCAATCCGTCCGACGGATGTTTCCAATCATCAAATAAACTTGGAAGAGCAAGACTTTTCGAAACTTTATGATTTGATTTGGCGGAGGTTTGTCGCCTGCCAGATGACACCTTCTATCTATGATGAAACCACAATCGATGTTTCGGCGGGAGTTTATCTTTTGAGAGCTTCCGGGCAAATCATGAATTTCGACGGTTGGAGAAAAGTAATTCCGAGCAAGTTGGATTCGGAAGCGGCTATAGTTTTGCCCGAAGTTTCGAAGGATGAGAGTCTCGATTTAATAAAAACTTGGGGGGAACAAAAGTTTACCCAGCCGCCGGCAAGATATAACGAGGCTTCGCTAATTAAAACTTTGGAAAAGTTGGGTATAGGTCGGCCATCGACTTATGCCCCGACTATTTCTACTATTCAAATTAGGAATTATGTAGAGAAAAATGACAGCAAGCAATTTGTCCCGACGGCAATCGGAGTTGCAGTTAATGATTTTTTGATTGATAATTTCCCCGGAATTTTTGAATATCAATTTACTGCACAGATGGAAGGGGAACTTGACGATATTGCCAATGGGATTCTTAAATGGGAGACGCCGATTAAGGAATTTTACGGACCTTTTGAAAAGAGGCTATCGGAGGTTGAGAAAAATGCAAAAAGGGTAAAGATTGAAGTTGAGAAGCTCGGTAAAAAATGCCCGGAATGTGGAATCGGAGAGTTGGTTGTCCGGACCGGAAGATTCGGTAAGTTTATTTCCTGTTCCCGTTTTCCCGATTGCAAATACACGGAAAAATATTTGGAAAAAGTCGGAGTTAAATGTCCCGAATGTAAAATCGGGGATGTGATTGTCAAAAAGACGGGAAAGGGCAGAAAGTTTTTTGGCTGTTCACGCTACCCCGATTGCAAATGGGCGAGTTGGAGAAGCCCCAAGAAAGAAGAAGCGGCACCAGGTACTAATTAAGCCTTTTGATTCGCGTATTTCTGAATCTCGTTATATTTATATACGATTTTTATTCCAGCCTTTTTGAAGATCTTTTCGGATTCACGCCCGGTATGATATTTTCTTTCCGCATAAACTCTTTTAATACCACAATTTATTAGCAGCATTGTACAAACCCGGCAGGGTGTCATTCGGCAGTAAACGGTTGCACCATCGATAGAAACCCCGCGTTTTGCTGCCTGGCAAATCGCATTTTGTTCCGCGTGGACGGTTCTAACACAGTGTTGTGAAATTGTTCCGTCTTCATTGAAGGCTTTCCTGAGATCGTGGCCGACATCGTCACAGTGGGGAAACCCCATTGGTGAACCGACATAACCCGTCGCCAGTATTTGTTTATCTTTAGCAATTACACAGCCGCTTCTTGCCCTGTCGCATGTTGCTCTTTTGGAAACGGCATCGGCAACTTCCATAAAATAATCATCCCAAGTGGGACGTGCATATTTTCGAATCATTTTAACTTTTGATTTTGTTGATGACTTTTTCGACTTCTTCATAAAGTTTTTTTATACTACCATTATTGTCAAATTTATAATCTGCCATTGATATGCATTTCGGTAAATTTTGAGCGTTAGGATCCTTCGATTGTCCTTCTTTTTCTTCCTGAATTTTAAATTGATCAAAAGTTACCATGTCTTTGGTGGTACCTCTATCCTTGATTCTTTCATATCTCGTTTTCTGATTTGCATCTACGGCGAATAAATATCCACCATTTTTCTTAATAAACTCTACTTCCTTGGGATTTCTAATGCTTTCTATTATTGAATCCGACCCAGTTTTTTTTGCGCGCTCAAAAAGTATTCGAGTAAAATAATCAGGGCCAAATTTTTTTCTAATTTCGTTGCCAACAACACGGAGATTATCGCGATTTGGATCCAACCCCTTTTTTATAACGCTTTCTTTAATGAAATCTCCAACCGAGAAGTGCTTAAATCCTTTTTGCCAGACCAAATAATCAACAATGGTTCCTTTTCCCGCACCTAAAGTTCCTGTTATACCGATAACTAGCATTGTCGTCACATTAATATATGATAAAATCTTTTTCAATGACCTTTTCAGATTTTGATGATTATCAAAAACAGTGTAAGAAAACCGCCGTTTATCCGAAAATCGGTAAAAATTTTTCTTATCCAACCATTGGATTAATGGGAGAGGCGGGGGAAGTTGCCAATAAAATTAAAAAACTTATCCGTGATGACAAAGGAAAGATTAATAACGTGAGGCGTGATGAAATTAAAGCGGAAATTGGCGACATGATGTGGTATACCGCCCAACTTTCAACCGAACTGGGAATAAAATTCTCCGATGTTTTTAAGGCGAATTTAGAAAAACTTGCATCTCGCCAAAAACGCGGAACCCTTCACGGAAGCGGAGACAAAAGGTAAATACTAACTGTTGAGTTATGAGGGTAAATCTTTGCGTATTGACACGATTTTTATTTGTTGGTAAATACTCTTAAGAAATAAATCATGCCGGAATTTGCCGCACATAGTTTTAGACGGGAAGAAGTCGAAGGTGAGAATCTTGAACAATTTGCTCCCCCATATACTTCCGAAAAATTTACTCCGGAGGAAGTCCGGTACTTAAATCCGTTTTTCAGCAATATTGATCAATCTGTTTTTGTTGTTCAACATCTTCCTGAGGAAGTAATCGGGGCTTTGTCGGCGAAATATAGCCGTGCAACCGAAAGCATGCGCAGAACATTTCTTAAAGAGTATGTAGAACCGATTGTTCATCCTGAAAGTCAAAAAAATTGGTCGAGTTTGTCCCACAAGGAACAGCAGGAAACGCTACTGTCGCGGCAAAAATTTGTTGAGCTGATTAATTTTTTGAACACCAATGGAGGCATTGATTATATTGTTAATATTCAAAGAGGCAGAAACTTTTTTAATAAATGGCTTGTGGATTTTGGAGACGATTCCATATCGGAACTTGGAGGAATCCACCTTTGTATAGAAGGGCTCTCGAATGTAGCAACCAAAGAGATTGAGGATCAAAGAATTGGAATTTCACCAATCGAAAAATCGTCAAGGTATGTTTCATTTGCAGACAAGCTTCCTGATGGTAATTATAAATATGTTGTTCCGGGAGAAATAAAGGGCACAGTATACGAGCGTTCCTATCGAGCTATGACGGATATTCTTTTTGGAACTTACGCTAGATTGGTAGAGCCTTACTTTAACTATATAAAAGACGTTTTTCCAAAAGGAGATGACGAAAGTGATGCATCATTTGAAAAATCACGCCGGGCCAAAGTTTTTGATGATTTGAGAGATTTATTGACTTTTTCTACGCTGACAAATATTGGTTTGTACGGCAACGGCAGATCATACGAATATTTGATTAACCGGATTGCCAGACATCCATTGGGAGAGTTGCGTTATTGGGGTTCTAAAATCGCTTCTGAACTGCAGCGCGTAACACCCTCATTTATTCGAAGGGTTGATACTCCAATGGGGAAGGAACTCCAGGAGTATAAGAAAGACATTAGGAGACTCCGTGACGAAATTTCCGATGAGAAATTCAAGGGTGTGGTAGAAATGGAAAGGGGTGGTTGGTCAAAACTTATTGACTACACAAAGACAGGGGAAGTAGATGTTCTAACGGCTTTTATATTTGGTGGGGGGTCGTCTCCTAACTACTCTGAGGTTCGGGCGAGAGTTGTCGGAATGTCGAAGGACGAGAGAAGAAAAATCTTTGAAAGGATATTTGAACAAAGAAGCCCCGGCAATAACAACCCAAAAAGAGAGGACGTAAGATTTAAAAGAGTTCCCAGGGCTTTTGAGAATTCGAGATACACTTTTGCACTTTGGGCAAGAGGCGGCGACTATAGAGATCTTCACAGACACCGCCTGCTTACCCAGGAGCGTCAGCCTTTTACGACGAAATGGGGTTATGATGTCGAAAAAGAGGTTTTGGCCTCGCCCTTTGTTAATGAAATTGAAATCGCTCTTAAGCTTGTCTCTCCAGTTTATGAATTAATCCACAAAGAATTTCCCGAAGTTGCACAGTATACTGTTGCGTTTGCTTATATCCAGCATTGGTATGTTAACTTAACCGCTAGAGAAATGTACTACATGGGCGAACTTCGGACCGGTCCCCAAGGCCGTTCGCATTACAGGCATATAGTTCAGGAGATGGCGACTCAAGCCAGTGCCGTTCATCCGGACTTGTTTGCCGGTATGAAGGTTGATATGAATGATTACTCGCTTGCCCGGCGGGAATCGGAAAAATGGACAGATAAAAAAAGAAAGGAGTTGGGGGTATAAGTCGTGGTGGAAAGAACTGCCCGACGCGGTTTGGAAATTTTTCAAAAGATTATTAAGGGAATTCAAGATGATTATGTGAGGGCAGATTGTCCGGTACACGGTAAAGATGTATATTTCGAAAGAGTTGACGGAGATCTTTTTCAATGTGCGAATTTTGAACATAAGCCTTTGAGTGAAAGACAAGGACCTCCTGATCCTGTCCCTGGGCGGACTTTATCAATGTAATTATGTTGGCAGAATTAAAGGAAAGATTTGCAAAAGAACCGAAAATTATCGGTTTTTTCGGTGTTTCAGAATTTGAAAAGTCTTTTTTACCCGTGATTCTTTCAGGAAAACTTGGTGCCCACTTAATAAATAATAATTCGATTAGAAATCCATATCGGGGAGACTATTTGAGAGATCCGGCGGAAAGTAGTTTAAGATTCCATATACAGCTTTTGGTTGACAAGGTTGAAAGTATTAAAAAATATTCCGGAAAGAGTGTGATCTTGGGTATGTCATTTGAGATGGATTTATTGGAGATGCAAGCGGAGCGGAAACTTGGGCTAATAAGCCAAAGAGACCTGGAACTTTATCGTGGTGTTTTTGATCCGATGGTTGAAATTGGCGCGGTTAAGAAAGCTGACCTGGGAATTTTAGTTGATGAAGGGGGGAATTCTCCGAAAGAAAAGGCTGTCCGCGGTGAGGTATTAACTTATATTGATGAAAATCCCGGAATGAAATTTGTAACTGTTAGAACGGAAACAAGAAATTTTTACAATGCAGCTAACGTTGAAAATATTTTGAGAGAAATCGGGATGAGACTTAACTAAAAAATATGACTCAAGAAGGAGAAAGAGGAAAATTTGTGGTTTTTGAGGGGGTTGGTGGTTGTGGAAAAGGAACTCAAATTGAAATAGCAAGACAACTTCTTGTTAGAAATGGGTTGCAGGTAGTGTCGACTCGTGAACCAGGGGGTGTCGGTTCAAGTGAAGAAATTCGAGAACTTATATTTGCCCTAAAAGGTGAAGGATTGATTGGTGCCGAGGGGCAGATGGTTATGTTTTTTACTGCTAGGAAGTTTTGGGTAGACGGTTTAGTTGCCCCGAAAATTAAAAGTGGTGTTCACGTCTTGGGTGATAGATGCTATACATCGACCGGGGCTTATCAGGGATATGCGGAAGGAGGAGACCAAAAACGAATCCTGAGGATTGCTGACATTGTAATGGGAGAGCTTAAACCCGACGCGATTCTACTTTTGGATATTTCTAGGGAGACTTCAATGAAGCGCCGCGGCAAAGACACGAACGGTGATCCGTTTGACAGAGAAACTCCTGAGTATATGGATAGGCTTGTTGCTGGATACAGGGAAATGTCTGCGAGTGGTTGGGGAGGATTGCAGTGGTTTGTGATAAATGGAGAACCAGCTCCTGAAGTTGTTTCAGAGTCTGTAGCGAAGGTTTTGGAAGATATTTTTGAAAAGAAGCTTCAAAGATAAGCCCGATTAAGATATAATTTGACCATGCAGAAAATTGTTGAGTGCGTGCCGAACTTTAGCGAGGGGAAAGACCTTAAAATCATTAATGCCATTTTTGATGCGGCTAAAACTATCAAATCGGTTAAGGTTTTTGAATTGGAATACAACAAAGACCACAATCGTTGCCTATTTACAATAGTCGGGGAGCCGGAGGCAGTTTTATCTTCAGTTTTTGAATCTATAAAAGTTGCTACAAAACTTATCAATATGGAAAGACATAAGGGAGAACATCCCAGAATCGGAGCGACTGATGTTGTTCCTTTTGTTCCGGTTTCCAGGGTTTCAATGGAGGAATGTGTGGAGTTGTCCAAAAAGCTTGGAAGAAAAGTCGGGGAGGAGCTTAAAATTCCTGTTTTTCTTTATGAGGCAGCTGCCTCGCGTCCTGAGTACAGAAATTTGGCGGATGTTAGGCAGGGTGAATATGAAGGATTGAAATTAAAAATGAGGGACCCGGATTTCGGTCCCAACAAAATGCACGCCACGGCCGGAGCGATGGTAATCGGTGCCAGAAAATACTTAGTTGCTTTCAATATAAATCTTTCAACGCTTGACGTTGAAGTTGCCAAAAAAATTGCAGGAATAATCCGTGAGAAAAACGGGGGCTTACCAGGAGCTAAGGCTTTAGGGTTTGAAGTGGACGGGTTGGCTCAGGTTTCCATGAATTTGGTCGATTATGAGAAGACAAACTTCGACGCGGCTTACCGCGCAGTTGAGGCCGAAGCTGAAAAACTGGGAGTTAAGATCAAAAACTCCGAAATATATGGTATGATTCCGCTTGAATCTCTTGTTGCTGCAATAAAAAATACATTTAAGGCGGAGACTTTTAAATCTGACCAGGTCCTGGAAAAGAAGTTATACGAATGAAAGTTAAAGATCAAAAAATAGAAGAATTTTTGGATGAGGTTTCCTCAAAAACACCCACACCCGGCGGTGGAGCTGTTGCGGCTGTGGTCGGTGCTATGGCGGCATCGCTAACCGAGATGGTTTGCAATCTGACGATTGGCAATAAAAAATATCCTCACGTTCAGGATGAGATGATTAGGATTGCCGAAAGGGCTAGCGAACTCGGGGCCGAACTTATCGAGCTTGCGGACCGCGATTCGGGTGCTTTTGAAGAGGTAATGAAAGCCTATAAGATGGGTAACAAAGCAAAAATAAAGGCCGGTCTTTTGACGGCGATTGAGGTTCCGCAAAAAACTGCCGAGATTTGTGAGAATGTCAGGGAACTGGCTGAGATTGCGGCTAAATTGGGGAATGTCAACGCCCACTCGGATGCAATGAGTGCGGAGCATTTGGCTTTTGCTGCAATTCAAGCTGCCGAGGAGAATATTGAGATTAATAAAAGAACCCTTGCCAATTTGAAATAAGGCTGGTAAAATACCAATACACACGCAGGTCATGTTTCCTGGATTCTTCCGATCTGCGGCGGCAAAAGGAAACAACATTGATAATGTCAAAGCCGAACGTTTCACTGGATACGCTACTTGAAACTGGTGCCCATTTTGGACATCAGACCCGCCGTTGGAACCCCAAGATGGAGGAATATCTTTTTGGATCCGAAAACGGAGTTCATATTTTTGATTTAACCAAGACAAAACCTCTCCTTGAGGAAGCGTTGGAGTTTATCACCAAGTCTATTCGTGAGGGCAAAACAGTTTTGATTCTCGGAACAAAAAAGCAGATCAAGGATAAAGTTGCCGAGGTTGCGCTGGAAGCCGGAGTTCCTTATATCAACGAAAGATGGTTGGGAGGAATAATCTCCAACTTTTCCCAAATGAAAAAGTCTCTCAAGAAAATGGAGGAAATGAAGGTCAACATGACTTCGGGGGTTTATAACAAATATACAAAGAAAGAAAGACTTCTAATCGATAGGGAAATTGCAAGATTGGAGAGATTTTTTGGCGGAATAAAAACACTAACCGATATTCCGGACGTTCTTTTTGTGATTGATACCAAAAGGGAAGCTGGTGCGGTTCACGAGGCCAATGAGAAGAAAGTTCCGGTTATCGGAATTGTTGACAGCAACTCCGACCCCGATGTTATTGATTATCCGATTCCTATGAATGACGATGCCAGCAAAGCACTTGAATATGTTCTTGGCTTGGTTAAAGAAGCTATACTGGAGGGTAAGAAAAAGTCGGCTAAATAAGCAGAGCTTGAATCGACCTAAAATGGCAAAAATTGATATTAATTTAATTAAAAAACTCCGTGAACAAACCGGTGTTGCAATCATACGTATTAGGGAAGTTCTGGAGGAAGTTGGCGGAGACGAGAAAAAAGCACTGAGCATTCTTAAAAAAGAAGGATTTGAAAAAGCCGCAAAACGTGAGGGGAGAGAAACGGGTCAAGGAAAAATCTTCGTTTATGCACATCACACCGGACGGGTGGTTGGGGTAGTTGAGCTTCTCTGCGAGACGGATTTCGTTGCCAAAAACGAACTTTTTGAAATTCTCGGAAAAGATCTTGCAATGCAAGTAGCTTCCATGGGGGAGGAAAAATTAATGGATCAGGAATCCATAAAAGACCCTTCCAAAAAGATTTCGGATTTGGTTAAAGAAGTCATAGCCAAAACAGGAGAAAACGTTCGCATAGGACGGGTTTTTCGTGTAGAATTAGGTCATTGATGGATGAATCTTCTATTAGAGCCAAAATGCAATCTACTTTGGACGTTGTGACCTCCGATATTGCAGGAATTAGAACCGGCCGTGCGACCCCGGCCCTAGTCGAAAACATAATCTGTCCCGCTTACGGCGGAACACAGAGATTAAAGGTAGTTGAGCTGGCAACAATTACTGCGCCGGATCCTACACAAATTATTATTAATCCATATGATAAATCGATAATTGGTGATATCAGGAAGGGAATAGAAGAAGCGAATATCGGCATGAACCCTTCGATTGACGGGGAAATAATAAGGATTACGATGGCGCCTTTGACAACAGAAGATAGGGAAAAATATGTGAAGCTTCTTTCGGGAAAACTTGAAAACGGCAAGGTTATGATGCGTCAGGTAAGAGCCGATGAAATGCATGAAATTAAGAAAAAATTTGAAGAGAAAGAAATGACCGAAGATGAAAAATTTTCAAACGAGAAAAAACTTCAGGAAATAACCGATGAATTTGTCGGAAAGATAGAAGAGATGGGTAAAAAGAAGGAACAGGAATTGCTTCAAATCTGATATACTCTTAACTGTGATAGTTTCAATATTGATTTTCATTTTGGTTCTTTCAATTTTGGTTTTGGTTCATGAACTGGGACACTTTTTGGTTGCACGGCGTGCTGGAGTTATGGTCGAGGAATTTGGTTTTGGGCTTCCGCCCCGAATTGTCGGTAAAAAGATCGGCGACACTATTTATTCTCTCAATTGGCTACCGTTCGGAGGATTTGTCAGGCTTCATGGGGAGCAGGAAGAAGAAGGAGCGTCCGATCCCAACTCCGGTAGGGCATTCATGAATAAGAGCAAAAAAATCAGGTCTATGGTAGTGACAGCCGGAGTTGTGATGAACTTTATTTTAGGAATATTGGCATTTGCGATTGTTTATTCATTTTCAGGAATTCCACGCGATACGGGGAAAATAAAAGTGGTGGACGTTTCCGCCGGTTCTCCGGCACAAGTGGCCGGTATTGTTGTTGGTGACGTTATAACCAAAGTCGGGCCGGTGAGTGTGACGTCTGCTGATGATTTCATTGCCAAAACTGCCGCGCTAAAAGGGAAAAGTACAATTTTTGAAGTTCAAAGGATGGTTGGTGGTCAGGTAACCGCGGTTAAACTGATGCTTACTCCCAGGGAGAATCCGCCTCCTGGAGAAGGACCAATTGGCGTAACAATTACAACAATGGAACTTTATTATCCTCCAATTTGGCTACGGCCGTTTTATGGAATTTACTATGGATTTAAAGACGCGATTTTCTGGGGACAAACGATAGTTCTTGGACTTTGGGGAATAATCACGAGTCTAGTTAAAGGCCAAGTCCCGCAAGGAGTTTCGGGGCCGGTTGGAATTTTTGCAGTAACTACTGAGGCGGCAAAAAGCGGAATTTTAACTTTAGTTAATTTTGTCGGAATTCTTTCGGTGAATCTGGCAATTCTCAATATTGTTCCTTTCCCTGCATTGGATGGCGGAAGGCTCCTTTTTATCGGAATCGAAGGAATTATCGGAAGAAAAATTGTTCCGAAAGTTGAAGCCACGATTAATAATATCGGTTTTCTAATTCTTTTGGCTCTTCTTCTTTTAATTACGATTGGCGATGTTAGGCATCTAATCTCTGCAGGCAGTATTAACGGATTTATTAATTCGATAGGGAAATGAGGTATTAGTGGTGATACAATAGCTTCATATGCGGCAATCAGTTCTTTTTCCGAAAACCAGAAAAGAAGCTCCAAAAGATGCGGAGAGTATTAACCATAAACTTCTTGTGCGCGGAGGGTTTGTTGACCAACTAATGTCCGGGAGCTGGACACTTCTTCCGTTGGGATTTCGGGTTGTCACTAAAATAAATCAAATAATCCGGGAAGAAATGAACGCGGTTGGAGGTCAGGAAATGCTAATGCCTCTTCTTCATCCGAAAGAACTTTGGAGTGAAACCGGCCGCTGGGATAAGGCCGATGAGATAATGTATAAACTGACGGACAGTAGGAAAAAAGAGTACGTACTTTCATTTACCCACGAGGAGGTTGTGATGGATCTTCTTAGGAAGAACATAAAAAGCTACCAGGATTTGCCGGTTGCCGTGTACCACTTCTCAACAAAATTCAGAAACGAGCCGCGGGCCAGGAGCGGGATTTTAAGAGGAAGGGAGTTTATGATGAAGGATCTTTATTCGGCTCATGTCAGTGAGGCGGATATGATGGATTATTACGAAAAAGTAAAGGGCGCTTATTCAAAAATATTTACGCGGCTTGGATTTAATTTCAAAGTTGTTGAAGCTTCTGGTGGAGTATTTACCGATAAGCATACCCACGAATTTCAGGTTTTGAATGCGAATGGTGAAGATACAATATACGCCTGCAATAAATGCGACTACGCGGTAAATAAAGAAATTTTTGAAGGTAAGGAAGGAGAGATTTGCCCTAAGTGCAAAAAAGGAAAAATTGAAAAAGTAACCGGAGTCGTCGAAGTGGGTAATATTTTCCCTCTTGGAACTTGGTACGCCGAAAGAATGAGAGTTTACTTCACCGACCGTGACGGTGGCAAAAAACCGGTTTGGTTTGCCAGTTACGGAATCGGGCCGACCAGAGTGATGGGAGCTTTGGTTGAAGTTTCCCACGACGACAAAGGAATAATCTGGTATCCGCAGGTTGCTCCTTTTGATGTTCATCTGATTGAACTCCCCGGGGCAAAACGTGCCGAAGAGATTTATAACGAACTAAAAGAAAAAGGGATTGGTGTTTTGTGGGATGACAGGAATATTCAAGCCGGGGAAAAGTTTGGAGACGCCGACCTTATCGGAATTCCGGTCAGATTGGTGATATCGGAGCGGAATGGAGACAAAATTGAGTGGAAAGAAAGATCTTCGGAGAAAACAGCACTTTTGAGCTTCGATGAGGTTATCAAAAAACTTGGCAAATGATGGAAGATTGTATTTTTTGTAAAATAATTAAGGGAGAGGCACCGGCGTACAAGATTTGGGAAGATGATAAACACCTCGCCATTCTAAGCATTTTTCCCAATACTCCAGGATTTACGGTAGTTATGACTAAAGAGCATAAACCTTCATATGCGTTTGACAATGATGATAAAACATTGGCTGATTTAACCATTGCGACAAAAAAAGTAGGAAAGCTCCTTGATGCAAGTTTTGATGATGTAGGAAGAACCGGAATGTTTTACGAAGGATTTGGAGTTGATCATTTGCACTCGAAACTCTTTCCGATGCACGGGATAGGGAAGCTGAAGGAATGGAAAAAAATTGAAAGCGGAAACAAGATGAAAGCTTTTTTTGAAAAATACCCCGGATATCTGCCATCAAACGACTCCGAAAGAGCAGACGATAAAGAATTAGTTAAATTAGCTGCTAAAATAAGAGAGACGGCGAAAAGATTAAACATATGATTTATCAAACATTACAGGCAAAAATTGGGGAGTCGATGAAAGCTCATGATGAAATTCGTACCTCAACTTTAAGGCTTCTTCTTTCGGCATTTAATTATGAAAAGATTGACAAGCAGCATGATCTAACAAACGAGGAAGAACTGGTTGTAATTCGGCGCGAGGCGAAGAAAAGAAAAGAAGCAATTGAGATGTATGAAAAAGCGGGAGCTCCCGACCGTGCCGCTAAAGAAGCGAAAGAACTGGAAATTTTGGCCAAATATTTGCCGCCGGAAATGGGAGAAGCCGAACTAACCAAACTTGTCGAGGAAGCGGTTCATCAAATTAATCCAACATCTATGGCCGATATGGGGAAAGTTATTGGCTTTATTAAGGCCAAAGCACCTAATGCGGATGGGGGTAAAATTGCAGAAATGGTAAAGGCAAAACTTTCGTAAGGAGTGAGTGTTTAGAAATGATTAAAGTCTCCGTAAGCAAACAGTCTAACTACCCGGTTAATATACCGGCGGTCAAGAAAAAATTAGCCGAATTCTTGGCTAAAAACGGCATCGTTTCCGACGCCGAGGTTTCTGTGGCGATTATTGGAGAGAAAAAAATGATGGCAGTCGGGGCAAAATATTTGAAGGACAAAAAACTTCATAATGTACTCTCGTTTGTCCCAAACGAGGCCAAAGCTAGTTTTGTTTTTCCGCCGGATGGGATAATTCATCTGGGAGAAATTATTGTTTGCTATCCGCTGGCTGTTAAAGAATCTCAACAGGAAAATGTTTTGATAAATGAAAGGATTTACGAGTTAATTGAACACGGGGCGTTGCACCTAATGGGCGTTCATCACGAAGAATGACTCTTTATTTAAAATACCGGCCGAAAAATTTGGATGAACTCGATTTAAGCGACGTTGGCGAATCCCTCAAAAAAATAGTTTCAAAGAAAAGTATTCCACACGCTTTTCTTTTTGCTGGGCCTAAGGGAACGGGAAAAACTTCGGCCGCCAGAATCTTGGCAAAAATAATTAACTGCGAAAACTTAGGCAAAGACGGTACACCTTGCGATAAATGTAAGGAGTGTACCTCGACTACAAACGGCAATAATCTGGATGTAATTGAAATGGATGCCGCAAGCCATAGAGGTATCGATGACGTCAGGATTTTAAGGGATGCGGTTAAACTAAGCCCCGTTTCCGCAAAGAAAAAAATTTACATAATTGATGAGGCGCATATGTTGACCACAGAGGCCAGTAATGCACTTCTTAAAACTTTAGAAGAGCCTCCGGAACATGTTATTTTTATTTTGGCCACAACTAACCCCGAAAAACTGATAGAAACAATCCGTTCAAGAACTACTTATATTCCTTTCCGAAAGGCAACTTCCGAAGAAATCGTTAGATCACTTAAAAGAGTTGTAACGGGTGAAAAAATTAAGATAGATTCCGACACCCTTAATGTTATTGCCGAAGCATCAGATGGTTCGTTCAGAGACGGGATAAAAATTTTGGAGCAGTTGGTGGCTGAAGAAAAAGATCTCACAAAAGAATTTCTTGAAGAATTTCTTTTTAAGAAAAAAGCTTTTGATCTGGACAAATTTATCGGACTTCTGATTAAAAAGGACACAAAAAGTTTGATAGAAGAGATCGGAAAGTTGAGCGTTAAAGGAGTATCCATCGATAACTTTCTTGAGGCATTGCTTCGAAAACTAAGAGTGGCGCTTTTGGCAAAAGTTGGAATTGGTACTGATGAGCTGGGACAGCTAAGTAAAGAAAGCTTGATTGATTTAATTGAACTTCTTTCGGGAGCATTAGAGGAAGTTTCCACCTCTCCGATTGAAGAAATGCCGCTGGAAATTGCAGTTATAAAATGGTGTGGTGAGGCAGAGGAAGACCGGCGAGAGTCAGTTCGTCCGGAACAAAACCCACATCCTGACGCCGGCGCGGTCAGCGGTCAGCCGGGTAAAAGCGCTTCAATTGAGGAAGTACATATACAGTCCGCCGATTTTCTGACTGGCGGGAGCGTAAACGACGAAGCCTGGAAGAATATTTTGGCTTTGGTTAAGCCGATTAATGCCTCCATCGAAGCACTTCTCAGGGCGGCAAGGCCCATGGCCTTTGACGGAAAAGTTTTGACTTTAGGTGTTTATTATAAATTTCATAAGGAACGTCTTGAGGACGCCAATCACAGAAAAGTTCTGGAGGATGTGGTCGCAAAAGTATTCCAATCTCCAACTAAGGTTGTTTGTACGCTTATCGATCCTCCTCCCAAAAAGGTGATTGTGGAGGCGGAAGTGAAAACTGTTTTGACTGAAGGAAAAGATAAAGATATAATTAAAGCTGCAGAGGAGATATTTGGAAATTAAACATGTTTGACAAATTCAATCAACTAAAAGATTTGGCGAAGATGCGCCAGAAGGCGATGGAGCTTCAAAAGGAGCTTGAGAAAATTATTAAAACTCAGGATAAACACGGGTATTCGGTTTCCGTTACCGGGGACCAAAAAATCCGCTATATCAAAAAGGGCGAGGAGGATTTGAAGGATCTCACCGATCTAATTAATGATTTAATGAAAGATGTTCAGAAGGAGTCCGCTAAAAAAATGATGGAAATGGGCGGAGGACTTGGTGGACTTCTTGGCGGGCTTAAGTAGAATCTCGCAAACAAACTTCATTTTTTTGATAGAATGGTATGTTATGAAAATCGCGCGTCCGATTGCAGCTTTAATTGAATCTTTCCAAAAACTTCCCGGAATCGGTCCGAAATCGGCGCAAAGGCTTACTTATTATTTGCTCCATGTTCCTCAAACCCAGCTTGATGATTTTGCAGAAAGTATCTCCCGCCTTAAAAAAGACACTGTTCTTTGCTCGGTTTGTAAAAACGTGAGCGAAACTGACCCTTGTCCGATTTGCTCCGATCCATCCCGTGATAAAACCCAAATTATGGTTGTTGAGGAACCGCTGGATATTTTGGCATTTGAAAAAACGGGTAGGTTTAAGGGTGTTTACCATGTTCTGCACGGGGCTATAAATCCTTTGGAAAATATAGGGCCGGATGAAATTTACATAGACCCGCTTATCGACAGGGTTAAGGGAAGTAAAGTTAAAGAAATAATCATTGCAACAAATCCGACAATGGAAGGGGAAGCAACGGCAATGTACCTTAAAAAACAATTAACGGCAGCGAATTCACACCCAAGGGTTACGAGACTCGGAATGGGAATTCCTACCGGAGCCGACCTGGAGTATGCTGATGAAGTAACATTGACACAGGCACTTGAGGGAAGAAGGGAACTGTAAAAACCTTAAATGAATAGTACTGCCAAACAAACCGGTCAAACAACACGCGATCTTGCCCAAAAAATTGCCAGGCAAATTGCACAGGAACCGTTGGAGGTTTTGAGAACCGCCAAGGAGCAAGTTTCCGATACGGAAGCGCCAGCACAGCCCGGTCCGGAGCAGGGTCAAAACAAAAATCAACAGAGGAATCTTCAGGAACAGCAAAAACTTCAGGATACTTTGAAGACGACCCGCAGGATGGAGGCTCTCAACCAGGAGTTAAAAGATATTCACAAGCAGGATTTGTTTAAAGATCTTCAGGCAAAAATCGCCCAAGGAATTGAAATTCCGCTTGAAGACTATGCGGAACTTTCCATGGAGCAAAAGCAAGTACTTAAAGCCCAAATGGAAGCCGTGAAGTTTCAAAAACAACAGGCGGCATATGCGCAGTCTCAGGAAGGATTTAAAACCCCAACTTCCAAAAAAGGCCGGAGATTTGGGGAAACACGGAAGGAAGAGGCCCAAAGAGAGCAAACTCACGTCGAAAAACCGGTTCCTCCTTCAGGCTGATTTACATTTGGTCCTTATCAAATTACAATTAGAGCGTGGTGGATATTTTTTTAACTAATTCTTTAACCCGGAAAAAAGAAAAGTTTATTCCTATTAACCCCCCGGATGTCGGAATGTACTCATGCGGAATTACGGCTTACGATTATGCGCATATAGGTCATGGCCGGAAATATGTTACCGATGATATTCTCAAGAGACTTCTTACCGTAAGCGGTTATACAGTAAAACATGTTGAAAATGTGACTGATGTCGGGCATTTAGTTTCGGATGCCGACGAGGGTGAGGATAAGCTGGAAAAAGGTGCAGTTAAAACTGGTAAAACCGTTTGGGAAGTCTCGGAATTTTTTTCGAAGTATTTTTATGATTCAATGGACAAACTTAACGTGATCCGCCCTGATGTTATTTGTAAAGCTACGGATCATATAAAAGAAATAATTGAACTGGTTCAAAAACTTGTCGACAAAGGTTATGGTTATGACACTCCTGAGGCGGTCTATTTTGATATAACAAAATTTAAAAAATATGATCAGCTTTTCGGACAGAAACTGGAAGAAAAGAAAATTGGAGTCCGGGAGGAAATTAATAAAGGCGAGCACAAAAGAAATCCCCAAGACTTTGCACTTTGGTTCAAGAGGGTTGGAAGATTTGAAAACCACACCATGCATTGGGAATCTCCTTGGGGCGACGGATTTCCCGGCTGGCACATTGAATGTTCTGCCATGAGTATGAAATACCTTGGAGAACAATTTGATATCCATACAGGTGGGGAGGACCATCTTTCCATTCACCATCCAAATGAAATCGCACAAAGCGAAGCGGCAACCGGGAAGTCTCCTTTTGTAAAATATTGGATTCATACGGCATTTCTTATGGTTGACGGCAGGAAGATGAGTAAAAGTTTGGGAAATTTTTACACGGTAGATGATGTTGAGAAAAAGGGATTCGATCCTCTCGCTCTACGTTATCTTTACCTTGGTGCCCACTACCGTGACCCGTTGAATTTTACATGGGACTCTTTGAGTGCTTCGCAAAATGCCTTGGATAAATTAAGGAATCAGGTCTCTGCGCTTAAAGGACAAAGTGAAAGAACCGCCCTTTCGCAGGAAAAGGAAGAACAAACGGAGGAGTTCAGAAACCGCTTCATGGAAGCGATGGGCGATGATTTAAACACTTCCGAGGCATTGGCCGTTACATGGGATATGCTCAAAAGCAATATTCCGTCCGGCGACAAGTACGATTTGGCTATGAGTTTTGATGAAATTTTGGGGTTGAAATTGGGAGAGGCGAAAGTTGTTGAAATCCCGGAAGACGTAAAGGTTTTGTTTGAAGAGAGGGAAAAACTCCGGTCTGATGGCAATTATAAAGAAGCGGATAAAATCCGGGACCAAATTCAGAAATTAGGATTTGAGGTTAAAGACAAAAATGCTAAATTGTGAGATATAATAAGTTATGCCCAATCAAAATGATTCTGCCACAAACTCTCCTTTTGAAATAGTTACAAGCAAGAAATCCGGCAAGGGTGGAAAAAAAGGATTGGTAATTGCAATAGTTATTGTAGTCTTTTTGATTCTTAGCGTAGTTGCGGGGGTTCTTCTTGTAAGACAACAACAAAATGTTCAGGAAAGAGCTGCTGCGAATCTTTGTCCTAGTGCTGAAGCCTGTCCGGTTGTCGGACAACCGGGGTTGCTTTTAAGTTGCAATCCGTCAAATGCCGACGGAACCCCACAGAGTTTTAGTTGTGCATCAACTCTTGCGATGGTTGGACAAATTAAAGCCTGTGGTCCCAGTCAATATTGCTGTCCGTCAATTGGAGCTTCCTGGACAACTGATTTGACGCTTTGTTCAACACCTTCTCCTACACCAACAATCATGCCTACGGCAAGCGGAAGTGCTTTACTAAACGCTACAGCATCTGCTACACCAACAGCCAGTGCTTCCGCAAAGCCCCTGGTGCAGACAAGCCCGCTTCCCATTCCGGTTACAGGGACTGATTGGCCAACGGTTGTCGGGGCAGGAGTCGGGGCCGCGGCGATTATTGGGGCAATTCTTCTGGTGATTTAAAAGGTAATTTTCTTTAGAGTGAATTTTTCCGGAGCCGCGTGTTTGGTTACAATAATTCCGATGTGGTCGATGAGAGGAAAGTGGCTTTTAACTTCGGTTTGAAATTTCTCAGCTAAATTTGAAGTATATTTCCCAAATCCTGCGCCTTCTGAATGTTTACATAATCTATCTTCCCACTCGTGAATGATCTTTAAGATTTTTTCACCCTCCGAATTAAACTGCTCTTGGTATTTATCCTGGTTGGTAGAGTATTCGAAATGAGCGGAGATAAAGGCGTCAAAGGCATCTTTGTTTTCTGAAACCATTTTATCGAAGTATTCCTTGTATTTGGTCATTTAGAAATTCTGTCGGAAAGGTGAAGCAAAATCAAGGCTTGATTTTTATATTTGTATCTTACTGAAGAGATAAGTACCGATGCCGATTAGGACTGCGGTGGCGATTGAAAGAACCAGTAGGTCCGCTGGAAGACCAAAATGAAATGAATTTGTAATAGCACCTCTTAAACCGTCAACCCCATAAGAGAGGGGATCGATACTGGCAACGACATTAAGTACTCCCGGGACTCCGGAAAGAGGGAAGAGGGCTCCTGAAAGGAAGAAGAGGGGCATGATGAGAAAGTTCATAATAAGTTGGAATCCTTGCATATCCTCGAGAATTGATGCAATGGCTGTTCCGAGCGCGGTGAAAAGAAGCGCAATCAAAATCATAAAAAGAAGCATCTGTGGAACAAGTGTAAATGTTTCTATCTTAAATCCGAAGAATAGAGAAAGAATTAAAACAATTATTCCCTGAAAAACCGCGACAGTTGCGCCTCCAATGGTTCTACCAATCATTATTTGCCACCTTGTTACGGGTGCAACCAAGAGTTCCTTCAAAAATCCGAATTGCCTGTCCCAAATAATTTCAATTCCGGAGAATACGGCGGTGAAAAGAATGCTCATGGAAATTATTCCGGGAGCAATGAATTCAAGATAGTTTCCTTGTCCGGCTTTGGCAAAAACGGGTCCCAGACCAAATCCGAGTGCGACAAGGAAAAGAATCGGTTGTCCCAAACTTCCTACAATTCTTGAGCGGGAACGGAAATATCTCTTAAGTTGTCTGAGCCAGATAATATATATAGATTTCATATTTTAGTGTCTTGTCCAAGTCTGGTGGTGCATTCTAAATTGTTCCTGTGCGCCAATCGATTCATCTCTGATTTCGTGTCCGGTCATGGCCAGGAAAGCATCCTCAAGATTGGTTTTCTTGGTCTTTTTAAGTAGCTCTGGGACGGTACCGGTTTGGATAATGTTACCATGGTCAATAATTGCAACGCGGTCGGCAACACGCGCGGCTTCATCCATATAGTGTGTTGTGAAAAATACAGTGATACCTTCTTTTTTGTTTAGGGCCTTTATGTAACTCCAAATATGATTTCTGGTTTGGGGATCAAGTCCAAGAGTCGGTTCATCCAAAAAGAAAATCTTGGGGTGATGAAGAAGACCCCGTGCAATTTCAAGCCTTCTTTTCATCCCTCCGGAAAAAGTTTTAACTAAAGAATTGCGTCTTTCCCAAAGATCGACATATTTCAAAAGCTCCTCAATTCTTTGTTTTCTCAGTGGATTTGGAACTCCGTAAATTACCCCATGGAATTCCAAATTTTCATAAGCCGTCAACTCATCATCAAGAGATGGATCCTGGAAAACAATTCCAAACGATTTTCTGGCATCGTGTTGTTGGGTTACGGGATTAAATCCGTTTATGAGAATATTGCCGGAAGTTGGGTGGAGAAGTGTTGTCAGCATTTTAATTGATGTCGTTTTTCCTGCACCGTTAGGTCCAAGGAACGCAAAAATTTCTCCTTTTTTTACATCAAAGGAGATATTATCAACCGCTGAATAAGTGCCGAATTTTCTGACTAAATTCTTTACCTCGATAATATTTTCGTTTGCCACAATGTAAAATTGTAAACTATATCAGTCCGTGATTGCAAGAGTCATATAGTAGCGGAGTTGGCCCTCAGCTGGTTTTCAGCTAAAATGATATAATATTGGCTTCAACTCATGAGAATACTTGTTGTAGAAGACGAACACAAAATTGCCAACTCCATAAAACGTGGGTTTGAACAGGAGTCTTGGGCAACCGACGTTGCCTATGATGGCGAAACCGGATTCGACATGGCTTCATCCGAAGATTATGACGTGATTGTACTTGACTTGATGCTTCCAAGGATGGACGGAATGGAAATTTGCCGGAAGCTACGTGCCGAAGAGAATCACACTCCGATTTTAATACTCACCGCGAGAGGCGAGCTCGCCGATAAAGTTAATGGTCTAAATACAGGTGCGGATGATTATTTGGTCAAACCGTTTGCTTTTGAAGAACTTTTGGCCAGAGTTAGGGCACTTTCCCGTCGTCCCAAAGAAGGAATCGGAACCACCTTAAAGGTAAAAGATCTTGAACTTAATGTAAATAGTTTTGAAGTGAAAAAAGGCAGTAAGGTGATTGAGCTTTCTAGGAAAGAATTTGCACTTTTGGAATATCTTATGCGCAACGCAGGCAAGGTTGTTTCCAAGGAGAATATCATTGCTCATGTCTGGGACTATGAGAGTGATATCTTACCTAATACAGTTGAAGTTTTTGTTGGTTACTTGCGTGATAAAATTGGTGGCGATTTTATAAAGACGGTCAGAGGGTTTGGTTATAAAATAGAATATGATTCAAACCTTGGCTCTCAGCGGTGACGCTGATAGTAAAATCGAAAATGTTTGAGAAAGCACGAATAAGACTCACCGGTTGGTATCTTCTCATCATCATGGTGATAAGTCTTAGTTTTTCGATAGCAATTTATGTCAGTGTCGATAGAGAACTTACGAGAATTGACAATTTGCAAAGAGTTAGACAGGAGAGAGTCGATACAATTAGCAGCTTCTTGACGCAAAATGGGCTTTCGGTTCCTCCTGAAGTTCAATCTCTCGACTCGGAAACTGTGGAGGAAGCCAGGGTCCGGATTATTTCCATTCTTGGAATTATAAATCTTTCAATTTTGATTCTCTCCGGTGCCGGCGGGTACATTCTGGCGGGACTCACTCTGGACCCGATATCAAAAATGGTTGAAGATCAAAAGGAATTTGTCGGAAATGCATCTCATGAACTCCGTACTCCGCTGACATCGCTTAAGACCGAAATTGAAGTTGCGCTAAGGGACAAAAAAATAGATATCGGTGAAGCCAAAAAGCTTTTGAAAAGCAACCTGGAAGATGTTAACCACATGCAGCGTCTTTCAAATTATTTGCTTGAGCTCAATAAGTATGAAAATTCTGATATTAAACTTGAAACCGGAAAAGTTGACTTGAGTAAAGTAATGCTTGCCGCAATCGAAAAGGTCAGACCTCTTGCGATTGCGAGAAGGATCAAAATAAATGCAAACCTGCCGAAAGTTGAGGTTAGCACCAATGAAAGCGCTCTAACCGAACTTGCAACAATACTAATAGACAACGCCATAAAATATTCAGGTAAAAGTAAGAGGATTGTAGTCAGGACAAAAAATGGTGGAATTTTCGAAGTTGAGGATTTTGGGGTTGGTGTAAGCGAAGCCGAGCTTCCGCATATTTTTGACAGATTCTATAGGGTTGAAACGTCAAGGTCCAATGAAAAAGTTGACGGTTATGGACTGGGTCTATCCATAGCCAAGTCGATTGTCGATAAAATGAACGGAAAGATTAAAGTGGTAAGCGTTGTCGGTAAGGGAAGTACATTTTCGGTTCAACTTCCGTCGGCTCAGGGAAAGCTTAATCTAGGCAAGACTTTTGTAAAGTAACTCCAGTTTGTGAAGTACGTCAGGTTTATTGTGAGCAAGGCTCATTTTTCTACTTTCCTTTCCAAAGTCGTCGCGCATTTTTTTGTTGTGATAGAGTTCATCCATTCTGGCAGCCAAGGTTTTGTAATCGTAAGTATCAACCAAAAAGCCGTTCTTATGGTCCCTACATAGTTCCGGCAGGGCACCTGCACGCGCGGCAATAATCGGAAGTCCTGATGCAATTGCCTGAAGAGTAACAATGCTTTGAACTTCGTAAGGAGACATAATGGTGAAACAGTCTGCTACGTGGTAATAATCCGGCATTTCGGCATCAGTTATATGTTTAACCCAAATAATCCTATCCTCGACTTTTAACCTACTTGCCAGCGAATGTAAAACCTTTTCTATCTTTCCGGTTCCGACGACAAGGAGCTTCATCTTTTCACCGACGTAAGGTAGGGCTTTAATAAGAGTAATTACGTTTTTGTCCAGTTCGAGTCTTCCCAGAAAGAAAAATACAACATCCTCTTTGCCTATACCAAGTTTTTTTCTGATTGCCTCACTACGACTTGCCGGGTGAAAATTGTTTATGTTGACTCCATTTGAGACCACCTCAATATGTTTTTTTACCCCATCGCCAACCAGAAAATCCGCAAAAGTTTGGGTAGGCACCATGACTGCGTCGTATTTATTGTAAATAAATTTTATGTACTTTCTGACGAGGGGGCTAACTATTTTTTCCGGCTTCCCCGGGACCATACGGCTTATTTGTTCCGGGGTAAAATGAAGCGCTCCAACGACAGGAATTTTATATTTTTTGGCCAGAATTAGGGCCGAAATTCCAATTGCAGTGGGTTCCTGAATATGGACGATATCAAATTTTTGTCCCTTGAAGACTTTTTCAATATAGGGAAGGCAGAAGGGAAAAATTGCGGAAGACATACCTCGGTAAAACGGATTGGGGATAGAGGGGATTCTTACTATTGTTAATCCGGGCATAGGAGTTACGGGTTTATCAATATTATATGTTGGGGCAACCACGGTAACACTATGCCCCTGCGAAACCATATACCTGGCAATCGAGTCTGTTGAAACCGCAACTCCGGAAATATAAGGAAGGTATGTTTCGGTGGCGATTAAAATGTTCACTAAGATTTATTATATCAGGTTGATTACTCTAAGCTTGCTTTCAGCATCTGGACTCAGAATACGGCTGCAAGGTATAATAATTTACCTATATTTATGGCAAAAAAGACAAAAGAGGAAAAAGAAATTGTCGGACCAGACATTATCAATGAATCTGAAATTAAGCCTAACTTTTGGCAAAAAACCGGTTCGAAAATAAAATCTTTTTTTGGCTGGATCCGTGCCGGTAAAATGAGAATGGTTGGAGCTATTATCATCGTTCTCCTAATGATTTTTGGGATCTGGAGGCTGGTCACGGCTGGTGCCAATAAGGTCCAATATCAGACTTCAACAGTTCAAAAAGGGACAGTTGTTTCTACGGTGAGTGCCTCGGGCCGGGCAATTTCAACAAGTGTTCTTCCAATAAGTACAGATACTTCAGGTATTGTTTCCAAAGTTTATGTAAAAGACGGGGACAGCGTGTTTCAAGGTCAGAAGATTGCCGATATTACTGTGGACCAAACCGGACAACAGCAATATGCACAGGCTCTTTCAAGTTATTATTCGGCCCAGAGTGGTTTGGTTTCGGCCCAGAATGATTATTACAACCTTCAATCGGCTGAGTTTAAGGCAAATCAGGCTTTTGTAAACGATGCCGCTGCCAGGAACTTGGATACGACTGATCCTACTTATATTCAGGAAAACGATGCCTGGCTTGCGGCTCAGGCCAGTTTTGAAAATCAGCAAACGACTTTGAACCAGGCCAAAATATCTTTAAGCAATGCTGCCGTCAATTTGCAGCTTTCCTCTCCTACAATTACGGCTCCTTATACAGGAACAATAGCTGACATTAATTTGGTTGAAGGAATGGTTATCACAGCAAGTACAAACTCAACATCGGGTGCCGTCTCTTCGCAGAGGATCGCGGTTATTAAGAATAACGCCACCCCGATTGTTAACGTAACTTTGGGAGAAACCGACGTGCCGAATGTTCAAATAGGACAAAAAGCAACAATCACTTTTGATTCCATTACAAATGAGACTTTTACCGGAGTTGTGGCGACGGTTGACAGAATCGGAACAGTTTCCTCAAACGTTACAAGCTATGGAGTAAATATCAAGCTTGATAGCGGCAGTGATCAAATCTTGCCCAACATGGCCGCAACGGCAAATATTATTACCTCGACCGCGACCGATGCACTTTATATTCCTTCGGCGGCTCTCGTAACCCAAAACGGACAAAATTATGCCCAAGTACTACAAAACGGCAAAGAGGTTCAGGTGCCGGTTGAGGTTGGAATTTCCGATGATACAAATACTGTTATAACCTCGGGACTAACCGAAGGTGAAACTGTGATTACGGGAACCGTTGCGGCAAGTTCAACCACTTCTTCGACAAGATCCGTATTCAGTTCCGGAACCGGCGGGTTTGGCGGAGGGACAATCAGGGCCGTAACCGGAGGGAGAGGAGGTTAGTCTTCATGATTAGTGTTTCTCATGTAAGTAAAATCTATCAAACTGGAGACGTTGAGGTTAAAGCGCTTGATGATGTTTCATTTGAGATAAAAAAAGGCGAATTTGTGGCAATAATGGGTCCTTCGGGATCTGGCAAGTCAACCTTAATGCATATAATTGGCGCCTTGGATACTCCAACCTCCGGTACTTATGTACTTGATGGGGAAAATGTAGAAAATCTTTCCGATGATGAACTGGCTGATATCAGAAACAGAAAAATCGGTTTTATCTTTCAGTTTTTTAACTTGCTTCCGAGAACCTCAGCTCTTAAAAACGTTGAGCTTCCGATGACTTACGGCGGTGTTGATAAGGTTGATAGGGAAAAAATCGCTAGGAAATATTTGGACATGGTGGGACTGTCCGATAGATTAAATAACGCTCCGAATCAACTTTCGGGAGGACAACAGCAAAGGGTTGCTATAGCCCGGAGTCTTGTTATGAACCCTTCAATAATTTTGGCTGATGAACCTACAGGAAATATTGCTTCCAGCCAAGCTGCCGAAATTATGGCGATTTTTCAAAAGTTAAACAAAGAAGGCCACACAATTGTAATGATTACTCACGAATCGGATATTGCTGAACATGCTCAGAGAATTATTCACATATTGGACGGAAAGGTTGTTAAAGACGGGCGTGATCACAAGCAAAGAGTCATAATCAAATAATATGAATTTTAACGAAATAATTTTGGAGGCATTAAGTACCCTCAGGATAAATAAACTGAGAACTTTTCTGGCAATTCTCGGGATTGTCATCGGAATCGGAAGTGTTATTGCCCTCGTTGCGTTGGGACAGGGTTCCCAAGCGGCAGTTTCAAGCCAAATTCAGGCGCTGGGCGCCAATCTTTTGACGATTTCCCCCGGAAGCCAAAGGGGCGGATTTATTCAGGGCGGAGCGGGGAGTGCCACCACCTTGACTCTTGCCGACGCACAGGCTATTGCTAGCTCTCCGACGGTTACCGATGTGGTGAATGTTTCACCTGAGTACTCCAGGCGCGCACAAGTGACTGCAGGCAGTAAGAACACTAATACCTCAATTGTCGGGGTTCAGGCGGTTTATGCAACGGTCCATAAAGTCGGTGTTTCGGAAGGACAGTTCATTTCGGATAACGATAACGCCAGGCAATCAAAAGTTGCGGTAGTCGGGCCAACCGTCGTATCGGATTTATTTGGAGTAAATGTCGATCCTCTCGGACAATCAATTAGAATTCAGGGCCAATCCTTCAAGATTATTGGGATTACGATCAGTAAGGGCGGGACAGGGTTTGGTAACCAGGATGATACTATCTATATTCCGCTTTCCACAGCAATGAACGACATCTTTGGTGCGACCAGTTTAACCTCAGTTGCGGTTGAGGCAAAAAATGAAAGTGTAATGAATTCGGTGGAAGACCAAGTTGGTTATCTTCTTCTTGATAGACACGGTATTAGTCAGGTTGCTAATGCCGATTTCACCATTCTTTCCCAAAACGATATTCTTTCTACTGCTTCTTCAGTAACAGGAACATTTACGGCGCTACTTTCCGGCATTGCGGCAATTTCTCTGATTGTCGGAGGAATAGGAATTATGAATATCATGCTTGTTACCGTTACCGAAAGAACACGCGAAATTGGACTTAGAAAAGCGCTTGGTGCCAAGAAAAAAGATATTATTACCCAGTTTTTGGTTGAGGCAATTATTTTAACCTTTGCCGGGGGAGTAATTGGAATGATTGTCGGAGTTTTAATTTCTGTAGTTATTTCCAAACTTGTGAGTATTCCGTTTGCGATTTCAGTGGGCTCGGTGGCACTTGCCATTGGGGTTTCGGCCGGAATCGGAATTCTCTTTGGTTGGTATCCTGCCAAGAAAGCCTCCGACCTTCAGCCGATTGAAGCCCTACGTTATGAATAGTTGCTTTTAAGCTTTCCCTCAGGTACGGAATATAATATACTACGAGAGTATGAAAAACACGAAGGTTATTGTTCCGATAATTCTAGTTTTGGTAGGCCTTGGGGCCGGATTTTTCGGCGGCTATCAATACAGAAACTACAGGCTTAGTCAAAGTCGCGGTAGTTTTGCTGCAGGTGCAGGAGGAGCTAGCGGAACTTTCCAGAGGTTTACGGGATCACGTTCCGGTACGGGAGCCCGTGCAGGTGGGGGAGCAGTTACAGGAAGCATTCTTTCGATCGATACAAACTCAATGACAGTGAAGCTTGCCGACGGTTCAACTAAGATAGTTATTCTTGGAGGAAGCACAACTTATTCCAATACTGCCTCAGCCTCTCAAAGCGATCTTAAAACAGGTTCGAACGTAATGGTTTTGGGAACTGCAAATTCGGATGGTTCGGTTACCGCAACAAATGTACAAATCAATCCCCAGTTTGCCAGACCTGCAGGATCTCCCGCTCCGAGCGCAACTCCATAATCTCCCGGTAATCTCGGGACCTTAGTTTTCTCCTCTAAAATTAAGTTACTTTTCAGTTACTACATGCTAATCTAAAACATGAGAAAGCTTTTGTTATCTGCTTTAGTAATAACAATTTTTGTTGTCTACGCCCTGCACACAAATTTGGAGAACGAGAGCGCTTCGTCGATTGTTATAAAACCAAATACGGTTATTCCAACCCCGTTGCCGACAGATACTCCTGTTGCGACACTTGGCCCGACACCGGGACAGGCGCCGCTTCAAACTCCCGTTCCGGCCGCGACACCTCAAGGAAGATACAAGAATGGAACTTATGTAGGGAGCATTGCCGATGCGTTTTACGGAAATGTTCAGGTGCAGGTTACGATTTTCGGCGGCAATATTACTGACGTGACCTTTTTGCAGTATCCAAGTGACCGAAGCACATCAAGAATGATTAATTCACAAGCAATGCCGTATCTTATTCAGGAAGCAATTCAGGCCCAGTCGGCACAGGTTGACGGAGTTAGTGGTGCCACAGCAACAAGCGGGGCGTTTATTCAGTCATTGCAAAGTGCTCTCTCTCAGGCCAGCTAAACAAATATGAAGCAAATAAGGTTGATCATGGGGATGCCGGTTATAGTTAAAATTGCCGGGAATGAATTGCGAAAGACCAAGAAAGATCTTCAAAAGGTTTTCGATTATTTTAATTACGTGGACGAAGAGTATAGCCCTTATAAAGAAACCAGTCAGGTTGCCAAACTGAATAGAGGAGAAGAAGTTTCTTCGGAGATGAAAATGATTTTGGGATTATCGGAGGATTTAAAAAAGGAGACTAACGGGTATTTTGATATTAGAAGACTCGACGGGAAAATTGATCCTTCAGGTATTGTAAAAGGCTGGGCAATTAAAAATGGAGCGGAAATATTAAAAAAACTCGGATACAAACGGTTTTATGTTGATGCCGGGGGAGACGCCGAAATCGTCGGGAAAAATTGGACTTGGGGAATTAGGAATCCATTTAACGTAAGTGAGATTGTTAAAGTTCTCGAACTTTCCGATTGCGGAATTGCAACATCCGGGACTTATGAAAGGGGGCAGCATATCTATGACCCTATCGGAAAGAAAAATATAATTTTGGACATTGTCAGTTTGACGGTAATTGGTCCGGACGTTTTTGAAGCCGATAAGTTTTCAACTCCTGCGTTTGCAATGGGGATAAAAGGTATTGAATTTATTGAGAAGCGGGAAGGTTTGGAAGGTTACATGATTGACTCACGGGGGATTGCGACAATGACTGGCGGTTTTGAGAAATATGTAAAGAAATGAAAGCCCTGGACGACTTTTTAAATAGCATCACTATGTACAGATTGATTCTGTACTTTTTAATTTTGTTGGGCGTGGTCGGCTTGATTTATTCCATCGCGGGTGTTCTTCCTTTCGATCCCGTAAGTTATGTTTTTTCATTTACCTTTCTTCTCGTTGTTGCTGGGATGGCCAATAAAATTTTTGCCAAAGTATATGAGGCTCAGGCAAATGTTGAGAGCTGGATCATTTCTGCCCTAATTTTGGGCCTTATTATTGCGCCTCCAAAATCCATACATGATGTTATTTTTCTGGGTTGGGCGGCTGTACTTATGGTTACTTCAAAATTTGTTTTAGCAATCGGGAAAAAACACATCTTTAATCCGGTTGCGATCTCCGTTGCTATTACTGCGTTTGCAATTGGAGCAAGTGCAGATTGGTGGGTGGGAGTATCCTCAATGCTTCCAGTTGTGATACTAGGAGGATTTTTGATAGTCAGGAAGATCAAAAGATGGGATATGGTTTTGAGTTTTTTAGTTGTCGCATTAATTTTAATCGGACCGGCAAGGTGGATCAGATCGGTTAGTGATACGCCCTTAATATTTTTCGCGGCCGTAATGTTAACCGAACCTTTAACCACACCTCCAACCAAAACTTTAAGAATTTTGTACGGTGCACTTGTCGGATTTTTGTTTGCTCCGCAAGTTCATTTCGGAAGTATCTATACAACTCCAGAAATTGCCCTTATTATCGGCAATATCTTTTCTTATATCGTAAGCCCGAAATACAAATTGGTTTTAACTTTAAAAGAAAAAATCCGGTTGGCACCTGACCTAATCGATTTCGTTTTTGTTCCCGACAATAACGTAAATTTTACGCCGGGGCAATATATGGAATGGACGCTTGAGCATGAAAAACCTGATACGAGGGGAAATAGAAGATATTTATCGTTGGCTTCCAGTCCAACCGAGGATGAAGTAAGAATTGGGGTTAAAGTCGGCTCTCCTCCGAGTTCTTTCAAAAGAAAGTTAATGAATCTTGTTCCGGGGCAAAAAATTGTCGCAGGACAACTCATCGGCGATTTTACCATGCCGAAAGATATGGGCAAAAAATTGGTTTTTATCGCGGGGGGAATAGGGGTTACTCCATTTCGAAGCATGGTCAAATACTTAATCGATACGAACCAAAGGCGGGATATTGTCCTGATGTATTCCGCAAAAGAAGGGGATTTTGTATATAAAGATGTTTTTGATCAAGCTCATTATAAACTTGGAATTAAAACTTATTATAATGTTGGTCGTTTTCAGGAGAATTTTATTTTTAAGGAAGTTCCGGATTATAAAAACCGGATATTTTATCTATCGGGCCCAAAGTCTATGGTTGACGGGTTTAAGAATACGCTTAGGCAACTGAGTGTAGCGAACAGTCAAATCAAAACCGATTATTTTCCGGGATTTGCTTAAAAAATCTGTTATACTAAAAAGGTGAAAGAAAAATATTTTGATTGGGTAAAAATTTTAGCGGGGATTGGAATTATTCTTGCAACTTACCTTCTTTGGGAACAGGCTTTTCCTTCCAAATTTATTCCCTGCAATATTAACTCAACTGTTAACTGCAATGCAGTCATAAGCGGCGCCGTTTCTAAGACTTTGGGGATTCCGACGCCTTTATATGGTTTTATCGGCTACATTGTGATTATGATTGCCGCTTTCAAGAAAATGCCAAAATTGGTTTTGGGGATGGCAACTTTTGGTTTGGCATTTTGTCTTTACATTGCTTTCCGCGAGCTATTCCAGCTTCATGTTGTTTGTCCGGTTTGTACCGCCTGCCAACTCGACATGATTACGGTCTTTATTCTTGGTCTTCTTCTGGTATTCCGAAAATCTCCTGCGGCGAAACCTTAATTTTTCTGTTGCAACGTTAAATTTTGGTGGTATATTTGTGGTGGATCGGGGTTGATATTAATGAAGAAAGCAAAAGAGGCAAAAAGAAAAACAAAGGCGGCGAGGAGAAAAGCAAGAGCCGTAAGGAGGGAAGAATTCAGACTAAAAGGTGAGGAGGTTCTGAAAAAAGTTAAGGAACTGATTAAAGAAGGAAATATTCGTAGAATTACCATTTCCGATAAAAAGGGGAAAGAAATTGTCACATTTCCTCTAACCATAGGAGTGGTAGGAGCACTAATTGCTCCCATGCTGGCGGCGGTGGGGACAATAGCGGCGCTTTTGACCGAATGCACTCTAACGGTCGAGAGGTATAATAAGTAATAGTGAAAAGAAATCTAACTGCCTTGATTGTCTTTGGGATTGCCTTTGGTTTTGTTGAGGCGGCGGTTGTCTTTTATCTAAGGCTTCTTCTGGGTTACAACCTAAATTATCCTCTTGGAAATTATCAAGTTCTTTTTAGCTCCAATTTCATTAGTTTTATCACAACTAAAACTCCGATTCTGGGAACTTTGCAAATTGCCAGGGCGGAAATCATCAGGGAAGTTACAACAATATTAATGCTTGGAAGCGTGGCGTATTTATCCGCCAAAAAACTAAAACAAAGATTCGGTGCTTTTTTAATTGCCTTTGCCCTTTGGGATATTTTTTATTATGTCTTCTTGAAACTTCTTACAGGTTGGCCGACAAGCGTTTTCAACACAGACATTTATTTTTTGATCCCGGTTCCTTGGATTGGGCCGGTAATAACCCCGCTTAGCGTTTCCGTCATTCTTTTTATTTGGGGAACTTTGATTTATATTTGAATTGGTTATGTTTGAAAAATTTCAGCAAAGAAGGTACATATACATTTTAAGCATGCTTGTTGTTGGAGCTTTTTTGCAGTTTTACGTCGTTGGTTTTTTAGCTTCCGGAAACTCATTTTGGGTGAAAATACTGGGAATAATTCTTATTATCGGATTTGGAGCATTTTATGTTCTTCAGGGGACGGCGGGAATTATCGAGGAGACGACAGAGGTTTTAAGTGAACGGACAAAAATTGCCGGCGGTGTGCTTCAATCGGTTGGAACTGCTTTTCCTGACATGGTTTTGGGAATTGTTGCCGCGGTAATAAGCTTAAGGCTTCGGGATTCCGATTATGCTGCTGCGATAAACTTTGCAATTATTGCCGCCGCGACAACTTTCGGCTCAAATATTTATAACATTGGTTACGCAATTTGGTGCGTTTTCCGGCAAAATAGTGCCAACAGACTGGGCCATCCGATAAATATTTTTCCTTTTTTGAAAAAGGGTGGAACTGTTAAACCAATGAGTCAGCACATAAACCTGCCGGCGATGGAGGAAATTGATATCTCTATGGATGTAATTAATGCACTTACACTTTTGACTATGGTGGTTGCGGTTAGCATGGTTATTTTTGGAAGGATTGCAAATCCTCCGGCCGGAATTACTGGGGATTTATATCAGCTGGTCAGGCCCATAGGGCTTTTGATTTTGGTTTTAACAATCGTGATCATTTTTCGTTTCAGAAAAACCAAGAGAGAAAAAAGCCCCGTACCGGAAATTGAAAATGAAGAAAGGTATTACGAACATAAATCCGGTGTAACCATCTGGCTGCATCTTTTAATATCTGGCGGGGCTATTCTTCTGGCAGCCGAGGCGATGGTCACAGCTGTTGAAACTTTTTCGGTGATTACGGGCCTTCCTTTTGTCATTTCCGGAGTGTTAACCGGTGTGGTCGGGTGTCTCGGCGAGATTCTTGTTATTCATGACTACACCACCAATCCTAAAGGACGAATTGGTGATGCGTTGGTCGGAATCGGAATGGATAACGTTGTGACCATTATGGGCGCGGCAATAGTTGCCCTAATCGGAGGAATTTTTTTGGGAGGGAACGCTCTAATCCTAATTTTTGTTTTAATACTGACTTTAAATTCAGTACTTATGTGGCAAATCTCCAAGCTTAAAAATTATATAAACCCTGGTTTCCCAAAATAGTATCTACTTTCAGTCAGTTCTCAGCTATCAAAAGTACTATGGTGTAAATGAAAAAACTGGCGGCACTAATCCTGGTTTTTTTAGGTTTTTTATCTCTCCCCACATTAATTTTTGCCAGCGGCCCTCCCAGCCAATCGAATTCCAGTTACACTGCTCCTTCTAGCTCGCTCCCTGCTGACGGAACCACAACAGGTACCATTTCTGTTCATCTGGAAGATTCCTCCGGAAATAACGTTACATCGGATTCAATCAGTCTCTCCTCTTCAAACGACGGCACGGCAGTCTTTAATAATTCCCAAACAACCGACGGTAGCGGTAATGCAACTTTTACTATAACGTCCACAACAGCGGGGACTACAAATGTAACCTTGACGGACAATACAAATTCAGCAACCTTTACCGATTGGTTTACTGTAACTTTTTATTCGGCGACACTGGGATGCTCAAATGTTCCTGCCGCGCCCGTACTTAATTCGGTTACATCTACTACCGATCACACCGCAACTTTGAGTTGGACCGATTCGGCAAACCCTGTAAGTAATTATTTGGTTTCTTATGGGATTACTTCCGGAAAGTATGTTTACGGGAATCCGAATGTAGGCGGGCAGGGGACAACTTCGACAACAATCGGAAGTTTAATGGGGGATACGAAGTATTATTTTGTGGTCGCCGCAAGTAATAACTGTGGAGCAAGCGCCTTTTCCAATGAAATGTCGGTTGTTGCGGCCCCGCTTCCGGCAACTCCCGCCCCAACCCCCGAACCGACGATTGCTCCTGAAGTTTTGCCTACCACTTCGGATTTGGTTAATCCAACCGACACACCGGTTGATGTAACATCCGACATAATGGGATCACCAACCCCTATTCCGACCCAGGAAACCGGAACTTCAACTTTTAAAAATCTGGCCATTATTCTTATCGTTTCGGGAATTGTTGTAATAGGTTTAATAGTTGTTGTTCAAAAAGGAAAAGGTAAAAAGAATTCAAATATTCCTCCTATGATTGGAGGTAACACCCCCCAACAGCTGGTATAATTATCTGTCCGCAATGTTAAAGAAAATATTTAGTGTTGTTGTAATTTTTACTTTATTGGTAATTTTGTCTTCACGGATAGCCAAGGCTCAAAGTTCGGTACCGGCGCCTGACACTTTTTACCGGGCAACGGTTGTGGCACTATCAAATGGCGAATTAGTGACAAACGCTGGGACGAATCCTTTTCAGGAGGTTGAAGTAAAATTTCTGAATGGTGACATGGCGGGAAAAGAGATGACGATTGAATACGGGAAGGATATGAACCTGATGAAGGATCAGTTGATAAATGTCGGGGACACGGTGGTAATTGACAAAACTTTGGGACCCGGAAATCAGGCGACATATCAAATAACCGATGAATACAGATTGAATTCCGTTTGGCCTATTATCATTTTATTTTTTCTGATAATAATTCTCTTAAGTCAATGGAAAGGTGTTGGATCAATCGTCGGAATGGTCATAAGCCTTGCCGTAATCCTTAAATTTATTGTTCCCGAAATTTTGGCGGGGCACAATCCGTTAACCATTAGCATTATTGGCTGTCTCATCATAATGGTTACGACTATTTATCTGGCTCACGGATTTTCAACGAAAATTTCCATTGCGGTTCTTTCGACCTTTATTACTCTTGTCGGAATAGGAATTCTCTCAACTCTTTTTGTAAAACTTACTTTTCTTACAGGATTGGGGAGTGAAGACGCGGCGTCTTTGAGATTCGGAGCAACCAGTAATATCGATTTCAGAGGACTTCTTCTTGGGGGAATATTAATAGGGGCTTTAGGTGTTCTTGATGATGTGACCACCGGACTTTCCGCGTCAGTTTTCGAGCTTGCTAAGGCAAACCCGGCTCTAAAGTTCCGTCAACTTTTTGCTGCAGGCCTTTCAATCGGAAGAGAGCATATTTCGTCTCTTGTTAACACTCTGGTTCTTGCATACGCCGGTTCGGGACTTCCTATATTTTTGATGATAATTCTAAATGTAAATCATTCTCCGAGCTGGCTGATACTTAATGACGGACTGATTATTGAGGAAGCCGTCAGAACTTTATCGGGAAGTATTGGACTTGTGGCAGCCGTTCCTCTTACAACTTTCTTTGCTGCGTTTTACTTAACGGAGTTAAAGAAGAAATCTGCGAAATAACTTCCCTGAACGGTTGGGGAGTTACCCCAGCCGTTTCGGGGAAGATCAAGTTACATTTTTTCCATCATGTTCCTTTTCATCGCCTTTTTCATCCAGCCGATGATAATAAGAACAATACCTCCGACAATCCAACCTACGTAAGGAGCCCACATGTACGACATGACCAACCAAGACATTATCCCGTAAACTAAGGCGACAATACCAATTGTCATTAACCAATGACCGCCACCTCCGTGGTGCTTTCCCATCATCTGTTCATCTTTCATTTAAATCACCCCCTCTACAGATCAGATTAACGAGTGTTACAAATTCGTAACCTTAATTATTTATAAGATATCCGTGAAAAGATGTCAAGGAAGAAATGTGATTATTCTGAGAGAAAAACTCCTACTATATATGCTAAAAAAGCGGCTATGAATCCTAGAATATGAGAAATGAATAGATGTTATTTCTGTATAGTTGCCGTAAACAGTCTTCGTAGATGATTTAAGTAGGCGATATAGTGGTAAACTATGTAAAATGAGATGAAAAAGACGTTGAAGTTTGTAAAGAAGCATCTGACTCAAATACTTCTGATAATAGTTATTGTGTTGCTTTTTGCTAACCTAATTAGCAATCAAGGCTTTGTCTTCGGTATAAGTATATTTAAGCCAACACCAACTCCAACCGCTATTTCTCCTACCCAAACTCCTGAGGTTACCCCCACACCTAGTCCAAAACCTACTATTAAGGTAGTTTATAAGGCAACATCAACACCGAATCCAGCAATTCAAAACAGGATTAATGAAATTGATCAGCAGTTAGTAACAAACTCTCAAGCGGAACAAAAAATATCAAGTTCTATGCAACAGGGCCAGAATTGTAAAACTACCTCATGCCTGGTTGGTATGACCGATCTTGCTAATATGCTAGAGAACCTTCTAAATCAAGATCAACAATTGAAAGCTGAAAAAACTCAATTATTAATTCAACAAAATTAATATTGACTTTAGCAACCTTCGTTACAAACAAAATTATAAAAAAGTTCCCCAAAAGGAGTAATTTGTTGAATTGAAACCATAGATCCTATCGTGGCATTGTCCCGAATCGTTATTAGCCGATATGCGTTAAGAGAGTTGCATATATCTATTAAATTGTATTCAGGATAACCTTTTAGTTCATTTATGCCCGTTGGATTTAAGTTCATTTGCTTGAAACTTTCTGGATTTGAGTTTCGAATTATTATTCCAAAAACTTTCGCTTCATCATCGGTCATCTGTTCAACTATAGTATATATTTTGGTGTGCAAGTCAGATTCAATTGTTTTACCGCGCCCCAAATTTAAAAGAAAGTTCCGAAGTCTTTTTCTTTTACTGCTAGAACTTTCCCGTATTTGCATTTCCCAGACGTTGACAAAAGCATCTTTAAATTCTGGCGTTGAAATTACAGATTTCGAGAACTCACTTTTATATTGCTTTATGAATTCAAGCAATTCCACACCCCGCTCATCAGCCAGATCCCTGAAAACTCCCAGTAATCCCGCACCGAAGCTTACTAGCAAAACCCACTGAGGGTTTATTATTTGTAACTGTTGTAAAAGTGTTGCAAATGTTGGTGATAAGTTTTGCAACGAAGATAAGGTAGCCAGTTTAATTTTGTTCATTTATTTATTCCGATTATACATCCACACCAGTTCAATGTTTTATTGAAAGCAAAATGTTAAAATAGCTTCATGGGTTTATCTGTCGGAATCGTGGGTTTACCAAACGTAGGCAAGTCAACGCTTTTTAATGCACTTCTGAAAAAGCAGCAGGCGTATGTGGCAAACTTTCCCTTTGCCACAATTGAGCCGAATATCGGAGTTGTGCCGGTACCTGACGAAAGGTTAAAAAAACTTGCTGAGGTGACAAAAAAAGCCGAAAATATGACAAGTCTTCCACCCGAAGTTCCCGCAACGGTTGAGTTTGTAGATATTGCGGGTCTAATTGCCGGGGCGAGCAAAGGCGAGGGTCTCGGAAATAAATTCCTCTCTCACATACGCGAAACTTCTGCGGTTTGTCATGTTGTCAGAGCTTTTACCGACCCCGATATTGTTAAGCAAGGAGTAACGGATCCAAAAACCGATTTTGAAGTTGTAGAAACTGAACTGGCTCTTGCCGATTTCCAAACTTTGGAAAAGCAAAAAGATCCGGGTAATACTCCCGATAAGGATTTAATTAAATGGTGGGCTGTGGTGATTAAACTAAAAGACGCTTTGCAAAAAGGGATTCCTGCCAGGGAGGCGGGATTAACGGAGGAGGAAGAGAAAATTGCAAAAAGTTTGAGTCTTCTCACCAGTAAACCGATTCTGGTCGTTTTGAATGTTGATGAAAGTACCCTTAAGGACGCTGACTTTCTGGAAAGCAAATATGCGGAAGAGTTTAAGGTCGAAAAAAACCAAATTGTGGCCATTTGTGCCAAAACCGAGTCCGAGCTTTCTGAACTGTCGGAAGAGGACCAAAAAGTTTATATGCAGGATCTGGGAATTAAAAAATCGGGTTTAGAAAGATTAATCCAAAAAGCTTTTGCGACCCTGGGACTGATTACATTCCTTACGGCAGGGGAGAAGGAAGTCAGGGCTTGGACTATCAAAAAGGGAATTAATGCCCAGGAAGCCGCCGGAGTAATCCATACCGACTTTATCAAAAATTTTATTATGGCTGACGTTGTTGACTTTGAGGAGTTCATTATGGCAGGCGGTTGGAAAGCCTGCCGCGAGCTCGGCAAAGTTAGGTCTGAGGGCCGTGACTACATAATGAGAGACGGGGATGTGGTTGAGTTCAAGATTGGAAGCTGATATAATTTCCCCTGATATGAATAAATACGAATTGACCTTGGTTCTGGATGGCAAAGCCGGAGCCGCCAAGAAGAAAAAAGTGACCGAAAATTTGGACAAAGTTTTGAAACTTTTCAAGGGAGTAGTTACAGAGACTAAAGAGTGGGGAGTAAAGGAATTGGCTTATAAAATCGGCAAAAGTGACACAGGGCTTTACCTTTATTTTGAGATTGAACTCGACCCGGCCGGAGTAAAGGCCTTGAATGATAAGCTCAGAACCGATCCTGATTTGATAAGATTTCTTTTAATTAGAAAAGACAAATAATGGCACGGAGTTTAAACAAAGTAATGCTTATAGGGAATCTCACAAGAGATCCTGAGATGCGCTACACACCACAAGGAACGGCAGTCTGTACTTTTGGTGTCGCCACAAATAGAAGTTGGACCACCGAAAGCGGTGAGAAAAAGGAAGATGTGGAGTTTCATAACGTTGTTGCCTGGAATAAACTTGCTGAGATTTGTGCCCAACTTTTGAAGAAAGGCAGAAAAGTTTATGTGGAAGGCAGACTTCAGACCCGAAGCTGGCAAGGGCAGGACGGAACCCAAAAACAGCGTACTGAAGTTGTAATAAACGATATGGTGATTCTTGATAAGAAAGATCAATCCGAAGGGGGAATTGAAATTCCTGAAGTTGGAACCGAGCCGCAAGTTTCGCCGGAGGAAGTTGCCGAAAAACCGGCAAAGAAGGTAAAGAAGACTGAAGAGAAAAAAGAAGAGGAAAAAGAGGAAAAAGCGGAAGAGCCAAGTGAGGAAGATATACCCTTTTAAAAAATGGCAAAGAAAAAAGACAATAAAAAAAGACGAAGGGTGGTTAAGGAACAGCCGGTACCGGTAAATTGTCCGTTTGATAAAAACGGAACCGAGCCGGATTATAAAGATGTTGAGACACTGTCAAGATATATGAGCGACAGAGCCAAAGTTTTGGGTAAGGATAGAACCGGAATTTGTTCCAAACACCAAAGAAGGTTGTCTCAAGCGATAAAGCGTGCAAGGCACCTTGGCCTTCTTCCTTACATCCCGTCGTTAAATTAACGCTTGAGTATACCGTTTTCACTGAGTATCATCTTTCATATGCGTATTAAATTGAGTTTTGGCAAAGTGCGGAATTTGATTTTAGGAGTGATCGTCGTAGCCGCAATTTTTACAGGCGGATACTTTCTAGGAGTTCAGGGTTATAAAGCGGGGGTAACCAAAAGTCTTCAAATAAGTTTTTCCCGTCAGGTTCCTCCGGAAGATCAAAAAGTAGACTTCTCGCTTTTTTGGCAGGTTTGGGACACGTTAAGTGCCAAGTATTACGACAAATCTAAACTTGTTCCTTCCAAGATGATTTATGGTGCTATCCAGGGAATGGTTGCTGCCGTAGGGGACCCATACACAATGTATTTGCCGCCGGATCAAAATAAAATTGTTAATGACGACCTAAGCGGCTCTTTTGAAGGGGTGGGAATTGAAATTGGCTATAAGGATACCCGTCTTGCCGTTATTGCACCTCTGCCTGATTCTCCTGCCGAAAAAGCGGGAATTAAACCAGGAGATTATATTGTTCACATTACAGATACCCAAAAAGGAATTAACGTTGATTCTCAAACCATGGATCTTTCGACGGCAGTTGATGATATCCGCGGAACGGCGGGGACTGTTGTGACTTTAACCATCATGCGCGATGGCGACCCTAATCCGATTGTGGTTTCTTTAACGCGGGCCAAACTTATTGTCCCGTCCGTCACACTTTCATGGGTGGGCAAGAATTCAAATATTGCTGATGTTAGAATTTCTACTTTTGATTCGACTTCCAGTGATGAGTGGAATAAAGCGGTAACACAAATTCTGGCCAAACAAAACGTCCAAGGAATTATCGTTGACCTTAGAAATAACCCCGGTGGATATTTACAATCGGCGGTTGATATTGCCTCCGACTTTGTTTCTTCGGGTGCGACAGTTGTTATTCAGCAAAACGGTGACGGAAGTAAGCAGGATTATAATTCAGATAGAGCTCCCAGACTTTTGAATTATAAAGTTGTAGTTCTGATAAATGGCGGAAGCGCTTCGGCTTCAGAAATTTTATCGGGAGCACTCCGTGATGACAGGGGAATAAAACTAATCGGCCAAAAAAGTTTTGGTAAGGGTACAATTCAGGAACCGATTGATATTACAGGAGGAAGCGGCCTGCATGTTACTACCGCCAAGTGGCTGACACCTGACGGAACTTGGGTACACGGAGTAGGTTTGACACCCGACGTTACAATTGTTCCAAAGGACACGGATACAACCGATACCCAGCTCCAGGGAGCAATAAATACATTTTAAGTAAATTTTCAGAGAGCTGAAGTAAATATATTAATATGAAGAAGGCAAAGGTCAATTTGAAAAAGTTGGCTATAGCAGTTGCAGTTTTGGTTTTTCTTGTTGCGGTTTTACTTTCCGGCGCGACTCTTGATCGGCTTTATGGTTTTGCACCTCTTGATAAGTTCTTCCCGAGAGCAAATACAATTCTTCAGGAGAAGGTTGTCAATGAACAAAGTGACGTAATAGATGTTGTAAAAAATGTCGGTCCTTCTGTGGTTACCGTTTCGGCCCAGACGCCTGCTCAACAGGTGATTCAATTTTCTCCTTTTGGCGGTTTTACTCAGGGGACCCAGGGTGGAACCGTGTCTGATATCGGAAGCGGATTTGTGGTTTCTTCCGACGGACTTATTGTGACCAATAAACATGTAGTGGCCGATACGACTCTTACATATAAAGTCTCAACTTCGGATGGAAAAACTTACGATGCAAAACAAATTAGCAGGGATCCGAATAATGACATTGCCGTTATAAAGATTGACGCTACAGGGCTTACACCGGTTCAGCTTGGCGACTCGTCGAATTTACAAGTAGGGCAATATGTAATTGCCATAGGTACAGCTTTGGGGCAGTTTAGAAATACGGTTACAACTGGGGTTATTTCGGGACTCGGGAGGGGAATTTCGGCAGGGGATGAGTTTCAAGGTTATGTTGAGCAGCTTGATAATGTAATCCAGACTGATGCCGCGATTAACCCGGGTAATTCTGGTGGCCCTCTTCTTAATTCCGCAGGCCAGGTTATAGGAATTAATGTTGCTGTTGCCCAAGGCGCACAAAATATCGGCTTTTCCATTCCGATTAATACTGTTAAGTCCGATGTGGCCTCTTACGCTGCAACAGGGAAGTTTCCTGTTAAAGCCTACTTGGGAGTTGAGTATCAAATGCTGACTCAACAAATTGCACTTTTGAATTCGGTTCCGCAGGGAGCGGATGTGGTTAGTGTAGTTTCGGGGTCTCCGGCGGAAAAGGCGGGGATAGAAGTAGGGGACGTTATTTACAAAGTTGACGGAAATTCGATTAATGATTCCTCGGGTGGCTTAGGGACAATAATTTCGGCAAAAAAACCCGGAGATACTCTAACGCTTACGGTTTGGAGAAACGGTCAAACTGTTACTATTAAAGTTACTCTTTCGGAATCTCCTCAATAAATTTTGAAGCAAAAAGTGGGTGGAGCTGGGCGTACCTGGCGGATAATTGCAAAAATAAAAAATAATTGCATGCCAGGTACGCCCTGTTTCTCACTTCGATGGACCGTAGTTGTCTATGTCCACGATGATCGGACAATCTTCCGGGCATTTGGTAACCCAGAAGCTGACGGACTCAATTCCATCTTTGTGAGTAAGAACGAGCTTACCGTCAGACGAAACTACGGCCGTATTGCCTTGGTCTCTCAAGAAACCGAAATCCGATCCTGATGGTCCGGAAATGACTGCGTAGGGGAAACCCGTAGCAGTAAGTCCGATTAAATCTCCAGAGTTCAGGACCAGACTTTCCGCTGTGTGTCTGTGAATGCAGATGCCTTTCAGGCCCGAGCCGGCGGGGCAAGGATCCATGGTAATAATGACATGGTTGAGCGCCTCGTCTGTTTTTATGTCCTGCTTCACCGTAGCACACCCCGTTGAAAATAAACCAAGTACCGTGATAACGAGCAAACCGATCAGCCTTCTCATTACACCGCCTCCTTAGGTTAGTGTGAACAGAATAAAAAGTTGTGATTCCAGCAATTTGAATCTGCCCTATAGTAACAAATTTGGAGTCAAAAGTCAATTCTTTGAGGGTTAAATGTTCTTGGTAAGCTCTATAACACGGTCTAAATTCCCATCCATTATTGTTTCCAGCTTGCCCCAGCTTTTGCCTATCCGGTGGTCGGTAACCCTGTCCTGCGGGAAGTTGTAAGTGCGTATCTTTTCGGCTCTCATTCCGTGCCCGATTACGCTTCTGTAGCCTGCAACTGTCTGCATTTTTTCCTCTTCCTGTTTTTCCCAAAGCTTGGATCTAAGTAGCGAAAGGGCTATCTGGCGGTTTTGCTCCTGGAAACGTTCCTCGCGGGCTTCTACAACGGTACCGGTTGGTTTATGAATTAGTCTGACTGCAGTCGAAACTTTGTTTACATTTTGACCTCCATGACCTCCAGCTCTGGTGAAACTCCACTCAAGGTCATTTGGACTAATTTGGATTTCGTTTTCCTTAATTTCGGGAAGAACAACAACCGTGGCTGTGGAGGTGTGGATTCTACCGCGTTTTTCAGTTACCGGCACGCGCTGGACTCTATGAACTCCCGATTCATTTTTAAGACTGTCAAAGACTCCGGGGCCCGTTATTTTTATTACCGAATCGGCCACTTGGAGCACTTTCCAGCCTTTTTTCTGAACAAAGCGGATGTACATGCGGAGAAGATCCTGTCCCCAAAGTTTGGCTTCATCGCCACCTGTCGCACCTCTTATTTCCAAGTATGCAGTTTGAGGTTCCATGAACGGTTAATTAAACTTGCTTTCTGAGCTCAGCAAGCGACTCCGGACGAGCTGCCTCTTCTGCAAGTTTCTTAAGCTTTTTGGCTCTCCTTTTTTCGGTTTTGCTGATATGTTTTACGGCGCCGGCCATTTTAGCCTTAAAGGCATCAACGCGTCCGGCAGTGTCAACAAATTTCATTGTGCCTGTATAAAAAGGATGGCAGTTGTAGCAAATTTCAACATGAATTTCCGGCACGGTTGCCCCTGTCGTGAATGTATTTCCACAGGCACAAATAACCTTCGCTTCCGGGAACCATGTAGGATGGATTTTAGCTTTCATATGTTTCTTATACTGAGGAAGAATTATACCTTTTTTTCTTCCATTCGGCAAGAATAACACCTGCGGCAACTATTACCGATCCCAGGATAAATACCCAGGTAAATTTCTCACCCAGCCAGAAGAAGGCCACGGGTGCAGTAAAAATCGGCTGCAAATATATAAAAAGTGAGGCTTCCGAGGTTTCGATAGTCTTTTGAGCCTTGGTGTAAAGATAGTATGCCAGCCCTCCGGACAAAGCCGCCATATATAAGACAGCCAAATGGGCCGAGAGGGTAATTTTTACAATTGGTGCTATAAGATTAAAGTTTTTGACTTCCAAAAAAGCCAAGGGTAGGCAGGTGATGAAACCCACAATAAAAGAAACAAAGGTCAAGTTAAAAGGTGAGATGCCCTCTCTCAGAGCTTTCTTGGCCAGAAGGGCGTAGCCGACCCAGGCAAAGTTTGAGCCGAAAACCAATAAATTTCCCAATAGGTTTCCCATTTCGCTGGTTGTATGCAAGAGTGGTTGGATTGTGATAATTATTGTGCCGAGAATCGTAATTAGAATTCCCAACTGTTCACGCTTGGTTACGTGTTCGTGGAGAATTAACCAGCCGCCGAATATTACAAGAATCGGGGAAGAGGCGGCGATTATTGATTGATCAAGGGCAGTAGTCAAATTAGTACCCAGAAAGAGGAGGCCAAGGTTTAGGGTCGTTGTCAAAACCGAGATTAAAAGAATGAGAGGAAGTTTTTTTATTCCGCCGAAACTTTTGTTTTTGGAAAAAAGATAAAAAGGCAGCAAGATTAAGATTGTCAGAAAAAATCTGTAAGTCAGAAATAGAAATGGAGTGAGCTCCCGAAGGCCGAATTTTATTACGGCGGAGGCAATACCCCAAATTGCGGCAACCAAAATTAGTTCAAGATAGGCACGCTTTCTGGCAGGATTCATAACTAGGGTATAAGATCGATAATTCGGTCAATTCCAAATGAAAATCCTACAGCGGGGATAGGTTTGCCTGCAAACATTCCGATCAAATCATCATATCTTCCACCGCCGCCAACCGAAAGCCCACCCGGAGTTTTATCAAGTTTCAATTCGAAAATTGTCGAGGTGTAGTAATTTAGTCCACGGGCTAAGTAAGGATCAAAAGTAAAATCTTCACCCTTTTTAAAACCCCTGGCTGCCAACTCCATAAAGATTTGTGAGAGTCTATCTGTTTCCTTGGCCATTTCCAACTTTTCAAACTTGCTTTCAGCTTCCTTCAGATCAATAGTTTTGAGAAGCTCGATAACTGCATTTTTACCAATTCTATCGATTTTATCTATGGCAGTTATTGCTTCTTTAGAAAAACCGATTTTGTCAAAAAGCCCTCTGTCGTTTATTTGCATAACTGCATCTTTCAAACCAATTGCACGGGCTCCTTCAATTGCGGCCGAAATTACGCGAATATCCTCACCAACACTATCCGAACCAACCGTATCGAAATCAAACTGTGTAAACTCACGCCGTCTGCCTTTTTGAGGATTCTCGGCACGGAAGCATTGTCCAACTTGGTAGCGGGAAAATGTCGGTTTTAAAAGCCCTAAATTATTGGCTACGAATCGGGCCAGGGGAACGGTTAGGTCGTATCTTAAGGCCAACTTTCTTCCGCCTTTATCTTCAAATTGGTAAACGAGTTTCTCTTCTTCGCCGTATTTTCCAAGGAGAGTCTCGGCGAACTCAACGGTAGGAGTTTCGAGAGGTTTAAACCCGTATTTTTCAAGCACGGGAACAATGGCGTTTATCATAACACGCCGCTTCAGAGCTTCCTCCGGCATAATGTCGCCGAAGCCTTTTGGTGTAACCGGACCCTTAGCTGACATAGCAATATTCTAACATTTCGCAAACAAAAAAACCTCCCGGTCGTTGCTCACCCAATATAGGTGAGCAAGGAACGAGAGGCTGGACTAACAAAAGGTATTATATGCCGATATTTCGGCCTGTCAAGTCGCTTAACCTTGTGAGGCGCCGATGTCAAAAACGGAACGGAGGATTACGGGAGTACCCGATTGATCAAGAACAATAATTACCAAGTCGTTTTGATTTATCGAGGCAATCTTTAAGCCTCTTTCCTTCCCATTGGTATACGACTCGATATCCGTATTTTTGTCGGGAGTAAGCGTACTTTGAGTACCGCTTTTAATATCGGTTACGGTTATGGTTTTTTTAGAAATGCCTGCAACCTCGGCTACGGACGCGTTGATTTGGGCTTGAGCCAGGGGGTCTGTAACCAGGATACGTTGTGCATCAAGAACGGAGTTTGAATTAACATATCCCATCGCGATGATAAAATCTCCAATGGCGATGTCAGTTAGTTTTATCTGATTATTATTTGTTCCTTTAAGATTTACGACACCGATGCCGGGGGCACTAATTGATATTTGTTGTATCTGGCTGTCGGTTGATTTTATTTGTATTGTGGAATCGGCGATATCGGTAACGGTTCCGATGTAAGCTTTGGGGTTTTTTGATGCCTCGGCAACTTGCTGAGCTACTTCCTGATTTATCTCGGATTCGCTTGTTGCGCTTGTCGGAACGGGGGATGAACTTGGGGTTAGTTGAAAGGATGCCGAATAAACAACCAATACTTTTTGAGAAGACTCATTTCCCTGAGAGTCCAAAGAAGTGACTTTAATTTGATTTGCACCAGGTGTCAAATCAACATCTTGCGAAAAAACTCCTGTTTCATCACTTTGGGTAATGTAATCTCCCTTTTCTCCGGAAACGGTAACCCAGCTAAGAGGTTTTGTAATTCCGGTAACGGTTAGTGGAGTTACGGTTACGACGTCATTATTTTCGGGTTTATCAAGCGTGATTGAGGACGTGTTGGTGTTTTGAATGCCGGGTGTTGGAGTTGGAGCCGGAGTTTTTGATTTTAATGAGTAATTAATGCGCCATGCGCCGAACGCCACCGCAAGTCCAAATAAAATTCCAATTGCGATAGCCCAATAAACTTCTTTTCTCATGCAGCCGTCAATATACGTTATTGCCAAATTTTTGTCAATTTGATAGAGTGCATGAGTAATGGATATTACTTATTTAGGACACTCTTCTTTTAAAATTAAAACAAAAACCGCGACGGTTATTACAGATCCTTTTGATCCTCAAATGGTCGGTCTCAAATATTCCGGAGTGGAAGGCGAAATAGTAACAGTTTCTCATGCTCACCGTGATCATAACGCAGTTGATAAAGTTGCGGGTGTTAAAAAAGTTGTCGAGGGTCCGGGCGAGTACGAGATAATGGGAGTTTCAATAATTGGTTATCCGTCGTTTCACGATGCTAAAGAAGGAGCGGAAAGAGGCAAGAACACTATTTACATAATCGAATCGGAAGGACTTAGAGTTGCACATCTTGGGGATCTCGGCCATACACTTAGTGACGATCTGGTCAATCAGATAGGTTCAGTTGATGTTCTTATGGTTCCGGTCGGCGGAAAGTTCACAATCGGACCAAAAGAGGCGGTTGAGGTTGTGGGGAAGATTGATCCGTATTTTATTATCCCGATGCATTATAAAACTGCCGAAATGAATGCTCAGGCTTTTTCCGGTGTTGAACCGCTCGATACATTTTTGAAAGAAATCGGTATGACAGTTGAGAATCTACCGAAATTTACGTTGAGGCGCGAAGATATTTTGGAAGATCAAAGCACAAAGGTAATTGTCCTGGAGAAAAAATAGTCCTTCTTTACACGCTGCCCGGGGAAGTCTATATAAGTAATAAATATGGCAGCACAACCGAATCAAGCTAGGGTTCCGCCTCACTCGCAAGAAGCCGAAGAAAGCGTAATTGGGGCAATGCTTATTGATAAGGATGCGGTTATCGCTGTTGCAGAGTTTTTACTTCCAGAAAATTTTTATGACGAGCGGCTGAAAGAGGTTTATGAAGCTTGTCTGACTTTATATGAAGAAAGGCTTCCTATTGATGTCCTCACTGTTACGGAAAGGCTTAAGAAAAGAAAGTCACTTAAGTCGGTCGGGTCATCTTCATTTCTGGCGGATTTGGCTAATAAAGTTCCTACCGCCGCGCATGTTGAACACTATGGCCGGATTGTAAAAGATACCGCAACAAAACGTGCCTTAATGAGTGCGGCCACCCGGTTGGTTGAAATTTCGATGGATGAAGGGATGGGGGCAACCGAGGTGCTGGATGAAGCCGAAAGGGAAATATTTTCACTTAGCCAGAAGAGTTTGACTAAAGCCTTTACTTCGGTCAGGGATACTCTTGCCGAAAGCTTTGATAGGCTTGATGAACTTCATAAAAGCGGGGAAGGTATCCGCGGCGTTGCCACCGGGTTTCCCGACCTCGATGACGCCCTTGCCGGAATGCAGAAAAGCAACCTCATTGTTTTGGCGGCCCGTCCGGGAGTCGGAAAGACTTCGCTTGCTATGAATATTTGCCAATATGTTGCTGTAGAGCTTAAGCGGCCGGTTGGATTTTTCTCGCTTGAGATGAGCCGGGAAGAACTTGTAGACAGACTCTTGGTTTCGCAAGCGGACATCGATGCCTGGAAGCTTAAAACTGGCAAACTTTCCGAGGAGGATTTTACAAAGTTAAGTAATGCTATGGGAGAACTTGCTGAAGCGCCATTGTTTATCGACGATACTCCGGCCCTTTCGATTCTTGAAATGAGAACAAAAGCCAGGAGACTTCAGGTTGAGAACGGATTGGATCTTCTTGTTGTCGATTATTTGCAGTTGGCGAGGAGCCGGAATTTGGAAAACAGGGTCCAGGAAGTCTCGGAAATTTCCCAGGGGCTTAAAAACCTTGCGCGCGAACTCAAGATTCCTGTACTTGGAATATCACAGCTATCCCGTGCGGTTGAAACCAGAGGTGGTAAAAAGCCCCAACTTTCGGACCTCCGGGATTCGGGATCAATTGAACAAGATGCTGACGTGGTTATGTTTCTTTGGCGAGAAGATGATGATAACTCCGAAAACATGATGCTTGATATCGCCAAGCATAGAAATGGTCCTTTGAAAAGTATTCCTCTTCACTTCAAGGGGGACAGAATTAAGTTCTACGGAAGGGAAGAAAAACACAAAGAGTAGTGCCCAGGGTGCATTTCTGGTCGAACTTTTTCTGCCTTGGATTCACAACCTCATGCTTGCGTACCAAGATCAAAAAGAGCTAGAAAACAATCTCTTTCAACCAAAACACACTGGGTTTTCCGAAGCTTATTATACGAAAAAATTGAACTAAAAGATAGATTCAGAAGCGAAAATCTGTTTACTCGAGAGGCAGTTTAATTTTAAGTCCTAACGCTTTTGCTATCTTATTTAGGATAACCCCACTAGCCGCTGGATCTGCTCTTTCAACGCGGGCATAATAATTAGCATGAATTCCTGCCTTTTTTGCTACTTCAGCCTGAGTAAGACCGGCTTTTTCTCTGGCTTCTTTAAAAATTTTGGCTATATCTTGTTGAAAACTCATGTTATGTTCCTCTTGGAGCAAATAAACTTCAACGGACTAAAAGTCCGTTGTTTTCGTAAGGATTTCTCCTTTCTGTTTTCTAACGTAGTCAGATATCACTTTGTCTGTCGCCTCACCAACTGATTTAACCATATAACCAACGGCCCAAAAGTTGGAGCCCCAGTATATTTCATCGAGATTTGGATACATTTTTGTAATTTTTTTGCTTGTCCCACCTTTAACTATTTTCATAATCTGGGATGGGCTCCATTTTGGGCTTGCCCCAAGGTATAAATGTACGTGATCTTGCATTACAGCAAGCTCGTATATTTCCCAATCATTGATTTGAGATGCAAACCTAATCATTCCCTCAATACTTCTTGCCACTTTGCCTGTCAGTACTCGCTTTCTGTAATGCGGGAGAAAGACAAAGTGATATCTTAGATCGTACCTAGTATGAGCTGTAGACTTCAGGCATTTCATGCCTTCAGTCTACGCATTTAGTGATTAATCGTCAAAGAGCTTTGCTGCCCCGCGTTGATAACGCGGTGGATAGCCGCTTAAGACATTATAAATATATTGGCCGATTGGAACGGAAATATAATCCTCCCAAACGGAACTCAGCTCTCTCTCCCGACAGAATCTTCAGGAAATGTCAACGTAAATTCGAACCAAATTGCGGAGGTTTCATCAACAACCACAAGTACAGCCAGCACGGGAGGTAATTATCAAACCGGAGGAAGTACAACTATCACAACGGGCAATTCCGTTTCGTCCGCAAGTTCCGGAACAGTCGCAAACGTCGTAGAAATCGGCAACGGTTTAGGTTTTCTGATTATAAATTATTCGGGAAACTGGACCGGAAGTCTTATAAATTGGAGTACACCGGGAAGTAGCCAAACTTTTGATCCGGGAACTTATAACCTTACCACGGAATACGGAAACCCGGGAACTACGGGGGGAGAGGGAACAACCAACGTAACTTCCAATCAGGAAGCAACCGTCACTACCAACGTATCTTCAAATGCCAATACCGGCGGCAATTCGCAAACAGGAAAAAACCTGAGTTTACTAACCGGCAATGCCGTATCTTTGGCAAATAACTTTACTCTGGCTAACCTCACAGGCGTTGGAGGAGGATTCTTCTTTGGAATTATTAATATTTTGGGCAACTGGGGCGGAAATATAATTGCAGCCTATCCTGAACTCCGAGTCTCGGTAACTGATAACCAAGATACCGTTTATCCGGGAGGAGCCGAAAACTATACCGTCACGATTACAAATGCGGGACACGCAATTGCAAATGGAGTTAATCTTAACTTTAACTTTCCGGGTCTTGTGATTCCGGATGGTCCAATTAACACTTTTTGGAATTTAGGAAATCTTAACCCTGGGCAAACTCAAACATTTAATTTGGCCGGACATGTTTCAGATTCGGCGCCTATCGGTACCGACCTTCTGGCAAGTGCCACCGGTTCAACAACCGACACACAGGACTCCTCAAACGGCGATACGGGTACCGACACCACAAATGTAATACTGCCCGCCGATCCCGGTCCAAATACCCAAACTCCAAGTCTGGAAACGGATATTTGGGATAGTGTGGGAGCATTCATTTATCCAGGTGATACTTTTTGGGCAACCATTACCGTACACAATAATAGTTCGGTATTTGCCCGCAGCTTAGTTGTCAACGGCGGCATCAAAGATCCGGACGGAAAAATTATTGCGCCTCTTTCCTGGCAGGTGGGGGATATTAAACCAAGCGGTAAAGTAAAAATCAGTTTTAATGTGACAATTCCCAAAGATTCCGTTGCCGGAAAATATATTTTTGAGGCCTCAGCGACGGGAAAATCCGAATCGGGGGATTCTTCGACCTCAAACCTCGCCCAGTCCGATTTCCTGGTAGAATTACCCGCAGGCGCCGGAGGATTTATTACACCTCCCGTTATCGGTAGCACAATCAGTCAGGGTTCGGGCGGTTCCCCCGCAGTCTTAGGCCTCAGCACCCAAAATACACCTATAAATGTAAAAAATTTTAATGCCTTTATATTTCCGTCACTCACACTTACATATTTGCTGATAGTCATCGCCAGAAGAAGGCTGCAAGGCCAACCGCTCGTTTCTCCAACATTAATAGGATTCTTCAAAAAGAGAAGGACGGCATTTGCAGGAGGACTCCTTGTGGTCGTCGCGACCGCCGTGATCTTCTGGAAGAGGTTCTTAGGTTAGATTTGACAACCTGAGAAAACGCTGATAGACTGCCTCTACCTGCTCAAAAATATGATTAAATTTGATGCAGGAAAAGCTTCGCTTCTAGGCTTAATAATCGTTACAGGAGTTGTTTCTATACTTCTGAGCAAAACTCTAACTTCTGCGTTTGCTCACGATAATGACCACCATAGCACTCCCACACCTACACCAACTCCCACCCAAAAGCCCTGTGATAATCATGGCTATGGCAATAACTGGGATGATAAAGATTGCCATAAATCTACCCCAACTCCAACACCTACACCAACCCCAACACACGATCCATGTGATAAAAAGGATTACGATCATGACGAAGACCACGGCGACAAAGATTGTCAAAGTCCTTCGCCAACGCCAACCATAACCCCAACTCCTACGTCTACACCTTGCATACCCAATGAAGACCACCAGTGCCCGACAGCAACTCCTGTGCCCTCAGAAAGCCCGATAGCCACACCAGAGGCAACCGTAACACCGGTTCCGACTGACAATAATAGTAGTGGCGGCAACGATGGTGGCGACGGATTAGGATGTGCCGTTCACGATTGCAGCACCCACCCAACTCCTCCCCAAGGACAAGTTTTAGGCGCCTCAACAATGGCAGGCACGGGAAGCTTTGATCTGACTTTCTATCAAGCTATAATGGGTATTGGTGGAATATTCACATTCAAAGGTATCAAAAGTTTCAAAAAGGTTAGGAAAGTTTCTTCAAAATAACGGCTCCTCACTTCTATTGATTTTTATAGGGCTTGTAATTTTTTCTTTTGGGGCAATTAATTATTACAGAGTCAGGATTCTTTCTTTTTCAAAAGTTCCGGAAGCGGCAGCCAATGCAACGCAAAATATTGATATCCCCGTCGAAATCATCATTCCTTCAATCAATGTTGACTTGAAAGTCGAGCAGGGACAAATCAAAGACGGCGTTTGGCAAATCTCAGATTCGACCGCAACTTTTCTTGATACATCGGTAGCTCCGGGAGGTGAGGGAAACACCGTTATTTACGGACATAACAAAAAAGCAATCTTCGGCAGCCTCCCGTATTTAAGTCTCGGACAAAAGATAATTGTCAAAACCAAAAGCGGGAAAATTTATAATTACATTGCCGATCAAAAATTCTTCGTCGGTCCGGATAGGGTAGACTTGGTTTCCCCGACAAATACATCGGAACTTACAATTTATACCTGCTGGGGACTCTTTGACAGCGAAAGAGCGGTAATCAAAGCCAAACCGACATAAAACTTGACAGACTCATCTTCGCATGTATAATCCTAGTTAGTTCTAAATTAAATGACAACTTTTACGGTTTTGGCAGCAACAACTAAAGCATCACCTTCCCTAAGCCCAACACCCAGCGCAATTCCTACAATTGCTGCAACACCGGTTCCAACCCCCGTTCCACAAAACTGGATAATGACACATAAGAAAATCGACTTGGGAATCATTGTAGTAGTTTTGGTTGTCGCTTACATAATTTATTTAGCTGCCAAGAAAGGCAAAAATTCTCCTCCAACAAACGAAACTAAATCGGAAGAGCCACCTAAAGCCGAAGAGCAAACATCTTCAAACGACCAAACCCCCAAGGAAGAGTAAAACTTCTTTTTAGTAAGCTTTAACTTTTAATAATTATAAGCCCTTGTGTTTGGTGTCGCGCGAATCGGAGTTGGAGTTGGGTGATAAGGAACCGGGATCGGCGTTCCAATTACTATCACAGGAGTCTTTTTTGGATTAGGTATAGGAGTCGGGGGAGGAGGAGTCCTGGGAGACGGAGTAGCAACTAATCTAATGCTTGAAGCGTAGATAGAGCCATTATCAAAAGGCCCTGTAACAATAACCATTCTACCGATCAAACCCGAAACCATAGAATTATTTGCGTAAACCGGCAGACAATTACGGAGGTAACTATAATTCGGAGTCGGCATCGGAGTTGGTGTTGGAACCGAGGTCTTAACAGGAACTGGGGTCCTGACAGGAACCGAGATTGGCATCGGTTTTGTAACCGGTGTCGGAAGAGAAGCTGCCTCAGCTATACCGATAAAACTTGTCTTTGGTAAAGAATTGGGAGTAGGAGCCGGTTTGGCCGGTGTTAGATAAAGAAAATTTCCCTCAAGCACATAGGGAGCAACCGCAAACTGCTTAGGAACTATTGTTCTACAATTCGACGTATTCATTGTTTGAAGTAAACCCGTAGCAGTTGTAGGCGGAGCAGCAGCCTTGTTTTGAAAAATGAAAGATAGTCCGGTCTTACTTAAAATTATTGTTCCGCCAGCTATTACTAATAGTCCTATAACCAATATAAGTGTGGTCAGACTTTTCTTTTTGGCAGCTAATGATGAATCCATAACTAATATTCAATCTTGTGAAATGGAATGTCAAGTCCTTCCTCAATAGCCATTGCTTCTTGGTTTCCAAGAGGGTAAAATGTGTTGAGGCTGAATTAGCCTCATTTTATGTCTACAGAAATCGGTAAATTACTATCAACTGAAATAACTTCCGAACTCTCAACTTCATATCTTGATTACGCAATGAGCGTTATCGTTGCCCGGGCACTTCCGGATGTACGTGACGGAATGAAACCTGTTCACAGACGCATTCTTTACGCAATGCACCTTATGGGGCTTCATTATTCACAATCGGGAACCACGAAATCCGCTAAAGTTGTCGGAGAGGTTTTAGGAAAATACCATCCGCACGGAGACATGGCGGTTTATGATGCAATGGTTCGTTTGGCGCAGGATTTCTCCATGCGTTACCCGCTTGTTCATGGTCAAGGTAACTTTGGCTCAGTTGATGGGGATCCGCCAGCAGCTATGCGTTATACCGAAGTGAAACTTGCCAAAATTGCCGACTTTGTCTTAACCGATATCGAAAAGGAAACGGTCGATTTCATAGACAATTTCGACGCGACTCTTAAAGAACCTGTCTATCTACCGGCGCTTCTTCCCAATTTGCTTTTAATGGGTTCCGAAGGGATTGCGGTCGGAATGGCCACCAAAATTCCTCCTCACAACTTAACGGAAGTCGTTGATGCAATAGTTGAAGTCATTAATAAAGGTCATGTAATTAGGACTCAACCTGAAACTCCCGAAACCAAAAATCAGGAAACTCACACCGATTTTATAATCAAAAAAATCAATCTCGTCGCAAGCGGTGCCGAAAAGGCTTTGACTCAAGAGGAAGTAACACCCAGTGAAATCAGTTTTGAAAGTGACACCACGATTGAAGATCTTATTAAATTTATTCCTGGGCCTGATTTCCCAACCGGAGGAGCAATTTATGATGCCGCTTCCATGAATGAAGTTTATGCAACCGGGCGGGGCCGAATAGTAGTCCGAGGTATTGCGGAAATTACCGAAGGCGCCAAAGGCAAACAGCAAATTGTAATAACCGAACTTCCATACCAAGTAAATAAGGCCGAACTTGTCGCCAAAATCGCCGAACTTGTCAGGGATAAAAGGATTGTGGGAATTGCCGACCTCCGGGATGAAAGCGATAAAGACGGAATGAGAGTTGTTGTTGATCTTAAGCGCGACGCAAAACCAAAAGCGGTCCTTAACAATATTTTCAAACATACCAAACTTCAAAGCAGTTTCCCCGCAAACTTTGTTGCCCTAGTCGACGGTACTCCTCACACCTTGAATCTAAAAACGATTTTAGTTGAGTATGTTAAACATAGACAACGAGTTGTTACCCGAAGAACTATTTTTGATCTTACCGAAGCCAAAAAGAGAGCCCACATTTTGGAAGGACTTAAAATTGCTCTTGATAACCTTGATGCCGTAATAAAAACCATCAGGGAAAGTAAAACCCAGGAAGATGCCAAGTCCAACTTAATCCGAAAATTCGGCTTAAGTGATATTCAGGCAACCGCAATTTTGGATATGCAATTACGGCGTCTTGCTGCACTGGAGCGCGAAAAAATTGAAAAAGAATATCAAGAAATTAAGAAAATTATTGATGATCTAACCGCAATTTTGAGAGATCCCCAAAAAGTTCTGGAAATTATTGTTAAAGAACTTGCAGAGTTGAAAGAAAAATACGGCGATGCCCGTAGAACAAAAATTTATAAACACGCCATAGGAGAGTTCAGTGAAGAAGACTTGGTCGCCAAAGAGGAAACCTTAATAACTGTTACCAAAACGGGATACATTAAACGGCTTTCGGCCGGCGCCTATAGGGCCCAGAGAAGGGGAGGCAAGGGTGTCATCGGAATGGCTACAAAAGAAGAAGACGAAATTGAACATTTGATTGACGCCACAACACACGATACAATTTTATTCTTCACCAATAAAGGCCGTGTTTTCGGACTCAAAGCCTGGGAAATCCCGGAGAGCTCCCGCCAGGCAAAAGGTCAGGCACTCGTAAATCTTTTGAATCTTGAACAAGGGGAAGAAATACGAAGCATGCTTCCTTTGTCCAAAGAATCCGGAGTAAAACACCTGATTATGGCAACCATGACTGGTGTAATAAAAAAGACATCCATTTCCGAATTTGACAATTTGAGAGCTTCGGGATTAATCGCCATAAAGCTTAGGACAGGTGACGAGCTCGTTTCTGTCCATCCGACAACAGGAAATGATCATATTATTCTTTTAACCAGGAATGCAAAATCGATAAGATTCCCTGAAGCGAATGTCAGACCGATGGGACGTGCCACCACGGGAGTTACGGGAATAAAACTGGAAAAGGGTGACGAACTTATAGATATGGAGGTTTTCCCGGGCAAAGAAACGATTCCCGCCGATAAAAGAAAGAAAGTGTTCAGGGATATTTTGACAATTGCGGAAAAGGGCTTGGGAAAGCGCACCCCGATTCATCTTTTCCCTGTACAAAAACGCGCCGGTAAGGGCGTTAAGGCTTCCGTCGTCAGCCCGAAAACCGGAAATCTTAAAACAGCAATTATGGTCACCCAAAGTTTTGACCAAGTGATTATTACCAGCAAGATGGGACAAGTAATTAAGCTTCCGCTTAAAAATATTCCCCAGCTTGGTCGTGCTACTCAAGGTGTTATTCTTATGCGCTTTGCCGATAAGGCCGATTCTGTTGCCGCAGCCGCCGTACTTGAAAAAGGCGGGGAAGAAGAGGAAGAGGGAGTATAATAAATAGTAATGGAAAATAAACTTCACGACCCCTTTGGTCATGCATTAGTCTTAATGCTTTCATTCTTCATCCTTCTTTTTATCTTTGCCAAATATGGACCATCGATTAATTTCTCAACAAGTACACAAACAGTCGGTCAACCGTTTGTTGTTCAGGGAACTGGAAAGATAATTGTTACCCCAGATATTGCCAAAATAGACTTCGGAATTGAGCAAACGGGAACCGATTTGAAAACCGTTCAAAATTCCGTAAACCAAAAGTCCCAAGACCTCGTAAACCAGATAAAAAAGTTGGGGATTGCGGCAGCCGACATTCAGACAACTTCTTACTCAGTTAATCCACAATACGACTATACGACCCCGACTCAAAGGATAACGGGTTACGACGTTTCGACAAATTATGAAGTCACCATCCGTGATTTCACTAAAATTAACGACCTCCTGGCAACGGCAACGAGTTACGGAGCGAATAATATAAGCGGAGTAAGTTTTGACTTAAGCGAGACAGCCAAGAACCAGGCGCTTCAGACCGCACGCGAACAGGCTGTCAGCCAGGCAAAAACTGATGCCGAAGGCCTTGCAAAAGCAGCAGGAATTTCACTTGGAAAAATAATTAATGTATCCGAAGAAACTCCTTCCAATATTCAGCCCCTTGCCTTTCCAGTTTCCGGCGGGGGAGTTACACAAAAATCGGTTACACCTCCGAGCGTTCAGCCCGGGACAACGGAAATAGACGTAACAATTTCGCTATCCTACGAGATTAGATAATTACTCCAGAAGAAAATTGTGGAACTCTTCAAAGTATGGATATTCGTGATCACCTCTCTCCTTTGAAATTATTTTTATATCCGGACTAACTTCGGACAAAAACTTTTTCGCCTGATCAAAGCTCCCATGGGGATCTTCTTCATTCTGATAACACATAATATTTTCAGGGGAAATCAGTTTTAGAGCGGATTTAATTACTTCCTTTTCATCCTCGTTCAAATCGTTTAGGCAAATACCGTTAAAAACTATTTTATGGATCTTTTCGGGAGCTTTCTGAATCATGTAAGCTGCAACCAGAGTTCCGATTGATTTGGCGACAATATCGACTACTCTCATTCCGACAATATCATTAATCAGTCTTGCTTTCTCTTCCTTGTTAAATTCTTTTGAAGGGTCTGTCCAGTGATCCCAATAAATCGGCCTGATTTCACCATCAACGTTAATTTTCTTTGCCGTTTCTTCCAGCCATTCCTTATTCTGCACTGATGCTCCGGGAAGAATTATCGTTACCACGGAATTATTATAGCAAATTCCTATTGACTCAGGTCCTATTGCGTTTAAAATAGGTTTTAGTATCAAGAGCGCGGGGAGGGAGTCAGCCTAATGATCCGCCAACAGCCCCCTGAAGTAAAAGTTCAGGAAAGGTGCTAAAGCTGACAAACGATATGAGTAATATTTTTTCAAATTCCTTCAAAAATTATACAGTTGAATCCGTAACCAGCGGACATCCCGATAAAATTTGCGACCAGGTCTCGGATGCAATTCTTGACGCGTGTTTGACTCAAGACCCAAAATCCAGGGTTGCCATAGAAAGTTTTGGAGCTCATGGCCTTTTTGTTATCGGCGGGGAAGTTACAACCCATGCAAAGTTCGATGCCGCCAAAATTGCCAGAAAAGTTTATAGAGATATCGGACATACCGATAAACTGCGTATTATCACAAATATTGTTAAACAATCTCCCGACATTGCCATGGGGGTTGATACCGGGGGGGCGGGCGATCAGGGAATAATGTACGGCTTTGCCACTAACGAAACCCCGGAATATCTACCTAAAGCGGTGGCTATGGTTCACAAACTTACCAAAGGATTGGAAGATTTAAGAAGAAGCAAAAAAATTAGTTGGCTTCTTCCCGACGGCAAAGCCCAGATAACTATGCAAAACGGAAAAATTAAAACCGTCTTGGTTTCGGCCCAGCACAAAAAGGGGATTCCCATTGAAACCATCAGACGCGAAATTGCCGATAAATTAATTAAAAAAGTAGTGGGGAATATAAAGGGGATTGATATTTTGGTTAATCCGACGGGGAAATTTGAGGTTGGTGGATTTGTTGCCGATACTGGTTTAACCGGAAGAAAAATTATGGTTGATACTTACGGCGGGCTTATTCCGCACGGAGGTGGGTGCTTCTCCGGAAAAGACCCGACAAAGGTTGATAGAAGTGGCGCCTATATGTGCAGGTTTGTCGCCAAAAATATTGTAGCAAAAGGCTTAGCAAAAAGCTGTTTGGTCTCGGTTGCTTATGCAATTGGAAAAGCTGAACCATTAATGCTTACGGCAACGGATGAAAAAGGAAAAGATATGTCGAAGTATGTTACTAAAAATTATGACTTCAGGCCGCTTGCTATTATTCAAAGACTTGGTTTAAGAAATCCGATTTACCAAGCTACCGCTTCATACGGTCACTTCGGCCGGCCAGGATTTCCCTGGGAAAAAATTGAAGATTAGTTTCCTCCTTTTCCATGGAATGCTTCATGGACATCTCTTAATTGCTTGTTTGTAACATGAGTGTAGATTTGGGTTGTAGAGATGTTTTTATGTCCCAACATTTCTTGAACCGACCGAATATCCGCCCCGGCCATAAGCAAGTCCGTTGCAAAACTATGGCGCATTACGTGGGGAGTCACTTCAACCGGTAGTTTCATTTTATGGGAATACTTTTTCACCATTCTTTGAACCGATCGGGGAGTAAGACGCATTTTTTCATCAGGCGTACCCGGACCGGCAATACCCTTGTGGTGAATAAAGAGTGGTTTAAAGTGATCATCGCGTCCATTAATATATTTAATCAGCCAGTCGGCCGCCCTTTGGGATAGAAATACAACCCGGGCTTTTCCACCTTTTCCGATTATTCCAAACTCCCGACGGTCAAGATCAATTGTGTCGCGGTTAAGTTTAGTTAACTCCGAAACACGAAGCCCTGTTGAAAAAAGAACTTCCAGAATTGCTTTATCCCTTTTACCCTGAATTGTCGATAAACTCGGTGCATTTAGGAGTCTGTCCACCTGTTCGCCGTTTAAAAACTTAACCTGCCTTTCCTCAACTTTCGGCAGTTCGATTTTGTCAGGCGCCATAACCGAATAATCGTTTTTGATTAGCCACTTGAGAAAGCTCCTCATGGCAATAACGTGATAGCCCTGAGTCCGCCTCGCCATCTGCGCCTTATTTTCTCCGGGAAGATTGGAAAGATAAACTCTGAAACTCCTGACAACATCGGGGTTAATATCTTTTAGATCCTCACGGATTCCTTGCGATTCCATCCAATTCATAAATCTCGTCAAATAATGCCGGTAATTTCGAATCGTTAGGGGAGAGGCACCACGCTCAACTTGAAGATATTCTAAAAACTCGTTAGCCTTTTGGGCTATCTCGGAATGATTAGTTGTGGGCGCAGGCATTAAATGTTAATTAATTCAATGTAGCTCGGCTAGAGAGGGTTGTCAATATGATTGTGCGACTCATAAAAATTTACCGTGTAGCGTCCGAGATTATAACCAACCCTATCAACTACTCCGTGGGTGGGCCATTCAATCTTATCTTGCAATTCACTATCATCCGTCTTATGCCCAACCAAACCCTGAATACCAAAGAAAAATTCGTGTCTTAAAATTTGAGTTACCCCGGCTACATGAGGATAAGTATTGTCACACACAAATTGTTTTGCTTTATTAATTGGTCCCGGATCGGATTTTTCTTCCCGACTGATTCCGGCAAGCGCCGCAAGCCAAAGATGATATGTGTCACCGGCCGGATCCTCATCGGAATCATTTTCTACCCAACCGAACGGTGCAACTTTATTTTTCCATAAAAATATGGCGTTATCACTAAAACTAATAGGGAAAATCCGGGAATCTGAATTCCTTGCCATCATTCTGGTTGCCAATGAAAGGTATATTACGGCTAAACTGATATTACCTTCTGAACGGCCTAGAGCCATACCAAATTGTTCGGGTATTGTAACCGGCAATTGCTTTTCCATAACCCCATTAATAACTGCGACGGCGCCTTCCGTATACGGCGAAAAAACTTTAACACGCTCAATCTTATGGTGATCGATAAAACTTGCAAAAAGAGTCATTACATCCGATCTCTTTATTCCCAAATCTGACTTAAGATTAGACAAACTAATATCTTTTCTCGATTCGAGTACTTTCACAATTTCCGGTAAGAGTCGCTCGGGTGGGGGATTAAATCTTGTACATTCTTCTCTGGGTGTACGCATACCGACAATCTCTTTAAGATGATCATCTTTCGGAGAAGTTATACCACGATATATTGATCGAACAGTCTGAAGGTATTTATTTTCTATCGACATAATATTTGGGGACAAGAGCAATATTGTACGACATTAAGTTAATACGGGCTAGTGGTTTCCTTTAAGTCTATCCTCAAATATACTGATACCTTGCTGAAGCCATAAAAGACTTAGGTGCGCGTTTATTCCTACTGCAACTGCCACTACGACCGCTGTGGTTGCAATCAGCATATCTTTATCGACATGCACTTTTAATGCAATGTTTTGTAATTTGTCGGACAAAGATATTCCTTCTGACGGTTCAACAGATTCAACGCTTTCGTTTATCTCCATTTGTATAAGCTAAGTCTAATCTCTATAGCACAGTAAAATCAACTCAAAAAGTGGCTTCACCAAATCGATTTTAAGGCCTGTCTAAATAAAAAGACATATAAGAGGTCGTCTTCCTTTAAGCCGAAAATACGGAATAAAAATAATTACCTTAAATTCTTGATTTTCCTAAACATTTAATGAAAAGCGGGGAAGTGGCGAAATAAGCGAAAAATTCGTTACGGTGTTTGTTCGGAAGGACAATTTTCGACGTATATCTAAAAAGGGGTAATTAAATAAAAATAACTTGCCATAAAAAATAAAAACCATGGCGTCCGTAAGAGATTAATAAAAACACTACACTCCGGCACCAGCTTTGGTTTGCGTCGCAAAAGTTACATTGTGCGACCTAGTATAAATAGCTTCCCCAGGGACTTCTGTGTCCACATTACCACTTATGCTTCTAGGGGGGTTCATCGATGTCCACATTACCTCAAGGTTCCGGGAGACCCCTTCTCTCGTAGGGCGCTGTCTTAACTACATGTGTCACTAATTAGTTATCCACACACGCTTGGGAAGAGCCATAATAATCATCTCTTCAAGATTGACAACTATATCAAACTATACATATCCTCTGTAAATTTTGTGTTCGGTTTTTCTTCGTCTTGATTCCTATGTCGCAAATCGTGAAAACACCCTATAATTTTCGTGAAAAAATCGTGCCTAGGCACGGACACTACCCTATAATTACGGGTATGTACCACCCTCCTCCCCTGCCTGGGCATCTCATAAATTTTTCTGTATATTAACTTATTATTTAATATTTTGAAGCTAAACGCCCCAGTGAGTAGCCACGAACATGGCAATAAAAACCAGGCCTCCCACAGTAAGGTGTTCCCTAACCGTTGAGGCAAAAAGCCTGCCGTCAATTTTTGCCTGCCCGAGGCCCAAAAGCATATAGAAACTGACCGTCAGAAAAAGCGAACCCACTGTTACTGTTACCGGCCAAAAATATAAAGTCGCCACGGCTTCAGCAGTAATTAAGGATGCGCATCCGGAAAGAACCAGCAAATCCCTCGATAAATTAGGTTCAAGTAAAGTAGTCCAGAAACCCTGAAGATATAAAGGAAAGGAGATAGCAAGAACCAAAGGAATGAGAATATAAATCTCCGTTCTTAGTGACAACAACGCGTCGTAAACAAGAAAAGAAGTGAGTAGTGTGAGTACAAAACCAACTCCCCTAGCCGCCCTAAGAAGAGCAATCGTCCGAACTGATGCAACGGAATAAATATTTGCAGTCAGACATAAAATATAAATTCCGATGGCATAAAAAATGACGACCGGGATCCGGGCAAAAATATTGGCGGGGAGAAGAAACCAGAAAACTCCTACACCCAATGTAAAAATTACGGGAAGAACCAAAGTCAAGACAGTCATGTTCTTTCCGATTGTTTCAAAAAGCGCCCAATAAAAAAGAATTGCCGTTACAATTCCTAATCCCCCAATTGCCCAGAATCTGTTCTGATCGGTTAAAAACTGAATACCTATAAAACCTAGCGAAAGGAGTATTGAAATTATAACGAAACGGCGGCGTTTGGTCATTTTAAGCAGGAATTTTTTGCATCACACTATCCGGAATATCTAAATTTGTAAAAACGTTCTGAACATCATCGTGACTTTCAATCTCCTCAATAAATTTGATAGCCTTTCCTGCAGTTGCCGGGTCGGTAATCTCCTGAAAAATCTTGGGTTTCATGATTAGTTCGGCGCTTGTAACTTCAAAACCGCTTTCCGTAATTTTCTTGTGAATTTGAGCCAACATACCTGGAGCAACATAGACCTCAAGCTCCCCGTCCGACTCTTGAATATCGTCTGCCCCCGAATCGATCAATGAAAGCATTTGTGCATCGGCATCGGCGGCCTTTTTGACAAGCATAAAGCCCCTACTCTCAAAGTTAAATGCAACAGCATTAGGTCCGGCAAGTGTACCCCCACCCCGCTCAAAAACATTTTTTATTTCCTGGGCGGTTCTATTTTTATTATCACTCATTACCTCTACCATTACGGATATTCCACCCGGTCCGAAACCTTCATAGGTAATTTCCTCAAGGTTTGCTGCCTCGGTAGTTGCTTTAGCAATTGCTCTTTCGATATTTTCTTTGGGCATGCTTATAGCCCTCGCTTTATCTATTTCAAAGCGGAGCCTGAAGTTCATATCGGGATCCGGTCCGCCCTTGGCGGCAATCATGATTGCCCTGGCCATTTTGGAAAAAAGATTTCCTTTGGCCGCATCATTAGTAGCCTTCTGTCTTTTGATTGTGGCGTAGTGAGAATGTCCGCTCATCGATTTGTATTATATCAGAATTTTGGCTGCAAAATAGACTATACTGGTGGAATGAAAACTGACAAAAATTTCAAACCGAACCCGCTTTTGGGCCAGCATTTTATTAGCGATAACTCAGTCCTAAATATCTTGTCTCGGACTGTTGAAAAGGATTCGACAGTTATTGAAATCGGTGCAGGAACGGGGCGTTTAACCGAAGTTTTATCGCAAAATGCCAAAAAGGTAATAGCAACAGAAATTGATAAAAGGTTTGAAAAACCTCTGGAAGAACTGGCTAAAAAGCATAATAATGTCGAGGTCCTTTTCGGCGATGCGTTATCGGGAATTCTCGACGGAGTTATCAAAAAGGAATCCGGTAAAAACGTCTGGATTGTATCCAATCTCCCCTACCACATCACGGAGCCGTTCATTAATAAAATCGTACGCTTTCCGAAAATTAAAATGATTCTAATGGTCGGAAAGAAATTTGGAATTCAATCTCAACTAAAAAACCCTGAAGATCCTAATTATAGTGAATTGTCCTTCGTCTGCAACGCTTTTTTTAATATATCCAAAATTGCCGAAGTTACCAAAGAAGCTTTTTGGCCTGTACCCGGAACTGATTCAATTATCTTGAAATTCTCGCCAAAAGCCCAAATCTCCGTAAATCAAAAATTAATTCTATCCCAAAAGTACGGCGGCATGATTAAAAATGTTTTGATGAAAGTTTTCGACAAAAATATTACCAAAAATGAGGCACGGAGAAAAGTAAGGGCCATTGGCCTACCGGATGAAATTCTAAATAAATCCTTCTCCCAATTGAATAACAATGAAGTTAAAGTTTTAGCAAAATTTCTTGATTCTATGGAGCCGCTTCTCTCCAGTTAATAATGTATCCCCCGAGTTTGGCTGGAAACATCAAGTCCACCTCGGGAGCATATTCAAAAAGTTCGGATGGAGTCGTTCCGTTAAGATCAGGGCCAAGGTCTCTTTCCAAATTGAAACCCCCATATGCGGCGACACTACCTCGAATCCAAAGTTGAGAATCGTCCTGGGCGCCTGTTGTTCCCGTGACAAACTCCCCATCAGCAACATAAACCCCCTCGAGGTTGGGTGCTCCCCCACCCCCGACAGAAGGATCAACAACGATATTTCCCGTCGTAACTCCAAGGAAAAATCCCTGCCCGTCGGTATAATTAATATCTCCGCTAATATCAAGATCTGCGTTTTTCACAAGCAAAACCACTTTATTGCTTCCGAAATCCAAATTCGAAGGTATAGTCAAGTCGAGCCCCCCGTTTTGAGAACCGTCGTACTCAAACCAAACATAGCCGTCCGAATCAGCGGTTGCATTATTAAATGCTATTTGATCGAACGTTGAACCAAGATTATTTATTTTTACGTCGGGGGGAATAGCGTTCAAAAAGAAAGTCGAATTATAAAGTTTGGTCGAAGAATAATCTGAATTTACTAACCAACTTTTTGAAGATACATTTGCAGCAGTCAAATCTGTCGAACCACCATAACTTGGAACCCCCGGAAAGCCTCCTCCGCCGGCAACATCAAATAATGGATTCCCATAATCAGGAAGGCTAGCTTTTAGATCTCCGTTTGTTATTACGTCTCCGTCTTTGACTTGCCACCAAGCGTTGGGCGGTAAAACGCTTACGTGTATAACACTGGAACAAATAGGAGTAACCCCGTTATAAACATAGCTCGTGATTGTGTTTGAACCGCTAGGATCGACTCTTACCCCTGTTGCTGTGGTTTGATAAGCATATGATCGGTCGGCAGTCGGACTAACACTGACAGCACCAGGTACCTGAACCGAATATGGGTTTCCCTCACAATCACTTGTGGCGTGCCATTGACAATAATTGGCTAACCATTGACATGATTGATGTTGAATACATGTTGCCTGACTTCCCCGATAAACACCACAGTCCATTATTTCCCAATTACAACCTTTAACACTAGTGCAGGAAACCGAAGTCCGCTGGGAACTGCACGTTCCCCCGCCGATGCACGTCCCGGTTGTACCCGAACAAATTGCGGGCGGATTCTGGCATGAAGTTGAATCCATGTAGTTCGTACAATTCTGAGGTCCTGAACATGATCCACCTGTTGTTACCCAATTACAGTGAGTGTTTTGCGAACAACTGTGGGCATCTGAATACTGACCACAATTCGGATCTACCGTCTGCTTTACTGTAGAAACGGAATAGTCAACCTCTGTAATGTTTGGAGAGGAAACAACGTTTGTATAAACTGTAGCTGTTTGTCCAAAATTAAGCGTCAAACTACTTGGAGATAAATCACAAGAGGTAAGCAAAGAGGTAACTGCGGAGGCACTGCCACAGGACTCTTTCAACATAAAATAGTAAAATGTCCCCGCCGCTAAACCGGTTACACTGTAACTCTGGGCGTTTGGATCCAAACTTTCGTTCTTGACTACACAACCCGTCCCCTCTCCCGTGCCATTAGGACAACTTTTTGAAACAGCGGTTTCATCCGTTCCGATATAAATCGCCTGGTTTTTACCCGAGGCTCCTTTTGTCCAGGTTACCGTCCAGTTATTCGTTGAAACTTGAGTCACGGTAGGGGTGGAGGGAGCAGTACAACATGGTTGAGGATTACACCCTCTGGAGTGCCCGCAACCATCGCTTTCCGTTCCCCCGCCACAAGAAACACTGCAATTACCCCATTTCGGTACACAACATGTCAGAATTCGATAGTCAGCGTTATGTACACCGTCACAGCAAAATTCCCCGCAATAACCACCACTGCACGCACCACAAGCACACCAACTCGTGCATGCGTTACCGACACTCCAGGAACAATTTCCTGTATTAGTATTGCAAGCATAAGTACAGCTTGCTTTACCGGTGCAACAGCTGGAGCATTGAGATCCTTGACTGCAATGAAGAGGACCGCAACTATAAACTAAAGATGAACTGCTCAGGCTATAAAGTACAAATAAACAAATAACTACCAGAAAAATTACTGAAGATCTTACCAGATTGAATGATTTTAGTATATTTTTGGCAGTGGTCATCAGCTAAATATTAGCACTTTTTGAAGCAAATTTTTATGGCTGAAAAGCCCACCCCGCAATGAAGAGGTCTTTTTCCATATCAGAGGATACTTGTCCTGATGAAGCCCAGGAGTCAAGCGCATTATCTATACTTTCATGATTATCTTGACTCTGATACACAGGGCAAGTCCTAGAAAGATCGTAGCTACCATAAATTGGATGAAAAGCTATCCATGTTGAGGGAGCCTTATCGCAATTAGTTGGGCGGTAATAAATACTTACCATTCTCGTGCCTTTAGCAACATTTAAATACTGCTGCTTCATTACATCCGATCCATTCCAAACTTTAGGATCGAACAGGAGATGCATAAAAGAAACGGAATTATCTTGGTTTAAAACAGCCATACCCATAACCCACATATCACCTTTGTCAGTTTTCATAACATAAAATGTTTCAGGTATCATTGTAAAAAGTTCTGGTGTTCCCTTGAGAGCGTCAGGGTTTGGCACTGCTTCATCAAATTTTCCCCCACCCAAGTCACTATTGTCATATTCGGATGAAATTATTGGCGTGAAGTTTACATCTGGCCCAAATTGTTTAAGCTCGCCTTTTGTATAAGCTTGATGTTCCCAATAACTTGCGCGGCCGGATTGAATATCGTCGAGTGTAATTTCAGTATAATTAGCAAAATTTTCCGGGTTTGTTTGCAAAACCAGTTGTTCAAATGGTACTTCTGTCGCAGTTGAAGTTTCCGTAGAAGGTGGAGTAGATGTATTAGTTGGCGTTTCACTGGGGGCCGGAGTTGTCGCAACACCCGTTGGGGTTAATGAAACTTCACTAGTTTGTGTACTCGTTCCTCCAGGTTCATGGGTCTTTGATGCTACCGCGGTTCCGGCACATCCTGCCAGAAAAGCTGCAATGGTAGTCAAACCCAAAACTTTTATGGGTAATTTACGAAGAGCTCTATTCATAAAACCCGATCCTTTTTTGTGAGTTTCAATATTCGTTCCGGAAACTACGGCTCCGGTTCCTGCTGTTATTTCTTTATCAACCGCTTCTAGCTCTTTTTTAAAATCCGTGTTTGCAGTTGAGTTTACCGCTGCACGTATTGTTCCTAAAGCAAAGGCCGCATTTTGAGCACGATCTTTGGGACTCATTAAGTCCAGATTTTGAAACTCTGGAGGACGGTCTACTTTCCCTACGGATTCCATCAATCCCCTAAGTGTGGGGTTAGATTCTAGAACCAGATACATTAAAACAGGGTTGGGATCGATGGCTCGGGACAATTTACCGGCTTCTTTATCAATAGCGGCAGACACCTTTTTCTCCGGTGCCGGAAGCTCAAGAATTATATCAGGCACAAAGCCGAAGGCGTCCATCCTCCTGATTGGTTGGATAGTAACCGACTCTTCCTCCTTGGTCATAACACCAGACATTATACTCTTATAATACAAACCTAAAGCACGTAGCGCAAGCTGGGTAGAAAAAGATGTGGTTGTGCTATATTATTAGTAGGAAGTTATGGAAAACACCTACCCCACTCCAATGAATACGACAGAAAGCGGCAACGGGAACAACAGAAAATGGCTATATATTTTATTAGGCATTCTAGTCATTGTCCTGATTTTGGTGTCGTTTTACTTGTTGACCCAAATTAAAGGAACCGGAACCGGCAAACCTGCTATAAATCAAAACACAACGAGCCAAAATAACCCAACCCCGGTCGCGGTACCTCAAAGTAATAATAATCTTAGTGATAACGGCCCTTTTGTGTACACATCGCAACTCCAAACCGCAACAGTTAATCAACAATACGAGACAACAATATCTGGTGCAATTTATAATCTCAATGTACAACTTTCGGGCAGTTTGATATCAGGATATCCTCAGGGTTTGCAAATAACCTCATGTCAAACCGTATTTAATAGCCCTGATATTTCACAAATAGCAGCCAAAAACTCTTACGTAACTTGTACAATCGGGGGTATTCCTACAGAAGCCGGAGATTTTAACATAACTTTTGGTCTTTCTACCCAAGGTGAGCAAGGAATCTCCGAAAAAATCATTCCTTTAAAAGTTAATCCTTAGTCCCCCACTCTAGGTGGTATTTTCTGTAAGCGCCAGACTTAGGAACCATATCCCGATAAATATAGGGATCGTATAGGTTGTATAAAAACAAAAATCAATTAAAATCGCCAGAAATATAGCTACCGCTTCTACGTTAATTTTCTTAACCGTTAACATTTGCTTCAAAATCTTGTAAAGCCAGACCAGAAAAACCACCGAAAAAATTCCCATCCCCGAAAATACCTCGAGGGGTAAATCATGCACCAAATCCGCCAAGTTGGTCAAATAAGTAAAGTTACCAATCCCCGTTCCAAGTGGAAAACGGAAAAATCCGATTATTGCCTGAAAAAAGTATACGCGTGAGAACAAAAGACTTTTTACAGTAGCGAAATAAACAAAAAGAGCCGTAATAATAACAAACAAAACCAAAATTATATTCTTAAGTTTTTTCCGGTTTACCGACTTTTGAAAAATATAGAAAATCCCGACAGCGAGTGCAAGAAGCGCCGAGCGGGAATATGAAATTGCCAGGAAGTACAGCCCCAAACCAATAAGGGGTAAGTAAAAATACGATTTCTTTCTAAAAAATAAATAAAAAACTGCCACCAAAATTACGGCCCAGAGATCACCGATAACAACATGCCTGGCTAAATCTGGAGGCGCTTTGAATAAAGCCAACAAATTGGGCAAATTTACCGGAAATCTAAGAGAATAAATATATATTCCGCTCATCAGCATTCCCAGAGTAATTAATATCGGAGCAAAATATTTCGCAAATAATCTTCTGAAATTATAAACCTCAAGCCACAATAAGCCGCCTATAGACAAAAGCTGGAGAAAAAGGATATTGCCATGGAAAAGCCGAGTATGAACCAGCAAAACCAACAAAAAGATCACGTAAAGAAAGTAGTTTTTGGGAATTTCTATTTTCCCAATATTTATATATTTATAAATAAGGGCAGCCAAAACATTCAATAATACCAGGACCAAAATAAAACTTGTATCGATTCCGATTCCAATTAATATTAAAATTATGAATGTGCTGACAAGAAAGAAGTGGTCCCAAGGATGTATTCGCGATTGGATTCTCATTTAACTAAAGTATAGTATAGCTGGAATGACTAAAATGAAAATATTCCTTATTATCCTGGGTATTACCCTCCTTTTTTTTGTGTCCGAAATCGTCAATTATTTATCGGATCCCGCTTCACAAAGCTCAATATTCTTAAATAAATATTTTATCGAAAACACAATATCCGACGCCAAAAACGGAAACTTCGAAAAGGCAATGACTGAGTTGTCTTTGGCATCGCGGATAAATATATATGGAGAATATGATCCATACCGTAATCTTCTTCCAGCAGATTTTGACAAAGCCCTCACAATTCCCAACGATGACAGTCTTAAAATTCTTTTTACAAACTATCTCGGGAGCCTTACTGCCAGTGATCTAAAAAACAACGAAGATCAGGGACTGGGCCGAATTTATTACAATTTAGCCTTAATCGCATACAATAATGGTCACCCTGAGTTAACCCCTACTCTACTTAGCAAGGCCATCTATAATAATCCCGAATTCCCTGAGTTTCATGCAGAGCTTATTAATTATTATTTTTCTGTCGGCAAATCGGATGATGTAAGCCGCGAAATGAATTACTGTCTGAAATTCACCAAGGGCTGGGCAAATATTTTGTGTGAAGCATACCGCAACGACAGTATTAGACTTAATATTCCCAAGCCGGTCGGTTACTTACACAGTGAAGTGGAAGGACATTATATAATCCGTCAATGAAGTTAAAACTATTAGTTCTTCAAAGAAGTGTTGACGGAGGAACCGGAACGTATGCGGAAGGCCTCCTTGGTCTAAAGAAAATGTTTAAGCCGGGTCAACTAATTATGAAGGTCCTTGTTCTGGAAAAACCCTTATTTAGAACTATCAATATCCGAGAATATTCGTTTTTCTCACAAAAACGGGAAATTCCCGATAAATACAGTCTTAACCGGAAAAATATACAGATGTTTATCAGAGAAGGAATGTGGTTCAAGAAAGCGGTTCAAAATTTTAAGCCAGATATTGTACTTTCTTCAGACCCGCATTCAATCCTAATTTCAGAAGCAGTTAGGTCTCTGTTCAATCTCAAATATAAAACAATAAGTGTTATCCACAACAACCTGACAAAGGTGATAAACATCAGACTGGGTAAGTACTTACGCAAACCCGTAAAATATTCTTTGGCACTTTTTCTGAATAAGTCAGATGCTGTTGTGACAGTCGCAAAAAAAATGTCGCGCGACCTTTCCAGAGACTTAAAATTGAGGAAAATCCCTACCTCAATCGGAGAAATATTACCTGCACGCTACTTTGAAAAGAGAACGGCAGTTGAAACCCGCGGGAAAGAAATTGTTATTTCAACAGCCAGATTGGATGTGCAAAAAGACCACGTGACGCTTCTTAGGGCGTTTAAAATTGTTGCAAATAAAATACCCAATTCGGAATTGTGGTTAGTTGGGGATGGTCCTTTAAAAAATCAGTTAAAGTCCCTAGCCGAAAAACTCGGTATATCCCAGAGAGTTAAGTTTTTCGGTTGGGTGCAAAATCCGACAAAACTACTGGACAGCTCAAAAGTTTTTGTTCTTTCAACAAAATGGGAAGGACTTCCCCTTTCTATCTTGGAAGCAATGGCAGGAGGAATCCCGGTAGTTGCTTCAAACTGCAATTACGGGCCCTCTGAAATTATTGGCAAGAATAAATACGGTATCTTAGTCCCCGTCGGCAACTCTAACGCCCTAGCTGAAGCGATTGTTAAACTTCTAAGCGACGGAACGAAGCGCAAACATTACTCTAACATGGCAAAAATTAGGGCGGCCGACTTTCTCCAAGAAAAAATCCTCACAAAGTATATTAAAATTCTGGAAGAGTTATTTAATATCCGTTATAACAGGCCAGATACTTTCATAAGTGAAATTTAACGGTAAATAGGAACCGAGCTTTAAAGGAACATTATCAAAAACAAATTCATCTCCTTTATATTTTTCAACCCGTATTTTAAGTGTAATTATTGCATCCTTGTAGTAAGGGTCATATCTGAGAAGAAGGTTTCCAGCAGCGTTTTGTACAACCCGTTGGCCGGGCCTAAGGACCACGTTTTCGACCTCCGCCAAGGTATCTCCGTTTGAATCGGTAATCTCATCTCCCTTTTTAATCTTTTCCAAAACTTCGGGTTCAATCGAATCGGCTGAAGAGTTTAAAGCAGGCCCCCGTTCCAAAACGGTTATTTCCTTTTCCTCAACCGTTAGATCTTTTTGATTTAATGTGCCAGGCGATTCTGTAATCAATGCATAAAAAGAGGCGTTAGAAAAATTAAATCTGATCGTGTTTCCAAAAGTTAGATTGATTCCCCGCGCCGAATACAATTTTGTACGTCTGTCATAAACCGCTTTAATCTTAATGTCCAGATAAACAGCTTTTGTATCCGGACTCATATTAAAAGTTTCAACGCCGGTTATCTGGCTTATCGTCCTCCCAAGTTCGTCCAATTCAATATCCCCCACTTCAAATCGGTTAGCATACCAGCTTTTTGGATCGGTAGATGCGTAAAGAACATCCTGATCCGTTACTTTTACACGGATATTTACGTATTCGTTTTTTCTATATAAAAACAGGAAAACCCCAAGCATTACTATTATAAATACGCCTCCCAAAATAAAATCAAAATACGTCACTTTTCTCTTAAAGATAGTTATGTGTTTCATTTTGGAAAAGCTTTAAATGGCTGGAGACATATCATACCATAACCGAATATTATCCCCAGATATGCAAACTCCCTGAATCCCTCATATGGGAGGAAAAGATAAAAAGAACCAAAAGCTGAAATCCCCGCGAGTGTAATAAAAATATAATTTTTGGCCCTTGCTATTTTTTTAGCTCCGTATAACAAGAACCGGTTGATTATACACCTGATTATATAAACAAAAGGAAACATAAAGAAAAGAAATCCAAGAATACCACTCTCCAAAATCATTTGTAAATATGCCATATGAATGGGTGCTGGAAATGAATAAATGTAACCCATTGGAAATAACCTGAACAAAACCGGTTCATTGGTACCCATCCCATACCCCAGCCAAGGGTTTTGAGCTATTGCCAAGATTGCTTCTTTAGCCATTTCAATTCTTAGAGGAAAACCGGCATTTTGATAAAACGCGTTAAAACTTGCAACAATCCGGGGAACAGCAACCGCAAGCGTCACCGCAATCACAAGTGTAATCGAGACAGCTATTCGTCTAATCGCCAGTTTGGAAACGGGTTTTAACAATTCATTTCTATAAATGATTGTCGTAAGAAGAATAACCACAAAAAGAGCCAACCACCCCGAACGGCTTTGGGTCAAAAGAATTACCAAAACGGTAATAAATGACCCCAATATATAAACAGGTTTTCTCTCTCCTATAACTTGCGGGAGAATTAAAACAAGCATTGCGCAAAGAATTAATGCCAATTGATTCGGATGTCCGAATGTTCCGGCAACACGAAAATACGAATGCACAGCATCAGGAGACCCGTAATAAATCGTTTCAACAATAAAGCTCTCAATAGGTAAACCCGCCCAAGATTGTTTTACAAATTGGATAATCGAAACGGCTGATTGAAGAACTATGGATGAAAGAATTACAGGAGAAATCAATTTTAAATCACTGCGTTTTTTAAAAAATACATAAAATACCGAAAAACCAACTAAAAACAACTGTATGTCCTGTAAAAGCCATGTTACTGACAAACTTGAATATGGCGAAAATCTAAGAGAGGAATAAAGAGAAATAAGAAAAAACAATATCGCGGAAAATATCGCCGGTAAAATGTAAGTTATACTTTTTTTTGGAAAAACCGACTTTTTTAAAATTAGATTCCTGATAATCAGGATTAGCGTAATTAACAAAAAAATATTTTCCAAATTTATGCCGTAACTCAAAAAATAAGGTCCAAAACCCGGCTGCAGTTCATATGGTCTAAAAACCTCAATGGGATAATATTTATTCGGTAGATAAAATTGAAAAGAGAAAATTGTAACAAGTAACGAACTAAGCGCCCAGTCACGTATTTTTATCCAAATCAATACAATAAGAAGAAGAAAGAAAAAAATAGTCACCCATGCATTTCCGCCAACAATTTTTATAAGAAAAGTTAGGTCCGCAAGAAAAAAAACAAATAAAATATAGTTTTCAGAACTTGATAGAATTCGCCTTTTTAAACTTGTTAAAATTGCCGACTTCATTTATGCTAGGGGCATTATATCGCAATGAAATATAATTTTCTTGTTCTAGCCGAGCTGACTGAAGGAGGTGAATGGGTGGCATTAACAAGACTTTATGAGGCATTTAAAGCAGCTAACCCAGGATCCAACTTTTATCTAATTGCCTTTAAGAAAAAATTTAAACCGGATCTCAAGCTTTTCAGAGAAAAATCGTTTCTAAAAAAAATTAACTCAAAAGGTAGGTTTACTTTTCTTCCAAACAACGTCAACAATTTTTTAGAAGTTCGAAAACAAATAAAGCAAACGCTTAAACAAAACAATATTAATTTTATTATGAGCGCCGATTACCTAACGGCGTTGTCGGCAATAAGCGTTTCAGGAAAACATGCAAAGGTGATATTTACATTCCACGGAACAAGAAGTGTGTCCGATCTCGGAATACAAAAATATAACTATCGACAAATTTTTACAAAACTTTTTGAAAAATTCTCATGGTCATTTTCAAATGCCGTCATCGTCCCGTCCTTATACGCAAAGCAATATCTTTTGACCAATAACCCACTGCTAAATCCTAAAAAAATATATATAGTTCAGAATATAGTAACCAATTGTTTTTATTCCAGGAATAACAAAGTACCGGTGGGCCGTCACGTAATTCTATATGCCGGAAGACTGTTTGAATATAAGGGTGTACTCAATTTAATCAAAGCTTTCGCTAAATTTATTCAGACAAACTCAAAAGCTCTACTCTTTGTAGTGTACCCTTCCTCAAGTGCCGAACCGGGGATGGAAAGAAAGATGATTTCCCTAATCAAACATCTTGGAGTCAAAAAAAACACAAGAATTAAAAAAGATCCACCGAAGCACAACTTAATTCAATACTACAAAAACTCAGATGTATTAGTACTTCCGTCAAAGTTGGAAAATTCGCCGCTTGTCGTTTTAGAATCGCTTGCTTCAGGAACTCCCGTAATTGGGACACCCGTAGGAAATCTTAAGGAATTACTCGGCAAACTAGACAGCACCCTTATTCTTAAAAACGATTCCCCGGAGGAAATCCTACTTAAGCTAAATACATTTTTTAGTATGCCGACCAATAACAGAAAAGTATTGGGAAAGAGATCCATTAAACTCGCTAAAAGATTTTCCGAAGCCCAGGCTTTAGCTTCTTTCGGAAAAGTTATAAAGAATATTTATTTATGAAAATAGGTATAGATGTAAACGCTTTAACAAGACCTTATCAACATGGGACAAAACGCTATGTAGAAGAACTTATAAACGGTCTCGCCTCTATAGATAAAATAAATACATATATTCTTTTTGCATCAAAAAATATAGTTATTCCCGATCAAAAGAATTTCAGAACTGTAAAGATACCAAATTTCCCAATACTAAAACGTCAGTTCTTTTTACCGATTGCTGTACGAAAAGAAATGGTAGACGTGTTTCACAACACCGAACCATATGGCTCAATTTTGTGGAAATATCCAAACACAGTTACCACGGTACATGACCTGGATTTGGGAACCGTGTACCCTACATTTAGAAGTATTAAATATTTTCTACAAAGATATTATTCGGAGTTAACAAGATATTTTCTATTCCGAAATTCGAAAGTTCTTATCTCTGTTTCTAAAAATACACTGGGCGATTTGAAAAAATATCTAAGCAAATGGAAAATGCGAAAAAATATACGGGTCATACATGAAGCAGTCTCCCCTATTTTTACAGACACCGGAAGTAAAGCAATTCAAAATAAGTACTTTTTATGCATGGGCGATTTTTCTCCCAGAAAAAATTTAAAAACCATTTTTTCCGCATATTCACAATTTCCACCAGATTTTAAAAACAAACAGAAACTGAAAGTAATAGTCTCAACGAAAAAAGAGGCAGCGCACTTTCTGCGACAAGCTAAAATTTATTCAATATCTGATTGGATAAAAATAATAATAGCTCCCAACGATAATGAATTAAAAAAAATGTATCAATCAGCCACTTGCTTTTTATACCCCTCTCTTTACGAAGGATTTGGTCTTCCTATCTTGGAAGCAATGAATTGCGGTTGTCCCGTCATTACTTCAAACTATGGCGCCACGAAAGAGGTCGCTGGCAACGCCGCCATCTTGATAAATCCCACATCAACCCGCGAAATCTTTAGCGCTATGTTAAAAATTACCACAGATCAACCCTTAAGAAATAAACTTATAACCAGAGGTAAAAAAAGAGCTAAAGAATTCAGTTGGAAAAGAATGGCAACGCAAACCTTGTCAGTTTATAATACCCTTATGTCTAAGCCTCGCAAAACCTCAACCTTTTTCAAAAGGTACAATAATAAAATACTTGCACTTCTTGGATTTTGTCTACTCCTATTTGGTATATTTTTATTTATACATGAAAGATCTTCAAACACATGGTCCTCGTTCGTCGCTGATGGTGAAATACAAGGTCAGCTGTTTAAAAAGGATAACACTTTAATTTTTGGAACGAATGATAAAAAACTATACTTCACGAATACCTCAATACAAGGAAAAACACAAATTCTTGATCTAAACGGTAATGTAACACCACAAGCAATATCCGGAAATAACATCCTGGCAATTTCTGACGATAAGGTCTGGCTTATAAATATTGGAAATCAAAAAGTGATTTGGCAGGTTTCGACAGACAATCAGTACTTTTTTCAAAAAGCTACAATCTATAAAAACTACGTCCTTGCTGCAAGCGAAGACGGCTCATTAAGCGCTCTGAGACTAAGCGACGGAAAACTCTTATGGAAATTTACCCCAAAACCTTTATATACCCTCTCTTCCGTAATTAACGGTTGGGGAATATATTACTTCGGCGATTTAACTGTAGCAAACAATACTGTTTACGTTGCCAGCCGCGATAAAACACTTTATGCGCTTCGCCTAAATACAGGCAAGATTTTATGGAAAACCGATATTGGTGACCTTATGACCAACGGCCCTGAACTTTACGGCAAATATCTTTTTATAGCCACAAATTCCAACAAATCTATAGCCCTTGATAAATATACCGGTAAAATCCTCTGGGAAGTTACAAGCGGATCCCCGATTTCATCCACAACAGTAATGTCATCTTTCTCAACCTCTGATAACCCGATATTGCAATACCTAGCCAATATAAACAACTATATTCACAATTGGTTTTCAATAGGACCAATTGCATATTTTGAGGTGCATGAAGACGGAACGGTTGTTAGAAGAGACGGTAAAACTGGAGCAATTATCTGGCAGTCAGACGAGCTCGGACAAGGTTTAAATTATCCCTCATTCTGGAAATCCAAAGCGATGCTGACAAGTCAAGACGGAAAAGCTATCACATTATCCCTTGCATCCGGGAAAAAATCAGCAGAAGTACCAAGCCTGGGTTTTGTTAATAGCCCAGCACTTATTAAACCCGTGTTAGCGGGACTTATACCTGGGTGGTTAAACCCGTTTACACCAGATTATTTTGTAAGCAATCAGTCTGGTGATCTTTTTTATATAAACGGGGGTACAGGGAAAACATCTTGGGAATTTTCTGCAAATGCCCCTACAAGTTCTAACATAGACCCGTATCTAAGCGGCAAATACATATTTTTTGCCACTTCCGATGGCGTAATTTACAAGATCAATGATAATACCGGCTTACCGGATTTAACTTCCGGTGATCAGCAATTTGAAGTTTCCCAATCATTCACAAAAATTGCAAGTGTTAACGTTTTTGAGTTGACGTTAAAATCGAGTGGAACTTTTGTAAATCCGTGGCGGGAGGCGGACTTAACAGCAGTATTTACTCATGAATCAGGAAGAGTGGTTGAAATACCGGGATTTTATTACGATCAAAATATATGGAAAGTCCGCTTCAACCCTCCACTTAAAGGAAAATGGACGTGGAAAATAATTTGGGTGCCTCATGGTAAAACCTTAACAAAAACCGGTGAATTGACATCAACAACTGATACCTCAAATTTCTACCTACGTACAAATCTTACAAATCCTAAACGTTTGACAACTGATGGTAAAACCATATTTAACGGATTGGGCATAGGAGATACGATGATTGATTTCAATTACGACGGTACCCCACTAGACGATTGGGCAATCGGAAACAGCACTCCACTCGCCAATCCAAACGGATTCGGCTACACAAATTCTTTTAGAAGCGACAAAATTAACTCTTTGAATGATTACATTTCCGCATACGGCCCGGCCGGCGCGGGGTTCAACATGTTTCGTTGGAGTTTGCTGAACTCATCTATGGGACTTTGGAATGAATTCGGTTTTCCAACTGAATATTCAATTCTTCAGGGTAAAATCGGAGATACCCTTGTCGAATCTTTAAGAAATAATGATATCCACGTATGGTTAACCCTTTTTGGATTTGATATACCCTTCAAAGGTTCACAAGATCCCGCCACCCAATATTTACTTACGTCTTACATACGTTATGTTTTTGCAAGATATGGCGCATATGTTGACATTTGGGAATTGGCTAACGAGGTTATCGTCCCCGACTCAACTTCAACGCTTCTTACCGATGAAATAAGGTCACTTGACTATGAAAACAGACCAATAAGCATAAGCTCAGAACCTTATAACTACGGAGATTCGGACATTATCGCCCCACACTGGTATGAAACCGAAAACATATCGCAGTCCGATTTAACGACTGTCCAGCACATTCAACAATTCGAAAATTATCCAAAGCCAGTGGTCTTTGCAGAGCAGGGCAATTACCAATCCAACGACGATCAAACGTCTGCAGATCGTATGCGAATTCGTGCATGGACAGCTTTCTTTCAACAAGGCATACTTATGTTTTGGAATCAATCCGACTCCACCAACATAAAAGTGGGGGAAAATTTAAACGCAAATATTTATTTAGGAGATGTAGAGCGGTCATATACCCGCATACTCCAAAATTTCTCACAATCATTTCCATTAGATTCAAAAAGTGTTCAATATGCACTCGATAAATTTGGAGTAAGAGGATACGGACTAATTTCAGACAGTATTAATGCGGGGTATTTTTATCACTATTCTAGCCCGTTTACCCCTACAACGTTTACTTTAACAATATCCACAAAAAGTGAGGGAGAAATACAGTGGTTTAATCCATCAACCGGGAATATCATTAAGACAGAAGAATGCCCGGCAATAAGATGCAATGTCACATCCCCATCTTTTACAACTGATGTATCATTTAAGCTTGATTAAAAATTTAAGGTGAGCAGGAAATAATAGAACTATTCTTCAGGTAATTTAGAATGCTCTCCGCTATCATTTGATGACCCTCTATACTCGGATGGCCATCGGCTACGTGCAAATTTGACAGACGGACATCGGGCAAATCGTTAAATATTGACACATTCTTCTGACCCTGAAACCAAAAATTCAACTGTTTCAGTTGTTCGGTAGTAACGTAGGGGAATGTGGCAACCAAAACCTTCGTATCTCCACGCGACAGAAAGAATTTTTGCCATGCCCTACCAATAATTTCCGCTATCTGACTACCAGTATAATTTTTAAACACTTCCCCATCTGCCTTAGTCCAAGCTAACCAGTAATCACCCTGCTTTTGCGCGTTAGCTATTTCCTGTTGCGTCAATGTCTGGGCGATTTTCTGCTCATAGGGAACACGGAGTTCATTAATCCGATTGAAACCAGAGCCAGATTCGAGCCAAATAATTAAATCGGGGTTATACTTCTCCCCTCTTATTGCATACCTTTGTGCAATATACTCAACATCATAACCTGGTACTCCTAAATTAATTACTTCAAACTTTTTTATCCCTTTACAGTTCAACCTGTTTAAACTGTCTTCCAATACCTCCGACCAGTTATCAGCCGTACTCACATATTGCCCAAAAGTAAAAGAGTCTCCAAGAGTTATAATCCGGAAAACACCGTCCTGTTTTTTCAACTGATAATCGTAACGTTCATTCAACGTATCTGTATTAATCGTATATACTGCTTTATAACCCAACCACGAAGGTTCATCGCTCCAACTGTTATTTGGCGTCAACTCATAAAAGTATTTGAGTTCAGAGGTCGGTTCATCAAGTAGGACGTTTTTAGATATCGGCGTAACTACCACCTTACTTAAAACATACTTTGCAGCCTCCCACCGTTTATACATGTAAAAGCCTATTCCTATAATCGCCAAAATCTCAATGACGGTAATTATACCTACAAGTTTTTTGCGGTTTAATTTCATATCACTTTGTAACAATAAAATTACCTATCACCAACACATCCAAAGAACTATTAGTAAAATCATATATTGCCTGCTCCGGTTTCTCAACGATCGGTTCAACGGATAAATTAAAGCTTGTATTTAAAAGGCAGGGTATGCCAGTTAGAAAATAGAATCGCTTTATTAACTTATAAAACAAGCCGTTATCCTCACAAACCGTTTGGATCCTGCATGTACCATCTTCATGAACTATTGCCGCAATATTTCTTTTTGCTTCATCTTTTACCTCAAAACAAAAGTTCATATAGGGTGACTTGTGGTTCTTTTCTGGTACATCAAAGAGTTCTTGAACTTTCTCCTGAAGCACTGATGCCGCAAATGGACGGAAGCTTTCGCGTTTCTTAATTTTATTAACAACATCCTTCATGCCTGCAGATTTCGGGTTTGCTAAAATGGATCGGGATCCTAAAGCCCTCGGGCCAAACTCCATTCTTCCTTGAAACCATCCGATTACGTCGTTCTTTTTAAGGTTATGCGCAACTTTGTCAATTAACATCTTTTGGTTGTCAATTTTCTCATACTTCAGACCATTTTTTTCCAAAACATGCTCTATATAACTCTCGGCATATTCGGATCCTAAGCAAAGCGTTTTGACAGCTTTTGGTCTTGGATGTTTCAAAACACTTGTATATAAAAAGAGTGCCGCGCCAAGAGAAGTTCCACTGTCCCCGGCGGGTCCAAAATCGTAAATATTTCTAAATTTAGTATTTTTATAAATCTTCCCGTTTGCAAGAGAGTTTAATGCAACACCTCCACTTATACATAAGTTTTTGATATGCGTTTTTTTATACAAATTATTGAGAATTCCAAAATAAACGTCCTCAGTAACTACTTGTAAACTGGCAGCCATATCCTTATGTCGCTGAGTTATTGGTTCCCCCGGATTTCGATGGCTTCCAAATTCTGATTCAAATTTTCTGCTCCACATCCGAAAAGATTCCCGAAATGCAAAATAGCTTAAATCTAATTCGAAACTGCCATCGTCATTAATTTTAATCAATCGTGCTAGTTTTTGTTTATAGGTAGGATTACCGTAAGCACCGAGACCCATCACTTTGTATTCATCACTATTTACTCTAAAACCCAAAAAGGCAGTTAATGTAGAGTAAAAAAGTCCTAAAGAGTTTGGGAAGAAAATTTCGCCAACATTTGTTATTTTACCTAACTCCCCCATCCACATATCCGTGGTTGATACATCTCCAACCCCGTCCACAGTTAATATCGCCGCTCTCTTGAAAGGAGAGGTAAAGAATGCTGCAGAAGCGTGAGATAAATGATGGGGAATATAATATATTTCACCTTTATATCCAAGTTTCTTCTTTATAATTGCACCAACCTTTATCTTTTCACCCAACCATTCCGGTATAGCTTTTATAAACGGATATAATGAAAAAGGATAGGTTTCAACAAAAGTTTCCAAAATCCTCTCAAATTTCAAAAGTGGTTTTTCATAATAAGCCACATAATTAATATCCTTAATAGATAGATTATTACTAACAAGACAATATTCAATGGCTTTGTATGGAAAAGAATTGTCATGTTTAATTCTTGTAAACCTCTCCTCTTCTACTGCAGTTATTACCACTCCATCTTTTAGTAAGGATGCTGCACTATCATGATAAAACGCGGAGATTCCAAGAATATACATATCAATAAGGAGACAGGAAATAATCTCGATTTGCTGGGAAATTTTTCTTATTCCATAAACCGTGATTCTTTGAACTTGCTTTCTGTAGTCTATAAAGTGCGGCTGCGATTCCAATGGCTACAAAATATACGAAGAACAAAATAACTTGAATCATAAAAGTATTTATGGCTGTGATTAATCTTTTCATACAATTGGATATATAAAGAATGGTATTGGCACAATTTGAGAAGCAATGATAAGCATAGCCACGATAATAAAAAATAAAATAACCGGAATTAACCAGTCTTTCTTTGTGTTCTTAACCAATAAAAGAAGTTGTTTTATCGATTCAACCATACCTATTTTTGTGCGGTTATATTTTACAGATAATCCAATATAAATGCTATATAAGCATGGTTTTCTTGAAATGCCAAAAATTTTGAAAATCTTTACACCTAATTGTATAAAGTGGTACGATTTGCAAACTTAACTTTAAAATGAGAAAAAATATCATAGTAATACCGTTTAATGTCTCTTGGAATTGGTCGACAGACTATTTAAATCAAACAGCTTTCGAGCTCTCTAAAAAAGGTAACATTATCGTCTGTTATTTGTGGGGAGACACTGTATATTTAAAAGAAAAAATTCATGCCCACGATTTTCCAAAAAAAACAAGTAAATATTCAAAGAACATTTACTTGGTCCGCCCAATATACTTTATCCCATTCCGCAGATTTAAATTTATTGAAAAATTAAATTTTTCCGCTAACCTACTTTTCTTGCGGTTTTTTACCGAAATTGTCTACATCCTTAGAAAATGCAGAAAAAGAGTTTTCTGGATCTTTGATCCAAATCTTTCCCCCATTTATAAATATTTTGGGAAAAAATATTTCCTTCTATATGATTGTGTCGATTTTTTTGGAGGGCATGATGAACAGTGGCTTTGTAAAAAAGCTGACTTGGTAGTTGTCAATTCACATATTCTTCAAAACCATTTACAGAAGTTCAGAAAGAATGTAAAACTTGTGCCTCAAGGGTTTAGAATTTTAGATTTTGCAAAAAAGAAATATAAACATACTGTCCTTAAACTAAAAAAACCAGTTATTGGATTTGTTGGAGGCGTTAACAAAAGACTTAATTTTGACTTATTACTTCGACTTATAAAACATAATTCCAAATGGAATTTCGTTATTTGGGGTCCGATACAAAAGTGGGGCAAGTCTGACACCACAGTCCAACCAAAAATTAAAGAAATTCTTTCTCTAATAAATGTAACGGCGGGCGAAAGTTGGAAAAAAGAAGAAATTCCCGAAATAATTTCACAGTTTGACATCGGAATTATCCCCTATGATATTTCTCAAAACTTTAATAAATATTGCTATCCTGCAAAACTTTTTGAATATTTTTATCTAGGAAAACCAGTTATTTCTACCCCCATCGAGGAACTTAAACAGTTTCCCAACTACGTTAAAACAGAAAACAACTACAAAGATTGGGAAAGAACTATAAAGCATCTTTTATCCAAACCTTGGCCAGAAAAATACAAGCATCAAGAAAAAAGGTTAGCTATAGAAAATAGCTGGCAAAGAAAGATCGAGGAGATTCTAAAATACTGCAATCCGGAAATAAACTCTCCAAAAAAAGATGTACTATAAAAAAATGAATGTAGGAATAATCGGAACCGGTTTTACCGGCCTCAGCGCAGCCTTAGAATTACAAAAAAAAGGACATAAAGTTACGCTACTGGAAAAGGAATCCTTTCCCGGCGGTTTGGCGACCGGATTTAAAAAAGCGGGGTGGAATTGGCCATTGGAAAAACATTACCACCATATTTTTACGGGTGATACGGATATACAAAAACTCGCCGATGAGGTTAACGTAAAATTTTCATTTTCTTTACCCAACACATCTTGGTTTATTGATAAGGAAATATTCCAAATTGACTCACCGTTAAAACTGCTACGTTTCCCGAAGCTAACTTTATCTGAACGATCCCGCATGGGTGCTGTTATCGGGTATCTTAAATCTATTTCAAACTGGAAGCCGTTAGAGAAAGTCTCGGCAGAAGAATGGTTATCAAGAATGATGGGCAGGCACACCTACAACCTATTTTGGAAGCCTCTCCTTATTTCTAAATTTGGCCAAAACTCCAAGAAAATCTCCATGGCTTGGTTCTGGGCTCGAATTAAAAGCCGGTCCGCCCGTCTCGGCTATCCTGAAGGAGGATTCCAAAATTTAGCGAACAAAACAGCAGAAAAAATTATCGATAGGGGTGGGTTGATTCACTATAATACGAATGTTATCAAAGTTGTTAACATCCCAAAAAACAAAGTTCTTGTACATACAAGTAGCCGGGAACACTCCTTTGACAGTTTAATCATAACTTTACCAAACGCGCCTTTTACAAAAATGTCTCCTCAACTACCTGAAGACTATAAGCGAAAACTGCTCGACGTTAAGGGAGTTGGCGCAATAACCATGATAATTGAACTCAAAAAAGCGTTTTTCCCATCAGGTGTTTATTGGCTAAGCGTGTGCGAAAAAAAATACCCATTTATAGCAGTAGTAGAACATACGAATTTTGTAGATAAGTCACACTACAATAATCACCATTTAATATACATAGGAAATTATCTAAGTTCATCTCATCGCTATTTTTCGCTATCGGATGATGACCTACTAAACGAGTATGAGCCGTATTTAAATATGCTTAACCCGCACTTTAAGGACAACCTTATCGACAAAATGGTATTTAAGGTTCCGTTCGCCCAACCAGTTGTCACATTAAACTTTTCCGGAAAGATCCTTCCTTTTGTCACCCCACTTAAGAATGTTTATCTTGCCAATTTACAACAAGTTTATCCATGGGACCGTCAAACAAACTACGCAGTTACTCTAGGAAGACGCGTTGCAGATATTTATTTTTAAACCACCTAAAAAATTCCACAATTTTAACAATCCCCCTGGAGCTAACAATAACAACAAAGGGCACAAATGGTAAGTAATACCTATCCCAATCCAGTTTCAAATAAATACCCATTACAATCCACATCATCAGACCATAAATCAGAATAAGTTTTGCGAAAATTTTAAGTTTATTTTTTTTGGATTTGAGATCGGAATACAATCCCCAACCGCCAAACAAAAACAAAATTAAACCAAGAGGGGTTCCATGATTTCGAATTACATAGTCTCCTCCCGGCAGTATTGTTCGTGCCAATAGAAAATATAAACGCTCTCCAAATGTTAGAATCGGTTTAAAACCCGGCTGGACCTGATAATATAAAGTTTCATTCCACCTGTGTTGAACCATAAAAGCTGTCCCTTCGATAGGATTTTTCCAAACAAAGGGATTAAGAATTACAAAAACAGAAAGCATTACCGCAGAAACAGTTATGAAAGAGAGAAATAAATTTAGCCTGATTTTTGGAATTTTGTAAAATAAAATTACCGATAATATAAAAAAGAAAATCAGACTGACAAATCCATTTAATTTTGATGCCATAGCAAGACCGAAGCTGACACCGATCGGAATACTTAACATCACCGCTTTTGATATTCGCAGATTTTTTGTCCTGTTATACCAAATCACCGTCAGAAAAAAGGATAAAAGTAGAAAAAATAAAAGAAATGTATCCCCAAGAGCCCTAAGCGTCGACGTTTCAAAAAGAGGAGAAAAAATTAAAATACTGGACGCAATTAGACTTGAAATGAAACCCCAAAAATAGTTCACAATTAGGCAAATTAGTATTAAAGATCCTAATGAAAATATTAAAGAAACGTTGCGCGCGGCATTAATCGAAACCAAATCCGTTGGTGCCTGTGACGGTAATAGTCCGGCATTTATCTCTTGACTGACCTTTTTTGGCGTAACTCCGTCTATAGACCACGTCCAGTTACCTGAGGTTATCGTTTGACAATTTATATCTGAATAATTAGGGGGGCGGCAGCTGCCAGTTCCGTACCACCAAGACGGAGCTATGCTAAGGTTGTCAATTTCCAATATCGGGCGTACGTTTTGGACCTTTAATGAAATTTGGTATATGTAACTAGGCAATTTTTCTTGAACATAAGAATCGTACAATTCCCATAGATAATTTTTGTTGTTGTACTGAGAAAATAAATCCAAGTATGCTCCCCTAGCAACATAATCATATTCATTTGGCTGATAGGCAGTTTTATTTGATATCTCCCTCAAACCAAAAAAAGCAAAGGTAAAATAGACAATATATATAAAAATTTGTATCTTTTTGTTGAATACTCTTTGACTCTTAAACATAACTAAAGCTGTTTATGATTATTAAATTTAACGTAAAGATCCAGAATCTTTCGCTGATATACCATCGGGAGAGTGTAAACTTTATTCGCTAACTTACTTGATTTCCAGTAGTTGAAGCACTCGACCTGCAAGGCGAACGGTACATCAAACATCTCTGAATCTGTGGTATCTAAAAAGTTGATCGGTTGCCCAAAATATCCAATCCAACTTTTTTTATTTCCGAAATCTAATACTTTCAGTTGGTTATCGCCCGAGTCGCGGTCCATATAATTTAAAATCTCTTCAAATTCGACTTGCTTGGAGGAACCGCTAAAAAGACAACTTCCGGGTTTAAGTAGACCAATATCGTTTTTTGTTATGCTTCGCCTACCGCTACAACCTATTATTACATCGGATATCCTAAGAAGCCTGCTTCGCTCCGAAGACAAATATCCGTCAGCGATAGCCAGGGCCCTTTTGAAAATATTTGTGTCAAAGACGTAAGGGCGCACTCCTCTGTCCCTCAGAGCAAGACAAACGGATTCGCCTATTCTTCCGTAAGACAAAACCGAATAAATTTTCTCTTTGTTTCCAAAAACAGAATTATGCTTTTTTAAAACGTGATCGATAGTTCTTACTATCGACTCTCCTACGTACCGATCTTCTATTCTTTTGGCTTTTGTATCTGCAATACTAACAACAGGATACCTAAGATTGTGGTTTTTAACTTGCAGCCAGTGCCCTTGTGAGGTGTCCTCAATTCCAAAAACGACATTTTTTAACTTATCTGAAACTAGTGATGAATATCCGCCAACTTCAACAAGGACAATTTTTTCCTTCGGACTTCTTTGGCTAAGCTCCAACAACAATTTGGGAATTTGATCAACGCTTTTTGGCGAAAATACTTTAACCAATCTGCCCAACTTCTTTTTAACCATCATTACTTCCGAATAAGGTATTGAAATAACTCCAATTGTTTTTACCTTTTTTATCCAAGCCGCTAAAAACGGAGCGTTACTTTGAGTAAGGTGGTGAATAAATATAAATGAATACCCGTCAAATTTAGTTACAGACAACGAATTGTAAAATATGGGGCACTTCTGAATTAATGTCTTTTTGTTGTACATCACGCGCGGGTATCCGTCATTATAAATATAATCAATTTCGCATGCAATCTACGGGCAAACACGGACGGATGTATCAAAAATGGAGCCGGCGCCCGATTTCACTAGCTTTTATCTTTAATGCATTTACAAATGTGGCCCAAATCCTTATTCGTAAGATTTTGATGAACAGGAATTGTCAAAACTTCACGGGAAGCTCGTTCGGATTCTAAACAACTTCCTTTGCCAAACCCGAAAGATAAATGTTTATAAAAATATAAAGGTTTGGGATAGATAACATCAGTTTCAACTCCATTTTTCCTCAAATAATTAATAACTTGTTCGCGTGTTGACCTAAAATCTTTACCAATCCTAACCGTATATCTGGAAAATGAATGTTCCCGGTTTATCCCAACAGAGGGAAGAATAAGGCCTTTTGTATTTTTAAGTTTTTGCGTAAGATATCTAGCGTTCCTTTTCCTCTTTGAAATTATCCTGTTTAATTTTCCCAACTGGCTCTTAATGATAGCCGCTTCGATATCGGTTGGCCGGAAATTCCATCCACAGGCAATGAACTTATATTTACTGCCTCTTTTCTGGCCATGGTTGATAAATATATTGAAATTATCGGCAATTTCCTTGTTATTTGTTATCGCCAAACCTCCCTCCCCTGCAGTTATAACTTTCGAGATAAAGAATGAAAAAACCTGCAAACTTACATTAGGAAAAAAGTACTTATTGTTAAATAAAGAACCGAAGGCTTGGCTCGAATCGGCAATAACCACCAAATTGTGTTTCTTGGCAATAACGCCGATCTTTTCGTAATCGCAAGGAAGTCCGAAAAGATCAACAGTCAATATTGCTTTCGTCCTTCTGGATATTTTTTCTTCAATCTTTTCGGGGTCCAGATTAAAAGTCTCCGGGTCAATATCAACATAAACAGGAACTGCTCCTACTAAAGAAATCGCATTGACTGTGGCCGCGAATGTAAAAGGTGTGGTTAGAACTTCATCTCCAAATCCTATTCCCGATGCCTTTAGGCCAGCGATTAGTGCTCCTGTTGCATTACTAACTAAAACTGCGTTCTTAACGTTAATTAAATGTTTTAACTTTTTTTCAACAAATTTTGTAACAGAACCCCGTTCAAGGTGCCTTGATAATAACACCCGTCTAACGGATTCTACTTCCCTATTGTCGATATCAACAAAATTTAAGTGAAAGTCTTTAACCATTTTTCTTTTGCCAGCTTACATAATAAAGCGAGCCTTTATACTTGCCTGCACATTTCAAAGCCGCCTCCAAAAAACTCGAATTGTTCTTGTTTTCAACTTTTTCAATCCTGTTTTTCAAAATCTTGTTTTTAGAAGATTCCAGAACCAGGTAATAAAAAAAACTTGTTCTCGAAAAAAGAATATTATTTTCCGTATTACGGGTAAAAGCAATTCTTTTATTTTTCAGGGTGGATTCAATATCCTCCACCACATCTATTGCTCTTGCCTCTACAATTACGGCATAGCCACCAGATTTTAAAATCTTATTGATACTTTCTATTACTTTGCGTCTATCATTTATATACCTCAGGGTGCTATAGGCAACTATTAAATCAACGCTACCCTTTTCAAGCGGTATGTTACGTGCGTCACCAAGTTTTGGCATTCTTAATTTGTCCCTATTAAAAATATTTTTTAATCTCTTTATAACGGGACTGCTTTTGTCGATATCTACAATTATTGAATTTTTAAAGTAATCCGCCAGTCGGGTTCCTAATTTTCCGCTACCGGAACCCAAGATAACTATTTTCTTTATTTTTTTGTTTAAACCAAACCTGGTCGTAACAAATTTAGCAATCTCCTTGGTGCCGTCATCAGGCATTTTTTCGATAGCATCCAATACTTCAGCATTTGACAATATATCGTCGTTTAAATTGAAAATTCCATTGCCATATAACTTTTTAAATCTGGTTTCAAATATGTTTAAAAAATAATTTGACATAACTTACGGATAAACTAATAACTTCTGAAATGCAAGCCCTCGTGCCGTAATTTTTCCGTTTATGTCAAAAAAAGCTAGAGCAGTAAAATATCCTAAGTTCTTATTCATATTGTAAACTGTACGCTTTCATAAAATGCCGCAATATTTTATTGAGTATAATCTTTAATAATTATCTTTTTTTTATGAAGAAGTTTATATTTTACCAGATTATGCGTTTTTGCCAATTTTTGTGTCATAAACTTATGGACGGAGATGCTTTCACTTTCGTACTCAGTGATATCCTTAACGCCAGCTTTTTTAAAAGCTTTTTTTCTTACCTGACAATTGACGCAAATCCCACAGTTTTTATCGAAGTTCATCAGACAGCTATATGTGTTTTCTAGCGGAAGATTGTTTGCGTAAGCCCACTTAACCAGATCGGCTTTTGTATAAAGACTGTGTATCTCTTTCTCAAAACACAAACTGAATATCTGCCAATTGTAATCATTAGTAAATGTACAAAGAGCAAACATGGCTCCACGTAAGGCTGTCAAAGTTTGGCTTTCATTGTAATAACCATCGGACGGAAGAATTCCCGTTGAAATAGCCCTGATTTTTTTATTCCTTTGCATTTCAAAGAAAAGTGCAACCCGTGCAGCTGGAAAGGCAACAAATGCCGGATATAAAAATTTTCGTTTTAATATAACGGTATTATTGTTGGCATTAAAATACTTTTTAATTACATCCGGGTGTACGGTTTTCTCTAAATCAACCGTTAGCATCTGTTTTATCTCGGGAGGAGATGAGGGGTACGTAATTTTAAAGGGCTCAACGTATAAATCGGGGTATCTTTTCTTAAACATTTTTGAATAAAACGAAAGAGATCTTAGTTCGGATTTGTGTTTACCTTGGCCTGTTTCTATAGCCACGGGGTGAACCTTTAGTTTATATTTTTCCATAAGAATCGCCCATGTGGTTATTGAATCCATTCCCCCTGAAACCAAATGTATTATGTCTGATCCCGGCTTGGGCATACGAATAACATAGCCTCTTTTTTTCTTTAGAAAGGTCTCAATGCTTTTTATTGCAGATAAATCTTCGTAGTGCCTGGCAAGTATTTTTTTAAATTTTTGCTTTATAGTCACTGACATTTATGTATAATTTAGCATGCTCGCCGAGAGAGCAAATTTTCCACCTCATTATATCTCTATATTAATCATTTTCTTGCTTATTTCCCGCGAAGCAAATATTATTAGGCAGATTTGCAAAAATGACTTTATCAAAAAAATTAAAAAGATACAAAACTTTGCTTTTGCTGCTGAAGGATTATTCGCACGCAAAAATAATTGTTTGGGATTTGGACGGTACTTTGTATTTTAATCCCTCGCTTATTAATCATCTTCGTAAAAAATATATTCAGTATTATGTCAGGCAAAGCAAAAATAATAAAAATAATTTTATTGAACTCGAAAGAAAAGGGGTGGATTGGATTGATATTATCCGGGAAACCGGCAATTTAAATACAAAAAAACTTATGTTTACTATCGAAAAAGGAATCGTAAAGGATAAATACGTTCGTCAAAACTTAAAATTGGCCAACTATTTCAAAATAAGTTCAAAGGAAAATTTTCTATTCACAAATTCCGATATCCAACAAACTTTCAACTCTCTTCATAAGTTGGGAGTAAAAAATCCGTCGGAAGTTTTCGTCAAAATAATTACCACCAATGACCTCGACGAGCTTAAACCCTCAAAAAAATCTTTTAATTTACTTTTAAAATCCCTTGGCCGGATACTTCCTGACCATGTAATTTATGTCGGCGACTCCGAAAAACAGGACATAGTTCCTGCCGGTAAACTCGGTTTTAAAACAATTTTTATAAATAACTGGGGCAAAAATAATGTTGGTGATTTCAACTACAATAATATAAATCTTCTTATACACGATCTGAAGAGATTTGAAAATTTACTGAGATCCAGATTTATAAAATACTTAGCGGCTTCCCTTTTATAAAAGCTTCAACATCTTTTGCAGTATCGGAATATATTGCTTCAAGCGCTTCTGCGGTCCGATACGCCGCGTGGAATGTTGATACAATGCGCAGTTGCCTATTTTTTTTGAGGAAAGTTGAATTTCGTTTATCCGTATCAATCCCATAACCAAAAAGTCTACCTGTTTTCAATGCCTTAAAAAGCGGTTTGTTTTCTACCAGATCTTCTCTTGCCGTGTTAATCAATATTGCATTCTTTTTTAATAATTCTATTTCACCCGAACTTAAATAATTTCTAGTATCTTTTGTTAATGGCAAACAAAGAAATATTATGTCGGATTTCCTTAATAGTTCATCTTTATTTAAAAATCGTCTATTTCTCAAATCTTTTAATCTGTGGCTTGAGGTATAACAAACTTCGGCACCGAAGCCTTGTGCAATATTTGCTATTGCCTTTCCAACGTATCCGTAACCAAATATCCCCACTGTTTTTCCATGAATCTGCGTATTAATAACTCCGGCGGAATTGGTTGTTACATTTTGGAGAGATTTTGCCAACGTAAGAGCGAGAGCCCAAGCATGTTCGGCAACACTTATAGAAGTTGTCCCCCTAGCTCCCCCAACTATAATATTTCGGGATTTGGCATAATCGATATCCACCCAGTCAAACCCCGAGGACATTAAAAAAAGATATTTTAAATTTTTAAATAAACTAATAACCTTCCTGTCAATAACTCCAAAATACTTAGGGTTGGCAAGTAAAATCTCTGTTCTCGAAAGGATATCTTTTGTTTTGGCACTTTTATTATAAACTCCTTTAAGTACTTCCAACTTGCCGATTCTTTCTAAATCTTTGATTTTGAGGGGAATATTAGGTTGAGTCGTTGTGAAAGTTATAAGCATAATAATAATTGCCTTTTTGAAATATGGCTAAGCTACTTCAGAAAAAATGCTTTTGCAATATTATATTCAGAATTTTTTGATATAAACATTAACTTCATCTTCCTAAAGTTAAGGCCGTATTTATTTGAAAATTTCTTATCAAATAAAGCCATATCTTTTAAGATAATTCCACAGTTTAGACTGCGTTCACTATTGATAATGGAAAGGTGTCTATTCTTGCATATACTCATAAATTGTTGTTTCTTGTTTAGATTACGTTTTATTATTTTCTTAAATCCACTCTTGCCTAATGTATTTATAATCGTCCAACACGCAACCGGAGCTATACCGCTTCGCGATCCTAACAAGGTATTATCTTTTTCATCCAAATAGTCAATTTGCTTTTCAATTAAATTTCGTAGTCTCCTCCGGTATAAAACTACCCCGGACGGAATCGGGACAAAACCAAATTTGTGAAAATCGGTCAAAAAAATTTGAATTTCCGATAATTCAAAGGGGCTGAATTTTTTATTTAAAAATGGTTCTATAAGCCCGTTTAAGGCTGCATCCATCCAAACAAAAAACTCCACTCCATATTGTTCTTTAAGTTTCTTGATCTCTATACATATTCTTTCATAGGGGTCCGCCGTTCCCGTAACCGTATAACCCAGTGTCAAAGGAATGAGAAAACCCTTCATACCGCTTTTTGATAACTTTTCGATCTTTTTAACAAAACCGTTAACGTCCATGGACCACTCCTTCTCGTCTAAACCAACTACGTAGGTTGGTACTCCTACAACATCTGCTGCTTTGCCGACTGAATAATGTGTAAGGCTGGTTTTTATTAAACACATTTGTTGTCTTTGGATACCACGTTTTTGCAAACTTTTGCAGCCGACCCAAGCCGAAAAAATATTAGCTTCAGTTCCTCCACTGGTTACATATCCTTCAAGGTTCTTCTTATCACCATGATAAAGATCAACCATTTTAAAAATTAAATCCCGTTCAATTTCCGCCGCGTCGTGTCCGGGAACAACTTCCCGAATAGACCAATTACCAAGATTGTTGGGGTTAAGGTTAATCAATCTTTTCCAAACATTTATTGCATCTCGACGCGGATAAGTTATTAGATTGCCATACCCCGAAAGACTCCTTTGTTCTTTTAGTTTGTTTTCTAAGGCAAAAAGTCTGGAATTTATTTTTATTTGGGAAACCGGCTTCGACGGAAATTTACCGTTTTTTTCCGGAAAAAGATACGAAGGGTAAATAATTCTTTTTTGAATGAAAGTTTTAATTCCGAACATTTTAATTCATTACTTTTGCAATATTGCCAGACCGGATTCATTGAGAGGAAAAATTATTTTGTGTCTATTTTTATTTTCTTTAAGGAATTTCCAGACACCGAATCCTTTTAAAGATCCCCAATTTTTAACTGTTGCATCATGAAACACCATGAACCCGTTTTTATTAAGCCGCGGCCAAAACAATTTGAAATCCAATTTTACTCCACCATAAGAATGGTCACCGTCTATGTAAATATAATCATATTTCCACTTAGGGTATGCATCCGCAAAAGACTGTGATGTCATTATGTAAGTATTAATCCAGTTATTAAGCTTAGATACATTGAAGTGCTTCTTTAAATCCGTTTTTTTCCAAAAACCTATACCCGACCAGCTTTTCTTATCACTCTCATCTAACCCTGCATCAACAAATTCCACCACACCGTATCGATTGTCTTTACAAGCTAAGGCACATATCGCGGGAACAAAACCCATTCTTGAACCTATACATAAAACTTTTGCCGGCCTGATATTCCTTATTATGCAATAATGTATAAACCCGAAACCTAAATTGCCGCTGGGGGTTTCTATCTTATGTCCTGAATCGCCTCCGTAATGATTAATCAATCTATAAACAATGTCTTTTCTAACTAAACTGTGGTCGAAGAAGGACCATTTTATGTTTCGATAAATAGAATAAGCCTTTCTCAAATGAAATTTTTTTAAAGTTGTCTCCTTCATGATTTTGTCTTTAAACCGGGATGGATATCTTTTATTATTTTTCCGTTTTTTAAAGTGATTATCCGTTCACAGTTTTGGTCTATAAACTGTTTCCAGTGACTTGCGATTAATAATGTCATCTTTTGTTTTCTAAATTTTTTAATAATATCTCTGCATTTTTTTTTGAATTTTTCATCTCCTACAGAAAAATTCTCATCGAGAAGTAAAATATCAGGATTGCTATGTATGGCCACGGAAAAACCGAGACGTAATTTCATCCCCTGAGAATAGGTAAAAAGAGGCGCGTCAATAAATTGTCTGATTCCTGCAAAAATAATAATGTCCCTTAATTTTCTATCAATTTCTTTTTTTGTCATGCCAAGAAACATCCCATTCAGATATATATTCTGAAACCCACTCAAATCATCATGAAAACCGGCATTGAGATCTATTATCGATACAACCCTGCCACCGGCTTTTATAATACCGGATGATGGAGCCGTAATTCCGGCTATTATTTTTAGAAGTGTGGTCTTGCCGGAACCATTATCCCCGATTATTCCGACACTTTCTCCTCTATTTATTTTTAAATTAATATTATTAAGCGCCAAAAATTTTTCATCCCGTCCCTTAAAAAACTTCTCGACAAGAGTTGGTTTTTCGTGATGAATAGTATATTTTTTTGAAATTCCGTAAAGTTCAATAGCGTAATCTTTATCTATTTTCATATTATTTATACCCAATCGTCAAAATTTTTACTTTCTTTACCGAAAACCCATATCCCCGCAGCCGCCACGGTTATTATTAGCATAGTATTTATAATAATCATCGCCGTTCCGGGAAGCGGCATCCCCAAGAAACCGTGCTGAAGAAATTGAAGCATCTCAGTCATCGGATTAAAACGCCAAAGCCAATAATACTGATAAGGGACAATTGATAATGGATATATTATCGGCGTTGCATAAAACCAAAAAATTATAAATGCCTGTACAAAAAAATTAACATCACGAAATCTGACATCTAAAGCTGCGCAAAGAAGGCTTATACCCGACGTAAATACAAGAAGTAGAACAAATGCGATTAAAATATAGAAAATACTCGTAATGGTCATTGTGTTAAGAAAAAGTACCGGAACGGTAAGAAGAACCATCGCGACCATTAAATGAACAAAATTAGAAAAAACAATTGCCAGGGGGATAATCGAACGCGAGAACTTCGCTTTCTTTATAAGCGTCCTTTCAAAAACTATTGAGGGAGTTGCTTTCGATAAAGATAAAGAGAAAAAATTCCAAATCAAAAGTCCAATAAAAAGAAAATAGTAATAATTCTGAACTGGCTCTTTCATAAAAAACCTGAAGATGAAACCAATTATTAACATTTGAAATGCAGGGTTCAATACAATCCACAAAAATCCGAAAACAGTATATTTATACCTTGCCCGAAGTTCTCTTTCGGTCATCCCCCAGAGAAGCTCAAAAAATTGTTGTGTTTCGATTCGTGTCATGATAAATTCGCCTAATGCAAGTGTTATATCAAGTTTACCAACTTGGTGCATAGAATATATACCATGAAGAATGAAAGAATAAAAGTATTCGTTGTTATTCCTACAATAAGAAATTTGTCATTTCTAAATAGATGGAAGAATGAATTTTCAGGTTGTCACCTGATTATTGTTGAAGACCGGTGGGAGAAAAAAGCCAAAATTCCAGATTTAAAGTTTTCCTCAGTTACCGTCTTCTCCCACAAAGATATTGAAGAAGAATTTGGTAAAAAATCGTGGATATTTTCCCGAAAAAATGCAGGAATTCGTTCCTTTGGCTTCTGGGAAGCCTATAATGCCGGAGCGGACGTAATCATTACGATTGACGATGACTGCTACCCTGCCGAAAAAGATTTTGTCAAAAAACACTTGGAGAATCTAAGAAGGAAAATACCGGTGGGTTGGCAAGCAACATATCCTAACCCCAAATGGATGTTCACCCGTGGTTTCCCCTACAAAAATAGAGATGTTCATTCCGTAAGTGTAAGTCACGGCCTATGGTCCGGAGCACTTGACCTGGATGCAAAAACAGAAATCAAACTTCCAAAAATTTTGAACGAGAAGAATTATCCACCATTAACCCAATTTATTCCATTTGGACTTTTTTATCCGATGTGTAGTATGAACCTTGCGTTTAAACGGGAGGTGACACCGATTATGTTTTTCCCAATGATGGGAACTGATCCCAAAGGAAAACTATGGAGTTATGACAGATACGACGACATTTGGGCCGGAATATTTTCAAAAAAAATAATGGATCACCTGAAAACCGGTGTTGTCAATGGATCCCCTTTCGTTAATCACAAAAAAGCCTCAATCACGGGACATAACCGTACAAAAGAGCTGAAAGGAATGAAAATTAATGAGATTCTATGGAAATCTGTCGAGGAATTAAATTTGAAAGGAAACAACCCGAAATCATGTTATATTGAACTGGCTCAGAAAATTAAATTTCCGAAAGGAATATATTTCAAGAAACTAAAAGAGGCAATGATTATCTGGGCCAACTTATTCTGACCTAAATGAATGATTATCACACCTCATTTGCAAAAAAGTTTTTGGATGTTTCGGTTTCTATAATTATCCTCATTGTTACACTTCCTATTGCGTCTCTAACATCACTGGCAATTAAACTCACTGAGAAAGGTGATATTTTTTTTCTTCAAAACCGTGTTGGCAAAAACGGAAAAATATTTAAAATATTCAAATTCAGGACGATGACGCCTAGTGCTTCCCAAAAACAATCCCTGCTCAAAAAACTCAACGAAGCTGACGGACCTGTTTTTAAAATTAAAGATGATCCCAGGTTTACAAAATTTGGGAAGGCCCTTTCAAGAACCGGTTTTGACGAACTACCCCAAATAATAAACGTCCTCAAGGGCGAAATGAGTATCGTTGGGCCGAGACCATTCCCCATTGGTGAGGCACGAAAGCTTAACCGTGGAGAGAAAGTTAGAGAACTTGTCAATCCCGGTATAACCAGTAATTGGGTTGTAAACGGATCACACAGGCTTTCTTTCAAGGAATGGATGAAACTTGACCGCAATTATGTGGAAAACGGCTCTGCCGTTACTGACTTATCTATAATGTGGTTCACCCTGATACTTATGACAAAATCTACACTAAAACTCCTATTCAAAACCTATTGACATTAATCTCCCGCTCCCTATACTCAATAACAGCTTAACTTATACATGGATACTTCTCCCGCCCAACTTGCGATCAATTTAGCTCTCTCCGGAAACTGGACCGAGGCAGTCAAAATTAATCTCGAAATACTCTCGGAAAATTCCGAAGATGTTGATGCCTTAAATCGTCTTGCTCGAGCTTACACGGAACTTGGAAAAATCTCCCAAGCAAGGGAAATGGCAAAAAAAGTTTTAAAAATTGATGCGGTTAACCCGATAGCATTAAAAGTTATTGAGAAACTTAAAACCGCAAAAAAAGTCAGTGGTGAGTTCTCTACTCCTACTTCTTCAGAATCTTTTCTGGAAGAGCCGGGAAAAACCAGACTTATAACGCTCCTTAATTTGGGAGATAGTTCTGTTTTTACAAATCTCGATCCCGGGGAAGAAGTAAAACTAGTTTCCTATCCCCACAAAGTTACAATAAACACACTTGACGGGAAACACATCGGAAGCCTCCCCGACGATATCGCCGCAAGGCTTAGAAATCTAATAAAGGCCGGTAATAAATACCAAACCTTAATTAAATCAGTTGAACCGAAAGAGGTCGCTGTTTTTATCAGAGAAATTGAACGCGGCCCCAAAGCCCCGGATATTTCTTCTTTCCCAACGGAAAAAATAGATTATGTTGCCTTTACTTCCCCAGAACTGATTCATAAAGATACACCCATCGTCGAGGCTACGGAAGAAACTCCAGAGTAAATTTAAAACCTGGCGGCAAACTTTTGCCCAAGCTGAATTTCAAGATCAAAATCGGTCTGTCCTTTAACGACCCGGCAGGAAAAAAGATCTGAAACTTTTCGGATAATCTCGGAGTTGTTTCCGGTAACACTACAGTCCGAGTTTTCGGCACTTAACTTCTTATCAACCGATACAACCTTGCCTCCCATTACCTCCAAAATTTCCCCGACATTATCCGAAACACCTGGAGCCCCTGTAGCATCAACAATATTGACCCTAAGATTTTCATCCGCAATATCATTATCGGAAAAATAAACAGTTAATCTTTGAGAAATCGGGCCGTTAATTACATAACCGATTTGCCCGTCATTTAGTGTTTCCTTTGTCACAAACTGACTTTGGCCAAGATCTATCTCACTTCTGCCAAGATCCTGTATACGAAAAGCAAAAACTCCCATTGAAAGTCTGTCCCCAAAGGGAATATTTGTTGTTTTTGGAAGAAAAATAAAATGCAAAATTCCGCCCATGTTTCCGGTTCCTAAACTTTCTGCACTGCTCTCGCTCCAAAGAAATACCGGAAAAAGAAAATTATTTCTAATCGTCTCCGGCAGCAAACTTCCGCCGGCTTTTTGATCAATCCCGAGCTGCCAGACATTTTTAATCCGGAAGGTCCCGAAATTCCGCGCTACTTCAACTTGCGTATCGCCCGGTATAGTAAATGTAGTTACTTCATCAAGCTTTGGATCCATTACCGTTATGGCCGCGTCCCCATTTGCCTCTCTGAATGCAACGCTGACTTTGTCGTGTCCGTTCCAATAGCGGGTACTGATCCTTATAAAGACAAAGATCGCAAGAATCAAAAAAACGGGGGTAAAAACTTTGACAAGAATTCCAAAGAATTTTCCCTTTTTTCTCTTTCGTTCAATAAACGCACGTCTTCGGGCAGATTTCATACACCTTTCGCACTTTCTTTAAAAAAGAAAGTTGCGGCAAAGAAATTTAACGCGAACGAGACAATCTTAAACTTTTTGTTACGGCAGATATTTCTTCTTTTGATTTGCCCATCGATTGGGTAACGTTCCGGATAATTGCGATTGCCGCTTCAAACTCAGGTTGAACAACTTTATCAACTCTTAAGCCTTTTAGCTTATCCCAATCAATATCTTGATGAGCCCTGGAAATTATTTTAGTATTTGGGGCAACTGTCTGAACATAAGCAATTAAAGTTTCCTGAGCAACTCTATCCGGAATTGCCAAAATTACCGCTTTTGAATTTCTGATTCCAGCGGCTTCAAGAATCTCCGGCTCGGTAGGATCTCCGTACAAGACCGGAGTGTTTTCGTTTTTTAGCTCGCGGACAATATTCTGGTTATAATCAATTACAACAAATGGAATTCCGAATTCCTGGAAAGCCTTGCCAATCCATTTTCCCACCCTTCCGTAACCGCAAATTATTATGTGATCACTAAATTCCGCGTCTCCCTGCTGCCGCTTCTCCCCGGCAAGAAACAGTCCCGAAAGCAGTTTTGACTTGGAGGTGATAGTACGCATTTTCTGCCAAAACGGAGTTGCCCAGTTATAAAGAATCGGAGAAATAATTAGCGTCAATAAAGTCACGGAAATGCCAATGGAAGTTTCCTGAGAACTCATTAGTTTTAAAAGCATTGCAGAAGAAAAAATGACAAAGGCAAACTCGCCAACCTGGGATAAACCAAAGCTTTCGGAAATCGCAGTCCTTCCCTTATAACCAAATGCCGTACTTACCCCAAAAACAACAACGGCCTTTAAAACCAGGATAATCAAGGCCAAAGCTACAATTAAAAACAGTTTTGATATAATTACGGCAGGGTTAACCAGGAATCCCAATGTTACAAAAAATAAAGCCACAAACAAGTCCCTCAGGGGACGTATTTCCGCAAAAACCGCATGATTTTCCTGACTTTCAGAGATAACCACTCCCGCCAAAAAAGCCCCAAGAGCAGGTGAAATTCCAAAGTATGAAGTTACAGCCGCTGTACCCAAAGCCGCTGCAATTGATGACAAAAGAAGAAGTTCGCGTGAGTTTGTTCCTGCAAGTTTATGAACAAAATAAGGAACTGCAATTTTCCCTAAAAAAACCACACTAATTATAACCAATGCTGCTTTCACCAGAGAGGAAAATATCGGCAGAATTACCGCCCCTCCGGAAATAACCAAAAGGGGTAAGATTACTATTATAGGTATTACAATAAGATCCTGTACCAGTGACCAGCCGAACATTATTTCACCATGGATCGTGTCGACTTCTCCCCTATCTCCCAGAATTTTGACAAGTACGGCGGTTGAGGAAACCGAAAATCCCAAAGCCAGAACCAGTGAAGGCAAAGACGGAAAACCAAACCGCTCAAGTATAAAAGTTCCGACAAGCGTAACCAGAAACATCTGGATTATCGCTCCGAAAACTGCAATGTTAAGAAACCGGCTAAGTCTGTCAAAAGAAAGCTCAATTCCAACGGAGAAAAGAAGAAGAATTATTCCAATTTGAGCCAAAGATGAAACTTCTTTAAGTGACGGGGGCAAAATCGCTCCGATAACTATTCCCGCAACAATATAGCCCACGAGACTCGGAAGCTTCAGTGCCCTGGCTCCCAAACCGCCGAGACAAGCGGCAACAACAACAAAGAAAAGTCCTACCGTAAGTTCCATCTATATTCAGTGTAGCTGGGCCTCAAGGGCGTGTAAAGAAGATTCTAAATCCTGTGAAAGTGGAGATTCAAACTTAACTTCCTTCCCAGAAAATGGATGAGAAAACTTTATTGAGGCTGCATGCAAAAAAAGCCTGGGACACCATTTCCGATCATTTCTGGCGGTCTTACGGCCCGCGTAAAATTCATCACCGACTATTGCGTGACCGATAAATTTAGCATGAATCCGGATCTGATGAGTTCTGCCTGTTTTGGGCTTAAACTCGACCAATGTATGTCCGGCATTATTACCCGGATAAAACTTGATAACTTTATATAAAGTCGCCGCTTCTCTCCCCCCAGGCATCACCCCAAACCTGTCGCGTCTCCAAGGCAGTCTTCCTACAGGAGCTTTTATTTCTCCCGCCTTAGGAGTAAGTTTGCCGTGAACAAGGGCAATGTAGGTCTTTTCAACCTCCCTATTTTTGAATTCAGACTGAAGTTTTTCAAAGGCTTCTTTCGTTTTGGCAATAATAATTATTCCTGAAGTTTCCTTATCAAGCCTGTGCACCACCCCGTCTCTAAGCTCCGTATTCCCCTTCAGAGGATAATCAAAATTTTCGCGGATCCAAGTTTGCAGAACGGGTTGGGAGGTTGTTGTATCGGCTTCGTTGGTAATCCAACCTGAGGGCTTATCCACGACAAAAAACGATTCATCCTGATAGATTATTTTGGGTTCCACAAAATTATTTCTCTTTTGCCCTGGCATCTTCGGCACAAAGAATGGCTTCCGGAAAAGCCATGAGGCGCTCGGTATCAATCATTTTTCCGCACTCCTGGCAAATTCCGTACTTTCCAAGTTTAATTAAAGTTAAAGCTTTCCTGATTCCGATGATATTTTTTGATATTTCTTTTTTAATGGCTGACGTTCTTGCATGACCAAACTGTTCATCGGCCTCAATATCGGGGGCTGCATTGTCGTCTACTCTGGAGGGATCAGCAAACGGATCCTCTTTGGAAATTTCCTTCTTTCTTTTTTCCAAAGTATGAAGACGTGCCGTTAGGAAATTTGTAACAGGCGTTAAAACCGATGATGGAAATCCCGGTGCCTGATTCTTTTTTACCGTTGTCTCTTTACCTTTCATTTTTCACTTCTTCCTAAATTATAAAGCAATACAAAACCGCAAAAAGCCATCGCTCCTGAAATGACAGCCTCAAACCTTCCAACCAAGGATATCATGGCCACTCCCCTAATGGCAAGGCCCGCCCGCGTCAAAAAAATAATTGAGGCGGTGGCAATTCCTGCAAAACCAATCCTCCCCGACTTATACCATGTAAAACCTTTATAGTGCGTATCGAGCCAATAAGAAACAAAAACCATAATTAGTATTGCCAGAAACGCCAAGAAAGAGCTTAAAGATTGGGTGGTTACTGAATTTTCAAGAAACACTAACCCCAACCAAGGAAGTCCTGCGATAATAAGTGCTTCCAGGCTTTCATAGAACTTAATTCTAAACCGCAGAATCGACAGTGAAAGTCCTAACAAAGCTCCAACAAGCGAAGACCAGAAAAACGAATTAGTTGAAATCCTTAAAGTCAAAAGGTTAGCAACGGCAATCCCTACAAGAATAAAAACTGCCGACTGGAAAATAATTTCGGAGGCATAATCCTCCTTAAGCCGTTTCCAAAAGATGAAAAGGAAAATCAAAATTCCGATTATGGCGACCAAAATGTTGACTAGCATGTTCCAATTATATAACATTATTTTCACGATGTTGGAAACTCCTCATGTTTTTGTCGGGGCGGCGATAGCCTCCAGTATTCCCAATCCTTTTATTGCCATCCCCTTGGCTTTCGCCAGTCATTTTGTCCTTGAAACTGTTCCGCATTGGAATCCCCATTTAAATACCGAAACCAAAAAATTTGGCAACCCAACTAAAAGAAGTACCGTAATTGCCGCGACCGATGCCGTCACCGCACTCGCCTCAGGAACGTTTATAGCTTTTAAAGCCTTACCCAATAGCGGAAGTACTCTGCTTATTCTTGCCTGCTGCTTTGCGGCGGTTCTTCCTGATTTGATCGAAGGTCCCTACTTCTTCTTAAAAATGAGAAGCGGTTGGGCCAAAAAGTGGATTGCCTTTCAAAAGGCTTTTCAGAACGATACAACTCCTTTCTGGGGAATACTCACCCAACTTATTACAGTTGTTGCAGCCGTCTGGTGGTTAAAAAGCATATAATTTAGCTTCATTTGTGGTAAAATGTAGTGTCTCTTATCTCGACGCGCCGAGGTGGCGGAATGGTAGACGCGCAGGTCTCAAAAACCTGTGGGGCCTTAAACCTCATGCGGGTTCGACTCCCGCCCTCGGCACCAGGTCCGATACCTTCAGTGTCAAACACACGAATGCGCTGATATATCGGGCTAATTACGGTGTTCGATAGACCTGGATAGCTCCAAGGCATTCCAGCGGGCGCAATCGAACACAAAAGTACTCTGATCTGGCTGAGGGTGGACATTTGGTACGTTCTGCCGAGATTGTCAAATTTTTCTTTCATAAACTTCACAATCGCCTCAAGATTGTATTTGGATAGCATCGCATCATCTTTGGTAATTTGGATAGTGGCGATTTGGTCCTCAATTATTTTGTTCTGTTCTTTGAAAATATCATCTGTATAGACACCACTGAGGTTCTTTTGGATAAGGGCACGGCGGAGTTCATGAAGTTTCTTGAGCTCTATGTCTGCTCCATCCCTGCGCTTTTGGAGTTGAGTGACACGTTGGTAATATGTTCTCCGAAGCATGGCAATAAATGCGTCAAGCGCTTCTTTGGTTGGGGTGATTCTTGAAAGAAAACAAATAACGGCGTTTTGTAATTCATCCATGGGAACTGATGACATGCCACAGCGCTTGCTACAGAAGTAATACGCATATTTAGAGTATTTCCCTTTGCTCCATGCTCCAGTAAAGTGAGAACCGCATTTTGCACATGTTGTTATTCTTCTAAGTGGAAATTCGGTATTATCTTTGTTCCTTCTGGCGAGTTTTACTTGAAGATTTGTATTTCGACCATCAATAACTGCCTGTACACGGTAAAAAAGTGCTTCTGAAACCATAGGTGTATGTTGCCCTTGTACTTCATCGGGATAGCGTTCGGAAGTGAGGACGCCAATATAAAATTTATTTCTAAACATTCTGCTGATCGCTTGGGGTTTGAGAAGGTATTCTTTACCCTTGAACATCTGTCTTAAACCCCAATCGTTCATCAGATTTGCCATTTCAGACAATGTTTTCGTCCCAGTTGACATGAGCTCCCAGGCTTTCTTGGTTAGATCCCAGGTTTTAGGATTTTTCACCGCATATCCGTTTTCATTTTTGTATCCAAAAGGAGGAGTTCCACTCGGAAGCCCAGCAAGGAATCTTGCTTTCATACCGTTTCTGGTACGCTCGCTTTTTACATCATTATCCATTTGGGCAAAACTCGCGAGCATTGTTTCAATAAATCGTTCCGTTGGGCTATTTCCAGTTGGTTCCGACGCAGAGACAAGGGCAATTTGGCACTCGGCGAGCTTTTTCCTAATTGCCAAATAATCTGAAGTGGAACGGGAAAGACGATCAAGCCGATAGATTATGAGTGCGTCGATTGTTCGCTTGTTTTTTCGAAAATATTCCAGCATTTCAATAAGCATCGGTCTTCCAACAATGGTTTTGGCTGAGCGGCCTTCTTCTTTAAAAACTTGTGCTACTTCCATCCCCCGACGTTCCGCTTCTTGTCTGCAGATTTTTTCCTGCGTTTCAAGAGAAAAATTATCAACCTGTTCTTCTGTGGACACACGAAGATAAATTATCGCTTGTTTAATTCCGGTACTACTTTTTGATTGTTCCATAGTTACACTCCGTTTAGTACTTCTTTTAACGTCATACCCTCAAAAACTGATTTTTCAAATTCATCCAGCCATGTATCGATTAAAAATTGATATTCTGCATTAATACACTCTATTTGTTCGCTCGTTAACGTCTTTGCGGTTTCACCAAGCAATATTCGTGTACGCGTTATTTTGTTTTCCTCAGTTTTTTCGGGGAAAATATTATGCAGTACTTGTTCAATTGAAGTGTTTGGATTTGTTGGTTTTACTGGCTGTTGGATAATCGGAGTTTTAAAAACTTCAGGAGTGTTGAATTGTGGTTGTGTAGAGTAAAGTGACAATTCCATAGTTCTATTCTTAATATCTATCTCGTTAGAGATAGTATATATCTCGAACGAGATAGTTGTCAAGGGGTAAATAGCCTCAAAAACACATATTTATACGTTTGTTTATTTGATGAGAATAATCTAAGTATTTTTTAGACAACAATGTTGTTGATACGCGCTTTTTTGCGTATTTGCTACATTTTGATATACTAGCGTCAATTTCTGCCCAGGAGATATGAAACACCTGGTTGAGGTACCTCAAAAATTTAATAAGGTTGGGTGGATATATGGAGGTCACATATGACGACACCGACCGCAGAACAACTCCAACTTCTTCATCAGATTCAAAATCACACACTGCCAGCTTTGAACACACTCCTTTTGGGTATCATTTTAAGTCTGCCTGTTATTCCCATCACTTGGAAACTCGGTATATATAATTTTCTGACCGGTCCCAATGCTGCCTTTCTGTCTCACATCAAACTCTCCCCTTTGGCTTTGGTTGTGATAATTAACTTTTATCCCTTGATAATGCTGGCTGTAGTATGTCTTTTGGGATATCTATTGATACTACTCGTTTCCCAACTCTTTGCTGGTGTCAGATATGGGATTGGCAGATTTCAAAAGATTCCACCTAAAGTATTTCTGGAACTAACATTTCCTTCCGATACGACAAAATCCGCCTATGCTACCGAAGAGTTGTATCGACTTCTGCACTCTCTTTCAAAACAAAAGAATTTCTGGGATAGCGTACTTCAACGGAAAAACGGCTATTCCCTGGAAATTGTTTCCACCAGAAATGAAGGCATCAGGTACTTACTGGCAGCAGAACAGAATGCGATTGAAACCATCCAGTACAGTTTACGGTCGTACGTGCCAGGCATCCGCATTCGGGAAATCTATGACTATCTCGATCCGTATTTGAAACATGAAGATAGTAACCCAAAATGTCTGGGATTGGAAGAATTCAAACTCTCGGGCCATTTCGCTTTGCCTTTGGAAACACAAACAGTCTTAAAAGAGCACGACCCCATTTCATACCTGATCGGCAATATGACCAAACTTGCCTCAGGGGAACTGATTTCCTTTCAGGTTGTGACCACACCATTATTATCTTCACACAAAAAGGATCTTAGAGAGATGCAGATATTGAGGCAACGAATGGTTAAAGGAGAACCGTTAGCACCGATCCTCCAAAAAAATTTCCTGGATAAAATTATCTCCCTGCCAGTTATTTCGATATTTTGGATGGTCATCAGAATTGTCTGGGTTATCGTCTGGGGACTCTTTTCCCATATCATGGAGATGATTGTCATGGTTGCAAATGAAAACTCAAAAACTCCCCATGTCTTTGTTGATACGACCCCAAAAGTAAAACCCCAACAGATTTTAAATCCGTATGAACAGGAACTTTCGACGATTGTGAAAGGAAAGATTGACCAAGAGCTATTTGAAACATCTATCCGGATTCTGGTGATAGCAAATAATGGTGATGAAGTGAATCTCCGACTGAGTGGCCTTATGGCAGCATTTGGCCAGCTCACGAGTTCGTATCAATCCTTGGTGACAAAACATGGTTTGTTTGTTCCGACCATACAATCAGGTTTACGATCATTCAAACAACGAGCGCTGTCCCAAAGTTCGATGTATCCTAATCCGATTCTTTCTGCATCAGAACTTTCCGACCTTTTTCATTTTCCGTACATGGATACCACCAAAACCGAAGGATTAGTGAAAAATAAAAGTAGGGATCTACCAGCGCCGTTATCACTCAAACGCGATACAACGAAGTTGGATGTAGTAGTCGGAAAGAACAACTACGGAGGCGAAGAAACACCCGTTGGGTTAACTTCCTCCCAAAGACACGAACATACCTACATTGTCGGAAAAACCGGTATGGGGAAAACAACCATTATCAAACAAATGGCGTATCAAGATATCTTGTCAGGAAAAGGGGTAGCAGTCATTGACCCACACGGAGACATGATCAAGGAACTTTTGAGTGTTATTCCGAATAAGAGAAAGAAAGATGTTATTTATCTTGATCCGACAGACAAATCCTGGCCTGTCGGGTTAAATATCCTGAACCCCGGCGGAACGTTTATGGATGATGAGGAAAAAGCTGATTGGATAACGGGATCGGTTATTTCTGTATTTATAAAAATCACTCCCAAGGCCAACTGGGGACAGCGGATGGAACACATTTTGAGGAATGCCACCATGACGGCTCTTATGACTGAATCTCCAACGCTCATGACCATCCAAAAATTACTGACTAACACGACATATCGGTCGAATGTAACAGCCACACTTAAAGATCCAGTGTTAAAGCAGTTCTGGCTCGATGAATTTAAAATGTTTGGCCATATGCAAAAAGCAGATATGATTTCTCCTCTTACCAACAAACTTGGTGAGTTTATTACCTCTCCTTTGTCCCGACATATCCTCCTACAGGCAGAAAGCACTATTAAATTTTCGGACGTTATGGACGAGGGCAAAGTACTCCTCGTTAATCTCTCCAAAGGAAATCTGGGAGAAGAGCGGTCCGGATTTTTTGGTACTTTAATCATTTCTCTCATTCAGATGGCAGCTTATCAAAGAGCCCAAATTTCGGAAAACAAACGCAAGGACTTTTTCCTGTATATTGATGAGTTTCAAAACTTTGCCAACGCTCGTTTTGCCGATATTTTCTCAGAGGCTCGTAAGTTCCATGTCTTTATCATTCCTTCCCATCAGAATGTTGCCCAAATTGAAGACATTAAAACTGCTAAGGTAGTTTTAGGTAACTCTGGCACGATAATTTCATTAAAGAATGGTCCGGATGACGAAGCAGTCATTCTTCCTTTCATGGAACCGGAAGTTGAAAAAGGAGAAATTGTTAATCTTGCGCCGCATCACTTCTTTATGAAAGTTACCAATGAGGATTCGGAGGATGCCTTTTCCGGTGAAACCGTTCCCCTCACGATTAAAGGATCCGATAAAGTCAGGGACTTTGTCATTGCCAACACCAGACAACAATATGCAACCCCTAGGGCTGTGGTGGAAAAACAACTCAATATTCTCTTTGGGGTGAGTGAAGAACTGGAAGAAAAGACAGCTAAAGATGCTGATAAAACGAATGGTAAGGATAGTAAAAATATGGGGGTTAAAAATAGGCAAAAAATGAGCAAAAACACTCAAAAACGTGGCCTAAAATCACCACAAAAATAGTGATAGCGGGCTATCACTAAAATATGATACATTTGAGGCTATTTTTAAAAATAATGTGTCACCTACCTTTAAAAGAAACGGAGTGTGTTGGGGTAGGCATTAGAAGTTAAAGTAAAAAATAATAAAAATATAAATATAAAAAATACACACCATGAAACTACCAAAACAAACACCAAAAGAACAAGAAATAATAAGACAACAATATACATATAGATTCCTCAGTAGCACTCAAATTCAAAAATTCCTCAATCATAAAAGTAAAGGGAAAATAAATGACTGGTTACCTGATCTTGTCAAAAAAGAATATTTACAAAGAATTTATGACCCGTCTAAATTTTTAGAAAAAAATCAACCGGCGGTGTATCACATTGGGATTAACGGCATACGGTGGCTAAAGACACAAGACTGGTATGATCCGGCGGTCTTACAAAAACTCTACCGGGACAAAAACAGATCAGATACCTTTATTTTCACCTGTCAGCTCATAGCTGATATTTGCCTTGATTTGAAAAATCAAACGAACAATCAAATGTCGTTCGATTGGGCCACAGAGAGCGAGTATACGGACAAGAAATCTACATTTTATTTCACCGGCATGCTATCCGAGCTTCATCCTCACCTTGTATTTACCAAGAAGGTAAACAACAAAATGAGTTATTATCTTATGGAGATTCTCACCACCAAACTTCCCGCCTATAGAGTCAGAAAACGAATACGAACCTATCTTGAATTTTTGACAGAATGTGAATGGATAGGGCATATTAAGGTAGCTCCTGAGATCCTGTTTGTCTGTGAAACAAAAGAGCTGTTGATCAGGTGCAAACGGTATACCAAAAAACTTCTAATTGAGGCAGAAGAAGAAAACGTCCGCATGAGTTTTGCTCAAAAAGATGAGGTAAAAAAAGACGGCGTTACGGCTGAGGTTTGGGAAGATGTGGAATAAAACAGCCCCATGATTTGCTCACAGGGCTGTTTATACTAACCGTTACAGTTTGGCTTTTGGTTCTACCTCACTGATCGGTTTTTCATCAAAATATCGATCGAGCTCAATGCCTAAGCCGAATTTTCCTCGGTAGTTTTCGAGCTCTGAAAGCGCAAACGAACCCCATTCATCGTTCCAGTCGCCGAAGATCGAAACATATCCGAAAAATTCTTTGGTTTCCGGATCGTATTCCGTGGCGTACCACGTACCGGCTCCGGCAGGATTGAAAAATTTAGCTATCACAATCGGATCAGGATTGTCTTCCTGTCTTCCGACCTTTTCAAATCGTTTTAGTAATTCTTTTGTTAATAGTTGCATTATGTATTCACCTCCTTTCTTTTTGCTGCTTCCCTAAAAATTAATGTATTTGGAAGCATGCCCATGCTTCCAATACTTGGGAAGTCTTCGAGGCGGGGTGAGGTTTGCAAGGGCGAAGCAACGACTTCGTTCATCTTGACCCTTGCAAAATGAGGGGCAAGACCCCCTTGAGGAAAGTGAAACTTACTGGAAATATTTATTTTACAATGGAGATGAATATTATAGGGTTATAGTAATCTCAAAAAAAATTTCGGCTAAAACCCAATTTCAAACAGCCAAAAACCCAAAAGACCAAAAAACCAAATGGGAACAGGGCAAAGGCCTACGGGCGGACGCAGCGAACATAGTACGTAGTCGTCTTATTAGTGTAACTCGTGCTCCCATTGTACTGACTGACGTACCACGCATAGTAGGTACTACTCGAGTTCGTCGTGGACGACCAGTAACTATTGGCAGCATTACTTAAATTGCCCCAGGAACCATCAATATACGCCTGCATCAGTTCTTTCTGATACGGCAAGCGCCAATTGCCGTCACCCAATGCTTCACAGCCTGTTTTACTACCACCAGTAAGCTTGACACAATAACAAGCTACTTCACCATTCGTATTACAGACCCCGTCATCACCGAGTAAACCGTTGGGGTACTTGCAGTTATTGGCAGTAAACCAATTACTGCTTGTGCTTATCTCTGACGACCACACCAGCCCCGTGTTCGGATCCTGTTTTTCAGCGTATGTTGTATCACTCGTTCCGCAATAACTATTACCCCCATTGCAGGCGGTCCAGGTTTTATGATATGTGTCTGCGGGGTAGGGAGGGGAGGATGTACCGGCGTTGTAATCATCAACTCCACCGAGCGCCTTGGTGTAGCAATCCAGACCAAAAGTTGTACTGCAATCATGTGCGCCGGGTACTCCTCCTGTGCCGTTTTTCGTGCCGTTTGCTTTTGCGTCATTAAATGTTCCTTGAGCTGCTGAATAAATCCTATTGAACGCCGTACCAAAATCACCCCAGGTTCCGGCTGCTGTTGAACCATAATTTAGTCCTGCAACGGTTGCCGCCATTGTGGTAAGACGGGAGTTGGACCCGCTCTCAGGAGAGGAGCCACTCTGTTCGGCAAATACTATTTGATAATAATGAAATCCGATAATGCCGACGATAAACGCAAGCGAAATGTAAAAGAGAACCGTTTTAATTTTTTTACCGGATCCAGAATTCATATGCTTTTATTATTAGCCTTTTGGGTTATGGATGTCAATGGCGCGCGCTCAAGACTTGCCTGTAAAAGTGTATCTTTAATTTCTTTGTCACTCACGTAATGGTTTGGCAAAAAATCCACTGTTTCCGAATAATCAATATCCTTAAAATACGCGAGCTGTTCTCTGAAGAGTTTTTCGTTAAATTCTCCAGCAAAAATACTCTGAGTTTTTTCAACAACATCCGAGAGAGAAAACTGTTTAAAAATAAAGAATAAGTCTACATAGTCTTTCCATTTAGCACGCCTGCCAAGCGCATACGCTTTCATGGCTGCAAGCGTCAGAAGGTCGGGCATATATATAACTCCTTCAAGCGCAGTAGAAAATTCAATCGGAAACGGATATTGAAAAAATGTCATTTTTACCCCATCAACGAGCATGGTTAATTCGTTCGGATGTTCAACAAAGATAGTCTCGATGGTATGTTCTGAGCGAATAACCTTTCGAATATTCTCGGAGTTGAAGTCTTTCAACGTAAAAAGATCGAAGTCGATTGATCGTCTGTGTCCAATGTGCAATGCGATTGCCGTACCGCCAACCAATCCAAACTCAGTAGAAAATTTTTTAACTAAAGAGAGAAGTTTCTTTTGCGTTAATGAAAAGATTTCATCATGCATATTTTTTGAGATAGTTGGTAAAATAGTTTTCCGTCTGTGATCTTAGATTGACTCTTTTACTCCGTATCAATTCAGAAAATAATAATTTTATCTTTTGTAAACCAAGGACGGATTCGGCCACCTCATAATCTTCCCACGTTCCGTAGTTTAAAACATGTTCAAGCATGCTCTTTTCCGAAAGTTTTGTTTTATCTCCGACATACCATGCTAAATAAGGTTTTTGTTTGAATAAATCAGTAAGCGTTTTCATAGGATTACGATAAATAAACCTTCCAAAAATTACTTGATTTCGACTGCAATTTCAAGGATGGAAGAAGTGCTTGTATTTCCCGTTTACTTACTTTTGTAAATAACCAGTGAACCGACGCTATATCGCTTTTATCAAGCAAGGTCTGAATAATATATTTTTTGTATTTGGGCCATTCTAGCTCGTTTAGATTGTCGCCCCAAAAATATTGTTTAGCCTGATTGGGAAGCGGTTGAACCATACACTAATATTATACAAGATATCAGCGTGTTATGAAAGGCATCATTCATACAATTTATGTTCTTTATTCTTCAGTTTTCGCACCCCCAAATGATGATAATTGCCAACGACGACTATTTTTGTTTTTAATCCCAGACACATATGCTCACTCACCAAGTGTCGTCGCAAACGCGCTGATTTTGCATGTGCGAAGTGTCCAAAATATGAATTGACAGAGCTGACCGTGTGCTCTATATCAACACTGTTATTGTACGTATACAGTTTTTTCTTGATATTTTTGACAACATTGCGGCGTACGGTTACTCCCCAGGGTTTAATAAAATAACCGACAAACGGAACACCATGACGTGTGGGCTGTATTTGTTGCTTTCGTGGATTTGCAGTTAGACGTAAGTTATTTTTCAAAAACGCAAAAATCTTGTCTCTCCAGGCGATAATTTCTTCTTTGGAATTACTGAAAAGTAAAAAGTCGTCAACGTATCTGCCATACGCTACGCAACCCAACTCGTCTTTTACAAAATGATCCAGTTCATTGAGATAAACATTTGCTAAAAACTGACTGGTAAGATTCCCTATAGGCATACCGGTTATTTTGTCGTGATCAAAAAGTGACTTCCCCAGAGGGACGAGTTTTTTAAGGTCCGGATCGCCCTTGTAGAAATATTTCTTCGTCGGGTCGTTAAAAATGATGACTCGGGCTATCCACAAGACTTCTTCTTTCCAAAAGTCGGGTCTATTTTGTCGTAAAATTACTTTTGAAAAACAGCGATACAGAATGTTTTTATTAATGCTCGGGAAAAAATTACTGACATCAAACTGTCCATAATATGCAAAGGCTGAGACAAATTGGGAAAGGCGGTGCATACCAAAGTGAGTTCCCTTCTTTGCTCGGCAGGCGTATGAATCTTCAATAAAAATCCCTTTCTCCCAGATATCCTCGACCTCATTAATTAATACATGGTGTACAATTCGGTCTCCGAATTCTGCCGCAAAAATTTCCCGAGGCTTAGGGAAAGTAACGACAAAACAAATAGACCGACCCGGACGGTAGGTTCTATTTGCAAGCGAACGCCTAAGAAGGTCGAGATTTCTGTCGACGTCAAGTTCATATTTTAGAGCATTTATGGTATGACGTTTTGTCTCGCGGCAATTAAGGTAGGCTTTTATGAGATTTTTGGTAGTAAAAACCGTCTTAGACATTTTTGAGCCAGCTCCCTATCATTTTGCCGATTTCTGCAATATTTTCCGAAAGTTCGGCCGATTGATTAAGGGAAATAAGCTTTAGCTCGGTAAGGAAGCGTATGCGTACTTTCAGACAGTCAAACTGCCCGGCGATTTTTGTCACTATATTGAATTTCGTTTCTCCACCCTCCCTGTGAGTATTCTGGGCAATAATAAAAAGATCAATAAGCTCCCAAGTTCTTCCGATAATATCCAGGCCTAAGGAAAATTTGTACTCCTTTGGTAATTGGTGGACAATGCCGTACTCCTTTTTCAGGAGGTAGACAAGTTTAAGGTAGAGGGGCATGTTCTGATAGAACATAGTTTGCGTATCAAAGTCCTAGGTCGGACGCAGCGAACATAGTTCGTATTCGTCTTATTATTGTTATTCGTGTTCCCATTGTTCTGATTGACGTTCCACGCATTGTTGGTATTATTCGAGTTCGTCGTGGACGACCAGTAATTATTGGCAGCCAATGGTTCGTCGCTCATGTCTCCTACCCCGACCTCGCCGGGGTGGACGAATCGCCTTTGAATGTGCAGGCTTCTCTTTCGAAAACGTAGACGACAGTCATAGCTTATCGAAACTCCGGCCCTCTGTGTTATTAAGAATACTTCTTACATAGCGGATTGCGCAACCGTTACATTAGTAATAATATGGGTATATGGAGTTATATGTATAAATTTAAAGCGTATTTATTCACCTTTGTTCTTTTCATACTTAGTTTCTTTTTGAGCGTCTTTTTACCATCCGCTAGAGTTTTTGCCGCAACATCATTTACCGTTACCGGAAAAGCGAATAGTTCCCTGGGAGGAACAACCAAAACCCTCGACTTTACTGATTACAATTCCAATGTACAGGTTAACGTGGGCGTTGGCCATTCGTATACCTTTAGCGGCTATGCGTTTTCCGAAGATTTGGGCTGGGTTGCCTTCGGAACAACAGATAATTCTGCAGGACCCGTCGCCCTTAATACCATAACAGGGGCAGTAACGGGAAAGGCCAAAGTATTAAAAACCGGCGCGTACATTGATTTTTCCGACTACAACAGTAATGTGACCGTCAACCTTTCGACCGGTGCTTTTAGCGGCTATGTATTTTCCGAAGATGCGGGGTGGTTTAATTTTGGTTCAACGGGGGTAACTGTAAACAGCTTCAGCGTTGATAGTACAGCACCAACCGCGAATGCTTCCGGCCTAGGTATGACACGAAGTAATGGCGGCACAACGGTATCTTCCAGCGGGTGGACAGACAACCTGGCCCCGTATTTCTCCTGGACCGCCGGAGCTGATAACGCAGGTGGCGCAGGTCTTCTGGGATACTGTGTTTATATTGGAACCGATGTAAACGGCGATCCGGCAACGGCAAAAGGACTTTTAGGAACAAGCCCCGTATCAACCACAGGCAGTACCTGCCAGTTTATTATCTCCGGGAGCTCGATTGACTTTGCAACGGCCAGTTATCGCGGCGGTACGTGGCTCACCACGTCCTCCTCGCCGTATTATATAAACGTCAAAGCAATTGATTTAGCAGGCAATATTTATAGTGGTTCCTCCGGACAGTTTGAGTTTTATTTCGATAATACCGTTCCTACAAACGTCAGCTATATTTCTCCTGCCGCAGGTAACTTCAGTAATGTTGCCGATATGAATTTTTCCTGGCCCGTAAGCGGAAGCGCCGCCTCAAGCGATACGAACGCAGGGCTTTTGGGTTGGCAATACCAGATCAACTCAACATCAGGGTCTTGGCAGGGAACGAGTCATAGTACTGACTTTAACCTCGACTATATCCCGGCAACCGCATCTGCCTACTACCTGGTACCAGCCCGGGATTCCGGCGCTATCGTTACCGGCAGCAATGTCATCTACTTCAAAACGGTGGATAACGCTGGGAATACATCTTCCAATAATACCATCCGGACCGGCAATCTCTCTTTTGGCGGCGCAGCTCCGACATTCGGCGGCAGTGATAGTGTAACTGTTACGCCGGCGACCACAACAACAAATTCCTTTGCACTTTCCTGGCCGGCCGCAACACCTTCCAACGGTCATGCTGTTACTCATTACTATTACATGGTTAATGTGTCTCCCCCTTCAACACTGGCAACACTTCAGGGAACTGCAACGACGTATATCGACAATGGCACCGGCCTTTCCGTAAGTGCGGCGGCCCTCGCCAATGTGACCAAAGGCACAAATACGGTGTATGTCGTTGCGATAGATGATGCATCTACTCCCAATTATTCACCCAGCAACTACATCAAAGGCACGTTTACTTTAAATTCCACAAATCCTGATCCGGTACAAAACGTGGTTGCTTCGGATTCATCCATTAAAAGCCAGTCAAAATGGAATGTCACCCTTACCTGGACCGCTCCAGATTATCAGGGTGCCGGGAACCTTACGTATAATATTTACAGAAGTACGGACGATGTGACATTTTCTAAAGTTGGTTCGACCAGTGGCGCTTCATATGTAGACAATACGCCGTCTTCAACGCTCTATTACTACTACGTCGTTACGTCAGATGGCGCGAGTGCTTCATCGGCCAACTCTAGTACCGTCTCTATCACTCCTACCGGGAGATGGACGTCTGCTCCCGTGCTCCAAACTAACCCAAGCGCCGGTTCCGTTACCACCGAATCTGTAACTATTACCTGGTCTACCGATAGAAGCGCTGATTCTAAAGTAGAGTACGGGACGACCAGCGGCAGCTACAACACCACGCAGCCCTATGTATCAAATCAAGTGACTGCACACACAGTCACAATCGACAACCTTTCCGCCGGCACGACCTATTACTACAAAGTTCAGTGGACAGATGCCGACGGCAATACAGGGACATCGGATGAATATAGCTTCTCAACGACTGCTGCCCCTTCGGTTTCTGCAGTCACGGCGGGCACCATCGGTCTTACGTCCGCATACATTACTTTTACAATCTACAACGGTTCCTCCGCGACCATCCAATACGGAACCTCAACCAGTTATGGCGGTTCAGTCACTCAAAGTACGTCCAACAGCTCCGGCGGCTCCACGTACTCAGTACCCTTAACTGGGTTGACTGATGGCACGCAGTACCACTACCGCATTGTGATGGAGGACGCGAGCAGCAATTCGTACAACAGTGATGACTATACAGATTTAATAACGCTCCCACGCCCCAAGATTACGGATGTCCGTATCCAACAGGTTGCCAATACGGCACAAACAACCTTACTCGTGAGTTGGACAACCAACACCGACGTTTCCTCGATTGTGACTACCTATCCGACAAATAATCCCGGAGGAGCGGTAGATAATGTAGACGTTGCTTTAACAAGTGGTACCCACCAAATGATTGTTGGTAATTTGCTTCCGAAAACAGACTATTACCTCATCGTGAAAGGTCGTGACAAAATTGGAAACGAAGCGACAAGTGACAGTCAAAAAGTGACAACCGCGACAGACACAAGACCGCCTGCCATATCGGAGCTTCATGTAGAAGGCAGTAATGTCCCGCCGGTAGGTAGTACCGCCCAAGCTCAAAACGCCCAGCTCATTGTCTCCTGGAACACCGATGAGCCGGCAACAAGCCAGGTGGAGTTTGGTGAGGGAACAGGAGATACATATAACCAGCAGACACAACAAGATGCCAACCTCACCATGAACCACTTGGTCGTGATTAGCGGCCTTACGCCGTCCAAGGTGTATCACCTCCGTGCCATTTCTCTTGATGACGCCAAAAATGTCGGCCAGTCCATTGACACCGTGACCATTACGCCAAAAGCCACCGAAAATGCCCTCAACCTCGTCATTACCAATTTACAGCAAGCATTCGGATTCTTGGGAGGATTGGGGCAATAAATACATATGACAACGCCTATTATTTCTGTTGAAAACCTGAGTAAATCGTTCCATGTAGGGGGTGTTGATGTGCCAATACTCAAAAAAGTTTCCCTGGACGTAACGCCCGGAGATTTTCTCATCATCTTTGGTCCATCCGGCTGCGGGAAGTCAACGCTCCTCCATACTATTCTTGGACTGGAGCCACCAAACCAGGGAACAATCCTTTTCCTCGGAAATAATCTTTACGAGCGGGTTCATCGTACGATGGTGGTTGAACCGTCTACCCTTCGGAAGTTTGTCAAAACGACGAACATTATTGATGAAGATGAACGCAGCGAGATCCGAAAAAAACATATCGGTATGGTCTACCAGCAAGCAAATTGGATTAAAGCTCTGACTGTTGCCGAAAACATTGCCTTTCCGCTACAGCTCTTGGGTCACACAAAAACCGAGTCTATCGCCAAAGCTCTGGAGATGCTTGGTACCATGGATATGACTGCATGGGCTAACTATATTCCTACCGAGCTTTCAAGCGGCCAGCAGCAAAAGATCGCCCTGATACGTGCCCTCGTGACCGATCCGGAGGTTATTATTGCCGATGAACCCACCGGCAATCTTGATTACGAATCCGGGCAGGAACTTATGCAGATCCTCACGAAGATGAATACTGTGTACCATAAGACAATACTTATGGTGACCCATGACCTCGAATATTTAAAATTCGCCAAAACTGCGGTTAAAATGTTTAACGGTGAAATTGTGGGGGTCTACAAAGACGGAGAAAAGGGAGCCTTGGAGTCAGAAGTGAAAGGAAAACGCGGCCATGCCTAATTTTTTTAAGAAGCCTACCATACCGGAAACAGTTGTTGGCAAACCCGTTGAGGCGGGGGTAAGACGGACACACAAGCCGTCACGGGTCGCTCTTGTATGGAAATCCGTTTCCGACATGGGCAGCTTTATTATTTTACTTTTGGTATACCTTATTGCCAAATCAATCGATCACATTTTTCGCGGCCGGTTTCAGAGATTTACTACAAGCATCTTAACCCGCGCTGTAAAGCTGTTTGACAATAGCCATGTAGGAAGCATTTCCCGCGTTGACCTCATCGAACTGTCCATTAAAAACATGCTCGGCAAAAGGACACGTACGCTCGTTACTATTGGTGGAATGACGTTGGGGATAGCCACCATTGTCTTTCTGGTATCGCTTGGTTATGGTCTCCAGCAGCTTGTTATTTCCCGTGTGGCCCGTCTTGAAGAAATGAGACAGGCGGATGTATCCCCGCAGCCGGGTGCAAAAGTCGTGATTGACGATAAAGCGCTTGCATCGATCCAGGGCTTGGGCGGCGTACAAAAAACGCTTCCCCTCATTTCCGTTGTCGGGAAAGTAAACTATCAAAGCTCCATTTCCGATATGGCTGTATACGGCGTGACCACTGACTACCTTACCGAGTCTGCCATCAAACCCGTGGAAGGAAAGGTCTTTACCAGCAATAATCTCGTTATGGATACATCGCTGCTTCCAGGGGTTGTCGCAGGAGCAAGTACGATTAACACTCCTGCTGCGGTTGGGGATGAAATACAGGCAGTTACTTTTACCATCGACCCCACAATCTGGTTGAAGGTGCGGGATACACCCACAACGTCCGGTAAAATCTTAGGATACACGAAGCGCACCGAGGGTGTGGGTCAGGGAACGCAAGTCTGGGGCGCAAGTTTTGTGTCGGACGACGGACGGGGCAAAGCGGGAACGACTGCCGATGGGAAACCGCTCGGGAAATGGGTAAAGGCAAAAGTACTTCTCTGGAACCAAACTACGTGTGATCCCGCAGCCCAGGGTGATTGTGAGGGCGGCCACTACATGGTACAGAGGAATACGGACAACACACAGACACAGGGAGAAGGATATATTGCGGAAATCAGCATGACGACTGCAGGGGCAACCATACAAAATTCAGAAAGTGTTCTTGGCGTTTCCACCACCGCGACAGATACTTCCTCTATCTCTGCCGTTCCTGACCCCAACGCGGGTATTAACTTTGTGACGATTGCCTCTATTTCCGCCACCACGGCAACGAGCAAAGTGCAAACCGTCACTCTTGCCGACTCCGCCATTAAACAGGCGGTAGTAAATAGAGCGGTTCTTAAAGTGCTGGGGATTAATGAGGCAAACGCCATAGGCAAATCCTTTGATGTTTCATTTGTCGTAGTCGGTGATTTACTCTCCGATCCAACTAAACCCATAGAGTCAGCTCCTGCGACCTATACTATCGTCGGCGTGACACCAGATAGTCAAACACCCGTCATTTACGTGCCATTTATTGACCTTCGCTCGCTTGGCGTGACTCAGTACTCCCAAACGAAAGTGGTGGTGACAAATCAAGGCGATCTCCCTAAAATTAGGAGACAAGTGGAAGCCATGGGATTTGTCACCCGGTCGGTTGCCGATACGGTTGCGCAAATTAACTCACTCTTTGGAACCGCACGACTTATTTTGGCTCTTCTTGGTATGGTTGCACTTGCCGTTGCCGCACTTGGCATGTTTAACACATTGACTGTTTCACTTCTGGAACGCACACGGGAGGTGGGCCTCATGAAAGCTATGGGAATGAAAAGTTCCGAGGTGCAGGAACTATTTCTCACAGAGAGTATGATCATGGGTTTTGTCGGAGGACTCTTTGGTATCGTGATCGGGTTTTTGGCAGGAAAAATTGTTGGGCTTATCCTTTCTGTATTTTCACTTATTAAAAGTGTCGGTTTTGTTGACGTCTCCTATTTGCCATTTTCTTTTCTTGCGGCTATTATCTTCTTATCTCTTTTTGTCGGTATCGGTACCGGTTTGTATCCGGCTAAACGCGCAATGAAGATATCGGCGCTGAACGCACTGAGGTACGAATAGCAACGGTATCCCTGAAAGTTGTATAATGTCTTAAGCGGCTATCCACCGCGTTATCAACGCGGGGCAGCAAAGCTCTTTGACGATTAATCACTAAATGCGTAGACTGAAGGCATGAAATGCCTGAAGTCTACAGCTCATACTAGGTA
>JBEKQV010000002.1:0-203876 GCA_049519355.1 Candidatus Microgenomates bacterium | reverse complement strand
CACTGAAAAAGAAATTAGGAAAAGGTTCCATAAATTTAAAAGAATTACAATTGATGAAATGGTAAATACATACAACAACAAGGAAATGGTAGACTACGACTTTGTTGTTGAGTTAAAGAAATAATTTTTTAAAGTTTGCAAATGAAGACCTTTATTACTCAGCCGACCTATTTGCCTTGGATTGGGATTTTTAAAGCAGTTGAATATTGTAATAATTTCGTTTTTTATGATGATGTTCAATTTGAAAGAAAGAGCTGGCAAAGCCGTAACAGAATTTTAAACAAGTCCACCGGTCAAGAAATGTTTTTGACAGTTCCGATAAAAAAAGCTGATCAAAAAACACCGATAAACAGAATAGAAATCAGCGAGCCGGGTTTTTACGCAGACCATATAAAGAAAATAGAGTCAAATTATAAAAAGACAAAATATAGAGATTACATCGTCAGCCTCCTTAACGAGGTGTACTTAAACCATCATACAAAATTGGCAGATCTAAATATAGATTTAACAGAAAAGATTTCAGAATATATAGGTATTGGAAGAAGATTTATGCGTTCGAGCGATTTGAAAATTAGTGGGAACAAGTTTTCACGACCTTTGGCAATCGCTCAAGCTTTGAAAACTTCAGAATATTTGACACAAATCGGTACAAAGGGATATTTGGAGATTGATAAATTCGAACAATGTGGAATAAAAGTTAAATTTTTAGATTTCATTCATCCTGAGTATGATCAGCAAAAAACAGGTTTTTTATCTCACCTTTCGATTATTGACGTTCTAATTAATACTGGCCCTCACGAAACTAAGAGCCTAATACAAAATATTAAATTTAAGTCTTAGATTAGGCACGAAATCTCAATGAAAGTATTGTTTTACATGCCTGGACCATTTTACGAACCACATTTTGGGGCGTTTCTTGATGAAGCGGAAAAACTTAGACGAGGTGGTAACGAAATTTATATGCTTTTATCAAATGGAATTTTTGATATCGGTGACACTGGTTCAAAGAACTTAAAAGAATGTCCATTTTGTGTACGTTACTCACGTAAATATATTAAAAAGGTCTCTGAAGATTTTCATATAAATACGATTGAAAGTTATATGGCTCGGACAATTAAATATAAAAGGTTTAAGTATGATTCCGTTCTTGATATCAAGAAGATAAATTATAAAGGAGCAAAAATAGGATTTGCCTGTCTTTCTACTTATATTTCGAGAACTAGAAATTTCGAACCTCTTATAAACGAAAATTTTAGATTGGATTTTGACGAGTTACTTTTTCATTCAAGCATTTTGACTGATGGAATCGAAAAAGCCATAAACGATATAAAACCGAATTTGGTATATCTTTTTAATGGCAGATTTTTTGATTCGCGTCCGGTTTTTGATATTGCCAGGAAAAGGAAAATAGACACTAGATGTATGGATGTGGCCGTGTTTTCTAATAATATATTCGTTAAACAAATATCCAAAAATGCCATGCTTCATAATATAAAAGAGAATATATCCCAAACGAATAATAGTTGGGATTTATCAAGTATTTCACTTAAGAATAAAACCATAACAGCGAAGGACTATTTTCAAAAAAGGAGAAGTGGAATCTATACAGACGGTTTTGTTTATGTCAAAAATCAAAAGAAGGGGTTGCTTCCCGAAGGATTTGATAGAAATAAACAAAATATCGCAATATTTAATACTTCGGAAGATGAATATGCAGCAATCGATGACGAGTTTGATAAATTATCGCTTTTCAAGACGCAGATAGAAGGCTTGGAATACATCTTTAACACATTTAAAAATAACGGAAAAATTCATTTCTATCTACGTATCCATCCAAATTTGTCTGGCATAAAATATAAATATCATACAGATTTATATCTATTTCCAAAGAAATATAATAACGTGACAGTTATTCCCCCTGACAGTAAGATTAGCTCTTATAGCTTATTAGATGCAGTGGAAAAGGTGATTACTTTTGGTTCCTCAATGGGAGTTGAGGCAAATTATTGGAATAAACCTTCAATACTTCTATCCGGATCAATTTATTATTATTTAAATATATGTTACAAACCGAAGAACCGTTCGCAGTTGAAAAAGATGATTGTTTTAAAACTAAAACTCAAAGATAAGACGGACGCGTTAAAATATGCCTTCTATTATACCGACAAGGACCCACAAAAATTACCTAAACATGTAGATTTTACGATGCACCATTTTAATTTTTTGGGATGGAATATTAGAACAAGTAACTATAAAAAATTGTTTGGCTCACCCAGATTGTTTTCTCTTTATCTGGCGGTAAAAGAACGATTATATGGTCACGCTAAAAAACATCAAATAAAATTTTAACCATATGCTTAAAACTCCTGTTTTGCTTATCATATTTAAAAGAAAAGAGACTTCTTTGCATGTGATTAGAGCTATCGGAAAGGTAAAACCAAAAATTCTTTATATTTCTCAAGATGGACCCAGAAATATAAATGAGGAGAAAGAAGTGTTAGAAACGAGGAGAGCTGTATTATCTGAGATTAAATGGAATTGTAAACTTGTAACCTTATTTCATAAAAAAAATCTTGGTTTTAAAAAACACATTCCAGAAGCTTTGAGCCGATTTTTTAAAGATAATGAATACGGAATATATTTAGAAGATGATACTATTCCAAGTAAAGAATTTTTCTATTTTGAAGAGGAGTTATTGAAAAAATATAAAAATGACAATAGAATTTTTGCGATAGATGGAACTAATTTATATCCCAACCTGACCAAGAACGAAAGTTCTTATTATTTAAGTCAGATAGGTTGTATTTGGGGAATAGGTATGTGGAGAAGGAGTTGGAAATTATACCATTCGGAAATCCCCAATCTGAAAAGTTTTAAGTATAGTGATTATGAAAATTTTATATTTAGCAAAAAATTCTTCATTTATCTTAAATTCTTTTTAGATTTGGTTAATAAGAATAAATTAAATGCATGGGACTATCAATTAACCTATGCCGCCATTAGAAATAAGAAATATTTTTTATATCCATCCTTAAATTTAGTGGATAATATAGGCCTGAATAAAATTAATACAAACCCATTTTTACAGAATTACAGGACGGGTATTACTTTCATCAAATCTTTTAAAATCCATCATCCAAAACAATTAATATATTCCCACAAACGGGATGAAATTTACTTTAATAAAATGTATCGTTTTTCATATGCAAGAATTTTGTTAAATCTTTTATACTTCGCTTTTCCCGATAATTTTAGGAAAATATTTAATGGAATAGTTAATAAATTGGAATGAAAAATACAAATTTGCAGGATTATTACGACAAAATAGATACGTTAGGGAACATCGAACAGTCAGGCTTTTTGGGTAAATTGAGAGAAATGCTCTTGGCTTTTGAAGAAGAGCGTAAAGAAACCACCGTTAGAAACTTCGTTAATACCAGCAAGTACCTAGATATTGGATGTGGTGATGGAGGTTTACTTGTTTCGTTAAATAATCGTTATGGCTTTGGATATGGTATAGATTTATCTCCCAAAATAATTTCTTTGGCAAGAAGGAATATAAAGGAGCAAAAAATTAAAAATGTGGTAATTAAAAAGGCGAATATTGAAGACGGTTTACCTTTTAAAAATGGAACATTTGATGCAGTGACTTTTTTGGCGGTATTAGAACATTTATTTGATCCGATAGCCGCCTTACAGGAGGTCTATAGAGTGATGAAGAAAAAAGGCATTCTATATTTAGAAGTTCCTAATGTTGCATGGCTGCCAAGAAGAATTGGTCTGTTATTAGGTAAAAGACCTAGGACCTCATTTGCCCCCGGGTGGGAAGGAACTCACATTCAGTATTTTACATATTTCGAATTGGAGATATTGTTAAAAACAATTGGTTTTAAAATAATTAAGCGGGATTGCAGCGGCGTTTTTTATAAATTGAGGAAAATCTATCCGCCGCTTTTATCAGGGAACATTTTTATGATATGTCAGAAATGAATATTAAACATTACGGTCTAAAATATTTTAGTTGGCAAAAAGCTCAGGGAGAATTTGGAGGGTATGCCGATCTTTTTAAATTTAGAGATTATATAAAAAAAACCGATAAAGTGATTGATTTTGGTTGTGGAGGAGGATATTTACTAAAAAATATAAATTGCAGGGAACGACTCGGCATAGAAATAAATGGAAATGCCAGGAGTGTTGCAAGAGAAAATGGCGTCAAGGTTGTGTCTACGTCGGATGAAGTTCCCAATAATTGGGCGGACGTGGTAATTTCAAATCATGCCTTGGAGCACGTTCCCGACCCGATGAGTGTATTAATCACATTAAAAGAAAAATTAAAATCAGGCGGAAAAACAATATTTGTTGTTCCGTTTGAGCGAGGAGGTCCGTATAAAAGGAATGACATTAATTTACATCTTTTTACCTGGTCGCCTCAAAATTTGGGAAACTTATTTAAAACAGCTGGATATAAAGTCAAATCGGTAGAAGTTATAAATCATTTTTGGCCGCCGTATTATTGGTTAATAAATGAATATTTAGGCTTTAGGGCTTTTAATTTCATTTCTAAAATATACGGTTCTTTAAACTGGAAAACTACGCAGGTTCGAATTTTTGCGTTAAAAAAATAAGTATGAAATTAAATAAAGTCCCGGTTTTATTTTTAATATTTAATAGGCCCGATACTACTAAAAAGATTTTTACCGAAATCCGAAGATATAAACCGGAACAGCTTTTTATTGCCGCGGATGGACCGAGAAAGAATAAGTTGGGTGAAGGAATAAAGTGTGAAGATGCCAGAAGAGTAACTGAAAAAATAGACTGGCCTTGTAAAGTAAAAAGGCTATATAGAGATAAGAATTTGGGTTGCAGAAAAGCTGTTAGTTCTGCCATTGATTGGTTTTTCGATAACGTTAAAGCAGGATTAATTTTGGAGGATGATTGCTTCCCGGGTAAATCTTTTTTCAAGTTTTGTGAATTAATGTTAAGAAAATACGAGAATAATAGCGAAGTTTTTCACATTGGTGCAAATAATTTTCAACCCCGCAGGACACAGTTTGCAAATGGATACTATTTTTCTAAATATCCTCATGTTTGGGGTTGGGCCACTTGGAGACGCGCGTGGAAGCATTATGATGTCGGAATAAAAAGTTGGCCCTCAGTTAAGAAGAAAGGGATATTAAAGAAATATTGGAACAACTTTTGGGAAAGGATATATTGGGAAACAATTTTTGACGCAACTTATTCAGATAAGATTGATACCTGGGATTATCAGTGGTTATATACAACATGGATAAACAATGCTTTGTCGATAGTTCCTGGTGTAAACCTTGTACAAAATATTGGATTTAATATCGAGTCTACACACACAAGTCGAAGATCTATACTATTTGAAAAGAAAGCCAGAGAAATGGCATTTCCGCTTAAAGTTCCTAAAAATAATGTTAAGAATTTGATGTTCGATAATTATGAAGCTATAAAGAATTTTCATGCGGAACCATTAACGATTACGGTGTTAAAAGCAAGATATTTTTTAGATAAATATTTATCGGGTATATACAAACCCATTATTAAAAATGGAAAAAAATAAGAAGTTAAAAGTTTTAGTTATCGGAACGACGGATTGTGTTGGGGGAGCTGCGGGCGTGGGATGGGCTTTGGGCAAAGGATTATCAAAGAAGGGTGTGGATATTAAATATATTGTGGGATATAAGAAATCACATTCCGAAAATGTATATGAATTGAAGAAGAATAAGTTACTTTCATTTTTGGAATCAAAAACAAGGTTTAATGTTATTTCGCTAGTCAGATTTATTCGGGCTTTTTTGCTGGCAAACGATATAGATTTTGGAGCCGCTAAAGAGATATTGGAACATCCTTGGTATAAAAATGCGGGTATTGTTCAGCTCCACAATCTTCATGGAAATTTTTTTAAATTTGATACATTAAGTAGAATTGCGAGTGAAAAACCAACAGTTTGGACACTACATGATGGGTGGGCACTAACCGCTCATTGTGCCCATTGTTATGATTGTAAAAAATACAATAACGGTAAACACTTTACTCCTGGTCTGAGGCGGTACGGGGCAATGCTTTGGAATAATTCGGAATATCTTTGGAATACGAAGAAAAGAATTTATGCAAATTCCCCCAAACTTAATATTGTAACTCCTTCACAATGGCTGGCGAACAGGGTTAAATATAGTATTTTGAAAGGGAAATCCTTAACGGTAATCAATAATGGAATTGATGTTAATGTTTTTAAACCTCGTGACAAAAATCGAATTAGACGTGAATTAAGATTACCGACCGATAAAATTCTAATTGCATATGTAGCCCAGATGGGTACGCTTGACCCGCGAAAAGGTGGTACTTATTTCCTGGAAACTGCAAAGTATTTTTTGAATAACCCAAATATCATTTTTCTTTGTATAGGGGGAATTATCGGGAACAAAAATGTTCAGAAAGAAAATATTATTTATATGCCCTTCATTTCCGATAAAGAAGAGTTGTCACATTATTATTCGTCTGCGGATTTGTTTTTATTTACCTCCCTGGCAGAAAATTTTCCTTTAGTTACTCTTGAGGCAATGGCATCGGGTTTACCTGTTATTGGTTTTGATGTAGGCGGAGTTAAGGAGCAGGTGAAACATAAAGTCAACGGTTATATTGCTAAATATAAAGACTCAAAGGAGCTTATTGTTGGAATCAACTACTTCTTAAACTTGAATCATCAATCGTTTCACAAGGTGTGTGAAATTGACAGAAAGAAGACGTTACAAAGCTATACAGTTGAGATAATGACGAAAAAATATTTGGCATTATATAAATCTCTTAAGAAACGATATTATTAAATAAATAAATATGTTTTTAACATTTTCCGATGCGGCTAAATTTGCAGACATTGCCAGAATGCTTGTTTCTGTTGGGAAATATGGTTTGAGTTTTAGCTTTTGGACGAACAATCTCACCTTTCCTTTTAGCGCTGCCGGAGTTGGTCCTTTCATGCCTTTTTCAATTGCCTTATTTTTCAAGATTTTTGGTGTTAATGACTTTACAGTTGTTGCAACTTCCCTTTTTTATTTTCTGCTTACTTTAATTTTTGTATTCCTTCTGTCAAAGAAAGTTTTCAAAAGCGATTTAATCGGGATTCTTTCGGTTCTTGCCGTTGGGTTTAATTACGATCTTATAAACTACGCAACGGATGGTGCTTCCGAAGCGCCTTTTATTTTTGAAATAGTAGTTGGGGCGTATTTTATATCTTTAAGAAAGAAATGGGCTACGGGGGTTGCAGTATTATTTCTAGTCCTTCTATATTTTACCCGTCCACTGGCCTTTATATATATCGCTGGGCTAATTCTTTTTTACCTTTTGCAAAGATTTTCTACTAATAAGGCCGTTTTATATTTTCTTTTTGTTTCGTTTTTCTCTTTTTTGGTAGATAAGTATTTGATCAGCAGTCTAAACGGGAAATATTTTCTTTACTCCATTTTTGATAGGGGTTTGGGTCAACTTTCCCAAAACGTTCCAGTAACGGCAACATCCGTTTCTCTTAGGGGGGCCGTTACTGTTGCGGCATCTTCTTTGACCGTATTTAAAAATACTTTTTATAATCTTTACAATTTTTACAAGCTTCTACCGCAAATAATGAGCCCGTATCTTTTTGCGCTTTTTTTAATTGGAGTCTTTAGGTGGGGGAAGGATAAATTATTAAACTCTCTCAAAGGGGCGACAATTTTTATGGTGATTGTTACCTTTTTGGTTACAGCCGCATCAACCCCATTAATTAGATATCTGCACCCCGTCGTTCCTTTGATTTACATATTTGCTATCGAAACCTTAGTTTGGATTATCGGCAAAATATTTAATAACCACAAATCAGTAGTTATTGTTTCCACAATATTGATTTTATTTTTATGTGTTGGCCAAACCCTGGGAGTGATATTTTTGGATTCGAGATTTGAGGCAAATACTCATAATGCTGGTAAACCACCGGTTTATGTTTCTTTAAGTGAAATTCTTAAGGAAAATACACAGTCCAGCCAAGTAGTTATTACCAATCTTGATACCTGGGGGAGTTGGTACGGTGAAAGAAAAACAGTTTGGTTTCCGCTCGAGCCCGGTCAACTTATAGATTCTGCAACTGGTAAAATTCCTTTCGATGCAATTTATTTGACCAGTTATTTAATCGATGACCCGAATTATCATATGGGGACCGATTGGAGAGAAATATTTGATAACCCCACGAATCCTAAGAAATGGACTTGTGATGGATGTGGGGAAATATCAAAAGAGTTTAAGCTAAAAGGAACTTATAAAGTTCCGTCTTCGGATGATTACGAGAAAGAGGATGCTTCTGCCATTCTGCTTGTGAAGAGATAACCAAATTATTTCTTGGCTGTTACAAATAAATTGAAACCCAGTTCGAATGGTTTAATTTTAATACCGCCCTTTTTAAAACCTGACCGTTCTAACATTTTTAGTAAATCGTTGCCGGAATAATAATTTTTATGATCTCTAATTTCCTGTTCGCTTACAACATGTATTTTATATGCTAATAATTCGAGTAGTGTCTGCGCTTTTGGTGTTGGAGTTTCCAAGATTAAGAGGCCACCCTTTTTCAATGTTTTGTAGGCTTGATTAATCAAAGCTCCGGGATTAATCAAATGTTCAATTACAGCTAGGGAGATAACTACATCAAAATGATTTTGTGGGAGCCTTAGATTTCCATCCAAATCTTTGGGGATTAATTTTATATTACCTGGCAATCTTTTTTTTGTCACGCTAATGTCACAACCTCTGCCCTCGGATATTTTGGAATATTCTTTTTTCAAAAAGGCACCTTTATACCCACAACCCAAATCAAGAAGTTTTGACCCATTTTTAATAAAAGGTTCTACTTTTTTAAATCTTATTGTTTGAAGTAGTTTTTCCAGAAGCGGTTCTTTAGATTCGAAAAGTGATTTACTTCTTTTCATCTTTCTAGTGAATATTTAAATAAGCAGTATATAGCCCTTACTCCATCATGCCAATGTATCTTTTTGCCCTCCGCGTAGTTTCTGCCCGAATAACTGATCCCCATCTCATAAACTCTGGCTTTCAGTTTGGCGACTTTGATTGTAAATTCTGGTTCAAAGCCGAATCGATCCTCTTTGATTTTTAGTCTTTCCGCCACGTCTTTTGTGAACATTTTGTAACAGGTTTCCATATCGGTTAAGTTTAGATTGGTGAGTGCATTTGAAAGAAGAGTCAAAAACTTGTTACCGACCATGTGCCAAAAGAATAAAACTCTGTGAGGGCCTTGTCCTGTAAACCGTGAGCCGTACACCACGTCGGCACGGTCATTCCTTATAGGTTCTAGTAATTCGGAAATTTCGTGGGGATTATATTCCAAATCCGCATCTTGAATGATGATTACATTACCCGAAGATATTCTTAAAGCATCTCTTATAGCAGCGCCCTTTCCCTCATTTTTTCTTTTGTTTATTACTCGGATTTTTTTGAATTTTTTTGATGTTATTTCGAAAGAAGTTCTATCCGTGGAGCCGTCGTTGATAACAATAATTTCTTTTCTTACCCCGGATATTTTGGCACCCAAAACAGATTTGATTGCTTTTCCTACGGTCTCTTCTTCATTATATGCAGGGATGATTATGGTTAGCTTTCCGATTTCCATTCTATATGTATGATACCCAAAATCATTTCATAATCAAGTCAAAGGATCTTGCAAAATTTCAGGCGTTCTCCTTGTGAAGAAATCAATTTGAAGCTAGAATCTATCTATAGTGGGAAGTTATTACGATAAGTTCAGGTCCTGGGTTTATTCAGGTACGGTTAAGGATACGACCATCCTTTTCATAGGTAATTCATTATCCGCCTTTTGGGGATTCTTATTTACTCTGATTGTTGCAAGGTCTTTTTCCTTGGCCGATTTTGGTGTTTTTTCCGCTGCTTTAAATTTAGTTAATATTTTTACTTCGCTTTCCGATATTGGTATTTCATCCGGTTCCGTTAACTTTGTTGCAGAACACTTAGCCAAAGGGGATAAACAGAAAGCGGATGAATATATAAAAGCGTCATTTTTGATTCGTCTCCTGGTTGTTTTTGCTCTTTCGGTTTTGGTAATACTATTTGCGCCGTTTGTTGCCTCAAGACTTTTGGCAACTAGAAATCCGGTTATCGCCATTTGGGTTGCGGTGTTACCTATTTTTTGGTTTCCCGATATGTTTTTCCCGAATATCTTACAAGCCAAACGAAAGTTTTTGCATTCAACTATTTATGACAACTCCTTTTATATAGCAAGACTTCTTTTTGTGTTTATATTTTACTTGGCTGGAATGTTAACAATGTCTTACGCTTTCTGGGCTTTTGCGACTGGATTTGCGGTTAACGTAATCTTTACCTTTATTTATGTGCGGATAGACTTTATCCGTTCTGCGCCCAGCAAGGACGAATACAGAAACCTCTTGAAATTTTCTGGTTGGATTGGAGTAAACAGAATCATTTCTTCAATTTCGGGAAGACTAGATATCACGATGCTTGCTGCGATGGTTGGAGCGGTTGCGACGGGGCTTTATTCGATTCCGTCACGGTTGGCAACCTTTATATTGGTACTTGGAGGTAGTTACTCATCCGTTTTGGCAACGCGCCTTGCCGGGTTTGGGGATAGGGCTAAGGAAAAGGTCTACATTATCAAATCTACCCTGGCAACAATTCCTTTTGCTTTAGGGGTGGTACTTTGGATTATTCTAGCCGGGCCTTTTATACATTTTCTTTTCCCGATGAGATACTGGACATCAGTTCCTATTTTCCAGGCATTAGCTGCTGCTCAGATTCCTTTTCTTTTTACCGTTCCTCCCGTTTCGGCAATTATTTATTCAATGAAAAAGACAGTGTTTATCGGGGTTTATTCATTTTTCCAAATCGCGGCAATATTCTTTCTTAACTTTGTGCTAATCCCGAAGTACGGGCCATATGGACCAACAATTACTTATGCAGTTACAAATATAATTCTGGCAATTTATACATGGTACATTGTAATTAAGCATTATTGGTTTGAAAAAGTCGATTAAAAATTTTATTAGACACAAGAAGGAAATTCTGTTTATCGTTGTTCTCTTTACTCTGTTTTTGGTAACAAGGCTATATCACCTGAGTCAAACAGCTATTTATCCTGACGAAATTACATGGATGGTCCGCGGAAAAGAAACTGCTTTGGCCATCAAGACCAGAAACTTCAAGTATTTTGACACCGCATGGTGGACAAGTGGGGCAGATACCGAAGCAATAGCGATCCCTCTGTCCGTAATCTCCGGATTTCCTTTAATTTATTTGGGTAAAGGTCAAAGTGTAGTTACGCGGAACGTTTTTCAGGATTATATTGTAGCGCGTGGAGCGGTAATAATTTTTTCAGCCTTTTTTATTGTTGCCTATTACCTTTTTATTAAGAAAATTTCCGACCGGAAAGTTGCATCATTTTCATCTCTTTTACTGCTGTTTGATCCTGTCTTCACCGCCAATACTAAGATTGTGATGAATGATATTTTTATTACGGCTTTTACTTTTGTTTCACTATCTTCATATCTCCTTGTTAAGGACAGGAAACTTTCAATTGTTATTTCATCTCTCACTGCTGCAGCGGCTTTTTTGACAAAACCTGACGGATTGATAGTTTTCCCGGTATTTTTTCTGCAGATATTTTTAAATTACAAGAAGTGGGGTGGGGAACTGACAAAATTTTTGTGGACAGGATTTCTATCCTTCATTTTTATTTCAATATTTTGGCCCGCCTCATGGCATAATTTTTTGCTCGCGATTCCCGAGTATATTTTTAGAGAAACAACCCTTGTCGGCAACGGAATAAATAACTATTTCTTCGGCCAGCTTACGAATAATCCACCCGCTTACTACTATCTGTTTGAACTCTTAGTCAGAACTCCACCGATCGTAATTTTTGGTTTAAGCATTTTTATTTATCTTTGTTTTACAAAGAAGGAAACTAATGGTTTTAAAGATAGGATAAGCATATTTGTTTTTATACTGCTTTTTCTTGCTTCAATATCTTTTTCCGCAAAGAAGCTCGGAGTACGTTACGAATTACCGATTTGGCCATGGATTTACGCACTTTCTTCCTATGCAATTATTTGGATTATCGGAAAGATAAAAACTTTTTGGTTAAGAACAGTAGTTGTAATGGGAATATTTGCATGGTTTGTTTTTATATTTATCTCTCTTTTCCCTTATCATGATCTTTACTACAATTTTTCCATTGGAGGTTCTGCGAACGCGAGAAATTATGATTTAGTAGGGCTTTGTGAAGGTTCGAAAGGAGGGGTTGACTATGTGTTAAGGTGTTTTCCTGAAATTCATTTAATTGCTGCCCTCGGTTGTGGGTCGTCTACAATCCCTTACTATTATCCTTATGCCTTTAATGAAGATTGGAAAAACCAGAAATTGTTTATTGTCGAGTCTTACTATATTCAGTTGAAAAAAGACCCTGAACTTGATAATTTCGTTACCAAAAATTTGCCGACTTATACCTTTAGTCCGAGTGGTGTTGATCTGGCTTACGTGTATGCCAAACCAGGAGTTGTAAATGGTTGTGTTAACGGAGTTAGGTGAAATAACTTTGAAGCCAAAGTTCAAGACACATTAAAGCCCAGAGGCGCGGACCAAAATCTTCTCTTCGGTTATTATCTTCAATTATCCCTTTGACATATTCCATATCGAACATTTCTTTTATTTGTGAATTTTTATTGATAAGTAGGTTTTTTGCATAGGAGTTAAGTTTTACCGAAAACCATTCACTAAGAGGAATTGTAAAACCCATTTTGGGTCTATATAAATTTTCTTTCGGAACGATTTTCTCGAACGCCTTTTTCAAAATATATTTAGATTCTCCGTTTTTAACCTTAAGGTTGAAGGGTATCTTACATGCCAGCTCGATCATATTTTGATCCAGAAGTGGAGAACGTGCTTCCAAAGAAACCGCCATCGAAGCAATATCCACTTTTGTTAACAGTTGATCCGGAAGGAAGTAAAGAAGATCAAATTTTAACCCTGCATCTTTCAAATCTTTCCCGTTAAACATTCTGAAACACCTATCAACAATTTCATAAGCATCTACTGTATTGGCGAACTCCAAAACCTTTCCCTTAGTATGGTTCATTAGCTCTTCGGGACTAAATATTTTGTTGTATGAGGCGAACCTGCTATATAAAGGAAGCTTTGCCTTTTCGAAAAAGTTTTTGGCTTTGGGGAACGATTTAAGGAGTTCTGCGGCAACAGGTCTGATACTTTGTATCCAGAAATCATAATCTACATCGCGTCTTAACCTCATGTATCTGTTTGGGTACCCTGCAAAATTTTCGTCCCCTCCGTCGCCGTTTAGGGCTACTGTTACATATTTTCTAGTCATTTTGGAGACCATATAGGTTACAACGTTACTGGCATCTGCAAAGGGTTCTTCATACTGTTTTGCCAAGAAAGGAAGAATTTCTGTGGATTGGGGTTTGGCAATTAAAACGTGATGGTCAGTTTTATATTTTTTCGCGATGTTTGCGGCATATTGTGATTCATCGAAATCTTTATCACTAAAGCCGATTGTAAATGTTTTTACGGGTTTATCCGAGAGCCTAGCCATAGCTGCTACAACGCCGCTACTATCAACGCCACCCGAAAGGAACGCGCCTACCGGAACGTCCGAAATCATTCTGATTCTCGTAGCTTCTTCGAGTGTGTCCAGTATTCTTGTGCACCATTCCTTTTCTGATAAGTGAAGTTTATTTTTAAAAACAGGTTCCCAATACCTTTTCTTTTCAACACTTTTGTTTCTAAGATTGATGAAGATATAGTTAGCGGGTTCGAGTTTTTTTATTCCCTCAAATCCAGTCATTGGGGCTGGGGTATATCCATAATTTAAGTAGAGGTTAATTGCTTCATAATCCACTTTCTTTTTTACCCCGACTTGGGTCAAAATTGCTTTCAGCTCCGATGCAAAAATTATTTTTGTATCGTCAAGCAAGTATTTAAGAGGTTTTTTTCCGATCCGGTCCCTGGCCAAAAAAATCGTATTTTCAACTTCGTCATAAATTGCAAATGCAAACATTCCTCTAAGATGGTCCAGACATTTTTTATGGTATTTCGAATATAGAGCCAGAACCACTTCCGTATCACTTTCTGAATTAAATTTATAACCGAGACCGATTAGTTTTTGCCTTTCTTCCTGAAAGTTATATATTTCGCCGTTGAAGGTAATTGTATAGCGGTTTAAATAAGTCATCGGCTGGTGACCTTTTTGAGAAAGATCGATTATTGCTAAACGTTTTGAAGCGAACCCGACGCTTTTATTTTTTGAAATAAAAATTCCTTCATCGTCCGGACCACGGTGAACGATTTTTGATGCCATCAATTTTAGCTCTTCACGATGAACCTCCTTGTCTTTTTTGAAGTAAGCAATTCCGGCAATTCCGCACATATTTTACGAGTAACTTAGCAATTCTACAGTATTTTTTCAAGATTCACTATTTGAATGGAAAAAAGGTAGAATAAGATATGAAAATTTGGGCCCAAACTCTTGTAAAAAATGAGGCCCGGTGGCTTTGGTTTTCTGTTGCCAGCGTTGTCAATCATGTAGATAAAATTCTTCTTTGGGATACGGGGAGCACGGACGGAACTTTAGAAATTGAGAAAGAGTTAGTGAAAAAATTTCCCAGAAAAATTGAATTGAAGGAAAGAAAAGTGAATTCTGCCGAGGATTTTACAAAAGTACGTCAGGAAATGCTCGATGAAACAAAATCCGATTGGTTTTTGGTTTTGGACGGAGATGAAATTTGGTATGAATATTCTATTAAAAGAGTTTTGGAAACAATAGAGAATGATGGTAAAGAAATCGAATCCGTGGTAGTTCCAACAATAAATTTAGTCGGTGATATTTTTCATTTTCAGGAGGCTTCGGCAGGAAGATATAAATTTGGCGATAGAGTTGGACATTACAATTTAAGGGCAGTAAAAAGAATTATTCCTGGTTTGCATTCGCAGGGGATTCACGGTGTCTGGGGATGGGCGGATGAAAACGGGAAAATGATACAGGCTCGAAATACTTATAAATTTATAAATACACCTTATTTCCACATGACCAATCTGCGGCGGTCAACTTCCGATAAGGATGTAGTTAAAAGAGCTAAAAAATATAAATATGAGTTGGGTGAAAGTTTTCCTTTAGACTATTATTACCCTGAAGTTTTTTTTAAGAGTAAACCGGAAATTATTCCAAGTCCGTGGAAGGTTGTGAACGCATCATATAAATTTAGAGCCTTTTTTGAAACACCCCTTAGAAAAATTAAGAGAAAAGTTTGGAAGGGAAAAGCTGGATACTAAGAATATTAATGAAACCGGATTATAAAAATTATCATAGAGATTCGGATTATGTGAAATATTCCTCCACTTTTAGGAATATATTCTTGACCCGCTTTGCCTTAATTTACAAATTTGTTAAGTCTGGAAGAGTATTGGAAATAGGTTCTTCAACAGGAATTTTTTTAGAGATATTTAAGGAAAAAGGATTTGAAGTTTTTGGTGTTGAATCATCCCGGAGTGCTGTCGAAGCGAAAAAAAAAGGCATTAAAGTTTATAGAGATTATTTTGAGAAATTAAATCTTCCAAGAAATTATTTTGACCTTGTTCTTTTGAACCATACTCTGGAGCATATGGACGACCCGGTTTTGGTTTTAAAAAAAGTTAACACATTATTGAAAAAAGGTGGAATTCTTTTTGTTGATGTTCCAAACGCAGGAAGCTTATCCGCTAAAATTATGGGGGATAGTTGGCCATTTAGACTGCCCAGTGAGCATAAATGGCAATTTACTAAACAAAGCATTCTAAAGTTGTTTAGCAAGACTGGGTTCAAGGTACTTTTATGGCAGTCGCGTTCGGGAATTTTCGAATACGCGAATCCTTTTCAAGAATTGAAACGAAAATCTTTTATCTATGATATAGTTACATTCCCTTTAGCTTTGGTCTCAAAAGTTTTAAATATGGGTGATAGTATGACAGTAATTGCACGGAAGTTATGAGAAAATACAATTTAATTTTAGTAGGTGTTTTGATTTTACATTTATTTCTTTTATTTCACTTTCAATTTACAGCGTGGCCTGAGATGCTCCTCTGGCCATACTTGATGATTCATGGTTGGTTACCTTATTTAAATATCGCAATTCCTCATACACCACTTCTTTTGGTTAAACTTTTTGTTTTTTATAAAATTTTTGGGGTTGGGATAAATCAACTTAAAATATTTACCTGGCTTTCAATTTTAGTCTTGGACTTTTTAGTTTTTTGGATAGGCAAGAAACTCTGGAATGTTAAAACTGCATTAATCGCTCTTGCCACCTTCGCATTCTGGCAAATTTTTTTTGACGGAAACGGTCTCTGGTTTGATTTGTTTATGGGATTAATAGTTTTAATTTCCTATTACTTTGTGCAGAAAAAGAATTATTTTTGGGCGGGATTTTTTTGGATATTAGCATTTTTAACAAAGCAAACTGCGGTCTTTTTCCTGATTCCAATAGGTCTGGAAATACTGCGAGATAAAAAAACGATAATAAAAAACGGCGAGAAATTTATTTTGGGGATACTAATTATATTAGTTCCATTTATCTTAATTCTCTGGGCTTTTGGGATACTACCGGCATTTATAGATTGGGGAATAAAATTCGGAATTTTTGTTTTGCCAAAAGCGACTGGTCAAATTCAGTTGCCCGATTTGAAAACCTTATTTGTTTCGCTTTTGCCTTTCTCAATATTTATTCCCGTTCTTTTTTATAAGAAAACTCGGAATATATATTTATTTGTATGGTCTATTGTCGGAATATTTGGAGCTTATCCCCGGTTTGAGTATTTTCATTTCCAACCGGCAATTCCTTTTTTGGGTTTAGCCACGGGGTTTGTTGTTAGCCATTATGACAAAAAGAACCGTTTGATTAAATCTTTCTTGACTATTTATTTAATCGGCAGCCTTATACTTTTTGCAGGATTTTTCATAAGAAACTGGAATGAGGGGACCAGATTTTTTGAAACGGATGTTTCGGACGTCGCGGCTTACGTTAAGGCGAACTCAAAACCCGGAGATACGATTTTTGTTATGAACTGGTGGGATAATATTTACGCTTTAACAAATACATTGCCTCCAACAAATCCTTGGGTTCCGCAACTTTCCTGGTATACGGAGATGCCAGGAATTCAAGAAAAAATGGTTCAGGGTTTGTCGGAAACAAAACCAGAGATGGTTTTGTTACAACCCTACAGCGACATAGGTCTTTCGTCTTATATTCCTGAAGATGATTTTAATTATGTTCAGAAAAATTACGTTTTGAAAACTACGGTGGATGACATAGAAATATTTGTTCCCAAATGAAATGAAAATAGCTTTTTTGAGTTTTTACAACGGTCAGGTGAATAGGGGAGTTGAAACTGTGGTTAATGAACTGGCAAAGAGGCTTTCTGAAATGAATGATGTCACTGTTCTTCAATCCGCCTCAAATAGTTTTGATACAAAATATAAGGTTAAGGTTTATACGACAAAAATTAATTGGAAGATAAAAGATAAAGCTACTTCTCTTCGTCGTAGGTTATTTATTGATTATTGGAGTATAAAAATTGCGTTATTTACTCTTCGGACAATCCCAAAGATTTTAAAAGAAAGATTTGATGTTGTAATTCCTTTTAATGGTGGCTGGCAGGTTGCCTTGATAAGAATTACGACATGGCTTTACGGAGGCAAAATGGTTATTTCCGGGCAGACGGGAATGGGATGGGATGAAAAAAATAATTTGTGGTCTCTTCCAAATACATTTGTCGCATTGTCTCAAACAGCTAAGGAGTGGTCTAAAAAAGTTAACCCGCTTGTTAAATCTATCCAAATTTCCAACGGAGTTGACATAAATAAATTTAAACCATATGGAGAAAAATTCGAAACAAAACTTAAAAAACCTACTGTTTTGGCGGTTGGGGCGTTTACCGAACAAAAAAGAATGGATTTGGCAATTAAGGCGGTTGCAAAATTGAAGGATGTAAGTTTGCTTTTGGTTGGTGGGGGAGGAGATTTGAAAGAAAAGCTTGCCGAAGAAGGAAATAAACTATTGGGTGACAGATTTGAAATAACAAGTGTTCCGTATTCTGAAATGCCTAAAGTCTATCGGGCGGCTGATATTTTTACACTGCCTTCAAGACCGTCCGAGGCTTTTGGAAATGTATTGGTTGAGGCTATGGCATCGGGTCTTCCTGTTATAGCAACGAACGACCCTATTAGGTTGGAAATTGTCGGGAATGGTGGAATATTGGTTGATCCGGTAAATACTGTTGAATATGCGAAAGCATTGCAAAAGGCTCTGGGTGAAGATTGGGATGGTAATCCAAGAAAGCAGGCGGAAAATTTTTCCTGGGAGTTGGTTACTAGAAAATATGAAGAACTTTTTAAAGATCTTATTAAAAAAGAATAGTTTGATCCTTATTGTCGTTTTCCTTTTGGCTGGATTTGAGCGTTTCTATAATTTTCCTGACCGTGTTACTTTCTGGTCTGAACAAGCTAGAAGTTTGATTGTGTCGGCAAATTATATAAAAGAAAAACCTTCTCTTTTGGGGCAGGAATATTTCAGGGAAGATAGTAACAGTCATATTCTTTATTCAGGAGCACTTTTTAATTATGCTTTGGTTCCCCTACTTTTAATTTCAAATTACGAGCCTGTCACAATTACTGTATTTTTCGCTCTTCTTAATTTATTTACGGGTTTTGTAATTTACTGGGTGGTAAAAAGGTTATATAACGTAAAACTTGCAGTTCTTTCTTTGATCTTGTTCCTTTTTAACGATTTTATGATTTATCACTCCTTATTTATATGGAATTATAATCTCCTACCTCTTATCGGAATATTTACTTTTTATTTTTCGATTCTTAACCATAAGAAACCAAACACCAAAAATATTTTTATATTGGGGCTCCTATCCGGAATTGGAATTAGTTTGCAGTTTCTTTATATTTTGATTGCTTTACCAGTTTTGGTATTCAATATTTGGAAAAATAAAAAATATATCGTTTCTATCATAACATTCATTTTGGGGGTGGCTATTGGAAATTTTCCGATGCTTCTTTTTGATCTCAAACATAACTTTTATCACTTGCGCACATTGACCCAATACTTGATCGACACCTTAAGGGGAAAAAGTGATGCTGGTTTCGCGTATTACTACTTATTACCGTTTTGGCCTGTATTTGCAATCATTGGAGCGTGGCTGGTCACAAAAATATTAAAGTTTAATATTGCCATCGGTATTATTGTTTTAGTGCTGTATTTTTACTTTAACCTGGCTTCCTCGCGCGTTTCCTTTAATAGTCCCACGGGGATGCCAAAGGGAATCACAATCAACGACATTGAAAAGGCCTCGAAGATTATTGTGGGGGATGCTAAAGGAAACTTTAATGTATCGGAAGTTTTGGATTTTGATAAGAGAGCTTATGTGTTAAGGTATTTTGTGGAATATAAATACGGTAAGAAACCATTAGATGAAGTAAGTTATGTAAATCTAAAACTTTTATATGTTTTGGCTCAAAATAATTACGATTTTAAGAAATCCAGCGTTTGGGAAGTTAATGCCGGAGGTTCGTATAAGTTAGATAAACTTACTGACGTTGGACAGGGTTACTCGATTTTTAAATTGGAAAGATAAAAAGTTTATTTTATAAATTTATATAATTTTAAATCTCCAAAGTCTTTTTCCCATGAAATTTTTTTAGGCCCTGAGGCAACGAATTCCCAACGATCTTCTTTGTAAGTTTTGTCTAACGACGGGGTTACAACATAAAGAGTGTCAATACGGTCATAGACTTCTACAGATTGCGGTTTAACTTTCGCGTCTCTCATTAAGAAGTACCTGAAGGATAAAGAGCGGGCATCACCCAGGATGTTTTCAGTAACATTATATTTGCCGGTTGGACTGTCTGCGACGATTGCTTTTGAAATTTCCTCCACTGTTTGCACAGGGTAATAGTCTTCTTGTGAGTTTGGGTCAAGTTTGTGAGTAATAATTTTGACGGATAAAATTAACATGGGAATTATTGGAACCAAAATAATATAGATACCGAAGGATGAAACAAACGCAACGAAAGAAATAATAAATAATGGGTAGGTAGATAGAATATACCTGAGACCTACAAGATGAAATTCTTCAAAGTACCAGCCGACTAACAAACCGGTTAGAATAACGCAAACCAGCTCAAAATTTATTATCTTTTGTTTTTTAATCAGGAAATAGACAAAAGCGATTCCGATAACAGTGTCCATAATGATTCTATAACCGAAGGTGATGTTAACTTGTGATGGAAAGAAATACTGGTAAGGTCCTAAACCGAAGATGTGGAAAAAGGTATCGATTGATAGAAATGGATTTGGTGTACGTCCCGAGAAAGCCGAGAATCCTCCAAAAGTTCCAATAAATGCTTTAATAAGAAAGAAATGATTTTTTAGTTCAAAAGCGATAAGCGGGGACGTTGCAAGAATAAACCCAATAGCTACAGAAAGGAGATATCTTTTGTCTGTTTTGAAAAATAGAAAAACAATGAATAGCGCTATGGGGATAATGTTCATATAATGAAGGTTGAATATAATTCCGGAAACAATTCCTGCCAGAAAATATTTTACAAGCGACTTTTTATACAGAAATAAGAACCACACAAATACCGATAAAGGAATTATTAGGTTTGGATTCCAATATGACCTGGCTAGAGCAATTGTAATGGGTGAGAGGGCATATACAAAGGTGGAAAGAAGTGCAACCCCCCTTTTCTTAAGAATCTCTTTTGATAAGAGAAAGAAAAAGGGAATAGACAAGAAGGTTAATGCAATATTTATGTAAACTGAGCCAACAGGATCAAAATTTGAAAGAAGCAGTCCCAATAAACCAAAGTAATAATGCATGGATCCAAAATACACTTGTATTGGGTTATTGCTAATTGTGTTTACAGGCGGTCCTATTGCTGTAATTATTTTTCCTTGCCAGATTTCCATGACCCTTATGAGATCTCTAGCCGTATCGCTGGCCATAATAAAAGTTTGGTGTATTCTAAATGTGTAAAAGAATAGAGCTACGAGCATTATGGCGATCAATAAGAGATTTCTTTTAAGAAGGTTTGTCACAGGCATTATTGTACTTCAAAAATAAGCTATAATTTCATTAATGGAAGTCTCTGTCATTATCCCAGTATATAACGAAAAAAGGGTTCTTGAAGATTGTATAGAATCACTTGGAGCCCAAACTTATTCTGATTTTGAAATAATAGTGGTCGATGACAGTTCCCGCGACGGGACTTTGGATATTCTTGAAAATCTGGGAAAAACCATCCCCAATTTCAAGTTTACTAAACAAAGACACCTAGGAGCAGGTGCGGCAAGAAATGTTGGGGTAAAACTGGCGAAGGGAGAAATTTTGGTTTTTGTTGATGCCGATATGACTTTTGACGAAGATTTCTTAAAAAATCTTATCGAGCCGATTGTTAAGGGTGAAGAAAAAGGAACCTTCAGTAAAGAAGAATATGTTTCTAACTGGGACAATATTTGGGCAAGATGCTGGAATATAAATGAAAATTGGGAACCGAAACACCGTCACCCTGCAAATTATCCTAACCATCAGCCGGTTTTTAGAGGGATCCTAAAAAGCGAGTTTAATAGGGTGGGGGGGTTCACCCCGGGAGGATATGATGACGATTGGAGTTTATGCAAAAAGCTGGGATATGAAGCTGTAAACGCTCCACGGGCTATCTTTTATCACCAGAATCCTGGAACGATAAGTGAAGTTTTTTCCCACACAAAGTGGGTAGGGAAGCGGACTTACAAATTTGGAAAACTGGGAATGATTGTTGGTTTGCTAAGAAGTTTCTTTCCGGTTTCGTTGGTGGTCGGTTTATGGAAATCAATCGCCTCGGGTACTCCAGCATTTATAGTTTTTAAGGTTGTTTACGATTTCGGAATTTTTGTGGGAATTTTAGAATTTTTGTTAAAGGGTAAAAGGACAAAATGATATTTCTGATTCTCGGGATAGGGTTGATTCTCCGCCTTATTTCTCTCAATCAATCGCTTTGGCTTGATGAGGCTACCACCGCACTTGCGGCAAAAATGTCGCTGGGTGAAATGTTTACTAAACTTCTTCCGGGAGACGTTCACCCGCCGTTCTACTATCTGGTTGTAAAATATTGGACGGTACTTTTCGGATATTCGGAAATTTCCTTAAGGATCCCATCTGTAATTTTTGGGCTGGCAACAATTTATATAATTTACCTTATCGGGAAAAAACTTTTCGATAAAAAAGTAGGGCTTATGGGTTCAGTATTATTGGCAACGTCGGGTCTTGCCGTTTACTATTCACAGGAAGCAAGATTGTATTCTTTGGCGGCATTTCTGGTTTCTTTATCGATATATCTTTTTTTGAGAAAGAAATGGATATTTTTTTCAATTGTCCTGGTTCTCATAGGGATGACGGATTATGTCTCCTTATTTATGATTCCTGTCTATTTTGTCATTGGCTGGAAATACTGGAAGAAAATCGTTCTCAGTCTGACACCTCTTGTTATTGTTTTTCTCTTATGGTTAAAGGTCTTTATTGTTCAAATTACCGCTGGGGTTTCGCTGCGGGGTTCGAACTGGTGGAACATTTCCGGCATTCCGACTTTTAAAAATCTTGCCCTAATCCCAGTTAAGTTTATGTTTGGGCGAATAAGTTTTGACAATAAAGTTTTGTATTTTCTGATTGTGACGGGAGCAGCAGTACTATTTGGATTTTTACTTTATAAAGCGTTTAAGGCGCCGAAGATTTTGTGGATATGGCTAGTGGTCCCAATAATTCTAGGGATTTTGGTTAGTTTTATAATTCCAAATCTGACATATTTCCGCTTCCTGTTTTGCTTAACGCCCTTTTATTTATTAGTCGCTTTTGGGACAGAGAAGGCGGGAAAACTCGGAAAAATACTTTTCGTTTTGTTAATTGCTTTTAATATTCTGACCACAGGATGTTATCTTGTTAATCCCAAATTTCAAAGAGAAGACTGGCGGGGGCTTGTTCACTTTGTGGAACCAAAGAAAAACGGTAATTCAATCACAATCTTTCCAAGCGGTGCCAACATGGAAGCCTACCGTTATTACGCTCCGGATGCTAAAATTGGAGGTCCGAAAGCCATTAAGGCTGGGTACAGTCAAATTTGGTTATTGGACTACTTAGGCAGTGTTTTTGACCCGACCGATACCGCCAAGGTCAATGTAGAGGCTTTGGGATATAGGCAGGAGGCAGAATACTCATTTAATGGAGTTGGGAACGTCTATTTATACAAAAAGTGAAAATTGCAATTGATATCAGCCAAATAGTTTATGGAACAGGAGTTTCTTTTTATACAAGGAAACTTGTGGAGAACCTTCTAAAAATTGACAGTACAGACGAATATATATTGTTTGCAGGGTCTTTTAGAAGGAAAGGGGAGATTTTAAACTTTTTTCCACAAACAAAAATTTTTCCGATTCCTCCGACAATGGCAGATTTTATTTGGAACAGGTTGCATATAATGCCCATCGAAAAGCTAATTGGCAACATTGATGTCTTGCATACTTCCGACTGGACCGAGCCGCCATCGAAAGCTTTTAAGGTGACAACTGTGCACGATTTAATTCCGTTTAAATTTCCAAGGCTAATTCACAAAAAGGTTTTGGAGGCTCACCTAAGAAGGCTTAAATGGGTGCAGAAAGAATCGGATAGAATCATTGTTCCTTCAAATTCGACAAAAACGGATTTAATTTCCTTTGGAGTTCAAGAAGAAAAAATAAGAGTTATTCCTGAGGCAGGGGTAGTAACCCGAGTAAATAGAGGCAGTGTGGATGAAGTAAAACGCAAATACAAAATTACTGGAGATTATCTGGTGGCATTTGGTTCGGCACCGTATAAAAACATCGCAAGAATTGTTAAAGCTTTTGAACTTTCTTCTGCCGGTAAAAACCTAAAGCTGGTAATTATTGGTAATCAAAGTGTTCCTTTAGTCGAAGCTCAAAGGAATATTCGACTTGCCGGTTATGTAGCCGACGATGAACTTGCTGTTCTAATGGCAGGATCGAAAGGACTTGTTTATGCTTCAATTTACGAAGGCTTTGGCCAGAACATTCTCGAGGGTTTTGCTTATGGTATTCCCGTTGTTACGTCAAATGTTGCGAGCATGCCTGAAGTGGCAGGAGATGCGGCAATTCTTGTAGATCCGTATAGTGTCAGGTCGATTTCGGAGGGTATTGAAATGATGCTGCGTGGACCCAAAAGCTATATTGAGAAGGGTTACAAGCAAGTTGAGAAGTTTTCCTGGGAAAGGACTGCCAAGTTGACTCTTGAGGTATACAAGGAGGCTGGAAAATAATTATGCTATCAATATGGTTATAGGAATTGACGGAAATGAGGCAAATGTAGTTGAGAGGGTGGGGGTGAACACCTACGCCTTTGAATTGTTGAAGAATATACGGAAACTACAGGATGAGTGGAAAAAAACACTCGAGTTTGTAGTTTATCTTAAGGAGAAACCAAAGATAGACATGCCCAAAGAGACAGAGTTCTTCAGATACAAAGTAATTGAAGGTGGTTCTTTATGGATATTAACAAGACTTATGCCGGATTTATTTTTTTCTAAATCTAAATGTGATATTTTCTTTTCTCCTAGCCACTATGTTCCCCCGCTTGCTCCAATGCCCCGGGTATGTTCGATTATGGACGTCGGATATCTCAAATACACGGGACAATTTAGAAAAAAAGACTTTTGGCAGTTAAAAATCTGGAGTGCTATAAGCATTTATGTATCAAAAGCGATCTTTGCCATATCAAATAGTACAAAACAGGATATTGTACGACATTACCCGAGTGTAAAGGATAAAATTTACGTTATATCACTTGCGTACGACGTCGGGCGTTTCAATACAGACATCCCGCAGGAAGATGTGCGACGTGTGAGGGGTCGATACTCCATAGTTAGCGACTATGTATTATATTTGGGTACGCTCAAACCGAGTAAAAATATTGAAGGGCTTATTGAGGCTTTTTCAAAGATTTCCGGGGTAAAACTTGTAATTGCTGGCAAGAAAGGTTGGCTTTACCAGTCAATTTTCGACAAGGTAAAAAAGTTGGGCCTGGAAAAGAGGATCATATTCACTGATTTTATTCCTGAGGACGACAAACCGGCTCTCATAAAAGGAGCAAAACTTTTTGTCCTTCCTTCTTTTTGGGAAGGTTTTGGTTTGGATGCTCTAAGTGCTATGGCCTGCGGTGTACCCGTAGTAGCCTCAAATGTGGGCAGCCTTCCTGAAGTGCTCGGTAAAGCCGGAATATTTGTTAACCCTCATGATGTAGACAGTATAGCCTCAGGCATTGAAGAAGTGCTTTCGGCTCCCAAGGAGAAGTATAATAGTATGGTTAAGAACGGTTTGGCCCAGGCTAGGAAGTTTTCTTGGGAGAAAACCGCCAGGGAAACTCTCAGCGTTTTAGAACAAATAAAATGAAATCTGTTTTTAAAGATAAATCAGGGAAATCACTCGAATGGAACGAGGCGGGAGGAAAGATCTTAAGTCGATTTTACAATTATATCCTCGATTTTGAATTGATGGTTCTACGCTGGGTTAGTCATGTTCCGTCACATTTGTTCAGACGATTTTTCTATCAATTGGCAGGAATGAAGATTGGTAAGGGTTCAGTAGTCCATATGTGGGCTAATTTTTTTGATCCCGGAGGAATTGAAATTGGGGAGGACACAATTATTGGGGATCATGTCTTTTTGGACGGACGCGCAGCACTTAAAATTGGAAACCATGTTGATGTAGCTTCAGAAGTTTTGGTTTACAACTCCGAACACGATTTGGAAAAAGAAGATTTTTCGGCAAGGCTTGAGCCAGTTAAAATCGGTGACTATGTTTTTGTTGGCCCTAGGGCGATAATTCTCCCCGGCGTTACAATCGGTAAAGGCTCGGTAGTTGGGGCAGGAGCAGTAGTCACAAAAGATGTCCCCGATTTTGCAATTGTTGGTGGAGTTCCTGCAAAAGTAATAGGTGAACGGAAAAACAAGGATCTCCACTACAAGTTGGGCAGGGCAAGGCTTTTCCAATAATGGTAAACAGGATCCTAAAAGTAATTTTTGTATTTTTTTGTATTGTCTTTCTAGTATATTTATCGCTTCCGAATTTTACCTTTCCGACTCCGCCACCTGGTTCTTTGAAATCTCAGGAACCCGCAGATTTGGAAACACCCCTAAGACAAGGTTATTTCACAAATTATACGAGGGCACAAGTAATTTCCTGGTATGAAAATCAGTTTAACCATTCAAGTTTTTTGGGTTTAAAATTGTCTACATTTCTTCTTAACTACCCACCGGAGGATGCACAGACACTAATTCGGGACCAAACGAGCAGTACCTTCTTGCAACAACTGGTCCATCCTTTTAGAGAAAGTATGTACATTAACGGTTTTGAGCCTCCAAGTTACAATAACGAACCTATTTTTTTTGTTGGTGGAAAACATTGGACCCAGAAAATTATTATCCGTTTTGTACCTACTCCAATTTGGACTAGGCTAGCGGTATTTGCCGGTACCGCAACTTTTATTGTGATCCTTTATATTGAGTGGTCAAAATCGTTAAGAAATAAAAAGTCATGAGAAAGCTATTGTCACTGTCCGAGAAAATATCAAAATACTTAATTGCAGCGATTCTCATCATAGTACCGCTTTTGCCGAAATTTCCGCTCATAAACGTTCCCGGAACTTATGTGGCGATTAGATTTGAGGATTTAATTCTGTTAATTGCCGCAATATCTTTAGTACCAAAAATAGTAACTGACTTTAAAAGCTTATTGCGCGATCCGATTGTAATGGCGGTGATAATATTTTTAGCGGTAGGGCTTCTTTCCCTGACTGCGGGCATTCTTATTACCCAGACTGTCACATTCAGTCTGGCAATACTCAATTGGGCAAGACGCATTGAGTATATGACGCCGTTTTTTGTGGCTTACCTCCTTATACCTAAGGAAAATCTTCAAGAGAACTTGGAGTTCTTTCTCAAAATTTTGCTGATAGTGGTCTTTATCGCCTTTATATATGGAATTGGAGAACACTATTTGCATTTTCCCGTAATAATTACCCAAAATAACGAATCTTCCAAGGGCGTGGCACTTTTTTGGACTCCGGGAAGCAACACAAACTCCACTTTTGCCGGGCAATATGATCTAGCGGCCTTTATGGTAATGACTCTTCCTATATTTTTATCCATCCTTTTTGTAATAAAAGATAAAATAGTCAGGTTAATTACACTTGTCGTTTCGGGGACGGGTTTGTGGCTTTTGATAAATTCCTTTTCAAGGATTTCTCAAGTATCTTACGTGCTGGCCGTTTCTGTACCACTTCTTATCCTCAAGAAATTTAAGGGTCTTGCAGTCGTTTTAATAATAAGTTTGTTCTTTATGGTGAGGTCATCCGGTCTTGATATGCGGTTTGCAAGTGCAGTACATGTAATATATGAACACATTACAGCAACCAAAACTGTTAGCTACATTGAAGGGCGGTTCATCGCTTCAGCGCAAGGTATAACCCCGAGTTTGACCCCTGTGCCTGTTTCAACTCCAATACCTGTTCTAAGCGACGTATCAATTGCCATTCGGTTAAATGTTGAATGGCCAAGGGCTTTCAGGGCTATCATAACAAACCCGCTTTTGGGGACGGGTTATTCTTCAATCGGGTTGGCAACAGACAATGATTACTTAAGAATGCTGGGTGAGACAGGACTGTTGGGCCTTCTGGCATTTGCACTCATATTTTTTAGAATTGGAAAGATTTTTGTTAAAGCATTTCCTCTGAGGGAAAAATTAACTGGGTTAGAACTATCCTTTATTGCCGGTATGGTAGGAGCTGTTATTGGGACTTTTGTTATTGCAACCTTTATAGACCTTTTTGAAGCTTCGAAATTTGCCACAATATTCTGGCTTCTCTTGGGATTCTCCGTGAATCTAATTAAAAGTAAAGAATATGCAAAGTAAAATTACTCAGTTTCTGAAATCAAAATTGTTTGAGTATATTTTGTTATCTTTAATTTTGGTTTTGGGCTTTGTTGTGAGGCTTTATAAAATAAATAACCCAGTGGCAGATTGGCATAGTTGGAGACAAGCGGATACCGCCTCGGTAAGTAGGGTTTATGTGCAGCAGGGAATAAATCTTCTTATTCCTAGGTTTCATGATATTTCAAGTATCCAAACTGGAATTTTAAATCTAAAAGGTTACAGAATGGTTGAATTTCCTTTTTACAATGCACTAAATGCAATCCTTGCCGTTAATTTTAAATCGATTTCACTTGAAGTTTGGGCCAGATTAATAACTATTTCAACAGCCCTCGTCACTTCCTTTTTCCTTTATTTGATCGGTAAAAAAGTAATTAATAAATGGGGCGGAATATTGAGCGCATTCTTTTATCTTTTTATTCCTTATAACATTTATTTCACCAGGGTTATTTTACCCGACCCCATGGGTGTAATGTTCGGGGTTATATCACTTTGGGCATTTCTTGAATTTGCGGGAAACGGAAAGAAATTATTACTTATTATTTCCGGCATTTTCTTCGGATGCGCGATGCTTATTAAACCCTACCTTGGATTTTATCTTTTTCCGATTGCCTACCTTGCACTTAAGAAATATGGTTTGAGAAAGTTTTTAAAGGACAAAAAGGTTATTCTTGGAACTTTGATGTTTTCGGTATTAGCTTTTGTTCCCTTTTTTCTCTGGCGTTGGTGGGAATCGAAGTTTCCAGCCGGAATTCCTTTTTATTTGTGGGCCTTTAACGGAGATCTTATTCGTTTTAAGCCTTCCTGGTGGTATTGGATTTTTGGTGAACGATTGGGGCAACTAATATTAGGCTCACTCGGAGTAATCCCATTCATTTTTGGAATTTTTAATACCAAAGTAAAGAATTTATTTATACATTGGTTTCTTTTGGGAGATCTTATCTATGTAATAGTGGTGGCAGACGCTAACGTTATGCATGATTACTATCAAATATTAACTATTCCCGCGATCGCCTTGGCACTTGCCGCCGGATCGGTTTTTCTTTGGACCCAAACGAATTTTAATAAATTCTTGGCAAGAATTGTTCTCGTTATTTCGGTTGGGGTAATGCTAATAACCGGTTGGAATCAGATATCAGGCGACTATCAAATTAATCACCCCGAGATTATCGAAGCCGGAAAAGAAGTAGATAAAATTACTCCTAAAAACGCGTTGATACTTGCTCCTTATGACGGAGATACTTCATTTCTTTACCAGACTGACCGTTGGGGATGGCCGGCTCTAGACAATTCAATTGATAATATTATTAAGGAAGGTGCGAGCTATTATGTTTCTGTTGATTTAACAAGTTCAGATACCTTGATGATCGAATCGCGTTTCAAAACAGTTGAAAAAACGGATAAATACATAATTATTGACCTTCTTAAGCCGCAACCTACCAAAACCAAATGAAAATTTTGATGCTCACTCCGTATTTACCTTTTCCCGATTCCTCGGGAGGGCAAATACGCTCATACAATTTGATCAAGGATTTAAGCAAAAAACATGAGATTATACTTTTTTCTTTAATCAAGGACGACTCTGAAAGAAGATTTATTCCGGAGTTAACCAGGTATTGTTCTAAGGTTGAAGTATTCAAGCGATCCAAATCCCCCTGGACCCTGAGAAACATACTGTTAACAGGTTTCGGCCCTTTCCCTTTTTTGGTTATTCGCAATCTTTCACCCCAGGAGAGCAAAGCTGTTGAAGAAGAGATAAAAAACGTTCATTACGATCTCATCCACGCAGAGACTTTTTATGTAATGCCCCACATTCCAGAAACTAAGATTCCCATTCTGTTGGTTGAACAGACAATAGAGTATCTGGTTTATAAACACTACGTTGAGGGATCCGGAAATTTTTTGATCAAATGGCTTCTTTCAATTGATGTTGCCAAGCTAAAATACTGGGAGACTAGGTTTTGGAAAAAGGCCGATAGGGTTGTTGCTGTTTCGGAATCTGACAAGAAGGAAATGCTAAAACTTGTACCCGGGCTTGAGGTGAATTTGGTACCGAACGGAGTTAATCTCGATTTTTTTGACGAGAAAAAATCCTGGTCATCAAAAAATCCAAGAGTTCTTTTTATAGCTAATTTCAAGTGGCTTCAGAATGTTGAGGCGGCAGAACTTCTTCTTGATGAAGTCTTTCCGCTGATTCGTGCAAAAAAATCTGATGTAAAACTTTGGATTGTAGGTCAACATATTCCCTATGAAATAATGGAACGTAGATCTTCGGACATAATAATAGACGATTTAAAAGAGGATGATCAGGAAGGAATACGAAAGGCTTATCGTGAATCCGCTGTTTTTGCCTCTCCTTTGAAAGGTCCTGGAGGAACTCGTTTGAAACATTTGGCTGCCATGGCAGCAAGACTACCACTCGTAACAACTTCTGTTGGTGCTGAAGGCCTGGAGGCGGTTGACGGAAAAGAGGTAATAATCAGGAATAACCCTAAAGGAATGGCAGAGGCTGTCTTGGATGTGTTAGGCAACAAAAAAATGGCGGAGCAAATTGCAAAAAACGCAAGGAAGCTTGTTGAGGAAAAATTCAGTTGGTATCAAATGGGCGATTATTTGGACAGAATTTATGAAAAAACGCGGATTTTAAAATGAAAATTCTCATCGACGGTCGTTTATATGGATTAGAGAATGCAGGGCTCGGCAGATATTTAATTAATCTGGTTGATGAATTGTCGAGACTTGATGCCAAAAATGAGTATGTTTTACTCCTGCGAAAGAAATATTTTGAAAACCTAAGCTTGCCGTCCAACTGGAAAAAAATACTTGCGGACTTCCGTCATTATAGCCTGGCTGAGCAAATCAAACTTCCGGGTATAATTAAAAAACAAGGTCCGGATCTGGTACATTTTCCTCACTTTAACGTTCCAATCTTTTACCGCGGTCAGTTTGTAGTTACTATTCACGACACATTAATGCACGATAGTGTTGGACCTATGGCAACTACACTACCAGTGCCATTATATTTGATTAAAAGATTGGGTTATCGACTGGTTTTTGATAATGCGGTCAAAAGATCCAGGGCTATTTTTGTTCCTTCCGAAACAGTAAAAACGGAATTGCATAAAATTTATAAGACTTCCTTAAATAAAGTTTTTGTTACTTATGAAGGCGTAGTTCCAAAAAGCTTTTCGAAACTAGCGAGTAATGAGAAAACCCCGTATTTTATATATGCAGGAAATGCATATCCACACAAAAATATTGGAAGATTAATCGAAGCGATTATACTATTGAATACCAATTCTACTCATCCCGTTCATTTGGTTATCACATCATCGAGGGGAATCTTTACCCAGAGATTAGAGGAACTTATCCGGGACCTTGGTGCAGGGGATTTTGTAAAACTTTCAGGCTTTGTGTCGGATGAAGAATTATTTTCGCTCTATAGGAATTCAATAGCCCTAGTTTTTCCTTCTCTATCTGAGGGTTTTGGGTTGCCCGGATTGGAAGCAATGGCGGCACAGACTTTAGTCGCAGCTTCCGACATACCAGTTTTTAAAGAGATATATAAAAATAACGCTGCCTATTTTGATCCCAACGATGCAAACTCTATTGAAAGGTGTTTAAGAAATATTATGAATATGAAGGCGGATTTGCGTGAAGAAAAGATAAGAACAGCAAAAGAGTTTGTAAAAAGATATTCATGGTCTAAAATGGCGAAAGAAACGTTGAAGATATATGAAGAAAGTGGCGATAGTTTACGACAGGGTCAATAAATGGGGAGGCGCTGAGCGCGTTCTTCTTGCTCTCCATGAAATTTTTCCTGATGCTCCTCTTTATACTTCAGTTTACAATTCAAAAAATGCTTCGTGGGCAAAGGTTTTTCCGGAAATTAGGACCTCCTTTTTGCAAAAGCTTCCATTTGCCCGTTCAAACCATGAATTTTTGGGGACTCTTATGCCTTTGGCTTTTGAATCATTTGACTTTTCTGGTTTTGATTTGGTAATTTCTGTAACAAGCGAAGCGGCAAAAGGAATTCGAACAAAACCAGGTACTCTTCATATTTGTTATTGTTTAACACCAACGAGGTACCTTTGGAGCCATAGAAAACTTTATTTCCAGAATCCTATAGCGGAGTTTGTTTCAAGGCCGATAGTTAATTATCTAAAAAGGTGGGACAAAGACGCCGCGCAAAAACCGGATCTTATGGTCGCAATTTCGACTGAGGTGAGGAATCGGATAAAAAACTATTATGATCGGGAGACCGAAATAATTTTTCCGCCCGCGGGAGTTTTACCACACAACCCACAAAGGAAACGGAAAGAAAAGTATTACTTACTCGTTTCAAGATTGGATTACGGGTACAAAAAAATAGATGTGGCAATTAGAGCCTTTAATAAACTTGGTTATCAATTGGTTGTTATTGGAACCGGAAGATTAGAAAGAAAATTGAGGAAAATGGCAAAAAGAAATATAAAATTTGTTGGCAAGATATCTGAAAAAGACTTGGCTGGATATTACAGTAATGCGCGAGCGCTAATTATGCCCCAAGAAGAAGATTTTGGGATAGTTTCTGTGGAGGCACAGAGTTTTGGAGTTCCCGTTATTGCTTACAACAAAGGTGGGGCAATCGATACAGTAATTCCCGAAATAACCGGAGTTTTTTTTGAGCGCCAGACGCCCGAAAGTTTAATTAACGCAATTGCTAAATTTGAAAAAATGCGGTTTGTGGTTGATAATCTATTTACAAACAGTCAAAGATTTTCAAAAGAGGTCTTTAAAAGGAGAATTCTTGACGTAATATAATATGATTCCTGTAATTATTTGCGGCGGCTTTGGAACCAAACTCTGGCCACTCAGCCGTCAGTATAAACCTAAGCCATTCCTTCCGCTCATTGGAGAAAAATCTTTGTTTCAAACTAATTACGAAAGTTTAATGACCGGATTTAAGCCCGAAGAGATCTATGTTTCCACCAACGCAGACCAAGCCGTTTTGGCTCAAGCCCAAGCTCCAGAAATTCCACAGTCCAATTACATTATCGAACCGGAAATGCGCAATCAGGGTCCGGCAACTGGTCTTATTGCAGCCTTTTTATACAAAAAAGGGCTTGCGGATGAACCATTCATGATTATTCAGGCGGATGTCTTGCGCGAACCGGCCGGCGGCTTAATAAAAATGATGATGGTTTGCGATTCGTTAGCAAGACGCGAAACAAAATATATTACTGGGGGATTAAAACCCGCCAGTTCCGTAATGGGAGTCGACTATCTGATTAAAGGGAAAAGGGTTACACCCGAAAATGAGATCGGCATCTTTGAAGTGGATAAGTTTGTCTGGAGAAGCACTAAGGAGCAGACAGATGAACTCATTAAAGAAGGTAATGCCCTAATACACACCAATCACACCTGCATGACCCCACGCAACATGTTGACGATGTTACAGAAATATAAACCAGAGTGGTATGGGCCTCTTATGAATATAGTTAACGGCGGGGATATGAAAACAGAATACCTAAAGATGCCACCGGGGCCGATTGAGGACGTCACTCAGCAGGTTTACGCTGCAGGCGAGTCGTTGGTTGTTGAGCTTCCGTTTAAATGGACTGACATAGGTACTTTTGAATCACTCGATAAATATCTAAGAGATAAGGGTTTATACAAAACCTCTGAAAACATCGTTGATCTTAACGGAAAAGATAATTTTGTTAAACTTGATGATCTGAATAAAGTTGTGGCTCTAGTGGGTGTAGATAATCTGGTTGTGGTTGATACAGGCGACGCTCTCCTCGTTTGCCGAAAGGACCAATCGGGTCAGGTTGGAGAAGCACTTAAAGAAGTAATAAAGAGAAAATTGGCTCTAACCTAGTCTTTTTATGTTTTACGATTTTATCAAAAGAACAATGGACATTATTCTGTCCATTGTTTTAATTATTCTATTTTCCCCAATAATGTTACTAACTGCAATTATTATTAAACTTACTTCCCCCGGTCCTGCTTTGGTTGAAAAATCAAATTCTCACATGATGCGTATAGGTAAACACGGAAAAATTTTCAGACTTTATAAATTCCGTTCAATGCCAGTTAACTCCGATTATCTTATAACCCAGGACCCGCGATTTAAAAAGCTTTATAACGAGTGGAGGCGCTCAAATTTTAAGTTATATGAAGACCCCAGAGTTACTAAATTCGGTAAATTTATCAGGAAATATTCAATTGATGAAATGCCACAGCTTTTTAACGTTTTAAAAGGCCAAATGAGTTTAGTCGGGCCAAGACCGTATCACGTTCATGAAATTATTGAACAACAAAAGAGATATCCCGGAACGGAAAAATTTGTAAAAATGACGCAAACGGTTAAGCCCGGAATTACCGGATTTTGGCAGGTGACAGGAAGAAGCAATATAAATTTTGATAAACGAATAGAGATGGATGCTAATTACGCCCGCAAAAAGTCAATATTAATGGACCTTTGGATAATACTCAAAACCCCGTTTGCGATGATTAGCGGTGTCGGCGCTATCTAATTTGTTGTATTATTTATAATATGCAAGATTCTGGTGCGCCTTTGCCAAAAATTGTTTTAGAAGACGACTCCGTCGGCAAAACCTCTGATGATTCGATTTTAATTCCTAAAATGGGAGTCCCTGTTGATGACCCACCCGCTAAAGTTCCTACACTCAAGGAAGTTACACAAAAAGACCTGCCCAATAAGCGTGGGCGATCTGGAATGATTTTACTGGGTGTATTAGGACTCGTAGTTTTGTTTTTAGTTTACAATTTGATTGCGGGGCTTTTCGTTTATCAAAAAAGTTTGAAATTAGTTTCTGACGTCAGAACTCTTTATACTGATGCTAATTCTCAGGATTTGGGCAAAATTAAGACAGGAATTGATAATACAAAGAATTCATTAAGCGGGGTTGCCACTGTATATAAACTTATCGGATGGGAAAAATTTTTACCGTTTGCCGGCGGGTACATTAGTGATGCAGGTCACGCGATTAAAGCTGGTCAAGCGGGATTAAACGCAGGGGAAACAGTCTTAACAACGATTCAGCCCTACTCCGACCTTTTAGGCTTTAAGGATAGTTCCAGTAATGTTTTGGCTGCAAAAACCGGTGCACAAACAACTCAGGACAGAATAACTTTTGTGGTTAGTACAATTCCGAGTCTTCTTCCTAAAATCGATGAGATATCTACCGAAGTTAAAACGGTTCAAGATGAGGTCTCTCAAATTAATCCGGATAGGTATCCCGAAAATTTTAAGGGAAAACCTGTTCGATCTGAAATACAAAGTGGACAGGATTTAGTGAGTGAAGTTGCGACATTTATTGTTAATGGTAAGCCTTTCATTCAATCTGCCCCATATCTTTTGGGGATGGATGCACCTCGGACTTACTTTGTACTTTTCCAGAATGATAAAGAGCTTCGTCCAACGGGTGGATTTATGACGGCGTACGCAATCATGAAGGTTGATAAAGCTAAATTTACGCCTGTTTTGAGTGGTGATATTTATTCACTGGATGCTGTTTATAAACCCTCTATCCCCGCTCCTGCACCAATTGTCACTTATATAAAAGGTCCTTACGTGTTGTCGCCAAACTGGAGACTTAGAGATATGAATTGGTCACCGGATTTTGCCACCAGCATGCAAACCCTGATCCCCGCAGCCCAACAAGCGGGTATAGGAAAAATTGATGGTGTGATTGCTGTTGATACTCAACTTTTGGTAAATTTGTTAAACGTGACAGGACCAATCGGGGTTCCAGGTTTTGGAAATTTCAGTACGGCAATCAATTCACAGTGTAACTGTGCCGACGTCATTTACCAACTTGAGTCCTTTGCCGATATTGAGGGAGCTGTTATTTGGAGTCCTACGACGGGGAAGATTATTTCTGCCCCCCCGAACTATAACAACAGAAAAGCTATCATTGGCCCCTTAATGAACTCAATTATGGCAAACGCCTTGGGACTGCCAAAAAACAAACTTTCGGGACTGGTTCAGGCCGTGTTTACGTCATTGATTCAAAAACACGTGCTTTTTTATATGCTTGATCAGAATACTGAAACTGCGGTTTCGGATTTTGGTGTGGGGGGAAGAATTAACCAGGATTTTCAGGGGGATTATCTGGCGGTCAACGATGCCAATCTGGGGGGAAGAAAATCTAACCTTTATGCCTATGAACAGGTTGAACAGGATATCAATGTTGCCGGAGACGGAAGCGTGACCAAAACGGTTACCATAACTTATCAAAACCCTCAGAGTCAAGACGGCTGGCTTAATTCAGTTTTGCCAAACTGGGTTAGAGTTTATGTTCCAAGCGGCAGCCAGTTAATTTCCTCATCCGGCTTAGAAGCAAAACAAGATCCTTACACCGACTTGGGTAAAACAGTTTTTGCCGGTTTTTTCCAGCTTCGGCCCCAGGGAGTTTCTAAGGTTACATTCGAATACAAATTGCCCTTTAAAGTATCGAAAGAATACGATCTCCTCATGCAGAAGCAACCGGGAACCGATGGATTTTTGTATACTGTAAACGTTGGTAAAAATTCACAGGAATTTTATTTGAAGACAGACAAAGAGTTAAAGATTGCAATTTAGATGAAGCCCCGCACATATACCTCTGAAGGAATAATTCTTGCCAGAAAAAATTACGGTGAAGCCGACAGAATTATCTCTGTTTTTAGCAAGGACCAGGGAAGGGTCTCGATGATGGCTAAAGGAGCAAGGCGACCGAAAAGCCGGAAAAGGGGCCATATAGAAGTTTTTAATAGGGTTAGATTCCAAGCGATTACAGGAAGAGGACTAGATATAATGACCGAGGCTGAAGTAATTGATGATTTTAAACAAATCAGGACAAGTCTTAAAAAGATTTCACTTGCTTATTATTTGGCGGAGGTTATCGGAAGAATTACACACGAAGGTGAGGGCAATGCCGGAGTGTATGATTTGCTTTTGGATTCTCTTGAAAAACTAAAAACGGCAAAAATGCTTAAAAAACTCCGTTTGGATTTTCTTAAGGAATTGTTGATTATCTTGGGATATTGGCCGAAAGATAAAACATTAATTGATCCTGACAAAACACTTGAGGAAGTTATTGAAAGACAAATTTATTCTAAAAGGGTGGGAAAGCAGATTGCTATTTGATTAAGATAGAAAGTTTATAAAAAGGAAAATAATTATACTAATAATAACTATTGTTCCTCCGGGAGCCAAATTAAAATAGAAGGAAAGAATAATACCTGTAATTATTGAAAAGACAGATATGCCTTGAGCGATTAATATGGTGGGGATAAAGGATTTACGTAATTGAAGTGCCGATATAACTGGAATTACTATAAGGGCTGAGATAAGTAGAATTCCTACTATTGGAATAGCAAGAGAAATCGTAACAGCAGAAAGAATTATAAAAATTGTATTTACAGCTTGTGTGTTAATTCCGGAAACGAAAGCAGAATCTTCATCAAAAGTAGTGAACAGAAGCTCCTTATATAAAATTATTACCGCCACAAGAACTATCACTCCAAGTGTTGCAACCGTATAAATGTCGCTGTTTGTGACAGTGGCTATACTTCCGAATAAGAAGTTGAAAAGAGACGTATTAAAACCATGGGAAAGTCCGATTAGGACTACAGCGAGTGCGAGGCTTCCCGAAAGGAAAAGAGCCAGAGCACTTTCTCCGTAAACTTTTTTAGAAAGCCTAAGTTTTTCTATAAATATTGATGAAATTGTAGTTACTCCGATGGCGGTTAGGAGAGGGTTAAGGCTTAAAAGAAGTCCAAGTGCGATTCCTGCCAGAGAAACGTGCGAAAGGGTGTCTGCGATGAGTGAGTAGCGTCTGAGAACCAAAAAAATGCCAATGACGGGAGCTACAGTTGCAATTACTATTCCTGCGACCATTCCTCTGACTATAAAATCGTACTGAAAAAGGTTAAGCATATTATTTGCGGGTTATAAACTTGAATTCTTTGGAATATAGTTTGCCCAGATGCTCTTCTTTAATGAATTCCTTGGAGAGACCGTAAAAAACTATTTGTTGATTTAGACATGCTATTTCGGTTACTTCTTCCGCAACAACGTCAACATCGTGGGAAATCAGAATTAATGTGATTCCAAGATCTTGATTAAGTTTTTTAAGGATTTTATAGAATTCTTCTTGTGTGGCCTCATCAACACCGCTCGTGGGTTCATCCAAAAAAATAATTTGAGGTTCTTGGGCGAGTGCACGGGCAATAAAAGTTCTTTGTTGTTGTCCGCCGGAAAGATTTCCAATCAAACGGTTTTTAAACTCTAACATTCCGACTTTTTCAAGTGCATCGTGAATGATATCTTTATCGGTTTTTGTTAATTGTTTAAAGTAACTTCTTTTAAAGTATCTTCCCATTGCAATGACTCCTTCAACGCTAACCGGAAATCTTTGATCTATATCGGTTGCTTTTTGGGGTACGTAGGCAATATTCGGTTTTCCCATGAAATTAATTTCGCCGGATTGGATTTTAAGAAGCCCGAGTATTAGTTTAATGAGTGTTGTTTTACCTCCGCCATTGGGGCCAATAAGACCAATATAATCTCCCGGGTGTATATTTAAACTGACATCTTTAAGTACGAAATCTCCTTCATCATATTCATAGGAGATATTTTTAATTTCAATTATATTTTTGCTATGATCGGGGCTCATATTACTTGCAGTTGAGTGCAATTCTTAGATTATGAAGGTTTTGTTCCATCACAGTCAAATAATTTTGACCTTGTGCCAGAGCTTCTGGTGTTAATCCTTCAAGAGGATCGAGAACCAGAGTTTTGGCACCAATCTCGTTTGCTATTGTTTGTGAAAGCTTAGGACTTACCAAACTTTCAAAGAATATATATTTTACGTTGTTTTTTCTTGCGAAATCTGTAATTGCGGCGAGTTGTTTGATGGAAGGCTCTGCATCTGGCGAAAGGCCTGCAATCGGGACTTGTGTCAAACCGTAATCGGTAGCCAAATAACCAAAAGCAGCATGCGAAGTGATAATATCTTTTTCCTGGCAGGAAGCTAACCCGTTTTTATAATCATGGTTTAGGTTATCAAGTTCACCTAAAAGCTTATTGGCGTTTGCCGTGTAATAGTTACTATTGGACGGATCAATTTCATCAAAAGACGCAAGAATTGCGGATACTTGTTTCTTGGCAAGAGTAGGGCTAAGCCAAACATGAGGATCTGTAGAATATACTCCGTTTTCATCTACTATTTTTTGAGTAAAAAGACCTTGTCCTGCAATTAGTACTTTCGTATTTTTGCCTTTTAGATTTTCCTGAATACTATTTCCCCAAGGTTCCACAACTCCATTAAGAATTAGAAGTTTGCTTGATTCGATTTGAACAATATCTCCTGAACTGGGTTCATAATCATGAGGTTCGGCACCGGCCGGTGTGATATTAACCACATTGGCTTTGATTCCGCCAATTTGACTGGCGAAGAAATAATATGGATAAAAGGATGCAGTCACTTGCAACTTTCCGTTTGAGGCGTTACCTTTATTATTTTTTAATCCAAAATAAATTCCTATTCCTATAAGTAAAAATATTAATAATAAAGATATTGTTCTTTTCATTTATATTGACAATTTTGACAGTATCCAAAAAATTCGAGATCGTGTCTTAACACTTGGAATTTATGATTTTTCTTAATTCTTTTCTCTTCCCATCCAAGATTCTCATTGAAACTTACATCTTGTACCTTTTTACATCGGATGCAGATTAAATGATGATGGTGTTTTAAATCTTTTAGCTCATATCTTTTAGTTCCATCACCAAAGTCTGCTTCCTGAATAAATTCCTGCTTTAGTAAAAATTCAAGCTCTCTATATATTGAAGTTTTGTTCATACCTGTTTTTTTAACAATTGTCTCGGAGGCTAGGGGGGAGGAGGACTCGCAAAACATTTTTATAATTTTTGTTCTTCCAGGTGTAACCCTTTTTTTCTTAGTTTTTAGTATTTCTATAAATTTGTCAGCCGTCATATTCAAATATCATACGCAACTAAGTTGCATGTGTCAAGAGTTAGTTGTTACGAATTTGTAACTATATGATAAATTATATAAAAGGGGGTGATTATCAGTGTCTAAAATGATTAAGCAGGAATATTTAATTAACGCACCAATCGAAGAAGTTTGGGAAGCTTTGACTGAACCGAAAATCATCGATATGTGGGGTGGAGGTCCTGCAAAAATGAAGGCAGAAGAAAATTACGAATTTAGTCTTTGGGGAGGTGACATTCACGGTAAAAATATAAAGGTTGCCAAGGGAAAAACTTTGAAACAAGAGTGGTATTCCGGGAAGTGGCAAAAGCCGTCAATTGCGACGTTTAATTTAAGTGAGAAAGGTGAAAAAACAAAAGTCGAGTTAATACACAATGATGTTCCCGAAAACGAGACCAAGGACATTTCTGATGGTTGGAAAGATTACTATATGGGACCTTTGAAGAGACTTCTCGAAAAGAAGTAGACTTCAACTTTTTGCATTATTCAGGTAAAATGATGGTTACCCAAAAATGTTTGAAGTTATTTTTGATACTGAAACAAAGAAGTTTTTCGATGAAATCCAGGGATATGATGCCAGCAAACTGGGTGTATCAATAACTTCAGTTTATTGGCGTATATTGGACGAAAATTTAAAAGAGACTGAAGGGAAAATGGAGTCGTTTTGGGAAAAAGATTTCCCCGAGATGTTCAAATTATTTGAAAAGGCTGATAGGGTAATCGGTTTTAACTCCATAGGTTTTGACGTGCCGGCACTTTCTCCTTATCTTCCGGCACACTGGCCGAAGCTTAAACATTTTGATATTCTGGCTGAATTAAGGAAAATTGAAGGAAAGAGAATGTCCTTGAATTCTTTAGCTAAGGCGACTCTTGGAACAAAGAAAAATGACAATGGCGAAAATGCTGTTAAATATTGGAAGGCTGGGGATCCCGCTTCTCTTGCAAAACTAAAAAAATATTGTGAGATGGATGTTGCGATTACACGCGATATTTATGACCATGCTTTAAAAAACAAATCTCTAAAGTATATTGATTTTTGGAATGAGATTCATGAAGTAAAATTGGATTTTTCATATCCTAAAGAGAATTCTGCCGCTTTTCAGCATAGTCTTTTTTAAACATGTTAATATAAATTATGACTGTAAAGATCAACAAGGAAGAAATAAAAAAGAAGTTGTCACCGGAAGCATACAATGTTTGTTTTCTCAAAGGAACAGAACCTCCCGGAAGCGGAAAGTATTTGCACAATCATGCTAAGGGAATGTACGTTTGTGCCGTTTGTGGGCAAAAACTTTTTTCAAGTGATACAAAATACGATTCCGGTACGGGCTGGCCTTCTTTTTGGGATTTTGCGGAAAAGGGAGCGATTAAGGAACAGCAGGATTTAAGCATGGTCATGCCGAGAACTGAGGTGTTATGCTCTAACTGCGGAAGTCATTTAGGACACGTGTTTAACGACGGTCCAACAGACAAAACGGGATTGCGTTATTGTATTAACTCCCTGGCCTTGGAATTTAAGCCCAGCTAACTTTATTTTTCCGCAGCTTCTGCCGCTTCGGCATCCGCTTTTGTTTTGTGAATAGTTCCGTCCGGATGATGCGCTGGAGAGTAAATAGTATAGAGTTTCAACTCTTTTTCTTTCGAGGCATTAATTATATTGTGATAATTTCCAGCCGGAACGATTACACAATCACCTGCTCCTCCTGAAAACTTTTCATTAGATATAACGGCTTCCCAACTTCCTTCCTCGAATCTCAGGAACTGGTCATTATCAGGGTGAACTTCCATTCCAATTTCTTCACCAGGGGCCAGACACATCAATACCAACTGAGAATGCGGAGCGGTAAAAATTACATGTCTGAAATAACTATTCGCGATTGTGTCCTTTTCAAGTGTTGCTTTGAATCCTGCCATTTTTTCACCTCCTTTCAATTCATTGTATACTAAGTTTGCATGAAAATATTCGGGCAAATCATTATTATTATTCTTTTTATCCCTTTTTTTCTAATGTTTCTTATTGCACTTAATTTTAGGTTCCAGTTTTTGAGTTCTTCCTTCTGGCAGAATTCTTTTAGCTCTTCAAACACTTATTTGCAACTTTCCGAGACGATCAACAAAAATCTGATATCACAAACAATAGCCGGTGGCGGCAAAGCGAGTGATGTTGCATCACTGACCGATTTGGCATCCCCCGCCAATTTAAAAGATTTTATCATTAACAATATTAATAATGTCTTAAAATACGCAAACGGAAGCACAACCGAACTTTTTATTTATATCCCCATGGAGAAAGTTCCTAAACCGTTTATTTCTCAAAATTTTGCTAACACTTCCGATCAGGTAAAGCTAAGTGATTTTATTAAAGAATTTAATATTACCGGCATTTCCACTTCTCAGATCGAGTTGGTTTCAAAATCGGGTTTTATTAGTTGGGTTTTTTTGATTTTTACAATATTGGTCTTGGCCTTGATATTTTTCTTACTTTACCGTTCAATACCCTTTGGAAAAAAGATGTCTGTTATGGGGCTTATGCTTATTATTTCCGGGGGTGTTGCGCTAATAATATCCGGTTTGGGAGAAATTATCAGAACGGGTTGGATAGGGCTAGTAGGAAGTTCCAACGTAGGTGATTCTCTGTTCGGAATAATTGCACCCCCGCTTGTTCAGGGTTTCTTGAACCTTTGGTTCTTTTTCTCTTCGGCTGCAGTTTTGGCGGGAATTTTATTGTTTTTTGTCGAAAAACAAGGATATAATTATAAACTGAAATGAAATATTTCATAACAATCTTTGTGACAGCAGTCGTGGTTTTTTTGGGTGCTTATGTATATTTTAAAGGATTGCCTACATTTCCTTCATATAACCCGGTTCCGGTTTCCACTCAGAGCGGCGTAGTTTCAACTCTGCAGCCTACGGCAATTCCGACCGAGTCATCTTCACCCAAGGCGAGTATTTCCGCAACTCAGAAAGCCGATGAAAATATATCAATTGTTTCGGCAGTTCAGGCCGCGCTAGTTGCCGAACATGGACAGGATGCGGCGAGTCTAAATATTACCATTTCAAAAATCGAAGGAAATTATGCATCAGGAATGGCTTCGGCTCAGGGGGGTGGCGGAATTTGGTATGCAGCTCAGCTGAACGGAAAATGGATCTTGGTTTGGGACGGAAACGGACAGATAGATTGTTCGAGTCTTGCTGCCTACCCTGCTTTTCCTAAGGACTTAATACCATCTTGCTGGGATACTAATACCCAAGCAGTCGTAAATCGTTAATTATTGTTGGTATAATTTGTTATGGCTCCCGACAAATATTCGGCTACATGGGTTTCACACTCCTCAATTTCGGATTTTTTGAAATGCCCCAGATCATATTATTTGCGAAATGTTTATAAAGATCCTCTGACGGGACATAAGATGACGATAATGTCACCGCCTCTGGCGCTTGGACAAGCGGTTCATGAAGTAATCGAATCTTTGGCGGTTCTTCCGGTAGACGAAAGATTAAAAATCTCACTTGTTAAAAAATTGGACCCCGTTTGGCTAAAGATTATGGGGAAAAGGGGAGGATTTAAAACACATTCGGAAGAAATGGTTTACAGAGACCGAGCCGAACAAATGCTTATTAATTTGCAGGAGGATCCAGGTCCGATTTTGCATAAAGCAATAAAAATCAAATCCAGCATAAACCTTCCTAATTACTGGTTATCGGCGGAAGACAGCATTATTCTTTGCGGAAAGATCGATTGGTTGGAATATGACGAGGAAAATGATTCAGTCCATATAATTGATTTTAAGACAGGAAAAAACGAAGAAAAGGAAGATTCACTTCAGCTTCCGATCTATTTGCTTCTAGCTACCAATACTCAAAGTAAAAAAGTTTCGGGCGCATCATATTGGTACTTGGATAGGGATGACGGTCTTACAGAAAAGAAATTGCCGGATATTGAAGAGTCTTTTGAAAAAGTCTACACAATAGCCAGGCGGATAAAACTTGCAAGACAAATTAATCATTTTAAATGTCCCAAAGGTGGTTGTTATGCTTGCTGGCCTTACGAAAAAATTTTGAAAGGTGAGGCGGAAAAAGTTGGAGTAAGCGAGACCCGACAGGACATGTATATTCTTCCCGATTAATTCTTAAGATAACTTTTGAATTCTTTCTTTAGTTTTTGGATTTTCGGATCTATTACGAGTATGCAATATGGGGAAAGTCTGTGTTTAAAATAATAATCTTTGTGAGATGGATCCGCCGGAAAGAAATTTTTGTAAGGGACTACTTCGGTAACAATAGGATCTTTGTGATCTTTTTGTGCTTCCTTTATTGCTTTTTCTGCTGCGGCCTTTTGTTCCGCACCGTTAAAAAATATTGCCGAGCGGTATTGTGTGCCGATATCGGCACCTTGGCGGTCTAGTGTTGTTGGATCGTGGAGTTTGAAAAAAATATAAAGCAGTTGGTCCAATTTAATTATCTTTGGATCAAAGACAATTTGGATACTTTCTGCGTGACCGGTCTCTCCGGTTGAGACTTCTTCATAAGTTGGATTTTCTTTTGTGCCGCCGGAATAGCCGGGTGTAACTTTTTCAACGCCTTTAATTTGCGAGAAAATTGCCTCCGTACACCAAAAACATCCGCCTGCGAGAGTTAATGTTTCCATAATTAAATATTACTACTAATATAACTTTTTATGCCTGAAAAATTGAAGTTTCCGGCTTTTGGAACCAAAATATCCTGTCCGTCAGCACTGGTAGTTTCATTTAAAACATTGTCTGTTGTTAATTGAATTTGTGTAATCGTATATTTACCCGGGTCCCCAAAAACATTGAGAAGAGATTTGATTGTTCCGGCGTTTAGATCAGTTCTGACAATGTTGGAGAGCGTGTTGATCGTATCATCAAGTTTCCCTAACGATTTAAGCGAAATCAGTTTATTTTCGATTCCGACAAGGACTGCAAATTGCCTAAGGCTTCGTCCAAAGTCGCTGTCCCCGTGACGCGAGCGGACAAATTTTAATGCCGTAGCCCCGTCGAGACTTGCAGTACCTTTATCAAAATGCAAATGCTCGAATCTGCAAGGAAATTGTTCTTCAAGAGCCGTTCCGGAATATTTTACTTTAAGTGCGTTTATTTGATCTTCGGTTAATCCGCATATGTTATTTTCCTGCCCCGTAATCGGATAATATGGATCATCAAAAGTTTTGGGAACCTGAACAGTAATTCCTCCAAGGTCATCAATAATTTGGGTGAAACCTCCAAAATCCACAGATACAAAATAATCAATATGTTGACCGGTTATACTCTGAATTGTTGGCCCGACATTCTGAAAACCATTAATTGAACCCTCGGTATTTATTTTACGGTTTCCGGGGATCCAAAGATCTCTCGGAACCGAAATAAAAGCGGCTTTATTTGTGTTTGTATCAACATGGACGATTATCATGCTGTCCGTCAAAAGTGAACCGTCGTGTCCTGCCCCACCATAACCCAAAAAAAGTAGATTAAAAACCCCCTTAGGGTTTGTGAGAGGGGCCGGAGTTGCTTGAGAAAATGGAATTGGTGTCGGAGAAGATGAGGCCGTTGGTTTTTTTACAAAAACTTTTGAGAAAGTGAGAGTTAGATAAGTTACCGAAAATCCCAAGACAAAAACTATAACAAAAAGTAAGCCCATTAGAATTTTTTTCATCTTGAAGTTCATTATACATTAGGAATAACATGAAGTTATGAACAAATTTGTAAAATTAATTGTTTCCGTCGGGATTTGTTTATTTGCGGGTGGAATTGGCACTATTTTTACGGTTTCCGCAATTTCGGCTTGGTATGCCGCATTAGTCAAACCTTCTTTTAGTCCGCCAAATTATCTTTTTGCCCCGGTTTGGACAATTCTTTATATTTTAATGGGGATAAGCCTTTATTTGGTTTGGAAGAAGGGGGTGAAGACTAAAAAGTCCCGGGAAGCGGTTTATACCTTTTGTGTCCAGCTTTTTTTGAATGCTGTCTGGACTCCGGTTTTCTTTGGATATAAGAATATTTTTTTGGCTCTTATTATTATCATTTTGATGCTTTTCTTCATAATAAAAACAATTACCCTTTTTGCCAAAATTGACAAGAATGCGGCTTATCTTCTTTATCCGTATGCGGTATGGGTCAGCTTTGCCACAATTCTGAATTTCTCCGTTTGGATTTTGAATCGGTAAATAGTACAATTCTTGATATATGGACTTAATGGAAAAGGTTTCTTCACTGGCGAAGCGCCGTGGCTTTATTTTCCAGGGCAGTGAAATTTATGGAGGCTATCAGGGCTTTTGGGATTATGGGCCCTTGGGGGTTGAGTTAAAAAATAATATAAAGAAAGAGTGGTGGAAATATATGGTTTACTCCCGTGAAGACGTGGTAGGCATTGATGCTGCAATAATAATGAATCCTATTGTCTGGGAAAAATCCGGACATCTTAAAGCCTTCACCGACCCGATGGTTGAATGTAAAATTTGTCATAAAAGATTTAGAGCAGATGATGAAACTGCTATCAAAAATCACGAAAAGGAACATAATGGGAAAGGAAATTGGACTGAAGCCAAACAATTTAACACGCTAACTGAGGTTTTTCTTGGGGTTACAGAACCAAAAGAGAAAGCGTATCTTCGCGGAGAAATTACTCAAGGGGTTTTTGTGAATTTTAAAAATGTTGTTGATTCCACTCGGATTAAAATTCCATTCGGGATTGCACAGATCGGAAAAGCTTTCAGAAACGAAATTACACCGGGAAATTTTACTTTTCGTGATCTCGAGTTTGATCAAATGGAATTGGAATATTTTGTTAAGCCCGATGAAGCGGAAAGCAAAAAGACTTTCGAATTTTGGAAAGAAACAAGAAAGAAATGGTACACCGATTTGGGAATAGCAGAGGAAAAATTAAGATTCCGTGATCATGAGCCGGAAAAAAGAGCACACTATGCGCGGTATGCTACCGATATTGAATATAATGCACCTTTCGGCTGGAGCGAGTTTGAAGGCATTCACCATAGGGGAGACTTTGATTTGAAAAACCACGGTTTAACATATAAGGATGAAATTACGGGAGAAGAATTTACACCTTGGGTTATCGAGACTTCGGGTGGCGTTGACAGGGCGCTACTTTTTTTCCTTATTGACGCTTATGCAGAAGAAGGAGAAAGAGTGATTCTTAAACTTAACCCCAAACTATCTCCCTATAAAGTGGCTGTGTTTCCACTCCTTAAAAATAAGCCTGAATTAGTAGAAAAAGCTAAAGAAATTTATGGCAGTCTTAAGAAAGATCTTGTCGTTGCTTGGGATGACAGGGGAAACATAGGCAAGCGCTACTTCGCTCAGGATGAAATTGGTACCCCCTGGTGTGTAACAGTTGATTTCCAGTCACTTGATGATGCAACGGTCACCGTACGCGACCGTGACACTGCCAAGCAGGAGAGGGTAAGTCTTGACAAACTCTCGGAATACTTTGAAAATAAATTAATGTAATGAAAAAGCTTCTTATTATTGGTGTCGCAATAGTAGTTGTTATAATTATAGTAATTGTTTTGGCGTTGAAGACACTGGGAGGAGGTAGTTCTTCTCCAAGCGGTACACAAGTAGAAAACGTTCCTGAGCTTCCTCAATCGGAATGGCCTATTATGACCTTAATTCCTACCAGCAACCCTCAAGTCAATGGCTCGCTTGGGCACTGGCTTGACTTTAAGGTCCAAAAAATTAATGTTCCACAGGCCGCTTCAATGGATTATCTCATGATTTACAATACGACTGATGGCGGTCAGCAGGGTGTTCCGGGGACAGTCAAGCTAACCGGTACAGATATCGATAAGCAGCTTCTTTTGGGTTCGGAATCGTCGGGCAAGTACAGGTATGACGATGGTGTAGAAACCGGAAGTATGACTATTACGTTCAGAGACGCAAACGGTAAATCTGTAGGAAAACTTTCTGCAGATTTTCATTTACAGTCAGGTACTGCAACTTTAACTTCGGTTGACGGCAAATTTACTTATAGCTTAAATGTAGTGCCGAAGAATGTCTATTTTGTAACAATGTCGACTTTTGTCCAGCCTGATCCTTCGGCATATGTTGTCTGGCAGAATGGCTACGGAGTTTTTGCTTCGGACGGAAAACCTCATCCCGGTAAACTGGGACAATAATTCTTCAAATTAAGATTCTTGTGAAAATCGTGAAGAGACTCTTGACATCTCTGTGAAAATATATAAAAATGGTGTCTAGTGGTAAAAGATGGTGATTTGGTGGAGTTCCTGCCCAAGAACTTCATATGTTAATTGGATCATATTTGGGCAACTTAAGCGATGCAAGACGCGTCGCAGTACCTAAAAAATTTTTAAAAGATCTTGGAACAAACCCGGTTTTGGCCAAATGGTATGAGGATTGTTTGATTTTGGTTAGCGCTGATTTTTGGGAATTGCTTTTAAAAAGGCTTACCGGTGGGAAAGAAACTGTTAGCCTGGGGGTTCGGGATATTGAAAGATTTATCTTGGGAAGTGCGTTCGAAACGGAGCCCGACGAACAAGGCAGAATTGTCATTCCGGAGATTTTATCATCTTATGCTGCCCTTGGGAGGGATGTGATTTTTGTAGGACTAATTGATAGGGTAGAAATCTGGTCTAGGATCGCTTGGGATGAAAAGTCAATTGGTTTGGCCAAGACAACCAAAGAATTCATAGAAGAACTTAGTAAGAATGAAAAGTGACAATTTGCATGAATCGGTATTGGTTAACGAGGTAGTTGAAGCATTGCACATTGAAAAAGCCCGTAAATATATAGATTCAACAGTCGGAAACGGAGGACACACATTGGAAATATTAAAAGCAGGCGGAAGGGTTCTGGGAATTGATTTGGATCCGCAAATGCTGGCAATAGCTAAAAAGCGTCTTGGTGAGGAATGGAAATCAGATCTCAAACTTGTAAACAGTAACTTTACTCAAATCGATAAGATTGCTGAAGAAAATGGCTGGATGCCTGTTTCGGGTATCCTTTTTGACTTAGGCGTAACTAATATTCATCTTAAGGATTTGGAACGGGGATTTTCATTTGAAAACCCTGAAGCACTACTGGATATGCGGATTTCTCCCAAAACCCAGGGAGTAAAAGCGTCGGATTTACTTAATGTTTTGAGAGAGGACCAGCTTAGGAGCCTTTTTGAAGTAACACTTGATCCAGGTGCGGCCAAGTGGATAAGCGGAAGGGTTGTTCATTCTAGAGCCATTAAATCGATAAGTACCGTAAGTGACATGCTTGAAATATCGGAAGGACTACGGGCAGGTAGGAATGGCCTGAGGGAAGCAACATTACCTTTTTTGGCGCTGAGGATTGCGGTTAACAGTGAGCTAACAAACTTGGCGGAAGTTTTGCCAAAAGCTTTTGGATTGCTCGAGAAGGGCGGAAGACTGGTAGTAATTAGTTTTCATTCCAAAGAAGATGTGATCGTTAAGGATTTTTTCAAGGAAAAAACGAAAGAAGGGTCTAAATTAATCACATTCAAACCAATTCTGGCGGGGGAAGCCGAATTAATTGAAAATAGACGAGCGAGGAGCGCAAAGATGAGGATTTTACAAAAATAAATACATAGATATGAGAAAAATCGAAAGTAGAAAAACTATCAATCTAAAGAAGTACATTTTAATTGGTGTTTGTGGTATTTTGGCAATTTCGTCTGTCTTTATGACCGTTGAGACTGCAACTTCCGGGGTGGAGGTTTCTAATTTACGTGATAAAGAAGATCAACTTTCGGAGCAGAATAGAGACCTGGAAGATACACTTGTTAAATCTCTTTCAATAAGTGACCTTGAGCAAAAAAGCGTCGAGATGGGTTATATCAAACCCACCACATTGGTCTATGTTACACCGTCCCAACCGGTTGCACAGCTTCCTTGATGAGAAATTATGCTTATAAAAATACGCATACTCTCAATCCTGTTTCTTGGGCTTTTTTTGGCGCTTGTTGTTAAACTTTTTTACTGGCAGGTAATTAAGGCAGGTCAGTTATCTGATCAGGCTAGGAGTCAGTATGCTTCATCCACAGTAACATCGGCGCCGAGAGGAAATATTCTGGCATCTGACGGCAGTTTTTGGGTTGCCAGAACCCCGGCCTGGCAGGTTTTTGCTAACCCACACCAATTAATTAGTTCACCTTTTGAAATTGCTTCTACACTTGCGCCATTTTTTGTCGATGTGTCACAGGGGGAGTCTGCTCTGCAAGATGAGGAAAGCAAGTTGCAAGGACTTTTATCCAAGAACACAAGCTGGGTTGCTCTTGAATCAAAGGTGGATGACGGTACGAAAAGAAATATTGAAGCCTTAAAAATTCCCGGCATTGGTTTTGACAGTCAGGAAGCATCTTATTACCCGGAAGCTTCAGCTGCAGCTCAATTACTGGGATTTGTCGGAAAAAATTCGGACGGTTCGGATGTTGGCTATTTTGGTTTGGAAGGATATTATGATCTTCCCCTGAGCGGCAAACCCGGTTTTGTTGGGGGTGAAAAGGATGCATTGGGGTCGCCAATTTTGACCGGAGGAACGACTCAGGTTTCGGCAATTCCCGGCGTTAATCTTCAGACGAGTCTAGACAAGAGAATTCAACTAGTAGCTGAAAATGAACTGACAAATGGTATTCAAAAATACGGCGCAAAAGGGGGCAGTGTTGCCATTATGGATCCGACGAACGGAAATATCTTAGCAATGGCCAGTTTACCTTCATATGACCCTTCAAACTATTCACAGTACAATAACTCTCTGTTTAAAAATCCCGTAATTTCGGATTCTTTCGAGCCTGGTTCTATATTTAAGGTTTTAGTCATGGCGTCCGCCTTAGATGCGGGTGTTGTCACTCCAGATACACAGTGTGACATTTGCAACGGTCCACTGGAAGTTGACGGCTATTCAATAAGAACATGGAATGATGTTTATCACCCCGGAAGCACAATGGATCAGGTTATTGTGAATTCAGACAATGTTGGAATGTCATTTGTCGGTCAAAAATTAGGTGCGGATAGGCTATATGATTACCTCCAAAAGTTCGGGATTGGGAGTTTGACCGGTATTGATCTTCAGGGAGAATCTGCCCCCAAACTTAGAGAAAAGGGAACCTGGAATAATGTGGATTTGGCGACCGCAAGTTTTGGTCAAGGTGTAGCAGTAACCGGAATCGAAATGGTTAGAGCCGTTTCGGCGATTGCAAACGGTGGATATTTAGTTACTCCGAAAGTTGTTGATTCAATTCAAGGGGATGGTTGGGAACAACAAGTTAAATCCGACCCGCCCATCAGGATTATAAGTACTCAGGCTGCTCAGGAGATTACACAGATGATGGTGGATGCCGCGAACCTTGGAGAGGCAAAATGGACAAGGATCCCCGGTTTTAACGTTGCTGGGAAAACCGGGACAGCACAAATTCCGGTAGCCGGACATTACGACCCGGTAAACACAAACCACTCTTTTATTGGGTTCGCCCCGGCTGATAAACCAAAATTCGTAATGCTTGTAACACTTGAATCTCCTACCTCCTCTCCCTGGGCCGCCGAAACGGCTGCTCCTTTGTGGTACGCTATAGCAAAAGATCTTTTTCCGTATTTGGGCATACAACCGAGTCAGTGATACAATACACATTAAGCTTATGTCTAAGTTTATAGTTACGGGTGGCAAGAAGCTTAGCGGTAAAATCAAACTTTCGGGCAATAAAAATGCTGCCTTGAAGCTGATTCCTGCTGCACTGCTGGCCGATACACCCTCTGTTATTACCAATGTTCCCGATATTTCCGATATTACCGTTATGCTGGACCTCATAACGAGGTTGGGAGCTAAGGTTAAACGAGAGGATCATACAGTTACAGTTGACCCTTCAGGACTGACTTCATATGATTTGGACCCGGATCTTTCGAGTAAATTTAGAGCATCTGTAGTTTTGGCGGCGCCTCTCCTCGTCCGGTTTAACCAAGCAATAGTTACTCCTCCAGGCGGTGATCAGATAGGAGAAAGACTTTTGGAAACACATTTTGCCATGATGCAAAAAATGGGTGTTAAAATTCGACGTGAGGATGGAAGGTATTTTCTTAACTGGAAAAAACGAAATCCTACTGATATTTTTCTTGACGAACCTTCTGTAACAGCAACCGAAATGGGGCTTATGATGGCATCATCAATGCGCGCAAATATCAAGATCGATGACGCCGCTACAGAGCCGCATGTAGCGAACCTGGCAAACTTTTTGGTTAAAATGGGTGCAAAAATCGGAGGAATCGGGTCAAACGTTCTTTCCATTACTGGCGGCAAACTAAATGGAGCGGAGTATAAAGTTTGCCCGGATCATATTGAAGGCGGAACTTTTGCAATTGCGGCTGCCATAACCGGAGGTGAAGTTGAGATTGAGGATTTTCAGGTGGAGGATTGTCCAATGATCTTAAATTATCTTTCTTATATGGGAGTAAATTTTAAATCCTCCAAAAATACTTTGACTGTTTTACCATCTAAACTCGTTGCATCAAGAACAAAATTTCAAACAAGACCTTGGCCGGGGTTTCCGACGGATCTTATGAGTCCTTTCATTGTTTTGGCAACACAAACTCAAGGAACTGTCCTTTGTCATGACTGGATGTATGAGTGGAGAATGTTTTTTGTTGATGATCTGATTTCAATGGGGGCTAAAATTTTTATTGCCGATCCTCATAGGGTTATTGTAAGCGGTCCGACTCCGCTTTTGAGTGACAGACTTTTTTGCAAAGATATTAGGGCTGGGGTATCCGTAATTTTGGCCGCGTTGGCGGCATCTGGTAGAAGTGAAATTGAAAATGTCGAAGTGGTTGCGCGGGGTTATGAAAGAATTGACGAGAGATTGAAATCCCTTGGAGCCGAAATAACTGCTGAAAAAGATAACAATGGCAAATAATGAATACCGCGAGAAGATAGTGACTTTTGGCGGTAAAACCGGCCATTTTCAACTTCTGAACGGTCTAAAAAAGCTCAACGAAACCTCACTTATTACTGCAGTTGTTGGAACCTGGGACAGCGGAGGAAGCTCAGGTGTTTTAAGGACAGAGCTTGGGGTTTTACCGCCCGGAGATATACGGGCATGCCTTTTAGCCCTTATGGAAGATGATGCTCAACAGCGGGTTGCACAAAGATTATTTGACGATCGTTTGAAGGAGGTCACAGGACCTTTAAAAGGCCATTCACTTGGGAATTTAATAGGAGTCAGATTGGATCATATTTTCCATGGTCAGGATAGAGGAACGGATGCCGAACGAGCACTTTTCCGGATCAAAGGGCAAGTTTTGCCTGCAAGTTTAACCGATCTGAATTTGGTTGGAGTTACGAGAAAAGGTATCGAAATTGATGGTGAAACAAATATTGACAAGCGGAAGGAAAGGACTGATTTTAATCCCAGCGACGAAATTGTAAGGATCTATTTTGGGACTCACGCGGACAGCAATCCAAGAGTATTAGAGGCAATTTCGGCAGCGGATAAGATAGTTTTTGCACCGGGGGATTTGTTTACAAGCATTTTGCCTCACCTTCTTGTAGAAGGTGTTTCGGAAGCGATTAGGAAGTCTCATGCGAAAGTTTATTTTGTTCTTAATTTAACAACCAAAGCAGGTGAAACGGATTATTTTAAAGCCTCGGATTATGTAAAGGCGTTTTTGTTTTACCTTGGCGATAACAAACGGCTTAATTATTTAATTGCTAATAATCAGAGTTTTGAAAAAGAAATCGTTAGTTTATACAAAGAGGCGGGACAGGAAATTTTACAAATTGACGAGGATGCTTGTAAAAAACTTTCGCCTAAAGTTAAAATTATTAAAGCGAATTTGGGAGAATATTTGAAGAAAGATCACCTTTTAAGACATAATTCTAAAAGCCTGGCCCAGACGATTCTTCGAAACGGTTAGTTTACGGTTATTTTTCTCAAAATCTTTACAGACAATAACCAGTAGTTTCTTTGCAAGTGTTTTGGCTTTAGAAGAGTGCGGATAAATTCTGACTGTGGGAACCCCTTTATTGAACCAGACGATTCCAGTTAGTCTTCCGTTTTTGTTGATCAGGGTGTAAATGTACTTTCCTCTTTTTTTCCACGATAAAAACGACTTCTTACTTTTAAAACTGTCGAAATCGTGAGTCGAGGATCTTATTGTTTTGTCTCTTTTTGTGAAAGCTAGAAGCTGCCGGATTTCATCGTTTGAAATTTCTTTTAAAATGGATAATTTTGTATGTGTCTTTGCAACCGGGAGTGTTGCTATAAACCTTTTCTGATAATTTCCAGCATCAATTACTGATTTTGCATTGTATGTGACGGTGGTCCGAAGGAGCGGAAATCTGTTTTTATATTTTCCGGCCCTAACCCAAATTGTAATTGTCTTTTGCGATGTCCTTAGAGCTTTGGCTAAATTATCCGCTCGGGTACTGACTGCAAAAGTCGGTTTATCCAGCTTCATTTTGGTATAATATAGCACAGATGGTCAAAAACATAGTGGAACTTGTGCGAAATATCGGAGCTTATAAGGGGGTGACCGCAGACTCGAGACTGGTTCGGGAAGGATTCATTTTTGTGGCAGTCCCTGGCTTGACTTCAGACGGTCACGATTTTATTCCCCAAGCAGTAAAAAATGGAGCAAAAGTTGTAGTTGGAGAAAAAGAACTGCGCCTCAGCGTCAATTATATTAGAGTAGCCGATTCCAGAGATGTTTTGGGAACACTCGCGTCGGAGTTTTACGGTAAGCCCTCGCAAAAACTTAAAATAATCGGCGTGACCGGGACCAAAGGAAAAACCACGACTTGCTATTTGATATATCATATTCTGATAAAGCTTGGAAAAAAGGTAGGGCTTATAACTTCGATTGCTGCGAAAATAGGCGATAAAGAGATAAATACAGGTTTCCATGTCACAAGTCCAGACGTGGTATCTTTGCATAAACTTCTTGCCGAGATGGTTGAACTTGGTTCTGAGTTTGCAATAATAGAAGTCAGTTCACACGGAATTGAGCAGAAAAGAATTGCCGGAATAAAATTCGATGTTGCGGTATTGACGAATATTGCTCCAGAACACTTGGATTATCACAAAACTTTTGGAGAATATAAAAGGGTTAAAATGTCATTTATTAATTCCATAAAGAATAAAGTTATTGCTCCGAAAGAAACCAATATAGATATTCTTCCCGGAAAATTTAACAATTTGGATGTTGAAGCGGCCATTAAGGCCGTGGAATTTTTCGGAGTGAGCCGTAAAGACGCTTTGGAATCTTTGCATTCATTTAAACTTCCAGAGGGAAGATTAACGGAAATTAAAAATGACTTGGGGATAAAAATATTTATCGATTTTGCCCATACTCCGGAATCTCTCGAGGCCGCTTTAAAATATTTGAAAACCCAGACTTCAGGGAAACTCATTGCAGTCTTCGGCAGTGCGGGTGAAAGAGATCCGTATAAACGTCCTAAAATGGGAAAAGTTGCCTCTGAAATTGCGGACGAGTTAATTTTAACGGCTGAAGACCCGCGGAGTGAAAAGGCTGAGGACATTATTGTGCAGATAAAAAGCGGGGTTACGAAGAAAAGTGTTAAAATTTATGAGATTCTGGATAGAAATGAAGCAATTAAATTTGCCATAGAGTCTGCTAGAAAAGGTGATTTAGTGGGAATATTTGGGAAAGGACACGAAAAGTCGATGAATTTAGACGGAACTCACGAAGTTCCTTGGTCTGACCGTAAGATTGTGGAAAAATATATATGAAGAAACAAATAGTTCTTTTAGCGGCAGGAGTTTCATCAAGATTTTTTCCATTTAACGGCGCACACAAGTCGATGTTCCGCCTTTGCGGAAAACCAATAATCGGTTGGACTCTCGACGGAATTAGAAAACTTAAGGTTGACGAAGTTGTTGTTGTTGTTTCCGAAAGCGATGGTACTCTTATAGAGTATCTTAAGGAGTATAAACATCTAAATTTAAAAATTGTTTACCAAAAAGAAGCTTTGGGGATGGGAAACGCCTTGCTTTCGACAGAAGATTTTCTTGAAGAGAACTTCATTTTAGGTTTTCCTCATTTTGTAAATGAAAATATTTTCAATTCGTTTTTATTGAAATACAACGAGATACCTTCGGTTGGTTTATTGGTTGAGAAAACAGATAAACCCTGGGAATATGGAATTTTGTCCTTTGATAGGGGTCATAACCCGACGGGAATTGTTGAAAAACCTGCAAAAGGGGAAGAGCCTTCAAATGATAGGGTTTCAGGTTGCTACTTTTTGAATAAAAGATTTATGGATACCCTTCGGAATGAACCACAGAGTGAATATCAATTTGAGGCAGCTCTGGATAAATTTTTAAAAAAGGAGAAGGTTAGAGTATTTAGAAACGGCGAAGCCGTAATGCCGTTAAAATATCCGTGGGATTTATTTGCGATAAAAGATTATGTTTTGGGAAAACTACCTGCTAAAAAAACGGGTAAAGCCGAGATATCAAAGAAGTCGGTGCTAACGGGTAAAGTAATTATTGAAGACGGAGCAAGGATTCTTGATTTTGCGATAGTTGAAGGGCCTGTTTATATCGGGAAGAATTCTGTAGTTGGCGCACATTGCATTCTAAGAGAAGGATCTATCCTGGAAGAGGACACTCAGATAGAAAGATTTGTTGACTGCACCAGAAGTATAATCGAAATGGGTACTCACATTCATTCGGGTTTTGTTGGAGACTCCATTATTGGTGATTCTGTAAGAGTGGGTGCCGGTTTTATTACTGGTAATAAGAGGATTGATAGAGACTTAGTGGAAGTCAAAGTTAAAGATAAAAAAGTTTTTACCGGAAGTGATAGAATCGGAGTTTTGATTGGTGACAATGTAAAAATTGGTATAAATGTTTCAACTATGCCTGGTGTGATAATCGGTAACGACTCTATTATTGGACCATCAACGATTGTTACAAAAAATGTTCCTGGAAAAACCCGCATTTACGTAGAGCAAGAAATTGTACAAAAAAGTTTGATCCAATAAATATGAAAAATATTCATAAAATAGCTGCAATTGTTTTAGCTGCCGGAAAGGGAACGAGGATAGGTCAACATCTTCCTAAAGCACTCTACCCGATTGTGGGGAAACCCATGTTGTATTACTGCCTGGAGCTTATTAAAAAGATTCCTATTACTGACACCTATGTTGTAATTGGGTACAAAGCGACTGATGTAAAGGGCAGCATCAGAAATGAGGATGTAAATTATGTTTACCAAAAAGATCAGTTGGGCACCGCCAATGCTGCAGAACTGGCCCTGGGAAAGATAAAGGACGATGTAAAGGAAGTAATTGTCTTTAACGGCGACGATTCTGCTTTTTTTGAGGTCTCCACGATCAGGCAGTTTGTAAAAAGCCATAACGATTCATCTGCAAAATTGAGTTTTATGAGTACAGTTGTCGATTCCCCTCGAGGGCTGGGGAGAGTAATACGCAATGGAAACAAAGTTGTTCAGATTGTCGAAGAAAAAGATGCCTCTGATGAGCAGAAGCTTATCAAAGAAGTAAATGTTGGCTGCTATATTTTTGATAAAGAATGGCTACGCACGGCCATTAGAAGTGTTCCAAAAAGCTCATCGGGAGAATATTACATTACGGATTTAGTATTGATTGCCTTGCATGCAAAAGAAAAAGTGAACAACTTTTTATTGAACAATAAAGATGAATGGCGTGGAATAAATGATCAGCAGGAACTTAAAGAGGCGAATGAGAAAATGTTGGTCAGGCTTATCAAGCAAAAAGGGCCTACTGTTTTTATTCTTGATATAGACAATACACTTTTAGATACGGATGCTATTAAGAAATATGTTAGTCAGAAGTTGGTCAAAGAACTTATTAAACCAGAACTTTTGGATACTTTTTGGCAGGAATATGATCTCAGCCGCGAACGGCTGGGGTATGTTTCCATTCCTGAGTTTAGTGATTCATTTGCCGAAAGGGTTAAAAGGCCGGAATTTTCCGAGGAAATTAGAAATATGTTTTTTACAATTCCGTTTAATAAATTTGTTTTTGATGGGGTGAATGAATTTATTGAATATATAGATCCGAAAGGCGAAATAGCGATTTTGACAGACGGGGATTTAGTCTATCAGCCGATGAAGATTAAAAATTTGAAGATTTCCAAATATATCGATGAAATGTTTGTGTTTGAGCACATTGAACACAAATCCGAAGAACTTGATACCATCGGCAAAATTTATAAAGGCAGAAGAAAGATTGTTGTAGATGATAAAATTATTAATCTCGAGAGTTTCAAAAAGCAGATTTCAAATTCGATTGTTATCCATCTAAAACAGGGAGTATATAAAAACTTGAAACCGCGAGATCCGGATTTTAAACCTGATTTTACAGCGAACAACATTTCTGAGGTCACAAACTTCATTAGAACTTTGTATTAATGGATAACAGTATTCAAAAAATACATTTCATGGGAATAGGAGGAAGCGGAATGTCTGGAATTGCTAGGTTGGCAGACAAGATGGGCTATCACGTTACAGGTTGTGATTTGGAAGGAAGCACTGCGTATGCGGATAATATTTTCAAAGGCCACGACGTCAAACATTTAGACGGAGCTGATTTATTGGTGGTTACCCCTGCGGTTTTTTATCAAAACGCAAAAAATTCCGAACTTGTCGAGGGCCAAAAACGAAAAATAGCAATAACATGGCAGGAGTTTTTAGGAAAATATTTGGCAAAGGGCAAAAAGATGATTTGTGTAGCTGGAACTCACGGAAAGTCTACTACAACCGCCATGGTCGGAAAACTTCTTGCGGATGCGGCCTTGGATCCGATGGTGATTGTGGGAGCAACGGTTCACGAATGGGATGGAAATTCGCGATACGGAAATGGCGAATATTTTGTTGTCGAGGCGGATGAATTTAATAATAATTTCTTAAACTATTCCCCGGAAATAATTATTCTAAATAATATTGAGTTTGATCACCCCGATTTTTTTAAATCCGAAAAAGAAGTTTTCGAAAGTTTCAAAAAATTTGTCGGAAGACTAACCGGAATGAAAATACTAATCGTAAACGGGGATTCGGAAGGGATTAATAAATTACTTGGTTCGATTGATGATAAAAGTGATTTGAGAATTATTAAATACTCGCAAAAAAGTCAAAAATTAGGTTTTAACTTGGCAATTTCCGGAAAGCATAATATTTCAAATGCACTTGGAGTTGTTGCTCTAGGAAAACTTTTGGGAATTGATGAAAGTGTGATTAGGAAATCATTTTCCACATTTGGGGGAATTGGAAGAAGGATGGAATTAATTGCAGATAAAAAAGGAATAAAAGTTTACGATGATTATGCCCACCACCCGACTGCAATTGCCGCAACTCTTGAGGGGTTAAGAGGACTTTACCCGAATGCAAAGATCTGGGTAATTGACGAGCCGCATGGTTACGCAAGGACCGCAAAATTATTGGATAATTATAAAAATGCTTTTAAAGATGCTGATAAAGTTTTAATCGGACCAATTTTTCAGGCTAGAGATCAGAAAACTTTCGGTATGACTCCACAAATCGTTGCCGAAAAATCACATCATCCGGATGCAAAAGGATATAATTCGTTTGAAGAAATAAAAAGTATTATCAAGAAAGAAATTAATAGCGGGGATGTTATCTTAGTAATGGGGGCGGGCAAAAGTTATTTGTGGGCGAGGGAAGTAACAAAATTAATATGAAGATTCTTCAAAATAAATATTTTAAAAACCTTACAACTTTTCGAATCGGTGGAAAGATTAAATATTATGCGGAAGTGAAGGGCAAGAAAGAAATTGAGGAGATTGTTTGTTTTGCAAAGTCTAATCATTTGAAAGTTTTTATTATTGGTGGAGGGAGTGACTTTTTGGTGAGCGATAAACTTTATGATGGATTAGTAATTAAATTTACAGGAACAGGAGTATCGATTTCGGGCGATTCTATCACCGCCGAAGCGGGAATGAGTTGGGATAAGTTGGTTGAATATTCTGTAAAAAATAATTTTCAGGGAATAGAGTGTCTTTCCGGAATTCCCGGAACTGTCGGGGCGGCTCCTATTCAAAATATCGGAGCATACGGACAGGAGCTTAAAGATACTTTTGAAAGTTTAAATGCGTTTGATATCACGAAAGAAAATTTTGTTAAATTTAACAAAGAAGATTGTGGGTTTGGCTACAGGGAGAGTATTTTTAAACAGAAATCACATTGGCAGAAATATTTAATTACGGATATTACCCTGAGACTTCACAAAAATGGTAAACCGACTGTTAATTACGAATCATTGAACGGTAGAGTAAAAGAAAATCCAAGCCTTTTGGATGTCCGCAACGCGATTTTAGCAGTTCGAAAAGAACGATTGGAGGATCCTAATATAGTGGGAAATGCGGGTTCGTTTTTCAAAAATCCTATTGTCGATAAAAATAAAAAGGAGCAACTGGAGAAGGATTTTCCCGGTATTAAGATTTTTCCCTTCGGAGAAAAATATAAGGTATTTAGCGGCTTCCTTATCGAAAATGCGGGTTGGAAAGGAAAAAACCTTGGAAGTGTTGGTGTTTCACCTAAACATGCATTGATAATAATAAACAAAAGCGGAAATGCAAAAGCTAGCGATGTGATTAAACTTTCAAATAAGATTGTTGAGGATGTAGACAAGATGTTTGGATTAAGGCTTGAGCCCGAAGTCCAAATGATAAATTTTTAAAAATGGATTTTGCAAACAAAAAAATTGCGGTTTTGGGATTGGGAATTGAAGGAAAAGACGCGCTTAAGTTTCTTCTTTCCCAGGGGGCAAAAGTTACACTTTTTGATAGGAAAGAAGAGGGAGAGTTGGATTTTTCGGGAATTGAAAAGAAAGAGATTGAAATATTTACTGGAGAAAACTATTTAAGCAGGGGTTTAACCGGTTTTGATTGCATCGTCAGGTCCCCTGGGGTTTACCGCTACAGTTCCGAAATAGTAGATGCCCAAAAAGCTGGTGTTATCGTAACTTCAGCAATAAAAATATTTTTTGACAAATGTCCGGCACAAATAATTGGCGTAACGGGAACTAAAGGTAAAGGAACAACGTCAACATTAATTTGTGAGATTTTGAAAGCGGATAGACGGGATGTCTATTTGAGCGGAAACATAGGTAAACCCTATTTGGAACTATTGCCGAAATTGACTAGTGGCTCTTTGGTGATTATGGAAATGTCTTCATTTCAGCTAATCGACATGGATGTTAGCCCCCACATTGCGGTTGTACTAAATATTACGGTTGATCATCTTGATTGGCATAAAGACAGGGAAGAATATGTAAATGCAAAGAAAAATATTGTAAGTCATCAAAAACGGGGAGATTTCGCCGTTATCAACGAAGAATACGAAACCCCGAGAAGTTTTGCAGGCCTTACTAAAGGTGAAGTTGTATATTTTTCAAAAATTTCTCTTGAACAGGAGTTTAAGGAAAAATTACTTTTGCGCGGGGAACATAATCTTGAAAATATAGCTGCTGCGGTAGCCGTAGCGAAAATTCTTGAAGTTCCCAAAGAGAAAATTTTACAGGTCGTTAGATCCTTCAAGGGTTTGGAACATAGGTTGGAACTGGTTGATGAGGTTGACGGAGTTAAATATTACAACGATTCATTTGCTACAGGACCTCAACCGACAATTGCCGCAATTAAATCTTTTACCGAACCTGAAACTTTGATTTTGGGTGGGAGTGATAAGGGGTTGAATTTTCGGGAATTGAGAATGGTAATTGAGAAAAAAGAAAATGTTAAGAATCTAATTTTAATCGGTGCAATCGGTGAAAAAATCGGGGAGGGAATAATCGGGAAAAATATAATTCACTTGGGTTACGTGGCGATGCCAGAGATTGTTAAAAAATCTTATGAAGTTACTCCTAAAGGGGGAGTGGTAATACTTTCCCCTGCCGCCGCAAGTTTTGATATGTTTAAGAATTATAAAGATAGGGGAAACCAGTTTAAAAAAGCTGTACAATCCTTACTTCACAATGGAAAATGACCTCAAAGGTAGAAATAAATCTTGGGTCGAAATATCTAAAAGAGCCCTCTTTCATAATGTTGGAGTATTTCGAAAGAGTGTCGGTAAAAATGTCAAAATCGCGGCAGTTGTTAAAGCCAATGCTTATGGCCATGGATTAAAGGAGGTTGTTCCCTTATTAAAGAATAAAGTGGATGTTCTTGCGGTTGACAATATTGATGAGGGCATGTTAATTCGGCAGATTGATAAGCAAATTCCGGTTTTAATTCTTGGTTACACGACTTTAGCAAATCTTTCCGATCCTATCGAAAATGATATTTCTTTTGTTGTTTACAATATCGAATCGCTAAAGAAAATTGTTTCGCTAAAGTTGAAAAAACCTGCAAAGATTCACCTGAAGATTGAAACCGGTTTGAACCGGCAAGGTGTCCAGAGAAAGTATCTTCCCGTGTTTCTTAAATTTCTTAAAGAACATAAAAATAACTTTATGTTGGAAGGCATATATACACACTATGCAAATATTGAAGATACGCTTGACCCCAGTTTTGCAGTAAAACAACTTGCCGAGTTTAATAAGTCATTAAAAATTGTTCGGGAAGGTGGTTTTAACCCGCCCCTTATTCATACTGCAGCATCTGCGGGAACATTACTTTACTCTGAAACACATTTCTCAATGGTGAGAGTGGGTTTTGGAATGTATGGTTGGTGGATGTCGCTTGAAACGAGAGTTTCACTACTCGCTTTGAAAAGAAATCTAGTTTTAAAGCCGGTTTTGACTTGGAAAAGTTTGATTGCTCAAATCAAGCACATCGATATTGGCGAATCGGTTGGTTACGGACAGACATGGTTTGCGACAAGAAGAACAAAGATCGCGATTATTCCTGTTGGCTATTCTGACGGTTATGACAGAAAACTTTCAAATATAGGAAGAGTGATAATAAATGGACATTATGCTAACGTGATCGGTAGGGTTGCAATGAACATGATAGTTGCCGATATTACAGATATTAAAAATGTCAAACTGGAAGACGAAGTGGCACTTCTTGGTAATAAGGACGGCTTAAAGGTATCAGCTGACGAAATAGCAAAGAAAATTGGTACAATTAATTACGAGGTTGTTTCAAGAATTAACCCGCTTTTGCCTAGAATTATCGTATGAAGAAAATTAGTCCAATTGTGAAGTGGTGGGTAACGCCTATGCTCCCGGAGCATGACATTTTTGTCAGACACAATCCTATTTCTCAGTGGATTTTGCATCCGATAAAGAGGCGTATTGCAAAATTGTACTTGGAGTTACTGCAAAAATACACGGACATAAAAGTTATCGGTATAACGGGGAGCGCGGGTAAAACCACAACTAAGGAAATGCTTGTTTCGATTCTTCGACTCGATGGAAGAACTGTTTATACTTCGAAGAATATTGATTCGGTCTACAGTATTCCAAATGCCATTTTAAAAGCCTTGCCTGGAACAAAATACTTGGTATTGGAAATGGGTGTCGAGTATCCGGGAGAAATGGATTTCTATCTTTGGCTTGCAAAACCCGATGTTGGAATTATTACGAATATCTTTCCTACACACACAGAGTTTTTAGGAAGTATAGACGGAGTTTTTAAGGAGAAAAGTAAATTGGTTTTATCTCTTTCTGAAAAAGGTACGGCAGTTTTGAACTCAGATGATAAAAAGTTAAAAGGTTTATCGAAAAAGCTTGTTTCAAAAATTGTTTGGTTTGATTCCGATATAGATCTTATTAAACAGGATGCGAATACTGCATCAGCAGCCGCCGAGATCTTTGGTGTTACTGAAGAAAAAATAAATAAGGGTATTTCCAATTACAAAAGACCGCCACACAGGCTTGAACTTATAAAACACAAGTCAGGAGCCTTAATTTTAGATGATAGCTATAATAGTAATCCTTGGGCGGCTCTTTCCACACTTGAATATTTTAATAGAATTGCCAAAGGTAGAAAGATTGCCGTTTTGGGTGACATGCTTGAATTGGGAGATTACGACGAAAGCGCACACAGAGAACTTGGACGGGAAGTGGCAGAATCAAATTTTGCCCTAGTCATTGGGGTCGGAAAATCATCAAAGTTTTTAATTGACGAAATTGTGAGGAAATCCAAAAAAACCAAAACCTACTTGTTTGCTAACGTTGATGAGGCAACCTTATTATTTAAAGATTTGCTTCAAAAGGACACAGATATTTTGATTAAGGGTTCCCGGTCAATTGGTTTAGATAAACTTATTGATGCTTTAACCTAGTTCTTTCGTTTCTTTTCACAGCCTAGCATTAATCCTGCTATAATAATTTTAATTATGAATGCCCCGAACTTTATGCCGCTTGTTTTGGGTTCGATTATTTTCTCCTTTTTGATTTCCTCTGTCTTAATTGTTCCTTTTATCGATCTTCTTTACAAATTTCATTTGGTGAGGAAGCGTGAGGCTCCAAAGACCGGTAAAATTCCGCTTTTTGATAAACTTCACGATATTAAGACAGGCACACCTGTCGGGGGTGGAATTCTGATTATCATCTTGACGTCTATTCTTTTCGCAATACTTTTTCCGTTATCGGCAAGACTTGGTCTTTTTATAAGGAGTTCTTTCTCTTTAAGGCGGGAGTTGTTTGTGGTCTTCTTTACTTTCATATCCTTTGGTCTTTTGGGACTTTCAGATGATCTTCTGAAAATTTTCGGTAAACCCAGCAAAGGGATTTTCGGCCTTTGGTTTGGAATCAGACGTTGGCAAAAATTTGCTATTCAGTGGATTCTTGCTCTTTTTATAAGTTTTGTAATTTATAAATTTCTCGGTATTCATATTGTAAATATTCCTCTTGTTCATGTTGTTTATGATTTGGGAATCTGGTACGTTCCTTTTGCGGCTTTTATGATAGTTGCTTTTACCAATGCTTTTAATATTACAGACGGACTTGACGGACTTTCCGTTGGGCTTCTTATAATATGTCTTCTTACTTTTGAAATAATTGCGGCTGGAAACTTGGATACGCCGCTTTCACTTTTTATATCACTTTGGACAGGGGGACTTATTGCGTTTCTTTACTTTAATATTTGGCCTGCGAGAGTTTTTTTGGGAGACGCCGGAGCATTATCGTTCGGTGCAATGCTTGCAGTAATAGGACTTATTACCGGGAAAATTATTGCACTGGTGATTATCGGCGGAATCTTTGTTGTAGAAATCGCATCATCATTGATTCAAATATTGGGCTGGAAATTTTTGAAAAAGCCGATTCTTCCTCTTGCGCCGCTTCATCATACTTTTTTAGCGAAAGGCTGGCAGGAGCCTAAAATCGTAATGAGAGCCTGGATCATTGGCATCCTCCTTGCAATTTTTGGTCTTTGGCTAGCCACAATTTAATTTTTAAGTGAAAAATATATCAAGGTTGACGAAACAAACTAAGTCTGTTGATAGAAATTTTCTGTTCCTGGTATTGGCCTTTGTTGTCATCGGAATCATCGCTGTTGCCGATGTTTCGGCTCCACAAGCACTGAATACATATGGGGATAAATTTTATTTATTAAAACTTCAACTGGGATGGACAGGGATCGGCTTAACGGCTTTTTTTATCACCTCTAAAATTAAATATACATTTTGGGAAAAAGTTGCTACACCATTTTTTTTGATCTCTCTGATTTTTTTGTTGGTTGTCCTTTTGCCGCATTTTAGTTTTTCGGCTCTTGGCGCGCGCCGTTGGATTTCCTTGGGTCTCATTAACTTTCAACCATCCGAACTTATTAAATTTGCAATTTGCCTTTATTTAGCGAAAGTTGCCTCTCACGGGAAGGGAATCCTTTCGTACCTTGCCCCTCTTGTAGTTGTTTCTGTTTTAATTATGCTGCAGCCGGATTTAGGAACTACCTTAGTTGTGTTGGCAATTGGTCTTTCCCAAATTTTTGTTTCTGACGTAAATCTGTTTTATCTAGGTGGGGCCCTGGGTTTGGGAGCCGTGATAACTACTTTATTGGTACTTTTCTCTCCGTATAGAAAGGAAAGGCTGATGACTTTTTTGCAAATGACTGAAGACCCACTGGGAAAGTCTTATCATATTACACAAGTTCTATTGGCTTTGGGCTCCGGTGGAATTTTTGGAGTTGGACTCGGAGCGTCGCGGCAAAAATATCTTTTTCTTCCTGAAGCATCAACTGATTCTATATTTGCAGTTATTGCTGAAGAACTTGGTTTGATCGGAGCGACGGTTATTGTGATTTTGTTTGGATATTTTGTTATAAGAAGTCTGAAAATCGCCAAAAATGCACCTGATATTTTTTCAAGGGTTTTGGCAACAGGAATTGCGGCTTGGGTTGGGGGACAGGCATTTCTTAATATTGCCTCAATGGTTTCTTTGGTACCTCTGACGGGAATACCACTACCTTTTATTTCTTATGGCGGAAGCAGTTTGGTGATGATACTCGCCGCATGCGGTATACTTCTTAATATATCCAAATATGTTACGCACGAGGGAAAATAGACTTATTTTAACGGGTGGGCATGCGGCGACTACTGCTATTGCTGTTGTTGAACAAATCAAATCTGAAGGTAAGGACTGGAAGCTCTATTGGATTGGAGTTAAAAATGCCATAGAAGGGAAGAAAGTTGTTACTTTGGAATCTGAAGCTCTTCCCAGGCTCGGCGTAAGGTTTTTGCCTTTGATTACAGGGAGACTCCAAAGACGTTTTACCCTTTGGACCGTCCCCTCGCTCCTGAAAATTCCGGTTGGATTTATACAATCCTTTTACTATTTATTAAAGATTAAACCTAAGGCGATTCTGTCTTTCGGCGGTTTTGCTTCTTTTCCTGTTGTTTTTAATGCCAATCTTTTAGGCATTCCTGTTGTAATTCACGAGCAAACCTCAAGAGCCGGCAGAGCGAACTTATTATCAGCAAAATTTGCTTCTGTAATAGCAATCTCGAGAAAGGAAAGTGAAAAATACTTTCCTGGTAAGAAGCTTGTTATTACGGGGAATCCTGTAATGAAAGAAATAATCAGGGTTAAACCGAAATCGAAACCAGGGGACCCTCCCACGATTTTTGTTACTGGAGGTTCTCGTGGTTCACAAAGTATTAATGACGCAATTGAAAAAATATTGCGTGTGATTCTTTCAAAATATAGAGTAATTCATCAGACCGGCGGGCTTGATTATTTGAAATTTTCGGAAATTAAACAAAAACTTCCACAAGCTCTCAGGAATAACTATGAAGTTTTTGTTAGAGTTAACCCACTCGAAGTTTATAAAATTTATTCTAGATGTGATTTGGTTGTTGCCAGGGCTGGTGCCAACACGGTCTCCGAGATAATGGCTGTAAAAAGACCGGCGATTCTTATCCCCCTTCCTATAAGTTTTAAGGACGAGCAGACCGGAAATGCAAGTATTGCAACAGATTGGGGAATTGCCGAGATTATTCCCCAAAGTAAACTTAGTTCTAATCTGTTGCTCAGGGAAATTGAAAGGATGATCTCGAAGTACTCCAGTATTATTGGTGTAGTTAGGTTTAAGAAGAGTCCCGACCTTGATGCTTCCAAAAACCTTTTGCGATTAATTGACGAATATTTTAAGTGAAAAAAATATTAATAATAATTTGTGTTGTGTTATTTGTTGGCGCTTTAATTATTTCACCGCTATTTATCAAGATCCATGTTGATTGCAGGAGTCAATACGGTGAATGCCCTGCGGAGCTAATGGATAAGCTTTCAGGGGTAAACGGAAAAAGTCTTTTTTTTGCCAAGAATGATTTAAACAAGATTCTACGCTCAGACTTTATTGTTTCCAAGTTTTCGCTGCAATTTAAATTGCCGAATTTTTTACATGTTGATCTACTAATAAAGAAACCGGTATTCGCTGTCAAAAGTGGAATTTCAAACCAGTTTGCATTAGTGGATAAAGATGGACAGGTGCTATCAATTGGGAGCAGCACAATTTTGCCGACAGTAGATATAACCGGAGATCTCCCTAAAATTGGTGAGAAAGTTGATGCGGATACACTTTTTGCCCTCAAACTTATGGGCGGAGTTAGTGAAATGTATCAGGTGAATGAAGGTGAGATACAAAGTAATAGTTTGCTTGTTGAACTCCCTGGCCAAATCAGAGTAATATTTCCTTTAGAAGATGCAGATAGTGATCTTCTTCTTGGTTCGTTGAGGTTGATATACTTAACAATTCAAGCCGACGGGAATAAAAATCTATATAAGGAGGTTGACATGAGGTATAAGAATCCAGTATTAAGATAGTACTAAATGAGTAAAGCAAAAATTGTAGCTGCAATTGACATAGGGTCCAGTAAAATTGCCACATTAGTAGGCCAAGTTGCTGTTGATCCTGCGACTTTCGAGACGACGGTAAATGTTGTTGGTGCTGCACAGTCGGAATCTCGCGGAATTAAAAAGGGACAGATTGTTGATATAGACGAAGCGGTCGAGGCAACGATTTTATCTGTGGAGGCGGCAGAGAGGATGGCGGGTTATAATCTTGAAACAGCTTTTGTTAGTTTAGGAGGTGCACATATCCATTCTCAAAACTCTCATGGTGTAGTTGCGGTTTCAGACTCGAATGGTGAAATTACTCAAAATGACGTAGATAGAGCGGTTGAGGCGGCTTCAGCGATTTCACTTCCGACTTCCCGAGAAGTAATTTATGTTCTTCCCCGGGAATTTATTGTTGATGGGGAATCGGGTGTCAGGGACGCGGTGGGAATGAGTGGGGTGAGGCTTGAGGTTGATACCCATATTGTTTCGGCTGCTTCGGCAGCAATCAAAAACGTAAGAAAGGCAGTTAATGAAGTTGGAATTCAGATTGAAGAGCTTGTTTTTTCAGGAATTGCTTCCTCCGAGGCAGTTCTTTCCCCAACCGAAAAAGAATTGGGGTGTGTCTTGATAGATATGGGTGGTGGTACAACTTCGATAACCGCTTATGTTGATGGGTCACTGGCTTATTCGGGAGTAATACCGGTTGGGGCAAGAAATGTGACAAATGATTTAGCGATCGGATTAAGAATTTCACTTGAGGATGCAGAAAAAATAAAAATAGCCCTTTCTGATAAAAAGAAAAGAGAAAAAGACGATTCGGATGAGCTAAATTTGGAGGGATTGGGAGTAACCGAAATTAAGAAAATTTCCAAGAAAACTTTATTGGAAGGAATTATAAGGCCTCGTCTAAATGAAATCTTTACGATGGTAAGAATCGAGCTCGAAAGAGAAGGAATTGCCAACAGGATTCCGTCCGGGGCAGTGATAACTGGAGGGGGCGCAGAAACAGCCGGAGTAACGGACTCTGCTAAAAGAATGCTTTCTCTCCCGGTAAGGATCGGAGTACCCGGAAGGGTCGGAGGTCTTATCGATGATGTCATTACACCTTCCTTCGCAACCGGGGTTGGACTTTTACTATACGGTGCGAAAGCTGTGCCGACAGAGAACTTGACAAGTTTTGCAAAAAAGATAAAACTACCCTCAGTTGGAATATTCGGTAAATTGGTTGACAGCATAAAAAACCTTTTACCTTGAGTTTTTCTTCTGCCCAAGTTACAATGCTGCCACAAGTAGTGTATCCCTTTTAGAAAACCTATATGGCATTAGTAAAACCTGATTCCGCTAGAATTGCAAAAATTAAAGTTATTGGAGTGGGTGGAGGTGGCGGAAATGCTATTACATCCATGATTGATGGGGGTACGATAAGCGGTGTTGAATTCATTGCCGTTAACACCGACGCACAAGTACTTCTTAATAACAAAGCACCGACAAAACTTCAGATAGGTGAGAAACTTACAAAAGGACTTGGTGTTGGAGGAAATCCAAGTATTGGAACACAGGCGGCAGAGGAATCAGTCGAGAAGATAAAAGAACTTTTAATCGATTCAGATATGGTCTTTGTAACTGCAGGAATGGGTGGCGGAACCGGAACAGGAGCGTCACCTGTAATTGCACAACTTGCAAAAGAGGCGGGGGCGTTAACTGTTGGGGTTGTAACGAAGCCATTTGCATTTGAAGGTACAAGGAGAATGGTTGCTGCCGAAGAGGGTATCGAAAAACTTAAGGACTCTACGGATACATTGATAGTTATTCCGAACCAACGCTTAATGGACGTAATTGACAGGAAGATGACTCTTTTGGAGGCTTTTAAAGTGGTGGATTCGGTTTTAGGCCAAGGTGTCGGAGGAATTGCCGATATTATCACAACTCCGGGGCTTGTGAATGTGGATTTTGCGGACGTAAAGACAATAATGAAAGACGCGGGTTCAGCCCTGCTTGGTATCGGAACCGGAGTTGGAGAAAATAGAGCGCAAATGGCTGCAAGGGCTGCCATTTCCTCCCCGCTTCTTGACCTTTCGATTGAGGGTGCTAGAGGAGTTCTTTTCAACATTGCCGGTGGTGATGATTTGACAATGTTTGAGGTTGACGAGGCCGCGAGGATAATTTCCTCGGCTGCCGATCCTGATGCAAATGTCATTTTTGGAGCTGTAATTAAACAGGACTTGACGGATCAGGTAAAAATTACCGTTATTGCTACGGGTTTTGATGAAACACGTTCCCGTTTAGCTCAAATGAGCCAAACTCAAGTTCAAAAGCCTGTCGTTCAAGGAGTTGTAAGTGAGTCGGCTATTTCCAAGGATCAGGATACTGAAGATGAAAGTGATACTGAACCACCGAAAGGTAATGGTGGCACCTCCGGTGATGAAGACGTTTTTGGTGAAAAATTCGAAATACCCGCATTCCTCAGGAAAATTCATCAATAAAGAACCCGGCTTTTAAATTTGTGCCTTCATAGTGTAAAATGGCTGCATATGGCTGCAAGTAAGGGCTATTTTGAACCAGTTGATCTTAAAGTTCAGTTTCCGGAGCTTGAAAAAAAGCTTTTAGCTGATTGGTATAAAAAGGGTGTTGTCAAAAAGTATTTAAATAAGAATAAGAAAGCCGGAAAGTTCTTCTCTTTCCTCGACGGGCCGATTACAGCGAATAACCCAATGGGTGTTCACCACGCCTGGGGACGGACTTACAAGGATATTTGGCAGAGATATAAAAACATGCAGGGCTTCAGACAGAGGTTTCAGAACGGCTTTGATTGCCAGGGACTTTGGGTCGAGGTTGAGGTCGAAAAAGAGCTTGGGTTTAAAAATAAAAAAGACATAGAAGAATTTGGGGTTGCCAAGTTTGTTCAGCTTTGCCGCGATAGGGTTAAAAAATACTCGGGTATTCAGACTGAACAGAGTAAACGCCTGGGTTACTTTATGGATTGGGATAACTCCTATTACACCCTTAGCGACGATAACAATTATATGATTTGGCATTTTTTGAAAGTTTGTTATGATTCCGGCTGGATTTATAAAGGAAACGATGCCGTTCCGTGGTGCCCAAGGTGTGAAACAGCAATATCTCAACACGAGATGCTGACGGAGGATTACAAGGAGATTACTCATGAATCTGTGTATTTGGCCTTTCCGGTTACGGGACAGAAAGATGAATATCTACTTGTCTGGACAACGACACCCTGGACCATTCCGGCCAACATCGCGCTCGCTGTTGATGCCGATTTAGATTATTCACTAATTGAAAATGCCGGAAAGTTTTACTGGGTTGCAAAAGCGGCTAAAGACAGAGTTTTTGCAGGAGTGAAAGTAAAAGAAATTAAAAATACGAAGGGGGCGAAGCTTGTAGGGTTAAGGTACAAGGGGGCTTTTGATGACCTGCCGAAGGTTAGAGAAGTTGCATTAGGTAAGAACGACAAATTCCACACAGTAGTTGCCACGGATGATCTGATTTTGCCTGTTAATACTGAAGAAGGTACAGGAATAGTTCATACCGCCGTGTCTGCGGGTACCGAGGACTTTAATCTTGGTAAAAAACTTGGTCTTCCGATGATCCCAATTATTGAAGATGACGCATCATATATGAAAGACTTAGGATTTTTGACTGGTCTTAATGCCAAGAAAAGTCCCGGCATAATCTTGGACTATTTGAAAAAGTTGGATAATGAAGGCAAACATTTTATCTATAAGACCGAAAATTATACACACCGCTACCCTGCCTGCTGGAGATGTAAAACCGAACTTGTCTGGAAAGTTACGGATGAGTGGTATATCGCCATGGATACACCATCTAAGGTAAAGAAAAAAACACAAGAGGTTGTGATCGAAAAATGGAGCGAAGAAGAAGAACAGGTAAAGACCCCGCCAGATACAAGAACGCTTCGGGAAAGAATGAAAACAGTTGCCCAAAAAGTCAATTGGCTTCCTGTTTTCGGGCTCGACAGAGAAATGGACTGGCTGACGAATATGCATGACTGGCTCATTAGTAAGAAAAATAGATATTGGGGTTTGGCTTTACCGATCTGGGAGTGCAAGAAGTGTCACAATTTTGAAGTGATTGGTTCTAAAGACGAACTTAAGGAACGTGCCGTTGAGGGATGGAAAGAATTCAACGGCAAGACTCCCCATAAACCCCAAATCGATTCCGTAAAAATAAAATGTTCCAAGTGCGGCAATGTTGTGTCCAGGGTAGAGCCGGTAGGAAACCCGTGGCTTGATGCAGGAATAGTTCCATTTTCTACAATTAGTGAGGGTAATAAAGCCTGCGGTTTCGAAGAAACTTCCACCAAACCTTCATATTTAAGTGATAAGGAAGATTGGCAAAAATGGTTCCCCGCGGACTTTATTACCGAAAGTTTCCCGGGACAGTTCAAGAATTGGTTTTATGCAATGATAGCTATGAGTACGGTTTTGGAAGACACAAATCCATTCAAAACAGTTCTGGGATTTGGGACTCTTTTAGGAGAAGACGGACGTGTCATGCATAAAAGTTCGGGTAATATGATTGAGTTTGGCGAAGGCGCCGATAAAATTGGGGTGGATGTGATGCGCTGGATGTTTGCACGACAAAACCCGGCGGAAAATATAATCTTTAGTTATAAAGGAGGAGATGAGGTAAGAAGAAAATTTCACCTCAAACTTTGGAATGTTTATAATTTTTTTATTACTTACTCCAATCTAGATGGCTGGCGGCCTCCCAAAAACAGAAGGTCCAAACTAAGCGGACGGAATATTCTGGACGAATGGATTTTGGTAAGGCTTACTCAAACAATCACTCTGGTGACTCGGGCGCTTGATAGGTATGATGCCTTTTCGGCGAGCGGAGAAATTGAAAAATTTGTTGACGATTTGTCACTTTGGTATGTAAGGCGCTCGCGTGATAGAGTAGGGCCGTCAGCGGAAAGTACAAAGGACCGCGAAGGTTTTTATACGACAACTTATTTTGTGTTGCAGAATCTTACCAGATTAATGGCTCCTTTTACTCCGTTTATGGCAGAATCTATTTACAGGAATCTAACGAAAGAGGAATCGATTCATTTGTCCGACTGGCCCGAGTTACAGGAGGATCTTGGTACTAAAACTATCGGTTTAATAGATGAGATGCAAAAAATCCGCGAGATTGTTGAAAAAACACATGCCATCAGAAAAGAACTGGGGATTCCCGTTAGGCAGCCCCTTCTAAAGTTAGAGGTAGAGAATTTCAAATTGCAAACTTCAGAACTAACGAAACTTCTTTTGGATGAGCTGAATATAAAAGAAGTGACATTTAAGGAGGGTAAGGGGGAGATTGTGGTTAAACTTAACACAAAAATCACACCGGAGCTTAAGGAAGAAGCGGAAGTTAGAGACTTGATAAGAAAGATACAAGACGAAAGAAAGAGATTGGGGTTAGATCTTACTCAGAAGGTGAACGTCAGTTTGGATAAACTTCCGGAGAGTAAGGAACTTACTCAATGGATGATAAAAAAGGCTCAAATCTTAAATCTTAAAAAAGGTGTATTTAGAGTGATAAAATCTTCGTAAATGCGTTCATTTTTCGGTTTTTTGACAAAAGATCTATATCTTGCTCTTTCCGTCTTCTTTCTCGTCATTTTTGGTGTCGTTATGCTTAACTCTCTTTCCCCGTCTTTATTTCCACTTTATTTTGTCTATGTTGTTTTAGCTCTTCTCGCTTTCTGGTTTTTTTCACAAATAGATTTTGATATCATTTCTCTTTTCTCAAACCACTTTTATATTGTCAGTATTTTATTATTGCTTTTGACAATTATTATTGGTCGGGTGACCAGAGGAACAATCCGATGGATTCCTGTCGGACCGTTTAGTCTCCAGCCGGCCGAAATTGTCAGACCTTTTTTGCTTATTTTTTTCTCGAATTACCTTGTAAAGGGAAAAATTACGATTCCCAAACTACTGAAAGCCATAGGGCTTCTCCTTCTTCCCGTTTTTTTAATTTTTGTGCAACCGTCATTGGGTGTGGCGATACTAACGGTTGTGGGTTTTATCGGTATAATCTTGGCCAGTAAGTTTGATAAGAAATATCTTTTTATCGGAATTGGCGTTATAGTGGTTCTCATTCCGCTTTTTTGGAATTTTTTGGCACCTTATCAAAGACAACGGCTATTAAATTTTATGGAGCCGGGCAGTGATCCATTAGGAGCCGGTTACAACAGCCTTCAATCGACGATTGCTGCAGGATCGGGGGGCTTTTTCGGTACGGGTATAGGTAGGGGTTCTCAAACTCAGTTGTCATTCTTACCCGAGAAACAAACTGATTTTATTTTCGCAACGATTTCCGAAGAACTGGGTTTTCTGGGGGCAGGTCTTGTGCTTTTAGCCAGTTTTATAATTCTTCTCAGTTTAATACACTTTTTGGAACGGTCGACGTCCCCCGCGGCGAGGGCCTATATTTCCGGATTCTTCCTTATATATTTGGCACAAATTTTTGTTCATGTGGGAATGAATATGGGGATTTTGCCGATAACAGGCGTTCCTTTTCCTCTTCTTTCCGAAGGAGGGTCGTCCCTTTTGGCGACAATGATAGGTTTGGGGGTTGCTCTGGGAGCCTATAAAAAGTAATCAACAGTAGGTTATAAGCTAAAACGGAGCTTGCCACCCACACAGCCTAGTGGTAAAATACCGACATATGAAGTACGCAATTTTAAGAATTGGCGGCAAACAGTACAAAGCTATAGAAGGCAAGGAGATTCTTGTCGATAAACTTACCGATCCTAAAAAATTTGGTATTGAAGTCCTTATGGTTACGGATGGAGACAAAGTCAGTATAGGTAAACCAACCCTTAAAGATGCTTCCGTAAAAGTTAAAGTTGTAACGGAAGTAGAAAAAGGAGAAAAGGTGGAAATCTATAAATTCAAGGCCAAAAGCAGATACAAGAGACACACAGGATTTAGACCCCAATATACCAGACTGCTGGTTGAAAAAATCGGTTAGGGTATCAAACTATAACTCTCTGACCTCTTGACAACTGTGAAAACTTCCTTTATATTGTCCTGAACACATATGTCAACGCATAAAGCGGGAGGAAAAGCTTCACAACATGTTAGTCCGGCGGGTAAGAGACTTGGTGCTAAAGTTTCTGATGGGGAAAAAGTTATAAAAGGCCAAATCTTAATCCGTCAAAGAGGCACAACATTTACAAAAGGAGTCGGTGTTAAAGAAGGAAGGGATCACAGTCTTTATTCAATTTCCGACGGAAAAATAAAGATAGGTAAGAAATTAGGCAAGAAGGTTGTTTCTGTAGTTTCTAAATAAAATGGCCGAAGAAGTAATACAAATCGAGATAAATCAACTACAGCCAAATCCTCTTCAACCTCGTGGTGCCATTACTCCGGAAAGTTTAGTTGATTTGGTTGATTCAATTCGTGAACACGGTATTTTGGAGCCTTTGGTTGTTGCAAAAACTCCGGCAGGTTTTCAGATTATTGCGGGTGAGAGACGATGGCGCGCTTCAAAGTTGGCAGGGCTAACCCACGTTCCCGCAATTATTAGGGAAACATCTCCCAAAGGCATGCTCGAAATGGCCTTGGTTGAAAATGTGCAGAGAGTTGATTTGAATCCCCTTGACAGGGCAAAAGGATTTGAGCGTTTAATGAATGAGTTTGGTTTGACGACAAGCGAAATTGCGGTAAGAATTGGGAAAAGTGTTGCTTATGTCAGCAATTCCTTAAGACTATTGTCACTTCCGGACGCACTTAAGGACGGACTTCTTTCAGGTTTAATCAGTGAAGGTCATGCAAGGGCTTTGGCGGCAATTGATGACAGTAATTTGATGATTGAGGCTTATAAGATTATTCTCCGCGAGAGCGGCTCGGTAAGACGTGCAGAAGAACTTGCCAGGCGTATGAAGGTAAAATCTCAGCAAGAAACCCGAGCACCGGATACACATGTACGTATCGTTTCTGAGGAGATTGATAAAATGCAGGCGGATTTGGAAAAAGCTCTTGAAAATCAAGTAGACGGTGATGAAAGTTCAAAGAAAAATTCCGTTAAACTTATAAGATCAAGAAGAGAAACCAGAATAGTATTTATTCTCAAAGGCGGTTTGGAAGAAACAGAACAAACACTTCAAAAAATCTATAAATCCGTCACCTCTTGATTGTTTAATTAGAAATTGTACTGAGGTTTTGGAACGACTCCCGCATTGCTGACGGGCCAATAAACTATCCACGCCCGGCCACTTATGACCGGTTTGGTTATTGGGCCCCAATACCTTGAATCCGAAGAATTCGGACGGTTGTCGCCCATAACGAAGTATTCACCTTGCGGGATTTGGTATTCCTGTCCGTCGGCTAAGAACGTACCGCCTTGGGTTACAACAGTGTCTTTGAGATATGGTTCAGATAGAAGTCTATCGTTAATGTAAACTTGACCATTTTGTACCATAATTGTTTCACCCGGAAGACCAATCACCCTTTTAATATATTCGTCGGTATTGGAAACAGGAGGTGTAAAAACAACAACGTCGCCTCTTTCGGGGTTTCTAAGATAATAAGTAACTTTTTCGGTAAGAAGATATTCACCGTCGGGAAAATTTGGCATCATCGATTGGCCACTGATCTTATGAGGTCTCATGATGAGTAGGTAAACAAAGAAGAAAATTCCGACTGCGAATACGATTACTTCTAAGATATCAAGAAAGAATGTTCCAAGGTTTTTAAGCATCGGTACTTCATTATTGAATATAGCGGCTTAGCTTGCAAGTATCACATCGTGTGCGCCGTTTTCCCTAATTCCTAATGGACTAATCCTTAAGAATTTTGCTTTTTTCCAAAGTTCCGGTATGTTTCGGGCCCCGCAATAGGATAGACCGGATCTAATGTTAGCAGTCCAATTTTCGATGCTTATTTTCAGAGGACCCTTATAGGGGACAACACTCTCGACTCCTTCAATGTGATTTGTATAATCTTTTGCCAACCCCTTAAGTTTTTTGGTGTGAATCCGTTTTTCGGCTAGAGAAGTTGACGCGTTGTAAGTTTTGTACTTTAGCCCATTCATGACGATTAGTTTTCCCGGGGTTTCTTTATGTCCTGCAAACTGGCTGCCGATAACCACTGCCGAGGACCCGGCAGCTAATCCTTTAACAATGTCGCCGGAATTTTTTGTTCCGCCGTCGCAAAGTATTGTTTTGCCAAAGCGTCTGGCGGCTCTGGCCGCCTCAAGGACCGCTGTTATTTGAGGAACGCCGACACCTGTTTGAATTCTTGTTATGCAAATTGTTCCCGGTCCAACCCCTACACGGACCGAATCAGCACCTGCCTTAAAAAGTGCATAAGCAGTTTCGTAAGTACCGACCACTCCTGAAATAATATCAACCCTTTTCCCGAAGCTTCTTTTTAGTTTTGTTGTTGCTTCAATCGCCTGTGTCATTCCTCCGTGAGCGACATCAAGAGTAATTATGTCCGCTCCGGCGTTTGCAAGCATTTCTGCCCGTTCCAAATAGCCTTCTTTGCATCCGACAGCGGCGCCAACAGGCACCCCTTCCTTTTTAACCGCTTTTACCATGTCCGCCTGTTTCTCGGGAGTTTCAAATCTTGGCAAGAATCCCAGGCCACCTAGCTTTCCGAGCTCTATTGCCATCTCGACCCCCGTAACATCGGTCATGTTTATACTGATGAGTGGAATTGCTAGTCTCACGTGTGGTGAAATTTGCGTGGATAAGTCTACGTCCGACCGGCTTTGAACTTGAGATATTTGGGGGGACAGAAGAACATCATCGTAGGAAAGCGCTAGGGGAAACTTCTGATTCATATGCTGTAATGATATGAATCATTACATTTAACTCTATAGAAAAGAGTCTTTTCTGTCAACGGCTTTTTCATGATAAGTAAACACGACACTCGGCAATGGGCACAGCCTCGTGGTAAAATATAGGCAGGGTCGCGTAGCTCAGTTGGTTAGAGCGTTGCATTCACATTGCAAAGGTCCCTGGTTCGAGCCCAGGCGCGACCACTAAAAATCGTTTATAATTGATTTATGAAGAAATTTATTTTCTTTGTAGTCTGGACTTTGCTTTTATTGTTGATCCCTATTACGGCCTTGCGAGTAACTCCTTTGCACCTTGCTCTCAAGTACCCCTCAACCATTACCAATTTTCTTCAAAGAATTTTTGGTCTCGCGGCTTTTACACTCATGTTTACCCAAATACTTTTGGGAGCTTTTATGGAAAAGTTAACCGAAAAGCTCGGAGCATGGGTTTTCAGCTTTCATATTTTTGAAGGGATTTTAATTTACACACTGGCACTGCTGCATCCTCTCATTTTTATGGCTTACAATCACTTTATAGGTCAAGGGTGGAATCCTTATGCTGTATTTATAAATGTATGTTTACTTTGCCAGACGGCTACTGGTTATTACTATACGCTTGGGATGATATCTTTCTGGCTCTTGACGGTAACGGTTTTTGCAGGGTTTTTCAGAGCCTCTAGCCCTTGGATGAGACTAAATTGGAGAAAGCTGCATGTGTTTAATTATGTTGTATTTTTGATCGCGGGGTTGCACGGATTTCTTATTGGCACCGATTTCAAAGTTCAACCTTTCTTTACGATTGGCTTAATAATGTACGCAGTAATCTTGGGAGTTGTAATCTTCAAAGAAATTCCAATCCTTTTCAGAAACTTTCTTGTCTGGGTTAGAAGTTAACCTATCTTTTCTCCTGGATTTGACTGGCTGCCAGGTGGATTTGTGCTTCCACCTTGTTCTGAAGTTTCCTGGCCCCACTTTCTACTATTTTTTAACTCGTCAATACTAGGAACCCGAGTCGGCTGTAAGCCCTCTCCCGATAAACGCGGATCCTTATCCCCTTCACCTTTTCCCAATTTACTTTTTATCCACTCACCAACTGACATATAAGATCATCTTACTCTTCCTTCCTCGGAAGTCAAACCTCCGTAATTTTTATACTATGGCTACGTTGTGGAGGTGGACAGGAAAATGCAACACTTCAAGACAAATGATAAACTCCGATTATGAATTTGAATAATAAATGGAATTATATATTGGAAATTCTCCAAAATTACAAAGACTGGTATATTATATTTTTTAACCGACTTTTTAGAATTCGAACGCAAAAAGTAAATTTGCGAGATGGAACGATTTTGGTCGGAGGTTCGAGGAATTTGATAGTCGATTTGGTCCATGAGATATTTATCAAAAAGGTTTACAACCCTCCCTTTATGCGAATTAAAAATGGAGATACCGTTGTCGATATTGGTGCGAACGCAGGTGTTTTTTGTTTGTTTGCCTTGAAGTTCGGCGCGAAAAGAATTATTGCCATTGAACCATTGAAAAAGAATATTGCGCTCGTTAAAAGAAATTTTGGATTGAATAAATCAGTAGTGCCAATTATTATTGAAGCGGCGGTATCCTTCCGGAATGGAAGTGATAAATTATACCTCAACGACCTGGATTCGCAGGGATCGCTTTCTGCTGGCAAAGGTGGCAGAGAATTAAAAAAGTACATTATAGTCCGGTCTTTGACATTGGCGAGAGTATTAAGTGACTATAAAATAAAAAGGGTTGATTTTTTAAAGATTGATTGTGAAGGTGGAGAAGGTGCAATTATAAAATCAATGAACAAAAAAGGTTGGAAAAAAATAAACAGAATTGCGTTAGAATATCATGACGATATGTCAGTATTATCTCATCAACAAATCGTTAAAGTGTTAAGAAAGAGTAACTATAAAACTAAAATGTCGAAAACAGGAACACGGATAGGCTACATATATGCTTGGAGAGCATGAATATCTCAATTTGTATAACCACATTTAACGAGGAAGGTACGATTGCACCGCTTCTGGATTCTTTGATGGATCAATCAAAGAAGGCGGAGCAGATTATTATTGTTGACGGTGGTTCAACTGATAGGACCGTCGAGATTATCCGTCATTATCAACAAAAAGACAGCCGGATAAAACTTTTGGTAGAAAAGTGTTCTCGGGCTAAAGGCAGGAATTTCGGAATGGAGATTGCCAAAGGGGATGTGATTGCTATAACGGATGCCGGGTGTGTTGCCGATAAGGATTGGTTGAAGAATCTTACGGCTCCGTTTGCAACAGGTAGAGTGGATATTTCAGCCGGATTTTATAAAATGACCGGAAATTCTTATCTCCAAAAAGCAGAATCGGTATTTTTGGGGGTAACTTCGAGAAAATTCGGAATAAATTTTTTACCGTCGACCAGATCTATGGCATTTACCAAAAAAGCCTGGGAAGAAATCGGGGGATTTCCGGAAGGGAAGGGGAATTCAGCCGAGGATACGGACTTTAATTATAAAGCCGTGAAATTGGGTTTAAAGTATTCACGCGTGAAAAGTGCAGAAGTAGAGTGGGGGATGCCGGAAACCCTCAAGGGATTTTTTGGAAAGATTAGAGATTATGCAAAGTGGGATGCGAGGTACGGAATTTGGTGGCATCCAACTCAACGTCTTATGTCGCACAATATTAAGTCACTATTTATCCTTGTGAGATATGTTATTGGGCTTGCAATTTTAATTTTATCTTTTGAATATGATCTACTACTCCCCGTTCTGATAATTTTGATTTTTATTTATTTTTATTGGGCTTACAGAAAAGTTTATTTGGAGTTTGGGGATTGGAAAGTTTCTTTATGGGGTCCAGTTCTTCAGATAACTTCTGACTTTGCAGTGATAGCAGGCTTCATATCGGGTATAATCAGTTTGTAATGGGCTACTTTAAGGATGCGTTAAAAGGGATTTCCTGGATGACCGCTCTTGAGGGTCTAACCAAGGCTGTTGCGGTTCTTAAAATTGCTGTCTTAGCCCGGATTCTGACTCCTTCACAGTTTGGTTCCTACGGTATTGCCCTCCTGGTTCTGGGTTTCCTGGAAGTTATTACGGAAACAGGGATTAATGTTTTTTTGATTCAGGAAAAAGACGAAATTCAAAAATATCTTAATTCGGCCTGGGTAGTATCGATTATCAGGGGAACCTTGGTTTCGCTTTTGATTTTTCTATCGGCCCCCCTAGTTATTCATTTTTTTAATACACCTCAAGTTATTACCTTACTTTATCTGATTGCCGCGGTAGCGTTCATAAGGGGATTTATAAACCCGATGGAAGTAACTTTTCAGAAGGAATTGAAGTTTATGAAGCAATTTTTATTCCAAGGGCTTCTTTATTTAATAGATGCGGGGGTGGCGATTAGCTTGGGAATTATTACACATTCCGAAAGCGCAATGATAATAAGCATGATAGTTGCGGCGACTGTCGAGGTGATATTAAGTTTTGCAATCTTTAAGGACAGGCCACGATTAAATCTTGATAAAGAAAAGTTTCTAAAGGTGATTCATAGTGGCAAATGGGTAACGGGGGCTGGTATTTTTGCCTACATTTTTCAGAATATTGATAACGTTACGGTAGGAAAAGTTTTGGGAACAACCAGTCTTGGTTTTTATCAACAGTCATATAGCATTTCAACTTTACCCGTTTCGGGGGTTAGTGATATTTTCAGTGTCGTGATGTTCCCGGTGTTTGTGAAGATCTCCGACGACGCGAAGATTCTAAAAAAAGCATTTATACGGGCTTTTGGGGCGATTTTCTTTCTGGCCATCGTCTTTGGTGTTGTCATTTTGGGTTTTGCCCATCCGATCATTCTGGTTTTTTTGGGTCCCAAGTGGCTGTCAATTGAACCCGTCTTAAAAGTCCTGGCGGTTTTTGGAGTTCTTAAATCAATTTTGAATTCTACTTACTCTCTTTTTCTTTCTCTCAAGATGCAAAAAACAGTCATGTTATCGGAACTTTTTGGAATTGTCGGAATGGGGTTGGTAATCTATCCTTTAGTGCTGAAGTACGGAATAGTTGGTGCAGGCTATTCAACTATAATTGCCGTGATTTGTAGCTTACCTGTGATTATCGTTAATATCCAGAAAATATTTATACCCAAAGATGTCCAAAAAGCTTAACTTGATACTTCTTTTTTTGATTATCGCTGCCGGCACTTTTCTCAGAATTTATAAAATCGGCAGCAATTATTATTTTACTGGGGAACTCGGAAAAGAATTTCTGTATATTAGGCAATATGTTCAAAACGGCGGGTTGCCCCTTGTTGGTCTTCCGACTTCTCATGTGTGGCTGCGGTACGGCCCCGTTTATTATTGGATTTTGATTCCGTTGGTAAGGATATTTGGTCAATCGCCCTTTATTTTATTTTGGTTGGCGCTAACGGTGTCAATGATAGGAATATTTATTACCTATTTTGTTTTTTCCAAAATCGCCGGGCAAAAATTTGCCGTAATTTTGTCATTTTTTGTTTCTCTTTCCCCGCTTTGGATCTGGATTACGCGCTTATCGAAATTGCATACTTTTTTCTTTATTTTGATTCCTTTGGTAATATATTCACTTTATAAAATTTGGCACAAAGAGAAAAAGTATGTTTTCTGGTTGGGATTTTTTTTTGGACTGCTTTTCAGTTTTCACTTCAGCCAAATACCGCTTTTCTTGGTATTTTTTGGAGTTTTTTGGGTTAGAAGAAAAATTCTGAAAGTTTCCGATTATTTTAAATTTGTTATTGGTTTGATTTTGCCGAATATTACGATTTTAATTTACGATGCCGGTCAGAATTTTTCGATGGTTAAAAACCTTATTCTTTGGATTCCGTATAGGTTTGCGGGATTTGCAGGTTTATATCCGAAAAACAACTTCGATGTTGTTTCCGGCGGGACCACATTGCAGGCGTTCAACGAATTTTTAGGTAGAAATTTGTTTTGGGATAACCGCTTTTGGATATTGGGATCAATAATTTTTATTGTACTTTTTGCCGTTTTTGTTTTTCAAAATTATAAAAAATTTGTAAAAGATTTTTTTGTTTTTTATCTGATTTCATCTACAGTTGTTCAGTTTTTCGCACTCGTTATTCATACCAGTCCTCCGATTCACTATTTTTTGCCGGTTTTTCTGAATTTTGGATTATTATTTTCTTTTTTTGTTTGCGAATACTGGGAAAAAAGGTCTGTAAAGTTTTTAACGACTATTCTATTTATTTTAATATTTGTTGCCAGCATTCTTGGTCTAAATAACGAACACGTTAATGACGTGGATTATATTCCTCTTAAAATTCAAGAAGGCGTGGCATCGGCTATTGTCAAAGATGCAAACGGCACTCCTTTCAGTTTAATTCGGCTTGGCCCTTATGATTATTTTCCTGAAAACTACGACCAAAATTATCAGTTTTTGATTCTGACAAAAGGTGGAAAAATCGATCCATCCGCAAAAAAGAAATACATAATTTATGACGTTGGCGACGTAACTGTTGAAAGAAATGATTAATTTTAAAGTAATTATTTTAAAGGAGGAGAACATAAAAGACTTTGCATTAGCCCGGAACAGGCTTTTGGCAAAAACCAAATCCGAATGGATATTGTTTTTGGATACTGATGAAAAGTTACCTAAAAAATTGGCGGAAGAAATTGCTAAACTAGAACCCGGAAATTTTGAAGGTTTTTATATAAAAAGAAAAATTGTGTTTTTGGGTAAGGTTATCGGAGAGGATAAAGTTTTAAGATTAGCCAGGAAAAAGTCTGGCAAATGGGTGAGGAGAGTACACGAAACCTGGAAGATTAACGGTCCGGTTGGTACTTTAAAAAATTATATTATTCATAACACTGCTTACAATTTGCACAATTACATTGAAAAAATTAATAATTACTCCTCAATTCATGCTTCCGAGAATCTTAAAGAGGGAAAAAGTTCAAATCTCTTCAAAATGATTTTTTATCCTAAGGCCAAGTTTATTCAAAATATACTGGAAGGCCGTGGATATATTTTTAGTATGCTACAATCTTTTCACTCGTTTTTAGGGTGGGCTAAACAATGGGAATTACAAAAAAATTAAACTGGCATAATATTTTTTCGCTGGAAAGTTTGTTTCTTTTCCTTTTTTTGGTGGCGTTCCCTTTTGGACAAATTATCCGTTTAAATTTTTACCTTGTGGGGCTTACTATTCCTCTTCAGCCGGTAGATATTATTGTAGGTTGTGCAGGTGTTTATGCGTTAATTAAAAGGTTTTTAAAACCTGTTTTTTTTAGGTCGGTAGTTAATTTTCTTTTTGCGGCATTATTTGCGTTTGTTTTTTCCATATTTGTCTTTAAGTCTGCCGATTTGGTCTACGGATTTTTTTACTTTATTAGACTTGCGGCCTACTTCTATTTCCTGGTTTATGTCTGGAATTTTGCAAAGAGGTCCAAGGTAAACGTAAGTTTGCTGAAGGATTGTCTTTTGGGAATTTCGGTTGTTTCGGCTGTTTTTGGTTGGATTCAGTTTTTCACTTTTCCTGATATCAAACCCTTCTTTGTTTGGGGATGGGACATGCATTTGTTTAGGCTTGTGGGAACGTTTCTTGACCCGACGTTTTTAGGTCTTATTTTGGTGTTTGGGCTTGTGATATCCATATATAGGTACATTAATAAGCGGGACTGGAAAAACATTTTGATTGCGGCATTCCTTTTTGTCTCACTTGCATTTACATATTCCAGAGCAAGCTATCTGGCCTTTGCGGTTGCCATTTTGGCAATAATTTATATTGAGAAGAAGTTTAAGAAACTACTGTTATTGATTTTAGGTCTTGTTGTAATTGTTCTTCTTCTTCCTACAGCCAGAAATCACAGCATAGAGCTTTTTAGGAGTTTTTCCGTTATAGCGCGATTAGTGGATTATAGATTAACCTTAAAAATATTTTCGGCTTCCCCAGTTTTTGGGATCGGTTATGACAATATGTGCCTCGCCTACCAAAAATTTATCGGTTTTCAAGACTTTTCCTCACATTCCTGTTCCGGATCAGATTCAAGCTTGCTTTTTGTTCTGACAACAACGGGGGCTGTCGGGTTTATGATTTTTTTGGATTTGATTAGAAAAATCGGAAGTTCCCTTAGCAGGTCGGTAGAATCTAAAATTTTTATTGTTTCATTTATGGCGCTTCTTATACACAGTCTTTTTTCCAATTCCATTTTTTACCCGTGGATAATGGGTTATATCGTTATTCTGCTTGCGGTTTCACTTAAGGAGTGAAGTTAAGAGTGATGTCTTTCTCCGTAGTGTTTCCCGCCTGATCCGTGGATATTACGGCGAAAGGATTGGCTCCGCTATTTAAGGTTGTTGTGTATTGGAAATTACCGCTATCATCAACCGACACAATACGGCCGTTTATTGTGATTTGGGCACCCGCATCGGTTTTGCCCTGAATTGTAACCTGAATTTGATTGGATCCAAAGAAACCGGCTCCATCCGAGGGAGAATTTATTGTGAGATTCGGAGGTTTATTATCGAAAGTTATCTGGAAATTTTGTGTTTGCAAACTTTGATTTCCCGCTTGGTCTACTGAAATTGCGGAGAGTGAGTTAACGCCGTTTTGGAGTTGGAGATTGAAGGAAAATATTCCATCTTTATCCGCCACAGATTCTTGTGTGGTGCCGTTTAAGGTTAGCTTTACGGTCGCTCCGGGTTCAGTTGTTCCTGAAACTGAAGCGTTTTGTTGGTTAGTAAATGTGGGGAAGTTATTAAAAGTTGGAGGGGCCGGTGGAGTTGTGTCGGTTTGCTGGATAGCTTTAGACCCGCCGCGCAGGCTTGAAACAAAGACTGTAAACTTGCCTATTAATGGAATTCCGGCAAAATAAATCAGGGATAGAAATGCCACAGTTAAAACAATAAAAAATATGGCACTTCTGGTGTTTCTTTTTTCCTCCACCCCTACGAGTCTGGAATATTGACGTCTCATTTTTATTGGAGCCGAGAGTGGGGATCGAACCCACGACCTGCGGTTTACGATACCGCCGCTCTACCAACTGAGCTACCTCGGCGACAAACGTAATTATACCACCTGAGACTGAGTGCGATATAATAAGTACGTGTATATTCCTGATAGAAAAATACTGGATAAATATGCTCAGGTTTTAATTAATTTTGCTCTTGGTGGTGGATATGGTGTTAAAAAAGGCGAAGTTGTTTTTTTGCAGGTTCCCGAGGCCGCCAAGCCTCTTCTTTTTTCTTTAAGACGAGTTGTCCTTCAGGCCGGAGCGTTTCCGATCACTGAATTTATACCCGACGGTTATTCAAAAGAATTCTATGAGTGGGCAAGTGATGACCAAATAAATTTTTTCCCGAAAAAGTATATCCGCGGTGAAATTGACCAGATGGATCATGTTGTAATGATAATTGCGGATACTGACAAGTATGAGCTTAAGGGTGTGGATCCCGGGAAGATAATGAAAAGGGGGGTTGCGCAGAATTTGTATTACGAATGGCGGGATGAAAAAGAAAATCGGGGGAAATTAACTTGGACAATAGGTCTATATGGAACCCCGGCTTTGGCAAAAGACGTCGGGATGGATCTCGAAGATTATTGGGGGCAAATTATTAAAGGATGTTATTTGGACAGTTCCGATCCGATTATAAAATGGAAAGAAACATTTGGAGAAATTAAAAGACTGCGAGGAAAATTAAACAGTCTTGATATAAGAAATCTTCACATCACAGCGCCCGAGACGGATTTGGTTATCGGAATTGATAAAAATAGGACCTGGTTGGGGGGAGACGGCAGGAATATTCCCAGTTTCGAAATATTCATTAGTCCCGATAGAACAAAGACAGAAGGGTTAATATCTTTTAGCGAACCATTGTATAGATACGGAAATGTTACTCGAGACATAAAACTTGAGTTTAAGGAAGGCAGAGTTGTGAACTTTGAAGCTTCAGCCGGAAAAGAGCTTTTAGGACAAATGATTGCTACAAAAGGTGCAGATATGGTTGGGGAATTTTCATTAACCGACAACCGGTTTTCAAATATAAGTCATTTTATGGGCGAAACACTTTTTGACGAAAATATCGGTGGGAGATTCGGTAATACGCACTTAGCGCTTGGTAATGCTTATAAAGAATCGTATCCCGGGGACATACCCAGAGTTACAAAAATTGAATGGTTAAAGATGGGGTATAACGATTCCCCGGTCCATACGGATATAATTTCTACCACAGATAGAACCGTTACCGCTAAATTATCCGACGGAACGGAAATTGTTATTTATAAAAACGGCAGATTTACACTCTAGTAGCCGGTGAATTTTTCTGAACGGATCCTGTCTGAAGTGATCTTTATTTTACCAAGAACTTGTTCGATTGCATCGGTCATCGCGGGTGGCCCGCAAACCCAAAATATAGGATTTTCGGTATCATGAACAAGTTTATTTATTAAGTTTTCATCAATCCTTCCGGTTAATCCGGTCCATGGTTCTTTGGACTCTTCCGGATGACTGATTGTAATATCTACCTTGATATTGAGATGTGTCTTTGACCAATCTTCAAGTTCTTTTCTGAAAGTGATTTCTTCGGGAACTGAGTTGGAGTAAATGAGATGAATTGGGGTCGTTAAGTTTTTATCAACAACATACTTGATAATGCTTCTGAAAGGAGTTATTCCGATTCCTCCTGCGATAAAAATATTTGATTTATCGGAAGTTTCATCGAGAATAAAAGTGCCGTTTGGGCCTTCCCCTTCAATCTCGGATCCGATTGTGAGCTCATCTAATGTCTTTTTATAACCTGATTCTTCACGTATCCTTGTGGTAAGTCTCAGAATGTTTCCTTCGGTGGGCGAGGCGGAGATTGTAAAATGTCTTGTGTTTCCCCTCGGGTCAGGATATTTCATTACAGGGATTGTAAAATAGTAGTACTGTCCTGCAAACCAGTTAACGGGCTTTTCGGGTTGCCAGAAAAATGATTTAGTTCCTTTAGTTTCATCTCTTTTTTCAATAAGTTTTAGTTCCATGAGAATAATGGTAACATAATAGTAACATAAGGTGGCAATTTATTTTCCAATGCGCTTGAAGTATTCCACCTGCCGCAAACGTTTAAGCGCGTCCTCACGTTTTTTATAAGGACCACCTAAATGTTTATGCGAAAGCTTAGATATCACGTAATAACCATTTTTACGTTTTACAATCATAATTAAGTATATAACTTTAAGACAATGTTAAAAAAAGAGAAATGGTCGGATAAAGTTACAAAAAATAGTTTTGCCTTGGATCTTGAAGAAGGGGTATTCACCTGGAGTAATCCGAAAGAGATTGCAAGATCGCTCAAGGAATCGGCCGAAAACTCGGTACGACGTAAAGCCGCTCCGTTTCAATCAGCTATGAGTATGTTGAATTTTTATATTAACCGTGCGGGGAAGAACTTGCCACCAAGGCGGTTAAAAATTTTGGATGAAGCAAAAGCTGAGCTTAGAAGACTTTTCAAGAAAGAGCCATCGTGAGCGGGTAATGGGAATCGAACCCACTTCTCGTCCTTGGGAAGGACGCATTCTACCGGTGAACTATACCCGCATATCAAATACGTACGGGTACATTATATCATTCAGCGCGGCAAGACCAGCACGTTCCCTGAGAAAATCAGATTGGGATTTTTGAGATTATTTGTTTTGGCGATTTCGACCCATTTATAACCGTCACCATATGCTCTAACCGCAATTTTCCAAAGATTGTCACCTTTTACGACAGTGTAACTACTACTGGTAATCGGTTGAACCGATATAATGGTTGACACCGTCTTTGTTGAAGTAGGCTGTTTCGGAGCAACATCCGGAATTATTAATTTTTGCCCTACCTCGATAGTTTCTGTTTTAAGATTGTTTGCACTTTTTATATCTACCCAGTTGTATCCGGATCCAAAAGAGTCTTCTGCAATAGACCAAAGGGTGTCTCCTTTTACTACGACATGCTCTCTCGTGCTTGTCTGGGAAGAAGTTGCCGGAATTACCCCCGTTCCTTTATCTTTAAAATAATTAACAATTAGAATTCCCACAATAACGATAACAATCGCTCCGAGTACCATGCTGATACTTTCTTCATTTAGCTTTAACTGTTTGAGGAACTTTTTAAGATCAAATTTCAAATATATTCACCCCGATTCTTTCGGGCAGAAGTAGCCTGAATGTAAATGAAGAAGTGATTGAAGTCAAGGGGAATATTGGCGGGGTCGACGAGACTCGAACTCGCAACCTTCTCCGTGACAGGGAGACGCTCTAACCAGGTTGAGCTACGACCCCAAATTTATTACGGTGTAATTATATCAATTGGGGCTAAATTAAGCCAGTTTTTAGTAAAAAAATCTGTTGATTCGGGTGTTAGAATTCTTTTATGGAATGGATTCTCCAAATCGACACTTTGTTTGAAAGCAAAGAGAATGCCATTCGCGATTACGAGCAACTGAATCCGACGCGCAGGATAATCACTATGGGCAAGCAGGAGACTCCTGCGGAGATGGTTTTAGTTCAGGAAGGGGACACCTTAGCAAGGTATCTGCTTGCGGGAAACGAGACGATTCCAATAGACGGATATAAGTTAGGGGAATTACCCGAACGGATAAAAGATTCCGATGCGTGGCAATTTATAACTTCTAAATATGTACCTGAATCGGTACATATTTCTGAACTGGTCAGAAAACACCTTGCTAATCCCGGAGAAATTCCACCCAAGCCTTATTTTGTCTTAACGGGAGTTCCTAGATAGTAAGGCAAAACTATCGAAACCTGATATATAATAATTGCATGCCCACCCGTAAAGAGTTAACAAACCTTCAAATAGCAGAACTTCTCAGGGATGTAGCTTCTGCCTATCAATATAAAGATCAGAACAAGTATAAATTCCAGATAATTGCTTATGAAAGGGCCGCAGACGCGGTAGAGCATGCTACAAGCGAACTTAAAGACTTGTGGGACGATAAGAAGCTTGAGGAGGTTCCTGGAGTCGGTCCGGGCATCGCTGAGCATTTAGATGAACTTTTCCGTACGGGAAGATCAAAGCATTTTGGAAGCCTGATGAAAGGGATTCCTAAAGAAGCTTTTAAGTTAATGGAACTTCCGGGAATTGGTATTAAAACGGCTATGAAAATGATTAAAGAAGGTTCACAAAAGGAAGTAGACGAGAAACTCAAAGAAGTTGAAGCTAAGGAAAAGAAAGGTAAACGCCATTTATTACCTTATGCGGCAATGATTGCATCGGAGTTGATGGATTACTTAATTAAAGATAAGGCCGTAAATCGTATAGACACGCTGGGCAGTCTTAGACGTCAAGCTTCGACAATAGGAGATATAGATTTATCGGTTGCAACTGAAAATGCGCCTGAAGTTCTCGATTATTTTACTAAATATCCAAAGTCGGTTAAAACTATCGAAAAGGGGGATTATACTTCATCGATTTTGCTTCCGGGTAATGTACAAGTTGATTTGATGACTCAGCCACCAGAGTCTTACGGCTCTCTTCTTCAACATTTCACAGGTTCAAAACATCATAACATTGCCTTAAGAGAGTATGCATTGAAGAAAGGCTTGTCCTTATCGGAGCATGGAGTAAAAAATCAATCAACCGGCCAGGTTAAGAAGTTTTCCGATGAAAAAAGTTTTTATAAATTCCTCGGCCTTGATTATATTCCTCCTGAGCTTAGAGAAGATACAGGTGAAATTGAAGCTGCCCGCGAAAAAAAAATTCCAAAACTTGTTGAGTTAAAAGATATAAAAGCCGATCTTCAAATACACTCAAGTTTTGATATTGAAACCAGTCACGATCTGGGTGAAAGCAGTATGGAAGAAATAATTAGAAAAGCCGAGGAGCTTCATTATGAATATCTAGCTTTCACAGAACACAATCCCAGTCAGAAAGGTCACGACGAAAAACAAATTGTGGAAATTTTAAAAAGGAAGCGTGAAAAGATTGACGAATTAAATTACTCATTATCAAAAAAGAACACAAAATATATTCGAAGAGTGTTTAACTGCCTCGAAATTGATATTCTGCCTAACGGTAAGCTTCCAGTTCCCGACTCGGGTTTTGATCTTTTGGACTTCGCTCTCGTGTCAATTCACTCAAGTTTTGATTTAGAGCGCAGCAACATGACGAAAAGAGTTCTTTCAGCACTATCTCAGCCCAAAGCGAGAATATTCGCTCACCCGACCGCAAGGAAATTAAATGAAAGAGAAGGGGTTGAATTAAATTGGCCGGAAATTTTTGAATTTTGCCTAAAAAATGATAAATGGATTGAAATTAACTGTGATCCGATGCGATTGGATCTTCCTGATACATTGGTAAGGGAAGCGGTGAAAATTGGTGTGAAACTTACGTTCGGAACCGATGCGCATCACAAAGACGGGTTGAATAATATGATGTTTGGAGTTTCTGTGGCACGGCGTGGGTGGGCAACCGACAATGATATAATCAATACGCGAAGTTTGGTTGAATTTGAGAAATTACTGAAAGGTGGTGATTAAATTATGATTTATATTTTTTTGGGAATTATTTTAATACTTATTCTTTGGGTCGTTTCTATCTATAACTTTTTTGTTTCTACAAAAACAAGAGTCGGAGCTTCAATTCAGGAAATCGGAAATCAGCTCAAAAGACAAGCAGAACTTATACCGAATCTGGAAGCTTCTGCAAAAGGTTATCTAAAACACGAAAAAGGAATATACGATGAACTTACGGCTGCAAGACGCGCAATTTCGTCGGCAGTGGATTCAGGAAATTTAAAGAAAATGGCCGACGCAGGCAAAATGCTTTCGGATGTTTTACCTAAAATTCAGGTGGTTGTTGAAAGCAACCCTGAACTAAAAGGAGCAGAGGTTGTTACAAATTTGATGGATGAACTTAGGGATACCTCGGATAAAGTAATGTATGCCAGGCGTCTTTTAATTGATTTGACTGCCGAGTATAATGTCAGGCTGGTTTCGTTTCCAAGTAATGTAATTGCAGGAATGTTCCATTTTGAAAAACTTGTGGGGCTTGAAACACCCGCAGATGGAGCTGAGATGAAGGTGACTGAAGAGGAAATGAAAACGCCCAAAGTGAATCTGTGAAAAACATTTACGAGGTTCAAACTGCCAACAAGTGGAAAAGCGCAATAATTATTGCGCTTTTCATTGTGTTTGTTTTTGTTGCGGCTTACATTTTAACTAATGCAATAGGAATTTATCTCGGTTATCAGCCCGGAGGATTAGGTTTTGTTGGCTTGGCCTTAATAATTTCCGGGGTCTCGAGTTTTGTCGGCTATTATTATTCGGACAAAATTGTGCTGGGGATATCCGGTGCGCGTCCTGCCAATCGTAAGGCGGATTTCCTTTTTTATACTGTAGCCGAAAACATAGCTATAGGAGCGGGAGTTCCAATGCCGAAGCTTTATGTTATCGATGACCCTGCCCCCAATGCTTTTGCCACAGGGCGTGATCCCAAGCATGCAGCAATTTGTGCGACAACCGGACTTCTTTCAAAACTAAATAGGACCGAACTTGAAGGGGTAATTGGTCATGAAATGACCCATGTAAAAAGTTACGACACTAGGCTCATGGCGGTAGTCGCCGTAATGGTCGGGCTTGTTGCACTTCTTGGTGATTGGCTTATCAGGATGACCTGGTTTGGCGGTAGAAGAGGTAATGATAGAGATAGTGTTGGTTCGATCTTTTTAATTTTGGGGATTATTTTTGCAATTCTTTCTCCGATTGTAGGATCGTTAATACAGTTGGCAATTTCAAGGAGGCGTGAATATGCCGCTGATGCTGGTTCTGTAGAAATAACCAGACAACCGAATGGTCTTATTTCAGCTCTTAAAAAGATTTCGTCTGATCCTAATGTGTTACATACGGCCAACAAGGCAACGGCACATCTTTACATCAGTAACCCTTTTAAGCAGAAAGGACACGGAAGTGTTGGTTGGTTTGCGAATCTTTTTAATACACATCCGCCAATTCCGGATAGGATTAAGGCTCTCGAAAATATGATCTGACTTCTTGTGAAAAAGCCTCGAAGGATTTATTATTACAGATATGGCAAAGCTCACAAAAGTTGATGTTTTACATGTCGCAAAGTTGGCAAAGCTTGATATTTCCGAGAAAGAAATAAATAAATATACTGAGCAACTGGCCCCCGTTATCAATTACTTTAGCGAACTCTCCGAGATTGATACGAATGATGTTGAGCCAACAAGTCAGACAACGGGTCTTGAAAATGTTTTTAGGCAAGACGTGATAAAAGGAGAAAATTGTTTAAATCAAGATGAGGCAGTCGCAGGAAGCGAAAAAACATATAACGGATATTTTAAAGTTAAAGCGATTCTTTCCGAAAGAACAGACAAGTAAAATGGAAACACCCCTGACAATAAAAGAAACAAGAAAAGGTCTTCTTGATAAAAAGTTTTCTGCAGTCGAACTTGTTGATAAATATTTGGAACGAATAGACGAATTCAAAGGTTTAAATGCTTTTTTGACAATATCTGATGAGGTTGCTTATAAGGAGGCAAAGGAAGTTGATAAATTAGTCGAGACAGGAATCTCAAAAGATCAGTATCCGCTTCTGGGTTCGGTGATTGCACATAAAGATTTGTTTATGACGAAGGGTATAAGAACCACGGCGTCTTCAAAAGTGTTGGAATCATTTATTCCTGAATATTCCGCCACTGTTGTTGAACGGGACAAAAAAGCCGGTGCAATAATGATCGGAAAAACAAACTGTGACGCTTGGGCACATGGTGCAAGCGGTGAGAATTCAGATTTTGGTCCGACTCTAAACCCCTGGAATAAGGAATATGTTCCAGGTGGTTCATCGAGCGGATCCGCAACGGCAGTTGCCTCCGGAATGAGCTTGATAGCTTCAGGGACCGATACGGGAGGTTCTATTCGGCAACCGGCTAATTTTTGTGGGGTTACTGGACTTAAACCAACTTACGGAGCCGTTTCTAGATACGGAGTTATTGCAATGGCCTCATCCCTTGACAGTATCGGCTGTTTTGGTCACACGGTTTCCGATGTCGAGACAATTTTTGATGTCACAAAAGGAGAAGACGGATTTGATTCAACCGTAAAGAACGCTAACGATCAAAAACCCAAAGATAAATTAAAAATAGGTATTCCAAAAGAATATTTTTTGGGCGGACTTGACAGGGAGGTTGAAGAATCTGTTTTGGAAGTTGTTAAGGTCTTCAGAAGTAAGGGAGTTAAGATCGTCGATGTTACATTGCCAAACACAAAGTATGCGATTTCGGTTTATTACATAGTGCAGCCGGCCGAAGTTTCATCGAATTTGGGGAGATATGACGGAATCAGATACGGAAACAGTAGAGACAGCTTCGGAGCGGAAGCAAAAAGAAGAATAATGCTCGGTACCTACGTTCTTTCGGCGGGATATTATGATGCGTATTATCTTAAAGCCCAGAAAGTCAGGTCTAAAATGATAGGCGATTTTGATAAAGTTTTTGAAAAAGTTGACGCACTGATAGCACCGGTTTCTCCTACTGCGGCATTTAAACTTGGAGAAAAAGCCTCGGATCCCTTAAAAATGTATCTTGCCGATATTTATACGGCCTCAGCGAATTTAGTAGGAATTCCCGGGCTTGCGGTTCCGTCAGGATTTAATCAATCCGGTCTTCCTTTAGGGTTTCAGATTCTGGGCCCGCGTTTTTCCGAGAATACTCTTTTTGCTCTTGGAAATATGTATCAGGAAATTACGAGTTATCAACCAAAGTTAGCATTTAAATAAGATGTTGAAAGAATTTAAACCGGTTTTGGAAAATAAAAACTTTTTATATATTTGGATTTCCCAAATTTTCTCCCAGCTGACAATAAATATTATGAATTTTGTTTTTCTTATTAGATTGTTTGAGGTCACAGGCTCAGCAATTTCAACTTCATTTCTTTGGGTTGCATATTCGCTCCCTGCCATGCTTATTGGGCCATTTGCTTCCGCAACCGTCGACCTCGTAGATAGAAGAAAAATGCTTGTTATTACTAATTTACTGCAATCAGTTACAATTCTTCTTTACGGGCTGGCTTCTAAGCAGAATATTTTTCTCCTTTATGAGGTGGTCTTTATTTATTCTTTGATTAATCAATTTTATGTTCCCTCGGAGGCCGCTACAATGCCGTCGGTACTTCATAAAGAAAATCTGGCGCACGGTAATAGCCTTTTCTTTTTAACACAACAAGGTGCCATTGTTTTAGGTTTTGCGGTTGCGGGTTTGATGCTGGGACTTTTAGGTTTTAACAATACACTTTTTGTTTGTTCATTTTTCCTATTCATTGCTTTTGTGAGTACTCTTTTCCTGCCCCATTTGTCACCCAACAATACAATTCCAAAGAAATTTGAAACTGCAGTCATAGGATTTTTTAAACATATCAGTAACGGTTACGAATTTATAAAAGGAGAAAGGAAGGTTTTGACTCCTTTCCTGCTTCTAATCGGTTTTGAAGTTGCGTTACAAGTTACTATAGTGCAAGTTCCCGCAGTAGCCAAGGAAATTCTTTTAATTCCGCTTACGACTGCAGGAATTTATATTTTAGTTCCGGCTGGGATAGGGGCTATTACTGGTGCCCTGACAATGCCGAGAATATTGAAAATGAGAATCAGGAAAAAACAAGTTGTGGATGCTGCGCTTCTTACAGCGGGAATTACGATTTTGCTACTCACATTTGTAATTCCTTTGTTTTCTTATTGGGTTAGAGTAATCCTTTCCTTTTTTGCGGTTCTTATAATAGGGTTTAGCTTTGTCGGAATTGTAGTGCCGTCGCAGACCTTTTTACAGGAGTCAACTCCGGAAAACCTAAGGGGCAGGGTTTTCGGCAATTTTTGGTTTCTTGTGACTATTGCATCAGTTGTTCCAGTTATATTTTCCGGATCAATTGTAGAAATCTTGGGTATTAGAGTGCTGCTTTTGATTTTATCTTTGTTTTCAATTACGTTGTTCTTTATTTCCCGGAGGTTCGGTGACAGTTTTTTGGGAGGGTAGTTTATAGAAATGGCTAATAACTTGATTCCTATTATCGGACTTGAAGTACACATTGAGCTTTCTACGAAAAGCAAAATGTTTTGTTCATGCCCCGCCGACCACTTCGGCAAGAAACCGAATACTCAGGTTTGTCCGGTTTGTTTGGGTCTACCTGGTGCACTTCCTTTTGCAAACAGGGAGGCTGTTATCGACGTAATAAAATTTGGCTTGGCTTTCGGTTCCCGCATAAATAGATTCAGTAAATTTGATAGAAAACACTATTTTTATCCCGATTTACCCAAGAGTTATCAAATTTCACAATATGATTTGCCGCTTTGCGTTGGTGGAAATTTTGAGGATAAGAAATTAAGAAGGGTTCATCTGGAGGAGGACACCGGAAAGCTGGTTCATGAAACGGTGGATGGGGAAAAATCTTCGTTAATTGATTTTAATCGCAGCTCGGTTCCGCTTATGGAAATGGTAACGGAACCCGACTTCCATGATGTTAAATCCGTAGTTGATTTTCTGAAGGAAGTTCAAATAGTCGCCAGATATTTGGAAATCAGTAATGCTGATATGGAGAAAGGTTCAATGAGGCTTGAAGCAAATATTTCGCTTTCTTCAGACGGAGAACTTCCGGATTACAAAGTTGAGCTAAAAAATATCAATTCTTTCAAATTTTTAGAAAAAGCAATTAACGCAGAGATTGCAAGACAAACAGAAATTCTCCTTAAGGGAGAAAAAGTATATGACGAAACGCGAGGTTACGATGAAGTAAAACAGACAACGTATTTACAAAGAAGCAAGGAAGAGGCAAAAGATTATAGATATTTCCCCGAACCTGACATTCCTCCCATGAGATTCACCAATGACGAAATTGAAAAACTTCAGAGTTCTTTACCGGAATTGCCAAAGGACAAAAGGGTTAGATTTATAGAAGAATATAAATTGCCTGAAGATTATACGGAGATTTTGGTTTCTGACATCGAAAGAGCGAAATATTTTGAAGATGCAGTTAAATTAGCAACGAAAGAGAATATTTCTCCCAAGATGGTTGCCGATTTAATGATAAATAAAAAACTCGATGTGGATTTTCCCGAACCCGCGGGACTTATCAGGAAGGTGTTGGAATTAACAAGTGTTGCATATGCCGCTCAGGGAGAAACTGATGTTGCTATAGCGGAAGTTTTGGGAGAGAATCAGAAAGCAGTTGAGGATTATAAAAAAGGTAAAGGTGAAGTAATCGGATTTTTGATTGGAATGGTACAGAAAAAATTAAAAGGGAAAGGAAATGTTAAAGAATTACAAACGCGACTTTTGGGTAAATTAAATGGCAGATAACTCAAGTCAGGAAACCGATTTTGAAGATATTAAGCGGGGTGCCGAAATAAGTAACACCGAAATTGCCATAGACAAAGAAGGAACATCCTTCCTGAGTGGTAAAAGTATATCGGCTGAGAACACTTTGTCTGGCAACGAGGTAAGGGCAAGACTGGAAAGAGAAAGCGCAAGGGACCCATTAACCGGGGTTGCTAATGAAAAAGGGATTTCCATCGGTCTTGGAAGACTAATTAATGAGGTTTTTAGAGACAAGGATCCTTCAGAATCACTTTTGGTGTTAAAAACTGATATACGGTACTTTAAGGCCTATGACGATTTATTTACTTGGGCTGTCGGGGATGAATGTCTTAAAGAATTAGCAGTTTTAATTAGGGGAGATAAGAAGCATGAAGGTGCTGTTAGATCTGATGCGGTTGTTGGGCGGTTGGGCGGAGATGATTTTGTAGTGATAACTAGAGTAAAAAGACAGGACTTTGGTTGGAATTATAAACATCCTTTAATTTCAAGGTTGCTCGAGGTGGGTAAAAAATTGCATTGGAGTAGAAGAGCGTTAGATAAAGATGCATTTGACAAAATAGCTAAGGAAAATCCAGATCGGGTTAATCATGCCCTGAGACTTCCGGAGTTGAACAAAAAATTTGATTGGGATGATTTGGGGATGATGACCACAAGTATGGGGGGGTTGATTTTGTCACGAGAAGATTTAATGAGACTAACAGGAAATTCGACTTTGAATATCGAGGACCAGGAAAATTTATTAAAGTTGTGGAAGACGAAAGTCAATCCGTTACTTGATAATGTTACCCAGAAAGCAAAAGATATTAAAACAGAACACTCAAGAGGCTTGTTGGCAGATGCCCAAGGGAATGCATTGGAAAGTTTTGTTACAGAATCTTAAAAATAATGGCTAAATTTGTTCATCTTCATGTCCACACGGAATATTCACTTCTTGATGGACTCAGTAACATCAAGAAGCTTTTGAACCACGTTAAAGAAAACGAGATGGATTCACTCGCCATTACCGATCACGGTGTGATGTATGGGGAGATCGAGTTTTATAAAGAAGCGATAAAACAGGGAGTGAAGCCGATTTTGGGGATGGAAGGTTATATTACTTCTGGAAAATTAACCGATAGACCGGCCCGGGGTGAACTTCAAAATTTTCACCTTTTGCTTTTGGCTAAAAATAACGAAGGCTACCAAAACCTTATGAAGCTTTCTTCTATTGCTCACCTTGATGGTTATTATTACCGTGCGAGGTTTGATAGAGAGACTCTTGAAAAATATTCAAGGGGATTGATTTGTACATCTGCCTGTCCTCTGGGTGAGGTTGGTCAGGCAATAATCCATGACGAATTTGCGAAAGCCAAAAAGACGGTTCAATGGTATTCAAGTGTTTTTGGAGAAGATTATTATCTCGAACTCCAAAGGCATGAATTCGGAAAGTGGGTTGAGAAAGCCAAAGAACCGGAAATAAAAACTTCCCTTATAGAAATGGAGGATAACGAGAAGAAATGGAATCAAGGAATCCTTAAGATTAGTAGAGAGCTTGGAATACCGGTTATTGCTACGAACGATACCCATTATATTAAACAGGAAGACGCGTTAGCTCAGGATGTTTTGGTTTGTATTGCAACAGGCAAAATTATAACCGACACAAAACGAATGCGCTACATTGATGCTCAGGAATTTTATATAAAAAGTCCCGACGAAATGCAAAAACTATTCCTTGATGTTCCTGATGCACTGGAAAATACGGTAAAGATTGCGAAAAAGTGTAATTTGGAGGTAAAGCTTGGTGCCTGGAGCTTTCCGAAGTTTCCGTTACCCAAAGGGGTCACGGCTGATGAGCAGCTAAAAAAATTGGCGGAAGATGGGCTTAAGGTTAAAGTGCCAAAAGCAGACAAGAAAACAAATGAACGTTTGAATTACGAACTCGACATCATAATTAAAAAGGGATATTCTCCTTATTTTCTAATTGTCAGAGATTTGGCCAACTGGACAAACTCGCAGGGAATTATTACAAATACCAGGGGTTCTGCCGCAGGAAGCCTCGTTTCATACGTTCTGGGAATAACCACAGTGAACCCCCTTACATATTATTTGCCTTTTGAAAGATTTTTAAATCCCTATAGACCAAGCCCCCCTGATATTGATTTTGATGTTGCGGACGACAGGAGGGACGAAATTATTGGTTATATTACAAAAACTTATGGAAAAGAAAAAGTTGCTCAGGTTTGCACTTTCGGAAGGATGCTAAGCCGGGCCGCGGTACGTGATGTTGCCAGAGTTTTGGGCTACCCGTATTCAACAGGTGACAGAATTGCCAAAATGATTCCTCCTCCAAAACAGGGATTTCCGATAACAATCACCAAAGCAATGGATGAAATTTTGGAACTTAGAACTCTTTATAATACCGATCCCAATACAAAGAAAGTACTGGACCTGGCAATGCAAATTGAAGGAAACGCGAGGCATGTTTCTGTGCATGCAGCGGGGGTTGTTGTTGCTCCTACAGAGATAACCGATTTTAGTCCTGTTCAACGCGAACCATCGGGCGAAAAAATAATTACCCAATACGAAATGCATGCTTGTGAAGAGGTGGGTCTTATTAAATTCGATATTCTCGGAATTAGAAATTTATCGATCTTGGGGGCGGCGGTTGACATAGTAAAGAAAACTTACGGAATCGACATCGATCTTCACAAGATTCCACTGGATGATAAAAAAACGTTCCAGATGTTGGCTAAAGGTGAAACCATGGGAGTTTTTCAACTGGCTAGTGCAGGAATGACCAAATATCTTACTGAGCTTAAACCGACTCAAATAGAGGATTTGATGGCGATGGTGGCGCTATATAGACCCGGCCCGATCTCGCAAATTCCCGAATACATTAAAAGGAAACACAATCCGAAGCTGGTTAAATATTTGGATCCGAGGATGGAAAAGTTCTTAGGTAAATCTTATGGCCTTATTGTTTATCAGGACGATCTTTTGTTCTGTGCCTTGGACCTCGCAGGCTACACATGGGAGGAGGCCGACAAATTTAGAAAAGCAGTTGGAAAAAAGATTCCTGAAGAGATGGCTGCACAAAAAGAAAAGTTTATCAAAGGTGTTGTTGCTAACGGTCAAACGCAAACTTTTGCGGAAAACCTTTGGAAGTTGTTTGAACCCTTCCAATCCTACGGTTTTAACAAGGCCCACGCTGCGTCTTATGGAATGATTGCCTACCAAACTGCTTACATGAAGGCCAATTATCCTGTTGAATACATGGCGGCTCTTATGACTGCGGAATCGGATGATAAAGATAAAGTTTCTGCAGCTATTAATGAGTGCAGGAGGATGGGAATAAAAGTTTTTGCTCCCGATATAAATGAGTCCCAGGTTGGTTTTACAATTGTTAAAGATAAAGATTCGATTGGTGGTAAAGGAATTAGATTTGGTCTGTCAGCCATAAAAAATGTGGGGGAAGCGGCAATTACCGCAATACTGGCAGCCCGGAGTGAAGGAAAATTTGTATCTTTTGCAGATTTTTTGGGTAAGGTGGACGGAAGGAAGGTTAACAAAAAAGTTTTGGAAAGCCTCATTAAAGTTGGAGCTATGGCAAACTTCGGGGGTCGGGCAGCGCTTCTTTCTTCAATGGATTCCATAAAAGATAAAGTGGTGCGTCCAAAGGATGACGATAATCAACAAGGCCTTTTTGCTACAGGGGTGCTTAAAAAGACAGAGGCTGCGACCGTAATTACGGTTTCCAATATTGAAGAATTTTCCGATGATGAGATTCAGTCATTGGAACGCCAACTTTTAGGTTTTTCGCTTTCGGCAAAACCTATAAGTGAGATTATCGGGCCGCTTGAATTTCAATCTACACATAAGATTTTTGAAATATTGGGAGCTGAAACTTCTACTGATTCCGTCAGGGTTGCCGGGGTTGTTGCTGAAGTTAGAGTAATAGTAACTAAAAAGACCGGTGCTGAAATGGCTTTTGTTAAAATTGACGACGGAACCGGAACTATTGAGGTGGTTGTGTTTCCAAAGATATTTAAAGAAACAAGGGATTTTTGGGCGGAGGGTCAGCCCCTTTTAATTTCAGGAAGAATCGACACCCGGGACGAAATACCTGCCCTAATTGCCGAATCCATTGAAACAATGACCAGTTTAAACGAAAAGAAAAATAGAGAGGTATTTATTAAAATATCCAAAAACACCGAAATCAATTCGCTAAGGCGTTTAAAGACACTTTTGACAGATCGTTTAGGTGAAGAAACCGCGTTTCTTATGTTTGAAGGCGGTAAAAAAGTGAGACTGCCTTTTAAGATCGCCTGGAATGAAACATTGGCGAAAGAAATCTCCGATATCCTCGAAAGCAAACCTTCTTGAAGCTAACCTCAGTTTTAGTGTACAATACCCCGTATGGCACTGAAAATATCACACAAAGAAGTTGAATTTGGAGTGGGTGACAGGATCCGTGTTGTTCAGAAAATAAAGGAAGCGGATAAGTCACGCGAGGCTATTTTTGAGGGAATGGTGATAGGAATCCGCGGTAGAAACCCCGGTAAGACTTTTGTTGTGCGAAGGACAGGAGAAGCGGGAATCGGAATTGAAAGAATTTTCCCAATAAATCTGCCTTCAATTGATAAAATTATTGTTGTTAAAAGGGGAGTTGAAGGAATACGCCGGGCTAAACTTTACTATACACGAGGCAAGGCTCCTACGGAGGTCGAGATGATTTTTAAAAATGCCGCGACTAGAATAAAGAGTGGGGAAAAAACCGCCGTCAAACGTTCAAGGAAAACTGGCTGAGGTTTTGTGGTAAAACTTCTTACCCGGAAAGAATATAAAATTGGTGATCGAAACTTCAGAGTCTTGACGAATACCTTCAGATAATTTAAATTAAATAAAGTTACAAAAATGTTTACACTGCCGGATCTTCCCTACGATTACAAAGCTCTCGAACCTTTCATTGACGAAGAGACAATGCATTTTCATCACGACAGGCACCATGCAACATATGTCAAAAACCTTAACGACGTGTTGGGTGGACACGAGGATTTATTAAATTTAGACATAAACGATATTCTTAGAGATTTAGAAAAGATACCGGAAGAGATCAGGATCAAAGTAAAAAATAATGGTGGGGGACACGCAAACCACTCGCTTTTCTGGGAAGTAATGACACCGGGTGGAGGTGGAGAACCGAAAGGAAAAGTACTTGGAGCAATCGAAAATTCTTTCGGGGACTTTCCTACTTTTCAGGAAAAATTTTCGGCTGCCGGGGTGAGTCATTTTGGAAGCGGTTGGGCATGGCTTGTTATTAAGGATGGAAAGCTGGATATTTTAGATACTCCCAACCAGGATTCACCTGTAAGCGAGCGAAAAACTCCAATACTTCTTCTTGATGTCTGGGAGCATGCATATTATCTCAAGTACAAAAATATGAGAGCGGATTATATAAAAGCTTGGTGGAATACGGTGAATTGGGAGAAAGTCGAAAAATTATTTGAAAGCGGGGTGAATAAAAGCTGATGTATAACTATTCATATGTAAACCCAATGGGTTTAGCATTTCCTGGCATAGTGGCTGCAGGTTGGCTGGGAGCCATGTTAATTCCCTTGACACTTTGGAGTCTATTCTGGATGGGTTGGGCTCTGTGGAGGGCCGCAAAAAATGACAGTAAAGTCTGGTTTGTCGTTTTCTTGCTGGTTCATACTTTGGGAATTTTAGATATTATTTATATATTTTTTATTTCCAAAAAGACTGGCAGAAAAGGTCGAAAGTAAATGTGTTAGACTAGGGAATGTTAATAATGGGTATGGACCCCGGCACGGCGACTACGGGTTTTGGATTAGTTAACTTGGGTGATAAGGGAAATGAAGTTGTAACGTGGGGTCTTATTGAAACTGATAAGAGTCTTCTAAAAGAAACCCGACTGGACTTTATATTTGAAGAAACCCTCCGTTTAATTAATAAGCATAAACCTGATGTTTTTGTTTTTGAGAAAGTTTTTTTTTCAAACAATGCTAAAACGGTAATTGGTGTTGGTCAGGCTCAAGGCGTAATGCTTTTGGCTGCTTCGAAAGCAAAAGTTCACGTAGAGGAATATTCGCCTGGTACGATTAAAAAGATGATAACCGGAAACGGAAGAGCAAACAAAAAGGAAGTTCAGCAGCATATAAGACTTATTTTGGGAAGTAGGGTAAAAAGTGAAGCACATAAGAAAACTCATTTTGACAATGCGGCGGATGCGCTGGCAATTGCATTGACTCATGCTTTTAAATTGACGGAAGGTCGAGAGGGGGTGAAGAAAGCTGTTTAAAGTTGGACACGTATCTCACTATTACGACAAATTGGGCGTTGCTATTATTGACTTGGATGGAACGATTTCGGTGGGTGATAGTATAAAGTTTGTCCGAGGTGGCGAAGATTTATTCGAACAAAAGGTTGAATCTATTCAAATTGAGCACGAAAAGAAGGATACCGCGGGGAAAGGAGATGTGGTAGGACTTAAGGCAAGAGAAGCGGTCAAAGAGGGAACAGAAGTCTACAAAATCTAGTATGGAATTAGTGCTTCTTGTGATAGGATTGAAGACTAATGAGGCGGTTAAGGAGGGAACGAAAGTATTTAAAATTTGAGTGGGTTGAGGCACCTGATATAAGGGCCCGAGTTCTTCGTTTGATTGACGAGCTTCATCTTGATTACCTTTTGGGAGAAAGACTCTTCTTTTATCGTTCCGTTGGTTCCAAATCGCGGGCCTATGCCAGAACTTGGGGTTTACCTAGATTATGGCAAAACGCTTTACAGATTGAGCCTGCTTACATTGTTGAGGTAATTTCGCATTATTTTGATAAATTGTCTCCGCGAGATCAGGACAAGGTTCTTCTTCATGAAATAAGCCACATTCCAAAGAATTTTTCGGGGGCACTACTTCCTCACACACGGCACGGTAAAGGAAGTTTCCATGGAAAACTTGAGGAGCTGATAGACAGATATTTTGAGAACATGAGATGAAGATAATAATTTTACACGGTGACGATGAGAAGAAATTGTACGAAAGATTGTCCAAATTTACTGAAGTCGCAAAGCAACGGAGTTGGGAGGTTTCATATCTTGATAGTAGCTCACTATCGATTCAGGAGCAGTTAAGAACCTCATCTTTATTTAGTGCTGAGAGATTTTTTATTATCAGGGATATAACAAGGCTTGATAAAAAAGGGTTGCAGTGGTTGAGTGAGAAATCAAAAGATCTAACCGGAAATTTGATAATTTACCACGAAGGTTATATTTCTCAAGGAATTTTGAAGTCTTTACCGAAGGAAACAAAAGTTGAGGAGTTTAAATTGCCCGTGATTTTATGGAACTTTTTGGATGGACTTTATCCTGGGAATTCAGAAAAAAGTATAAAACAATTTCACAAGTTAATAGAAAAGGAGCCGCCTGAATTTATTTTTACCCTTATTGCAAAACTTTTTAGAGATTTGTACTGGGTGAAAGTCGATGCCTTAAGTATCCCCTATCCAAGTTGGAGAGTGGGGAAGTTAAAACCTCAGGCCTCCAAATTTACGATAGAAGAATTAAAAAACCTAATAGATAAGCTTGCGGATATAGACATAAAGGTCAAAACCTCAAAAACAGATTTGCTTTCTGCTCTTGACCTACTTATTATTAAAAATCTACAATAAACCAGTATGAAACCTATAAGCCAACTAACAAAGGAGGACATAAAAAATATTAAATTAATTTGTTTTGATGTTGATGGTGTGACTATAAAAAAGGGAACTGAAATTAGTGAAGTTAAAACTTCAGAAAATACTACTTTAACAATAAAAACTTCGAATTTGAGTGATGAAATTAAGAACGCGCTAATTGAACTTAAAAAATATTTTTTTGTAGCAATCAATAGCGGTAGAAGTTCAATGTACCTAACGAAAGTATTTTCGGAACTCCTTTGGGACAATGTTGCTTTAATTAGTGAAATCGGAATTTTTTCACTTTTGAACGGCGAGCTCATTCAGCACGAAAAATTTGATAGTGCCACTCTTATGAAAATGAGAAATATTCTTGTCGGTTTGCAGGCTTTGGAGGGAAAAGTAAAAGATTTTAGAGCCTTCGAGCCGAAACAATTTCTTATCACTTTACACGCCTACTCTGAAATTCCGGAAGTTTACGAAGTCTTAAAAAAGAATGATCCGGAAGGAGAATTTTATGCCATTTGGAATGGTGAAGCGTTTGATATTGCTCCAAAAAGATTAAATAAAGGAACCGCATTGAAGCACCTGACTGATTATTTGAAAATTGATATTTCTCAAACAATGGCGATTGCAAATGGCCCGAACGACCAGAGCATGATTGACGTGGCAGGTATTGGTGTTTCTACGGAACCAAAAGAATTGAAAGCAGATTTCTTTACTGAGGAAGTACAAAATTTGGGTGGGCTTGAATTAACAAACAAGCTTATAGAACTTGTAAAAGGCTAGTGGAAATTATGGATCTTCTTACGCTTAGGAAATTTGCCGAGGACTTGACAAGGAATACGGGGCAAATTCTTCTTGAGCACCAGAAAAATTTGAAGATAGTTAAGCAAAAAGATATACGCGATGTGGCAACGAACGCGGATATCGATTCGGAAAAATTTATTATAGATAAAATTCAGAAATCTTATCCCGATCACTCAATTTTTTCCGAAGAAAAAGGGGAAATAATAAAGAATCCGAAATACAAATGGATAATTGATCCATTAGACGGTACAAAAGCTTATATCCGGAATCTTCCAAACTACAGTTGTAATATTTGCTTGACCGAAAAGGAAATTCCGATAGTGTCTGTGGTTTATTGCCCGGCTTTTGGCAAAATTTATAGTGCAGCTGGAGGCTTGGGTGCTTTTATTAATGGCTTGCCCGCACAACTTTCAGGAATTACCGATTTGAGTAAATCGTACGTTTATTTCTATTTACCGACAAAAAACAGAAAGGTTATAAATTATGACGATTCCTGGAAAAAAATTAAGCTTGTGGCTGATAAAGTTTACCGAGTCGAAAGTGAAGCGAGTGTTAGTCTGGCGTTATGTTTTTTGTGCGACGGCGCAATGGAAGCTTATATTAACTTGAGTAATCCCCCACATAGACACGACTTTCTTCCGGGGTATTTGATTGCTAAAGAGGCCGGAGTGATTATAGATTCAAAGAAATATCCGGTTGTTGCTTGCAACAATCAAAAAATTTACAATGAGTTAAATAATATTATATGAATTTAGATAATTCCGAAGAATTTAAAAAGTTAGACCCCATGGGAGTTGAAAAAGCGTTGGCTCTATTTCCCGAGCAAATTAAAGATTCATTGAAACAGGCATCCGGTGCAGACATACCTGAAATTTTTACTAAGTCCGTGATTGTTTCGGGAATGGGGGGAAGCAGCAACGCAGCAAAGATTATCCAAGGTGTGTTTGAGGACGATCTTGATTTTCCCTTCGAAGTAAGGAATGATTACGGGCTTCCCGCCTGGGTGAATGAAGATACTTTAGTTATCGCCAACTCTTATTCGGGTAACACTGAGGAAACATTATCTGCTATTGATGTCGCTTCAAAAATTGGTTCAAGAGTTTTAGGAGTAACCACTGGGGGAAAAATCGGTGAAATGATTAAATCAAAAACTATCATGGGAGTTATTATCAACCCGGGAGATACAAATCCTACAGGTTTTCCGAAGACGGGGCTTGGTGTTTCTTTAGGAGCTTTAACCGGCGCTTTAATTAAAATTGGTGTTTTACCGATTAAAAGAGAGATTGCATCTTCGGCCATTGATAATTTGGTTAAAATTAGGGATTCGTGGGATGTAAAAGATACCGCTAAGTGGCTATACGGAAGTGTACCAGTACTTTTTGGAGGTAAACCTCTTGTTGGGGCTTTGAATGCGGGGCGTAATGCAATGTGCGAAATTTCCAGAAACTTTAGCCAGTTTTATGATTTTCCTGAGGTTAATCACGTTTTGATAGAAGCTCTCCAAAAACCAGAGTCGGTATTAAAAAATAAATATTTGTTCTTTGAAAGTGGATTTAATAATGAACGAGTGCGTAAGCGATACGAAATAACAAAAGGAATTCTTAATGAAATGGGACTTATGAGTAGAACCTATTTGCTTAAGTCAGACTCTGCGTTTGGACAAGCACTGGAACTAGCTCACTACTCGGCATGGCTTGGTTTTTATATCTCGATGTTGGATGGGGTTGACCCAGGTCCCGAACCATGGATTCTTAAACTCAAATCCTCTCTTTCCCAACCTGTCCATTAGTTTTATACTGTTTATATGTCCAGTCTGCCCATTATTGCTTTCTTCAAAGATATAGATAAAAACGATACACCTCTTGTCGGCGGAAAAGGTGCAAACCTTGGTGAAATTTATCAAGCAGGTTTTCCTGTTCCGCCAGGATTTGCCATAACAGTTGCCGGATATGATTTATTTCTAAAAGAGAACGATTTGATTAATAAAATTTACAATCTTCTGAAAACACTCGACGTAAACGATCCTGCCCAGCTTGATCAAGCTTCAAACAAAATTCAAAAAATGATTTTAACCGGTAAAATTCCTGACGATATTGCTCAACAAACAATTTCGGCTTATAAAAAACTCTCCGGTTTTATGAAATCGGCACTTGTTGCTGTTAGGTCATCTGCAACCGCAGAAGATTTACCTTCAGCAAGTTTTGCCGGGCAACAGGCAACTTTGCTTGATATTAAAGGAGAGGCCAATCTGATGAATGCCGTTAGGGAGTGCTGGGCATCGCTTTTTACGGCACGCGCTATTTATTATCGTGTTGAAAATAAAGTTCCTCACGAGAGCGTGAAGATTTCAGTTATTGTCCAGAAAATGATTCAGTCTGAGGTTTCCGGAGTAATGTTTTCAATTGATCCCGTTAAAAACGATAAAGATAGAATTATTATCGAATCGGTTTGGGGGCTGGGAGAAATGATAGTTCAAGGATCTGTTGTGCCTGACACTTATGTTGTTCAGAAAGATACTTTTGCGATACTTTCAAAAGAAATATCGGACCAAGTAACCCAACTTATAAAGGTAGAAGGAAAAACGAAGGAGGTGGATGTTCCCGCAAAGATTCGTGGTAGGCAAAAGATTACAGATGAGGAAGTTATTGCTTTAGCCAGGCTCTCAGATAGGCTCCAGAAACATTATTACTTTCCTCAGGATACCGAGTGGGCTAAGGAAAAAGGCAAGTTGTATATTGTTCAGACACGTCCGGTTACTACCATTGCCGAAACTACAAAAATTGAGAAACATGACTTGGGGGAGGTTAAGATTGCTGAAGTTCCAATTCTTACCGGAAGCCCCGCGTCTCCCGGAATCGGAACTGGTCCTGTTAAAATTCTAAAATCTCCGAAGGAGATTAATAAGATTAATAAAGGGGATGTGATGGTTGCTCCAATGACCTCACCGGATTACGTTCCGGCGATGAAGAAATCCGCTGCAATTATTACCGATGAAGGCGGGCAGACCTCACACGCGGCAATTGTTTCGAGAGAGTTGGGAATTCCCTGTGTTGTCGGTACGCTGCAAGCAACCAAAAAACTTAAAGATGGGCAAATTGTAACGGTTAATGGAGAGGCCGGCCAAATATTTATGGGGGCTTTTGTTAAATCACAGTTTGCTACGGTAAAGCCTGTAGAAAAACCCAAAAATAATCATATAAAAACCGCGACTAAAGTTTATGTAAATTTGGCTGAGCCGGAGAGGGCCAAGGAGATTGCGAAAAAGAATGTTGATGGCGTAGGGCTACTTAGGGCAGAGTTTATGATCGCAAACATCGGAATTCATCCAAAAGAAGCAATTAAAAGAAAAGAACAGGGGAAGTTTATTAAAAAATTGTCTGATGATCTGGAGATCTTTTGTAAAGCCTTTTATCCAAGGCCCGTTACATACAGGGCAACGGATTTTAAGACAAATGAATACAGGAGCCTTTTGGGAGGAAAATACTGGGAGCCGGTGGAACCTAACCCAATGCTCGGATTTAGAGGAGCTTTTCGCTATATTGCGAGTCCCGAAGTTTTTAATCTTGAACTTCAGGCAATAAAAACAGTAAGAGAAAAATATGATAATTTACACTTGATGATTCCGTTTGTCAGATCTCCAGAAGAGCTTGCCAAGGTTAGAAGAATGGTTGCCAGTGAAGGGCTTTTTGAAAAATCCTCATTTAAATTTTGGATGATGGTTGAAATTCCCGTTAATGTTATTCAAATTGAAGATTTTATTAAAGTTGGAATTGACGGAGTTTCTATCGGCAGCAATGATTTAACAATGCTTATGGAAGGAACGGATAGGGATAACTCCGAAGTTGCTCAAGAGTTCAGCGAAAGGACTCCTGCAGTTTTATGGGCTCTAAGACGGGTTATACGGAAATGTTCTGAGGCGGGAGTTACCAGTTCGATTTGCGGTCAGGCACCAAGTGAGTATGAAGATTTGGTGAAAAAACTGGTAAGATGGGGTATAACAAGTGTCTCGATTAACCCTGATACGATAGACAGAGTTCGTGGGGTTATAGCTGAGGCGGAAAAAGAAATATAAGTCTATGAGTAAAATTAAACATATTTGGGCTAGAGAAATATTGGATTCCAGAAGTATTCCTACGGTTGAAACTGCATGCCTTCTGGACACGGGGCAAATCTCCGTTTCCTCAGTTCCTGCAGGAACTTCCACCGGTACCCATGAGGCATTGGAGCTTAGAGACGGAGACTCTAATAGATACCTTGGGTTAGGAGTTTTGAAGGCCGTGAATAATGTAAATTCGGTTTTGGGACCTGCGGTAGTTGGGATGGACCCAACCAATCAGGCTGAAATTGACGGAAAGCTTATTAGTATTGACGGAACCGAAAATAAGTCAAAATATGGCGCGAATGCAATACTTTCCGTTTCGGAAGTGGTAACAAAAAGCGGTGCCGTAAGTACGGGCCAAGCTCTATACGCGTGGGTTTTCGGCTTAGCATCGAAAGCGGGAATTACGCAAACAGTAAAGATGCCGACACCTCTTTTTAATATGATAAACGGTGGAAAGCATGGAGCCGGAAATCTGGATTTTCAGGAGTTTTGGGTTATACCGGCAACGTCGAAAAAATTTTCGGATGGACTTGAAATGGGTGTTGAAATTTATTTAACAATCGGTGAAACCCTTGCCCATAGAGGTGCGATCCATTCCGTTGGAGATGAAGGAGGTTACGCTCCAAATCTCTTTACAAACTCCGACGCTTTCGAAGTATTCATCGAATCTATACGAAAGACTAAATATTCGCTCGGCAGAGATGTCTTTTTGGGATTGGATGTTGCGGCAAATAGTTTTTATAAAGATGGTGAATATTTAATAAAAGACCGTTCCTCGGGAATGGATGACAGTCAATTTCTTGATTTTTATAAATCCTTGTGTGATCAGTATAAGTTGGCTATTTTGGAAGATCCGTATCAGGAGGATGCTTGGAATGCTTGGGAGAATCTCTCAGGAGAACTTTCTCAGAGTGTAACCATAGTCGGTGATGATCTACTGGCAACCAATCCTAAACGCGTGGAAAAGGCTATCAAGGAAAAAGCCTGTAATGCGGTATTGGTTAAACCTAACCAGATAGGTACCGTTACGGAAACCTTGAGGGTTGTTAAAATGGCAAGAGATGCAGGTTGGCGCATTATTGCATCGCACCGTTCGGGAGAGACGAACGATAGTTTTATTGCCGATTTTAGTGTTGGAATTTCCGCCGATTATGCTAAGTTTGGCGCCCCTGCAAGAGGTGAACGTGTAGCCAAATACAACCGTCTTTCCACAATAGAGACAGAGCTTTCAAGAATTACTTAAAATGGATCATAACCCTCCAAAATTTGTCATGCTGGTAGTGCTTGACGGTTGGGGAGTTGCTGCAGAGGGACCTGGAAACGCAATTAAACAGGCTGAAACACCCAATATGGATAGATTTGCAGCATCGTACCCTCATACTATTTTGGAAGCTTCGGGAGAAGCAGTAGGGCTTCCCAGGGGGGAAGTCGGGAATACCGAAACGGGGCACCTTAACCTTGGAGCGGGCCGAATCGTTTATCAAGATTTATTAAGAATTAACCTAAGTATTGCTGACGGCACGTTCTATCAAAATCAGGCTCTTATTGGAGCTATTGACCACGCACGCACTAATAATAGTAATCTTCACCTAATGGGTTTGATTGGGGCGGGCGGAGTACATAGCAATATTGAACACCTTTATGCTCTTATCGAACTTGCAAAGAAACATGAGTTTAACCGCGTATTTTTGCATGTTTTTACCGACGGAAGAGATTCCCCTCCTACATCGGCAAAAACCTACATAGAACAATTGAAACAGGTTATTGCCAGGGAAGGTGTGGGGCAAATTGCATCCATAATGGGAAGGTATTGGGCGATGGATAGAGATTACCGTTGGGACCGTACTTCTAAGGCGTATTTTGCGTTGACCAAAGGTATCGGAAATTTATTTAAAACTCCCGAAGAAGCTGTAGATTTATCGTACTCTCAAGGTAAAACGGATGAATTTATCGACCCCTGTCTTATTGCAGGTAGCGATGGGAAACCGCTTTCGTTAATCAAAGATAATGATTCGGTCATTTTTTTCAATTTTAGAATTGATAGACCTAGACAACTTTCTAGGGCCTTTGTTTTTGAGGACTTTACTAAAGCTAATTTTACTGCTGGTTTTGACCCCTATCTTGTTAAATATCAGAAGTCACATTTGGCGTCCTCGCTTGGGCCACCGTCGGAACCTTTCGAAAGGGGACCCAGAATACCCAATTTATTTTTTGTTTCTATGACCGAATACGAAAAAGCTATCGTTGATGCCGGAGCAAAAGTCGCGTTTCCACCCGAAGTTGTTCAGTTGCCGTTGGGGCGGGCGATTTCTGAGGCGGGCTATCGACAGTTGAGAGTTGCCGAAAGTGAAAAAGAAAGATTTGTAACGTTCTACTTTAACGGACAGCAGGAAATTGCGTTTGACGGAGAGGACAGATTGATAGTTCCTTCCCCAAAAGTTGCAACTTACGATTTAATGCCTGAAATGAGCGCTATTCCTATGACAGAATTCTTGTTAAAGAGGCTTCAGGAAACTCCGGATTATAAATTTATTTTGATTAATTACGCTAACGCGGACATGGTGGGACACACCGGCAATATTGGCGCGGCGGTTAAAGCATGCGATGTTGTTGACGAATGTCTTGGAAAATTAAGTGCTTGGGTAATTGCGAATGATGGGGTAATGATAATAACCGGTGACCACGGTAATGCTGAGGTCATGATAGATACGGCGACAGGGACAATCGATACCGAACACAATTCCAGCCCCGTGCCTTTTATAGTTTTGTCGAAAACCGTTGCAAACAACCCCCAAATAATTAGTTCAGGAATACTTGCCGATGTTGCCCCAACGGTTTTAAAAATTCTAGGTCTTGAAGTTCCTTCAACAATGACGGGTAGAAATTTACTTGATTCACAAAATAAGGCTTAGATTGTATAATTTTCCGGAATGAACACTACAACGTCTCTTGTTGGGCATTTAACATCATTTATTTCTTCGTATGGGTATTTTGCCGTATTTCTACTAATGACAGCTGAATCTGCTCTGATCCCCATTCCTTCTGAAGTGACAATGACTTTCGCAGGTTTTTTGTGCGGGCTGGGAGTTCTTAATATATGGTTTGTGATTATTATTGGGACTGTAGGAAATTTAACGGGTTCACTTCTTTCATTTTGGTTGGGGAGAGCGATGGGGGAGCAGTGGATTAGAAAATCAATTAGAAAGTGGGGAAAATGGCTTCTTGTCCATGAAGATGATTTTAATACGGCACTTAAGTGGTTTAAGAAGTATGGTCAAGGAATTACTTTCGGGTCTCGCCTACTCCCGATTGTTCGCACATTCATTTCCCTTCCTGCCGGAATTTCCAAAATGGACTCCAAAAAGTTTGCAATATATACGTTTATAGGGTCGCTTCTATGGTCTGCGGTATTGGCATATTTAGGCCTTAAACTTGGCCAAAATTGGACGGCAGTGGAACCTTTCTTCCGTAAGTTTCAATTTGTAATTATAGGATTGATTATTATTGCTGTGGTTGCCTATATTTACAGGCACATAAAAAAATACAAGAAGTAGATTAGTTCTGATATCTTCTTACCAATCCGACTACACGCCCTTGAATTCTCACATTTTTAACAAAAATTGGTTGCATCTTGGCATTAGCCGGTTCAAGCCTTATTCTTGTCGTTTCTCTGAAAAATCTTTTAAGGGTAGCCATGCCGTTATCGAGTAGTGCGACAACAATTTCACCGTTGTTTGCCGCTTCCGCCTGTTCGATAATTACATGATCGCCATCCATTATTCCGTCTTCAATCATTGATTCACCACGTACCTGGAGCACATAAGTTCTTTTTTTGCCGGTAACGAAAGCTGCAGGGATATTCATTGTGGCGTTGGGGTCGGTGTAAGGTTCGATAGGCGCGCCTGCTGCTATGAAACCAAGAATGGGCGCATCAAAGCCTTCTGGTTTACCGAAATTGATTTTGCTCTCTTCGAGCTCAATCGAACGGATCTTGCCTGCTTTTCTTTTGATTAAACCCTTTGCCTCTAATGCCTGAAGGTGTTCATGAACCGTCGCAAGAGAGGAGACGCCAATGGCGCCGGCAATCTGCTTCAAGGTTGGTGCGGTTCCGTTAGACTGGATAAACTGTTTTATAAAACCCAGGATCTGTCGTTGCCTTTTGTAAACTATAAGTGCCATACTTTTTTATACAAACAAAACCCGAATTAGTCAACTGGAACTTTTTGTATCAAAACCAAACATTTTACGAAATGATTTTTGTTCATATAATGATAAAATATAGATATGGAATTTAAACTCGAGTCCAAATTTGAACCGATTCCTGATCAAAAAAAAGCTGTTGAAACACTTACCCAGCGCGTTTTGCATGGCGAAAAATATCAGACACTATTAGGAGTAACCGGTTCCGGTAAGACTTTTACAATGGCTAACGTTATTCAGAATGTCCAGCGGCCAACGCTTATTATTTCTCACAATAAAACACTCGCCGCACAACTTTATCAGGAATTAAGAGATTTCTTTCCAGGTAACGCTGTCAGTTATTTTGTTTCTTACTATGATTTTTATCAACCTGAGGCTTATATTCCTTCCACCGATACATATATAGAAAAAGATGCCGATATAAATGAAACTATAGACAAGCTCCGTCTTGCCGCGACTACCAATCTTTTGACTAGGAGTGACACCATTGTTATTGCCTCGGTTTCGTGTATATATAACATCGGTTCACCCCGTGAATACGGGCATTTTGTTTTGGAATTTGCTGAAGGGATGAAGATTGCCCGTGAGCAAATTATCGATAGGATTGTTGATCTTCAGTATGAAAGAAGCGACTTCGGATTTAACCGCGGCACTTTCAGGGTTCGCGGTAATGCGGTCGACGTTTACCCGGCATATCTTGACGAGGGTGTTCACATTGAATTTGGCGAAAATTCAATAAATAAAGTTGAAATGATTAACGCGGCAAGCGGCACCAAAGTCGAAAAGAAAGAGGGTTTTGACCCGACGAAATTTATTCTTTATCCGGCAAAACATTTTATGACAAACCCTTCAACTTATAATGACGCCTTTGACCATATAAGAAGCGATTTGGTTGTCCGTGTTGCTCAACTTAAGAAAGAAGGGAAACTTTTGGAAGCCCATAGAATAGCTCAAAAAGTTACCTATGATCTTGAAATGATTCAGGAAGTTGGTTATGTCAAAGGAATTGAAAACTATTCCAGGTATTTTGACGGCAGAAGCCCGGGAGACCCGCCCTATTCTCTTTTGGATTACTTTAATGAGCCCTACAAAGATAAGTGGCTTCTTATGGTTGATGAATCGCATATGACTTTTCCCCAGATTCGCGGGATGTTTAACGGAGACTTGGCTAGGAAACAAACATTGATCGATTACGGCTTTCGGCTTCCTTCTGCACTTGACAACAGGCCTTTAAGATTCGAGGAGTTTATGCGCAGGATTCCCAATTTTATTGCCAGCTCCGCAACTCCTAATGAATGGGAGATAAGTATGAGCGGAGGTAAAACCGTGGAGCTTTTGGTCCGTCCTACCGGTATTCCGGATCCTTTGGTTGAGGTTAGGCCTGTTAAAAATCAAGTTGCCGACGTTATCGAAGAAATCAAAAAAGTTACGGCTAAAAAACAAAGAACACTCGTTACGACTCTTACAAAACGTACAGCCGAAGATTTGACAACATATTTGAATGAGCAAGGTCTGAAAGTCCAATATTTGCATTCTGACGTGGCCACACTTGATAGAACCGATATTCTTGATGATTTAAGAAACGGAAAGTATGACGTTCTTGTAGGAATTAACCTTCTTAGAGAAGGGTTAGACTTGCCCGAAGTAAGTTTGGTGGCAATACTTGATGCGGACAAAGAAGGCTTCCTGCGAAGTGACGTAACGCTTATTCAAACGATGGGTAGGGCCGCAAGACACGTTGAGGGACGTGTAATTATGTATGCCGATAAAGTGACGGGATCCATGGAGAGAGCACTCTCCGAGGTAAGAAGAAGGCGTAAGTACCAAGTTGCATACAATAAAAAACACAATATAACCCCGGTGAGTGTTACTAAGCCAATCCGTGAGAAATTGACTGAACGCGAATCGGACGAACGTGCCCCCTGGCTTTTCGGGTCAAAAGAACCTGTTTATGCAAGTCTTCCTCATTTGGAAGTTGATGCGATGACTCCTATGGAGAAAAAGCGACTGATTAAAAACCTTCAAACCGAAATGCGTCTTGCCGCCCAAGATCTCAACTTTGAACTTGCGGCGGAAATTAGGGATAAAATTAGAGAAATAGAATAAAAACGGGTTAGGTAGACTGTGTTGGCCGGTATTCGCCTGCGCTTCTGCGATCTACAAGAAGAACAAGTAAGGCCTTGGTTAGATTTTTTTCCAAACCGAGGCTACCTGGGTTAGAAACAAGCTCTTTTCTTAGATTTGAAATACAGTCAAATTTTCCCGATAAAGTTCTAAGAGACATCTGAAGTTCAGTTTTGTCTTCACCGTCCATCCCGGCGATGTTTGTTTCTTTTAGAAGGAGTGGGTTATCGGCAAGTTGTTCCAAAGTCATATCACCTGGTATGTATCGGTGTGTAAGCGGACGTAATAGATTCTAGTTTTCTTTCATATGCGGATTATACAACTTTGAGCCTGTGGTATAATGTTTAATCCACCGGATAAAACCGGCGGAAACATTGTTTGGAAAACGCAATTAAAATACGGGGTGCAAGACAGCACAATCTCAAAAATATTGACCTTGATATTCCCAAGAACAAATTAGTCGTTCTTACGGGCGTTTCCGGCAGTGGGAAAAGCTCTTTGGCTTTCGACACACTCTATGCCGAAGGTCAAAGAAGATATGTTGAATCGCTTTCAAGCTACGCACGCCAATTCTTGGGGATTATGGAAAAGCCTGATGTTGATACGATTGAAGGACTTTCTCCGGCAATTTCAATCGATCAGAAGACAACATCTCATAACCCACGTTCAACTGTCGGAACGGTTACGGAAATTTATGATTATTTAAGGCTTCTTTTTGCCCGAATCGGTCATCCTCATTGTCCAGTTTGCGGAAGAGAAATTTCTCATCAAACTTTGGATCAAATTGTCGACCAATCACTTAATTTGATAACGGAAACCGCCAATAAAGATAAAAAAGCCTGGTTTTTGATTCTTTCGCCGATGGTTGAAGCGCGAAAAGGAGAATTTTCCCAACTTTTTGAAAATTTAAAGTCAAAAGGCTACAGACAGGTTAGAATTGACGGCTATATTCATGATCTATCGGAAGATTTGGTTTTAATTAAAACCAATAAACACACAATTGAGGCAGTTATAGACAGGCTCAGTGTTTCCCCCGCAAACATTAAAGACAAAGTTTTTTATGATAATTTAAAGAGCAGACTTGCCGATTCGATTCAGCAAGCTCTTAATTTGGCCGAAGGCATGGTTGTTTTGGCACAGGTTCTTGATAAAGAGTTTACCATGCCTACATACCCCAAAAAATTTGAGAATCATCTCTTTTCGGAAAGGTTTGCGTGTCCGGTCGATAATATAAGCCTCCCCGAAATTGAACCCAGAAGTTTTTCTTTTAATTCTCCTCAGGGAGCCTGTCCGACTTGCACGGGGTTGGGAAAAATTCTTAAAGTTGCCCCGGAACTCGTATTCTCTCCTGAACTAACCATTATGGAAGGCGGAATATTACCTTTTGCCAATATGTTTGAGCGAGAAACATGGTACGGAAGATTGGTTAAACAAATGTGTGAAGAGAACAGTATCGACATGAGGAAGCCTATCAAAGAATTCGGCGATAAAGAAAAAAATATTTTATTGGAAGGAACCGGAACAAAACAGTACCACGTTTATGGGACGAACAGGTTCGGCCGCGAGACTTATATTTGGGAAAGCTTTACCGGATTTGTAAGCGAATTGGAGAGAAGGTACGCGGAGTCGGATAGCGACTGGGTAAAAGAAGAGATTAGGAAATACATGAGAGAGAAGATTTGCCCGGAATGTAACGGGACCAGGCTTAAAAAAGAGGCTCTTTCCATAACAATCGGCGGTCTTTCAGTTGCCGAGGTTACCGATTATTCAATAATAAAAGCAATTGAATGGGTAAACTCATTAAGTCAAACTCCGGTCACAAATACCAGGGAAAAAGAAATTTCCCGGCTAATTATTAAAGAAATCTTGGGTCGACTTAAGTTTTTAATTTCGGTCGGCTTGGAGTATTTAACCTTAAATAGAGTTGCAGGTTCACTTTCCGGCGGGGAAGCCCAAAGAATAAGGCTTGCAAGCCAAATAGGCTCCGGTTTAACAGGAGTTTTGTATGTTCTTGATGAACCCACAATTGGGCTTCATCCAAGAGATGACCAAAAACTTATAGATACGTTAAAGAACCTTAGGGATTTAGGAAATACCGTTACAGTTGTTGAACACGACGCAACAATGATGAAGCAGAGCGACTATATTGTCGATTTTGGGCCTGGAGCCGGAAAGCACGGAGGGGAGGTTGTCGCAACAGGCACTCCGAAGCAAATTGAGGAAAATCCAAAATCAATTACAGGCAAATACTTGTCTGGCAAGAAAAAAATAGAGATATCCAATCAGCAACTGACAATCGGAGGTCACGGTGCCCTAAAAATTAAAGGATGCAATCAATATAATCTGAAAAATATTGATGTTGAACTTCCATTGGGAAAGCTTGTGGCAATAACCGGAGTTTCCGGATCCGGTAAATCCACTCTTCTAGTAGAAACGCTATATCCGGCGTTGCAAAAAGAGTTAAACCCTATATATAGGGGTGAGCCTGGAGGATATAGAAATTTGGAAGGGTTGGAAAACGTCGACAAAGTAATTCTAATTGACCAAAGTCCGATTGGGCGAACCCCAAGGAGCAACCCTGCAACATATACGGGGGTTTTTGATCCTATACGCGACGTATATACCTCAACACGTGACGCCAGGGCTGCGGGTTATAAGAAAGGAAGATTTTCGTTTAATGTCAGAGGCGGAAGGTGTGAGGCTTGTGAAGGCCAGGGTCAAATAAAGATAGAGATGCAATTTATGAGTGATATTTGGATAACCTGTGATGTTTGTCACGGTAAACGTTATAACCAGCAAACATTGGAAGTTTTATATAGAGGAAAAAGCATTGCGGATGTTTTGGCTATGACTGTCGATGAAGCACTGGAATTTTTCCACGCCCATCCTCAAATCGAGGCCAAACTTGAAACACTTTCGCTTGTCGGGCTTGGCTACATGGAATTGGGCCAGGCGGCAACTACACTTTCGGGCGGTGAGGCGCAAAGGGTTAAATTGGCAACCGAACTTTCAAGAAAGGCAACCGGGAGAACTGTTTATATTCTGGACGAACCGACAACAGGACTGCATTTTGCCGATGTCGAAAAGTTGATGAATGTTTTGAGGCTTCTCGTCCAAAAAGGTAACAGCGTCTTTATTATTGAGCATAATTTGGATGTAATTAAAAATAGCGATTGGGTGATTGATTTAGGTCCTGAAGGGGGAGATGCCGGAGGAAAAGTGGTGGCTACAGGAAGACCCAGTGATATTGCAAAAAATAGAGCTTCATATACAGGAGCATACCTTCGTTGATATACTTTATTTATGTTTAAAAAGTGGTTGGCAATATTTGTCGGGATTTTCTTGGTTTTCTTAGTAACTGGTTTTGTATATGCCCAACAAGATTTTTCGGTTGACTCGAACGTTACATATAATGTACGCACCACCGGGATAACGACAGCAACTCACAATATAACCCTCGAGAATAACTCGGACCTTCTTTACGCAACAACTTATTCTCTGACCTTAGAAAATATTGACGCTTCAAATGTTTCGGCAACCGACTCTTCCGGTACATCTCTACAAACGGATATACAGAAAAACGGCACGACAACAACTATTAAAATAACTTTTCCTAATGCCGTTGTAGGAAAGGATGCAGAAAGACATTTTTCTATTTCTTACGATAACGGTAGTTTTGCGGTTAGAACCGGTGAAATCTGGGAAGTTTCTATTCCGCGCCTCAGCGATCAGAACAGTTTCCGGAGTTATAACGTTACACTTCAAATCCCGGAAAGTTTTGGGCTTGAGGCATATATTTCCCCAAAGCCCGAAACCACAACCGAAGACGCCTCAGGTAAAACCTACACTTTTTCAAAAGACGACGTTGTTCAATCTGGAATTACCGCCGGATTTGGCCAATTTCAGGTTTTTTCCTTTAATCTTTCGTACCATCTAGAAAATCCGTTAGGTTCGACTGCACAAACACAAATAGCTCTACCTCCCGACACAGCTTATCAGAAAGTTTATCTTCAAAAGGTTGACCCGAAGCCGGCAAATGTGAACGTTGACTCCGACGGAAACTGGCTCGCTACATATATTTTGTCTCCGCATCAAAGAGTTGATGTAAACGCTACCGGTTCCGTACAAATTTTTGCGAGCTATCGTTCTTTTCCAAAACCAACCGATCAGGTTCTAAGTGACGATTTGACTGGAACGGAATATTGGCAGGTAAGTGATCCAAAAATTCAAGCTTTAGCCCAGCAACTCAAAACTCCCGAAGCGATTTATGACTACGTTTCGACTACATTGAAATATGATTTTGCCCGCGTGCAACCCAATGTGCAGCGGTTAGGGGCGGTAGGCGCTCTTGAAAATCCTACCCAGGCCATATGTATGGAATATACGGATCTTTTTATAGCCATAGCCCGGGCCGCAGGGATTCCTGCAAGAGAAATTAACGGTTTTGCCTATACCGAAAATCCTCAATTACAACCATTGAGTCTCGTTGCCGACGTTTTACATGCTTGGCCGGAATATTATGATAAGTCTAAGGGTGTCTGGATACCAATTGACCCTACCTGGGGTTCAACAAGCGGTGGCGTGGATTATTTTAATAAGCTTGACTTAAGACATTTCGCTTTTGTGATTCACGGCGACACAAATCCGTCGGGAGGAGAAAGCGATACAATGCCGTATCCACCCGGTTCTTATAAACTCGGCCCGAATCCTCAGAAAGACGTCTACGTATCTTTCGGACAGTTACCTGATATCAGGATTAGTACGCCACAAGTAACAATAACTCCAATACGTACTTTACCTTTGCTTAGTTCGATCTATTCATATAGAGTTTTTAATCCGGGGCCGGTGGCTTTGTACGGTGTTTATCCGACTGTATATTTCGACACGTTAGAGAAAAGCCGTGATTTTATCAGCGTTCTCCCTCCTTATTCCAATTATCAGTCCGAAATTGATGTACCGTTTAGTCTTCTCGGTAAAAACACTCCTGATGTGATTGAGGTTGGCGTAGATACCGCGACGGCAAAAATAACAACAAATAAGTCACAAGTTGTAATAAACAGCCTCCTAATTATTTCGTTTTTTATGATTTTGATAATTTTCGGGATATTAATGCGGCTTAAAAAAATAAAAATAGGACGGTTATTTGATAAAATAGGGGTGAAAGGAGCGAAAATGTATGAAAGACTTACTAAAAGATCTACCCAAAATATCAATCCACCGGGGCAGAAGCTATAACACTGACCTTAAGAAAACACTTCCCGAAACAGCCGGGGTTTACGTTTTTTTTAAGGATAATTACCCTATCTATATCGGAAAGGCGATTAACTTAAAGCGGCGTGTTTCTTCATATTTTGATTTGGATCTCGAAATAAAAACCGAAAAAATGATAGGTGATGCCGAAGCCTTGTCATATATTCAGGTAGAGTCGGAACTTGAAGCACTTCTTCTTGAGGCAAAACTAATCAGAAGTTATATGCCGAAATATAATATTGCGGCAAAAGATGACAAACATCCTCTTTACATTCGAATCACTAAAGAAAAATATCCGAGAGTTATAACGGCAAGGAAAATTGCGGAAGGTGAAAAAAACATCGCATTTTTTGGTCCATTTCCTTCTTCAAAGAATATCCGCTCGGTACTTAAAATGCTGAGACGGATTTTTCCCTATTCTGATCATAAACTCGGTCCCCGCGGTTGCCTTTATTCGCACATCGGGCTTTGCAGTCCCTGCCCAAACGTTATCGAAGGCCTAAAAGATGAATCGGAAAAGTCAGCCCAAAGGAAGAGATACCTTAAAAATATACGACATATAAAAACAGTTCTTAATGGAGAAGTCGGAAAGGTTAGGACAAATCTTGAAGAGGAGATGAACAGGTCGTCAGGTTCGCAGGATTTTGAGGCTGCCGCGGCTTTGCGTGATCAAATCCAAAAGTTGGAGTATATAACGCGTCCCCAAATGCCCATGGAGTTTTATATACAGAACCCGAATCTCTACGAGGACGAAAGGTTGAAGGAAGCGCACCAGCTGTCGTCGGTTTTATCAAAATTTAATGTAAAAGTAGATAAAATCGAAAGAATTGAATGTTTTGATGTCGCTCATCTGGCAGGAACAAGCCCCACCGCCTCAATGGTTACGTTTGTAAACGGAGAGCCGGAAAAAAACTATTACCGGCATTTCAAAATAAGACAATTAGAATCCCAAAATGACTACGCTTCAATGAAGGAGGTAATTGACCGAAGAAAAAATCATTTTGCGGATTGGGGTAAACCCGATCTTATTATTGTTGATGGTGGCAAGGGACAAGTATCGGTTTTTTTAAGGGAGCTTGCGGGTGAAAAAATTCCAGTTGTAGGTCTGGCCAAAAGATTTGAAACTTTGGTTATTCCGGTTTACACCGACGGTACAATCGCGCTTAAAGAGTACAGGTTCCCTAGAGGTGCCGCCCTAAATTTAGTCCAGCGGATTAGAGATGAAGCCCACAGGTTTGCAAGAACATACCATCATAAATTGATTTCAAAATCTTTGACCCAAAATTAGTTGTAAATAACTCTCCAAACTGGATATACTGTGTTTAATGAGAACAATTATTAAGCATTTTTTGATAAATACAGTTTCGCTTTATTTGGTTTCTCTTGCCGTTTCGGGGATAGTTTTTTCGGACGGAATTTATTCGCTCTTGCTGGCGGGAGCAGTTCTAACAGTAACTACAATGTTCATAAGGCCTATCATAAACATTTTGCTGCTGCCTATAAACTTGATCACTTTCGGTCTTTTTAGGTGGGTGGGTTATGCTGTAACACTTTATATAGTGACTTTGATTGTGCCGGGGTTTAAATTGCTCGACTTTGCTTTTAACGGCTTCTCCTCTTATTGGTTTTCCATACCGGCAATCTTTCTTAACGGAATTTTAGCTTTTCTGGCATTTTCTTTCATAATTTCTATTGTTTCGTCCGTACTTCATTGGATCTTCAAGTGATTTTTGAGTATAATTGACTCGAAGTGAAGCAAATTCTAACCGTTATTCAAATAATTGTGTCGGTTGCTCTTATCGGACTTATTTTAGTTCAAGCTCGCGGTACAGGTTTTAGTAGGTCATCAGGCTTTGGAGGAGGTTCTTCATTTAGCCGGAGAGGTTTAGAGAAATTGGTTTTTAGGCTTACCTTTGTCCTGGCTTTTTTGTTTATAGCGATTTCTATTCTGCAGCTTGTGGTATAACTTACCGATGCTTAATTTCCGATACATTGCAAGGCTAGTGGGAGCATTTTTTAGCCGTTTTAAAATCATTATCTTAGCTTGTGTAGGACTTGGCATTGTTCTTTTCTTTCTCCTTCGTTACCTTTTGCCTGTTTTGTCCTCAGGTCAAAGCACAAGGATAGGGTTAACAGGACTTTATACCGTTAGTTCGCTTCCTGATAATGTTCTCGAGATGGTCGGTGACGGTCTAACCAAGCTTGATAAAAACGGAAACGTCGAACCCGATCTCGCTTCGTCTTGGGAATCGCCTGATGGCGGTAAGACCTGGGTTTTCACTTTGCGTTCAGGAGTTTATTGGCAAGACGGAAAAAAAGTTACAAGTTCAGGTATTACTTATGAGTTTTCGGATGTCACTGTTCTCCGGCCTGATGATGCTACTATAACTTTTGAACTTCAGAATCCATATTCGGCTTTTCCTTCTGTTGTTTCCAGGCCGACTTTCAGGATGGGGCTTCTGGGTACCGGGGCTTGGAAAGTTTCAAGTATTTCCTTAAACGGGTCATATGTTCAACAAATAAATTTAGTTAATAAAAACGGCGATAGAATCGCTTATAAATTTTATCCTACCGAAGATGATACAAAATTGGCATTTGAACTGGGAGACGTTGATCAAATAATAGGAATTCTTGATCCCAGTCCTTTTTCGTCTTGGCCAAAAGTCAAAATAGATAAAACTTCAAATACCGGGGAATATGTAGCGGTATTTTTTGATACTCAAGATAAGACCCTATCAGATAAAAACCTCCGTCAGGCGCTTTCATACGCCATCAATAAAGGCGCACTTGGCGGCGAAAGAGCTATAAGTCCGATTTCAATAGATTCTTGGGCATATAATCCTCAAGTGAAGCCCTACGATTACGATCCCGTAAAAGCCAAGCAAATGGTTGAGGATTATGAAACAAGTGCAAAAACCGGCAGCCTTTCAATCACACTAACGACTCCACCCATTCTTTTAACCCAAGCCGAAAGCATTTCGAAAGATTGGCAGGCAATTGGTGTCAATGTTAGCTTACAGGTAATTTCCAATGTCCCTTCTGATTACCAGGCTTTCTTGGCGATTTTTGATATTCCAAACGATCCCGATCAGTACTCAATCTGGCACTCAACACAAACCGCGACAAATATTACGCACTATCAAAATCCCAGGATTGATAAACTTCTTGAAGACGGCCGAAGTACAATTAGTATCGAGGACAGAAAGCAAATTTATTTGGATTTCCAAAGATTCTTGGTTGAAGATTCTCCTGCTGCCTTTTTATATTACCCGACAAATTATACGATCTCCAGAAAATAACGGACTATTTTCCGTTAAGCACTTTTTGAACATCAGTCTCAAGTTCATTAGAAGAGCCGGTAAGATTAAGTTCGGATCCGTTAAGGAAAAATGTCGGTGTTTCATTAATTCCAATTGTATTCCCGTCATTCATATCGCTCTGAACTTTATTCTTAACGGCTGAGGAATCTATATCTGCCGTAAATTTAGTAACATCCAAACCTAAATCTTTAGCATAACCAATGAATATACTTCTCGCGTCGGTTGAGCCTGACCAATCATTTTGTGTTTCGTAGAGTTTGTCGTGCATTTGCCAGAATTTTCCTTGAAGCCCGGCGGCTTCTGCTGCATACGCCGAAATTGGGGCGTTCAAGTGTTGAGAAAGCGGAAAATTTCTAAAAACAAAAATAACTTTGCCGGCAAAATCAGTTAAAAGCTGCTTAACCATCGGATGGTATTCGCCGCACGCCGGGCATTCATAATCACCAAATTCTACAAGAGTAACACTGGCCGATGGAGTTGCGAGCAAATAATTTCCGTTGACTATACCGGACGTTTCGTAATCATTTTGGGGTATTAAAAGGGAGGAACTTACGGTGCTACTTAATGTTGTTGAATTCCCACTGCCTCTCGAGAATAAATAAATTCCTCCTATGAGCAAAACCAAAGTTGCCAGAACGACGATAATAAATACCTTATTTCTTTTCAAAAAATCCATAGTAAATATTATATCAGAAAATATTGGGTGACCTAGTGAACGATGTTAGAACTTATTGGAAACTTAATCAAGACAAAGAAAAAGAATTTCTAAAACAAATGTTATCTAATGACTATCAGTTTCATCAATTGTCTCAAGCACAACTTTGAGTAAATCACATACCCATTTGAGGCTAGATCATTGTAAATACTATATTGGGGGAATCGTATTAATATTTAACCTAATACTGCACATGCGACCAAGGGTACCATACACTTAGATAATTAACATGCTAAGCTAAGTTTGTTGAGGTAAGAAATGTATGTCCACAATCCTTTTTACCTCCTCTCCGGTTAAGCAGTTTTTGGATAACAATTCTAAGGCTACAGCGTGGATTATTTTTTTATGTTTTTTCACAAGTCTCTTTGCCTCTCTTTCGAATGATTCGATATTTTCTCCTTCGATTAGCAGTCGCTTTGCTTTGTAAAGGTCATCTGCTGCGGTCAGTCCCATTTTATCGATATGTTGTGCTGCAAAAGCCCCTGCAAGTGATACCAAGATACTATCGCGTATTTTACCTTCAACTTTATATTTCGTTACGCGATCCTTCATACTCACAGATTCAACGGGCATACCTAATATAACAGCCAACACCGCATGCCCGGCTTCATGATAGGCACACAATTCTTCCTTTTTAGATACGGGCATAAAAACTAATACAAAATTTCTAGGTTCTAATTAAGATTAAGAAATTTCCAATCTTTAGACAGATTACCTTCTTCATAGACATAATCTTCACTTTCGTTATATCTCCAACTACCGTTAACATATACCGCTATACCACCCCATATCTTTCTTCCTTTCTTTGACTGCTCTTTTATGTAGCGTGCTAAACCTTTTGCTCGCATTTTTGCATCTTTGGCAGTTATTCCCTTTTTGGTATCGAATAAACCTATCTTTCCATCGGTAAATTGAACGATAAAGTCAACATAAAAAGCGTGTTCAATCTCCGCTTCATCTTTATACAAGACTGCAAAATACTTAATTTCGCTCTCACCATTCTTGAACCACCATTTAACCTTATCTGATCCTTCTAAGAGCTCAATAAATAACATTTCCGGTTCACTGGCTTTCTTGGTGTAATAGGGCTTAAGAATAGACTTTGGTTTATTTTCACTGATATACCTGCTGTTATAGGTAACTATTACCGGAACTTCCCATTCTGGGGTTGTCTGAAGTTCCCTTTTTTCACTAAGTTGCCTAACAATTTCCAATTGGTATTTTTCTTTAGCCAAGTTTATTGTGTCAACGAATGCCTGCACATTTTCCTTACCTAGAACTATACGCTGGACAGTCGGATCAAATTTCCTAATCTTGAAATTTATTGTAAAAAAATTATAAATGGCGGTTTTCATTCTATCGCTTGAATCTACTGGAGCGTATGGAGAGCAATTCTGCGAGATAAAACTATCAAAAAGCTGTTGAAGTTCAAGCGGATTTAATTTAACTTCAATTACTCCTTTATGTTCAATTTCGCCCGCTTGGTCAACATTGACGATTCTACCATCTGCAATTATTGGATTTACTAGTTTTGAAGGAGTAAATACTACTCGATTTTTGAGATCGTTTTCATTTGCAACTTTTTGAAAGATGGTAACAAATTCTCCGGATAATCTTGTTCTTTCCCTTTGTCGCCTTAGAAATATTGACGGCAAGGAAATGTCTTTGTAAAGTTCCGCGCTTCTTTTGGCTTCGTAAATCGTGACATAATCTTTTGCGTAATCCTCGGTTATTGCAATATTCGGAAGATTGGTAAATACAAAGCCTTTATTCAATTCTTCTTCGGAATAGTATTTCAATTCTGGCATACGCATAATCCTACCAATCGTTTGAATCGTAAAAACAAAACTCTTGGTTTCCCTAAAAATTATAAGTATTGACGCTCTTGGACAATCCCAGCCAAGTGCAGGGGCTTGCTTGAAAACCAAAACCTCGACTTCATTATCGTTTTTCTCGATATTGGCAAGTGTTTCTGTTTTTTCTTCTGATAACCAAACTGCTAATTTTCCATTTTTCTCATTGATAGCGAATTTATCGTTAAGAATTTTTAGAACATCTTCTTTTTTACTAATCAAGCTGCTTTTTTGATCTGGCAACTGAACCAATACAAGGGGGTTTATATTTGATCCAGATTTCCTGTATAGGTTTGCTAATTCTTCTCGTTTCTTTAACGCTTGTCCTATGACAAGTTCATCCGCACTTTCTGACCCAACCTTAACATTTGTGAACTCTGGATTTACCGAAATTTCAGACTTAATCATTTCCTCCGCTTTTACATCACTCAGATTAATTTTCTCGTATCCGCCGATACCTTCTTTTAGTTGCGGGGTAGCAGAAACTTCAATCGTTACTTTCGGACTAATTACTTCTATCAGTTCCTTTGACTTTTCGGATCCCGCTGTGTGGTGGCTTTCATCGATAATAAGTATTATTTCGCGCCCTTCTTCTTTTGTATTTTGAATTACGCTGTTAAGATTATTGTCTTGCTCGTTTTCTCTGACATAAATGTTTATGTCTTTTTTATTTATGCTTTGCCAGTTAATAAACAAGATTTCGTTTTCGCCAATCTTTTTATCTTCCAAATCCTCAAAATATGAACATTGAAGTAACCTGTCATCTGCATAATATTTTTCAAGCTTTTCCTTACTTTGCTCGTGCAGCATCCGGACTGAAATCCAGACAAAAGAAAACTTTTTGTCGTCTTTTCTATCTCTCACTAAATCTTTAAGAAGTTCCGAAACCATAACAGTTTTTCCACTTCCGGTAGGAGCTTGAAAAATACAAATCTCACGCTCAGATGACCTCAATAACTTTTCTACAGTTTCTTTTAGACTCGCTACAGCTTCTTTTTGGTAATCCTTTAAGTAAATCATTTGAAAATTCTCTTATAGACATTTAATATAACCGCAGGAATAGGTTTGAGCTCCACCAATTTTCTAATATCTTCAAATTCTTCTTCTCGTGCACTTTCATCGAGGGAAAAAACATAAACTACAAATTTCTTATTTGTCTCTCTAATAAATTTCTTGAAAGGTTCTATTCCGGCATCATCATAAATGATTCCAAGAAGATTGTTTTTGCTATTGGTAAATGCTTTGTATTCTTTACCCTCAGTGAGATTGTCAAAACAATCCTCCTTAAGACAAAGCATTTCAGTAGATTTGTCAACCAATATTCTTTTATTCTCGTCCGATGGCGCACTGTCAACAAACGCTGTTTTAAAATACTTTAATGTACCGCCCAATCCGGTTTTATGGTTATAGCCCTTAATAACATTCATTATTCTTTGATAGCATATGTCCTCAGCTATTTTAGTACCGCTACCAGTATTATCCTCATTGTCTGTACACAGAATAAATTTTCGGGATCCGGAGTCGAATTTGTTTATTTCCATAACAGCGTGTGCAGTTGTACCAGAACCGGCAAAAAAATCGAGAATAGTAGCATTTTTATTCTTATGGTAGTTAATAATTTGTTTCAACATTTTGACTGGTTTTTTACCGCTATTAAAAGGAACGCCGCCCTCACTTCTTATATTTCCAAAGTCAGGACTAAAATCGTAATAGTTAGGAATAGATAAATATCTAACAGCATTTCCTTCATTTAATTCTTCTGCTCTAACCGTCGGAATACCTGTGTACATCTTGCTTCTTGTTGCTCCAACCTTTTGAGGACCGGTAAAATAACGGAATCCCAAACCATCTTCTCCTAGACCTTCGATCTTGTATAAGCTTCCATATCCGTCAACCAGCACTCTCGGCTCGATTACATTTTGAACCATTGTTCCATTTCCTGTTCCTGAATATATGCTTCCAGAAACCCAAGTCTCTTTTAAAAGATTTTTACCAGATTCTGTGTGTTTTAGTATTTTCCATTCACCTTTTTTAAATATAGTTACCCTTCTGTTTTTTACCAGAATCTCAGTCCCCTGAGTCAATTCTTTTATTTCGTAATTAAATTTATCAATTGAATATTCAACTGTTGGTTTGTTTGCTCTAAAGGAGTTTCCATTTTTTGCATAAATTAATACATATTCCATTACGGGCTGCCAGTCGTTTTTCTCATTCAAAGTCTTTCCGGAATATCTAACCTGAATATGCAGGGTAGAAATTCTATTAGTTTCACCAAATATTTCATCACATAAAAGTTTTAGTTGTGCTTGCTCATTCTCGTCAATGCTAATACATATAATTCCATCATTTTTTAAAAGATTTTTTGCTAATCTTAGTCTTTTGTCCATAAAATTGAGCCACTTGCTATGCCTATAGCCATCTTCTGTATCAACATAACGGTCGTTATAAACAAAATCTTTGCTACCCGTATTGTATGGAGGGTCAATATAAATTAGGTCAACTTCTCCTTTATGTGTGTAATTTAAGACAGAAAGAGCGTGGTAATTGTCGCCCTCGATAAGAATATTGGTGGGATCTTCCTTTGATGTTGCTATTTCACGCTTTTTAAGTTCTTCGAGAACTGGGAGCTTTGTCTTACACAATTCAACAACTTCCTCAGGTTTATCTTCCCAAACAATTCCGTATTTTTTTCTTTCGCCGATTTTTTTTAACTCACGGATTAGCTCCGGTTTTGACCAAGTGGAATAATCTTTCGCCATTCTGGCTTATTCTAACACTTTTTTTACGCCTAAACGATTGTTTTAAGAAAGCGATTTATAGCGGTAGGGGGGCTTTTCCTTCAGATTCTTTTAATTTATTCTTAAAAAAATTCTCATATTCATCTAGTTCAATCTCAGAATTTCTTCGCTTCTGGTCAGTTTGGTCTGATACATATTTTTTCTTTGTAAAATTCTCATTTCTGCGTCCAGCGGAATCAATGACTTGGTAGCCAGAGAGCATAAATACTGTCTGTAGCAACAAACACCAATTATCGTCGATTGCCATTCTGGCTTTATTGTGCCGTGGAATGTCGGGATACCTCATTATCAATTTTTTATACATTTCGTAGTCCTTTTTGGTTCTCTCTTGGAACTTAATTAAGACAGGATCCGGTTTGCCATCTCTCACAAACGGTTCTTTATCGTAAGTCATGATCGTATCGTATTGTTTCCAAGCTCTTACTAAATTATTTTCAAAATCTTTTCCGGATTCACGCTTGAGCTTAAATGTTTGATAAACAACAGCAATTACAAAAACTGCCAGAAGAAAAAGGAAAATATTCATCTGTATCAATTGAGTATATGGTTAAATATTGGTTATAGTCAATACACTTTATGTAAATGTCTAGCCATACTTTGGCTATGACTATAGTCAACAAAAAGATCGGTGCGAGGTTGGGAAAACTCCGGCGCGAAGCAGGAATGACGCAGGAAGATTTAGCGTATAAGGCTGGGCTAGATTATAGTTTTTACAATCAGCTTGAAAATGGAAAAAGGAATGTTTCGGTAAAGACGCTAGCCAAATTGGGTCGCGCTCTCCACATTAAGGTAAAAGAAATGTTTTAATAGAAAAGGTGTGTTGTATGCTGCGAGACTGTCATTCAGTTTGTACAAAGCTCAGAACTGATATTCCAGTTTTACGAAACTCAATAATTGCCTCTACTTTGGAAGCTGGGAAATTTTCAGAAATAATAACATAACGAATTTTATATTTACCAAAATTCAAATTGGGGTATCTATAAAAAGTTGACATTGAAAGTTGATGAAAAACCAATGCGTTCGTGCCTTGCGCCCAATAACAGGCGTCAAAATCTCTTTTTCCACCTTGAGGAATGTTAATTGTGAAGGCTCCGGCGCCTGACCAAACGAGTTCAGTCTTATAATCATTTTTGCCAATAATTACCTTTTTATTGATTAGGTCAACGACTTCATCAACATAAGCGCAACAATTTTTACAATAGAATTTTGAACTCGTATTAGACACGATTACATGAATCCAATTTGTTAGAGGACCGTTGGGGTTATTACTAACGACAACATTGCTATGGTAATTACCAAACTCTAATTTCAATCCGTGAACAGAATTAGAATCCCAATGCATGGTGTTTTTGTCCAAATTCTTTAACAAACCTTTAACGGAAACAAATTCAATACTCTTTAATACCAAATAATTTCCAATTCCTGTGCCTTTCCCTGTCAAAGTTGCATCTTTTCCTTTGTGAAAGGCTAACATCTCTATTCCTAAAAATGCTGCAATGGCAAATTCTTGTCGGACAAAAAGTGATCCTGAATTAAGTTCCGATCGTTCAAAATTTATACTTATAAAATACTCAGATCTTTTTAGTGATTCAAAAATATCTCTAGTTAACGCTTCGGGTGTTTGAACTTCTCCCGCGAAGTAAGGATCAAAACCTCTTTTTCTAAAATACTCAACAATTTTTAAGCCGACCTTTTTTTCTTCCGGATCTTGCCCACAACTAATAAACACTCTCGCTTTTCTCATAGTTTCAATCAGGATTATACAACTAAATATCTCTTATAAAGATTGACAAAAACAGCCTCATATGTAATAATTTCATTAGTTAAAATCTTAAAAAGTTTGTTTTGATTTGCGGCGTTTTGACGCGAATCCGAGGAGACCCTTAACGAACAATTAGTTTTCTCAACCAGAAAATTGTAATTCGGAACGGAAGCCTTCGGGGAGTCAGAACGACCTAACAAGTTGGAACGGTTGACTATTCAGGTATTACTGAAGAGCAATCGTTTCCAAAAGTTTTTATTTGGCGACCTTTTCAGGGTCGCTTTTTTTGTGACAAAACGAAAGAAATATGACAGAAAATATTATTCCGGCACAGATAAAACCATCCTACATAGCCCAGAGATGCCCAGTATGCAACGGTTGGGGTACTGTTTCCTTCAAAAGAGTTCAATGCCATGCGTGCGGCGGGAAAGGCTTCATTTTGGTTCCCATATTGAAAGATAGAGAGAAAGAAAAAGCATGAAAAACAAAGATTTTACTCAAATACCAAACTTTCTAATTAAAGACAAGAACATTAGCGATGCCGAGTTTAGGACGCTATGTTTGCTAAAAAGCTACAAATACGGCGAAAGAGGCAAGGTTTTCCCGTCTCAGGCAACAATAGCCGGAATCCGGGGGAAAAGCAGGAGAATTATAAATGCACACCTCCGATCTTTAAGAAAAAAACAAATTATTGACTTTAAGCGGAGAGGTTATTCGCAATCCAATATTTACAAATTCATTGGTGAAGAAAACTTCACATCTATTGTGAAGGAATGTTCTCCTGATAAGTTACAAAATCTTCTCCCTAATAATACTGAGCCTAATAACACAGAGACTAAGAATATCTATAGAGATGTTTCTAATAAATGGGAACAGAAACTTTCTGAGGATGAAAATAAGCTAATAGAAAAAATTGTTAAGTGGTGTACCTTACCGGAATTTAATACCTTGGCTCCGGAATATGCCGTCAGACTTCAGATTACTCATACGATTCAAAAGTGGGGTTTCGATAGGATCAATAAAATTTGGGACGAATACGCATGCAAGCCTTACGCGCCACACCCAAAAAACTTCTGGAATGCGATTAAGCAATTGAAGGAGGAACAAAACGATTACGGCTGATATGTTACCGGAAGAAGCAATTAAACAATTCAAAGAAATTTGTAAAAAGAAGGATATTCACCTTTCTGATAAGCAGGCTGTGGATGAAGCAAATAATTTGGTAGCGCTGTATCGAGTCCTCGCGGAGGCAAAAACTAAAAGAGGATTGACACAAACGAGTAAAGACAGATAATTATGGGTACTATCGAAGATATTTTTCAAGAACGAACAAGTAAAAAAACCGAGCCAGTAGTGAAAAAATATTACTTGGTTTATACACGCAAGAGTTCGGAAAGCGATGAACGGCAAGTCCAAAGTTTGGAGGATCAGAGCCGCGAAAATAATGAACTTATAAAAAGGTTGAATCTTCCGATTCTCAAGCGGTTTGAAGAAAGCAAAAGTGCTAAACAACCCGGCAGGCTTGAATTTGATCGGATGACGGATCTTGCACTCGAAAGGAAGGACATAAAAGGAATAGTTGCGTGGCATTTTAATCGTCTTTCAAGAAACCCAATTGATACCGGAAAACTTCAATGGATGCTCCAGAAAGGTGTAATTGATGAAATCGTTACCATGGAAAGAACTTTCAAGTCTGAAGATTCTGCGATATTGGTATCCCTTGAGGGTGGAATGGCTAATCAATACATTCTGGACCTCCGTAAAGCCTCTATGAGGGGTGTTCATTTCAAAGTTGAACAAGGAATCGCGCCGATTTTGGCACCTCCCGGATTCATCAACGATAAAACCAAGCCTCAGGGTAAAAGAGACATACTTCCCGATCCAAAAACTTTTCCGTTAATGAGAAAGCTGTTTGAATTATATATGACCAGAGATTTTTCCGTAAGCGGGTTAACTAGGGAGGCAAGCAAAATGGGATTAAAGAACAGTCTGGGACGGGAAATCGGTAAAAGCCAGATGTACCGGATACTCCGTGATCCGTTTTATGCAGGAAGATTTATTTATGAAGGTAAAATTCACAAAGGTATTCATGAGAGAATGCTCAAGGACGAAGAATATGAACTTGTTCAGGAAATCCTTGAAGATAATGGCAAGTCTCGACCCCAAAAACCTTTAGAATTTACACTTAGTGGGCTTGTCCGGTGTGGTGAATGTGGCATGGCGATCTGTGGCGAAAGACATATAAAGCGTTACAAAAATGGTAAATCTAAAGAGTTCAGATATTACAGGTGTACGAAGAAAAGTAAAACCAAGATTTGCAATCAACTTTACATAAGCGCTAACGCCCTTGAAAAACAAGTTGCGGATTTTTTGGAGACCGTTGAAGTTGACCCGGATTTTGCCACTTGGGCTGCTGAATGGTGTAAATATCTTACGAATGAAGATAGAAAATTTAGAGAATCAAAACTTAGAGCCATAAAAGATTCTTACGATGGCGCGGCGTCTAAAATAGAAGGTCTTGTGGATCTTAAATTGTCATCCGGAATGCCGGAGGAAGTGTATAGATCAAAAATGGATAGACTTATTGCCGAGCGCGATCAGGCAAAAGTAGCTTTGGATAATTTTGACATGGGAAACGACGAATGGGACGACTTAACCGTAAAAACATTTGATTTTGCCTCAAAAGCCCGGCAAAGATTTATTGAAGGTGATCTGAGTACAAAAAGATTGGTTCTTAGAGGTATTGGCTCGTACTTGACTCTTTCAGGCAAGAAATTGGATATTCAGCCTCGTATTCCTTTTCTGAAGATTAAAGACTTCTTAGATAGTAGGTATTCTACCTCTAAACGGCTCGAACCTGGAGATAATGTCATATTTACGGCACAAACACACGATCATTATGCACCTCAAAACAATTGGGGTGGCTGACGCGATTCGGACGCGCAACCCCTAGGTCCACAACCTAGTGCTCTAGCCGTTGAGCTACAGCCACCACACAACAATATGACTGTCGAGAAAATTCATATTTTTCTTACAGCCACAGTCATATTTTAGCATTTGGGGAGAGAATTAGCCAAGGTTAGGACTTCAGGATTTTTGGGTATATAAAGACCAGAAGAAGAGTTCCGATCAAACTCAATATGGAAACAACTAAAAATAGGTAGTGAAACCCCAGAGTAACCGCCAAATATCCGCCGAGAGCTGCAGCTACCGCAGAAAAAAGCTCAGTGAAGGTCGAGTGAACGCTCCAAATAAAAGATTCCCGTCCTTCCTCCATGTTTCTTGTGAATAGTCCCATCCAGGCAGGATATGAAATAGCGCCGCCAATTCCCATTAAAGCTTGAATTAGATAAATATGGACTGGTATTGTTGCAAAAATATAAAGTCCTATCGAAATGCTTATTAAAAGATTTCCTGAAATAGTCAGATAAAAATCAATTTTTTCCCCGCTTACATTGTCAATTAAGATGCCTATTGGAAGTTGCAATATTGATTTAGTAGCCAGATAAATTGCTTCCCCGATGCCGACGACGATTAAAGTTCCGCCGAGTATTTGTTGATTTACGAATACGGCGAAAATTGGCGAAATTAAGCCAAAGCTGGCGAAAAGGAAAATGTCCGAAACAACTAAAGTGGTTAAAATTCTATTAATGTTCAAAATATTCTTCCAGCCGACTTTATAAATTCTTCTATCCATTTAATTAATACTAACATTCTTGGATTGCTATTAACAAACTATTTCCTATATAATTACCTTGGAATGCCTGATAATACCAAACCTCGAAAAAGAATTGTTGTTGAAGAAGTCGAAGTCAAGGAGACTCCAAAAGGCGAAGAAATCAAAAAGGAAGAATATCCCACACCTGACATCCTGGAAGAGGGAGCGAAAGTTTCCTCGGAGGAACTTATTAAGGAAGAGAAAGAAGTACCGAAGGAAGAAAAACCCATTGAAAGGGAAACGGAGGAAATATTACCAGTCCCCGAAACTACAAAAAAGGGAATTTCTCCCGTTTTTTGGATAATAATACCCGGAATTTTTCTTTTGGGTGCAATTCTTGGCGGAATCGTTTTTTACCAAAAAGGTGTAAATAATGGTCAAGCGGAAACTACCCCTACTGCAGTCCCCGAGATTTCCGCTGCACCCTCAGCAAGTCCTTCAGCAACACCCGATTTGTCAAAATACACAATTGATATCTTGAATGGTTCGGGAATTTCAGGTGAAGCGGGTAAAGCGAAAACGTTGTTAACTACCGCAGGGTTTAGTATAGGTTCCACAGGTAATGCCGCTACCTATGATTACACAAAAACCATTATTAAGGCCAAATCTAATGTTGACCCCGCTTTTGTTTCGGCACTTTCCTCATCTTTAAATAAAACTTATGTAACCGACACGCCGCAGACACTTAGCGATTCTTCGAATGATGATGTCCAAGTAATTATCGGTAGCTCTAAAGCTCCATGATGTTATACTTTAATTATGAAAAAAGTTCTGTTTATAGAAGATGATTTGTTAACAAACAAAGCTTACGCTGACAAATTTTCTAAAGAATACGAAATATTGACTGCCCTAAACGGAATAGACGGTGTCAGCTCTGCAATTAGGATGCATCCGAACTTAATTATTTTGGATATCATGCTTGGGGGCGAACTCAACGGTTTCGATGTTCTTAGGGAACTTAAACTTAATTCGGAATCTGCCAAAATTCCGGTGATTGTCCTCACCAATTTAGAGAAACAGGAAGAATCAGCCAAAGCTGCAGGTGCTGCTGCATGTTTTATTAAAGCCAATATCAGTCTTGATACCGTCGGAGAAGAGATTAAAAAGTATATCTCCTAAATAAATTACTCCAAAATTCCAATTTGAGCGGGATAGGGGAGTCGAACCCCTCTTCACAGCTTGGAAAGCTGTTGTTAAGCCGATTAACTAATCCCGCGTTAGGATAATTATATCAAAAGTCGGAGTGCCCGGGCTCGAACCGGGGACCTCCACGTCCCAAACGTGGCGCGCTACCAACTGCGCTACACTCCGTGGTGCCGAGGGCGGGACTCGGACCCGCATGAAGTAATTAGCTTCGCGGGCTCTTAAGGCCCGTGTGTCTACCATTCCACCACCTCGGCTTGCAACTCATATTCTACCAAAAATCAACTTGATTAACATTCCCGATCGGTTACATTGACAACGGTTTCAAATAAGTAAATACTGAAATTATTCTAAGGGGGTGATTTAGATGAAAAAATACCTGCTTCCATTTATTCTTCTTTGGTTGGTGGATTCGATAATTGTTTATCTGGCGGTTCTTGTCATGCCAAGATATTTCGTTTTAGGGTCCATGACTGTCACAGTATGGGCCGGAGCATTTGTTGCCGGTTTTACTTGGACACTCATTGTTTGGCTCCTCAAACCGTTAATTTTTCTTTTTACGAAGCTAAAAGGGGCTTTTGGAATGTTTTGTTTCTATCTCGTTTTGAACTTCGTAGCGCTCTGGATAACAGCAAGGCTTGGTCCTGTTGTCGGATTCGGAACAACAAGATTTATTTGGCTTATCCCCGTGGCTATATTTGCGGATTTAATCCAATATTTGGTCTGGAAAGTGTTCGGGATGAAAAAACTGATGAAGTAGCTTCTTTGTGCGCCTGAGAGGAATCGAACCTCTATTGCCTGTTCCGAAGACAGGTACTCTATCCGTTGAGCTACAGGCGCTCTTTTACGCTATAATTGTACCTCAGATGGACACGATTGACCAACAAATCGAGGCAATACAGGAAATTTTACGCAAAACTCCTCACCATAAAGCCACTAACGGTTTTATAGGTGCAATGAGGGCAAAAATCGCCCGCTTAAAGGATAAAGAAATTGAATCTTCGTCAAAAGGCGGAGGAGGAGGAACTGGATATGCTGTCAAAAAACAAGGAGACGCAACTGTCGTTCTTGTGGGTCCACCTTCCGCAGGAAAATCCACGCTAATCAATCGTTTAACCAACGCCGAAAGCAAGGTTGCACCATATGAATTTACTACGGTTACGGTTGTTCCGGGAATGCTTAAATATAATGAAGCTTATATTCAAATTCTTGATATCCCAGGACTTATTGAAGGCGCAAAGGAGGGTAAAGGCAAGGGACGCGAAGTTCTTTCCGTTGCCCGCGGTGCCGATCTTCTTGTAGTGATGACTGATGTTGAACGAATTGATTTAATAGGAAAAATGACGGCTGAACTTAAAGGTACAGGAATAAGAATTAATCAGGAAAGACCTAATATTCTTATCGAAAAATTGACTCAAGGAGGACTGGAAATTTATTCAAATATTAAACAGGATATAGATAAAGAAACTATTAAAGAAATAGCCCGTGAATACGGTATTAAAAATGGATTAATTACATTAAAAGAAAAGTTTACATATGAACGTCTCTTTGATGCCTTTTCGGAAAACAGAGTTTATACCCCTGCCATTTTCGTTATCAACAAAGTGGACGTCCCGGCTGGTGCCAAACACTACAAAATGGGCACATATCATATTTTAAACATCAGTGCCGAAATAGGCTTCGGAATGGACGAACTGATTGAAGAAATTTGGGAAGCCCTTAAATTTGTTACGGTTTATTTGCTAAAACCGGATGAGGAAATCGGTAAAGGAAGTCCTGTTATAATGAAAGATGTAGATACAATACGAGAAGTTGCCCTCAAAATTGGCCCCGATTTTGCCGCCAGTAAAAAACTTGTAAAGATTTGGGGTTCGGGGGCAAAATTTCCGGGTCAAGAGGTTTCCTTCGAAACAAAAGTTGCTGAGGGAATGCAAATCAGATTTTTCTAAACAATGGAAGACTACGAATTGATAGACAGCGGATCGGGACGGCGTCTTGAGCATTTCGGTAAATATGTTCTGGATAGACCGGACCCTGAGGTTTTATGGCAGAAGAATCTGGGGGAGGCGGAGTGGAAGAAAGCCGACGCAGTTTTTAGAGAGAGCTGGATTAACAAAAATCATGTTCCCGAAAGGTGGCAGCTTTCATATAAAGATATTAAATTCTGGGCAAAACTTGCTCCTTTTAAGCACACGGGAGTTTTTCCGGAACAAGATTGGCAGTGGGACTTTATTTTTGAAGTGTTAAAAAACAAGAACGCAAATGTTTTAAACCTTTTTGCTTATACTGGAATCGCTTCACTTTTTGCGGCAAAGGCCGGCGCAAAGGTAACGCACCTTGATGCCAGTAGACCGGCAATTACCTGGGCTAATGAAAATCGGGAACTTAACGGAATGCAAGACTCACCTATACGGTGGATTATTGACGATGCAATCAAATTTACAGAGCGGGAGGTTAAAAGAGGAGTCAAATATGATGCAATCATTATGGATCCTCCCGTGTACGGCCATGGACCAACGGGAGAAATTTGGGATTTCAATAAAGATTTTCCAAGACTTCTTGAAAATTGTAAAAAGATAATAAGCGATAAGCCCATATTTGTAATCGTAAATGCTTATGCAATTTCCTTGTCACCAACCACTTTGGCAAACACCTTGCAGGGCTATTTTGGTAAATCTGGAGGAAAAATTGATAATGGCGAGCTTACTTTAAAAGAAAAATCCGGCGGCCGGCTTCTTTCGACAGGCATTTGGGCAAGGTGGAGTGAGTGAGCCCAGATGGATTCGGACCATCAACCTTTTCCTTAAGAGGGAACTGCTCTACCATTGAGCTATGGGCCCGCGATCAAAACTTCAAATTCAGCGAGCTTTGCAAATACGAGCCTATTTTAGCAAAAAACGAATCAATTTGCATTTTATTAATTGCAGTAATAACACTTTCAATCGGAAAACTATTACTTATTCTTGTACCCTTTGTGTTGCTTAGGAATAAGGATTTGCTATAAATTCCCGTGTTTGAAGGTGCTGCTGCTTTAAAAACAATCAATCCAAGCTTCATGGGTTCAATATCGGAGAAAGAATAGCCGGCGATAGGAACATCATTTGTATCACTAGAAATTAGTATATCCTTCTGATCCCAAATGGATTCCCCCGTATTTTTGGCAAGAATTGCACCGACGAAATCACTTCCCGGAAGAATTACGGGTTGTGCAAGAGCACCAATAATTTGTCCGCTTACTTTTTGTACGGGTGTTCCGGCAACTTTAAGTATTTTTTGAACTGTTGTGTAATAAGAATAAAACGTTCCGTCGGTTTTCTCCCAGGAAAATTGTGAAAATGGAGCTTGTGGGTAGTTTAAAATAAACGGAGTTACGGCGATAACCCTCGGGTCATTCCAGACATTTTGAAAGGCGTAAGTGAGCATAGATCCGATTTTATCGGGATCAATCTGTTGGTTGGACCACCCGGTTTCGGTAATAAATACAGGCAAATCTTTAGTTACCCCAAGAGACTTGAGAAAGGCCAATTCCCAATCGAATGTGTCAATAGTACCCCGACCCGTATCCGTTTCTTTGCCTGAAAAATCGGGATTTGGATATGAATGTGAGGTCCAACCGTCAAGGTTATCAAAAAGGTTGGGTTGCGCCGCGAGCATTCTCTTTAAGAAAAGTGCTTCGTCCATTGTTGTTGAAGTGTTTTTGGCCGATGCATCAAGCCCAGCCGGTAAAACGAAAAAATCCGGCGACGCTGCATGAAGTTTGGTGGCAAATTCATTCAAGTAGTCTGCGTATCCTGCAGGGTCAATCTTTCCGCCCCATTCGGTTGCATGATTAGGTTCATTTGATATTACGATGTAGCGGTTTTGTGTAACCCAGTTGAGAGAGTTTAGGAAAGCTATCCAGTTATTTATTTCTGCTTCCGCCGGAATATTCCATGTATCACCGTTTGCGGTTGTTGCAATTCTCACAATCGGAATCAGGTGAAGTCTTCTCATTTGGTCAAAGACCTGCTGCCAACGGTCGTGGTCTCTTTCCCCCTCAGTTATAACAAATGTAACGTACCCCCAATCGCCTCCGGATGAGTTTACCAGTGACGCTGCGGCAGGCAAGTCTTTTTCGTCAGTGATGTGAATGCCAAAAGTGTTGTTCGAAACTGCCGATGGGGAATTCTCAGCAAGAACACAGGATTGCATGCTAAAAATAATATAACTTGATAAAATCAGCGAAAGAATTTTCTTCATTTCAAATATCCATTGTAGCAATTAATTTGACTAAGCAGAAATCACTTATATAATTAAGTTCCCAAATATAATTTATGAAAAATACCGAAAAATTAAAATCCCCATATAGCAAAGAGGTTTACAGGAAAAACGCTGAACTTTATAAAGTGATGTCAAACCCAAAGCGCCTTGAAATATTAAATATAATTGCCGATAAAGAAGCTACTGTAAACGATCTTTCAAGAACTCTGGGAACAAGAAAATCAAACACTTCCCAGCACATGGCTTACTTAAGATATGTTGGCTTGGTCACAACAAGAAGGCAGGGCAAAAACATTTTTTATAAAATTACCGATGTAAGGATAGTCGAGCCATGCAAGATCTTTAATGAACTTCGTGCGAGTAAAAACTTTAAAAAAGCTTCGGAAATTATTTGATCCTTCACCATTTTGAAGCAGAAATGATAAAATAGTGTGTTTCATGCCCTTGTAGCTCAACGGATAGAGCATCTCCCTTCTAAGGAGGAGATGACAGTTCGATTCTGTCCAAGGGCACTTGATCTGAACTCTGATATAATTGCAGATGTGGCGGAATTGGCAGACGCGCACGGTTCAGGGCCGTGTGGGGCAACCCATGGAGGTTCAAATCCTCCCACCTGCACATAAAATCGCGCACCCGTGGCGGAATTGGCATACGCGGTAGCTTGAGGAGCTACGCCGAAAGGCGTGAGAGTTCGAGTCTCTCCGGGTGCACTTTAAGGACGCTTAGCTCAGTTGGCTAGAGCGCATCGTTTACATCGATGAGGTCGGGGGTTCGAGACCCTCAGCGTCCACTGTGAGATTTTTGCCGAGATAGCCAAGGTGGTCAAGGCGGGCGCCTGAAGAGCGTCAAATGGCTGTTCGACTCAGCCTCTCGGCACTAAGTTCAATTTATTACCACAAAATTCATCTTACAGTTTTTTGAAGCTAAATTTGTTCGAGCTAACCACCAACTTAATAAATTAGTTCGGAAGTTATTTATTAGAGTTCTTTAAGATTTGCGTGCTAAATCCTAAGGGATTTGTGTCATGACCAGTTATGGTTACAGAATAATTTACGGGTCCATTATGAATTTCGTTGGGATACAGCCATCCAAAATTTGAATCGATATTTGATCTTTCTGGTGCCTTTCCATACGTGGCGAAAAGGTACCTCCAGCCCTCATATTTATGACACACCCCTTCTTCATTTAATTCATAAGTCTTATTTCCAATTTTTGACATTACCGAAGAAACAATTTCTTTTTTTACAGATAATCCATAAGGATTGTATGCAGTCAAAACACTAAAAATGCCGAGACTACAGATAATCACGATCAGTAAGGGGCTAATATATTTATTCCAAATAATACCAGGAATAAATAACAGCAATGGAAATAATCCTAAGAGATAATATTCGGAAGAGCTTTCAGGAAAAAATACATAGCTTGAAGCGATCAATAATATTCCGAGAGCTAGAATCCTTGAATTTTCCTTAAGCCAGGTATTTTTTGTGAAAAAAAATATCAAAATAAGTATTATGAATGGTAAGGAAACTAGCGATGGAAAGCTTCTATATTTTGAGCATATAAATAATATTTCGTTTGCAGTTATTGTATGGGGATTGAGATACCACAAACGCATTATAGATTCTGCCAATGATTGCATTTTTGAAAAAGAACTTGGGTGCATAGCCGAAGCAATTTGTTTAAGCCTCAGAATCGTTGTGATATTGCTCCACTTATGAAAATAGTCAAACACGATAAGGGGCGATATTGTCAATATAAATACCAAGGCCGATTGAGCGAATACCTTAATTTTTATTCCTTTCCTTAATTGATATAGTGCAAGAACAATAAAAGGAACAAGCGAAAGGTGTGCATGAAATACTAATCCGTAAGCTAGTGCAAATAGCAACCAAAATTTTTGATTATCCTTGACCTTATACAACGAGTAAAGCATCGTGACAGCTAACAAAGGTACCGTTGTCGGATTCCAGTATTTCTGGTCGAAAAATACGATTAAAGGTAAGCAGGCATATAGAATTGATGTAACTAGACCCACCCTGAAAGAAAACATTTTAGAACCAACGTAGAATATAACAGCACATGTAATGGCTCCTATTATTGCAGCCACATATGCAGTAATTAGAGGATCCCCGTGTGATAAAAATAACCAAAATGCTGTAAAATAGCTCCAAAATGGGCCTAAATAAAAACCCGTATTGGCTGCATTTACCCCAATCCAAATAAGGTGAAGGTGCTTGACCAGTGTCATCGCAATATCAGTTTGGTATTCTTCATCAGCTGTAAATGTGTAAATTAGATTTAAATGATAAATCCTCAAAAACAGAGCCAAACAAAAAATCAAAATCGGAAAGAGCTTGGTTTTAATAAATTTGTTTAAAAAGGCAGGCATGGGAGATTCAAAATTTAATGTTTATCTTTTTTATCATAGTACCTATGGGGTTAAAAGAAAAATACTTTCCTTTCTTTTACCTAACAGATATTAATTGTGAATGACTATTAAGTAATTGGAGTTGTAAAGCTAGTGTTTCAGTCTCGGATTTGCTAGAATTAAGCAGGTCGAATGTGTTCGAGTACAGCACCGTTCTCGGCACACATCTTTTTACTATAGATTTTGTAACTGCTATCATTAAACTATGAAAAGGAACTCCAAAGGTTTTATACCTATTCTTATGCTTATAATTCTGGCTTCGTTTGCCGTTGTCGGATATTTTGCTTATAAAAATTACAAATCGAATGTCCGAATGACTACACAATCAACATCTTTACCAACTTCCTTAGTCACGCCCACGCCAAAATCTAACGTTGCTACTCCTTCTCCGAAAAGAATTATTCCTAAAGCTACCGCAGCGCCGCTTATTGATTGTATAGGCCCTGACGGAAAACATGCCAAAGCGACACAAGCCGATTGTGATAATCTAAATTCTTTTTGGAGAAATCAGGGTCAATCAGTCCAAACAAATTCGAGCAGTACCTCTAATAGTCAAACCACTACAACACCAGTTTCAACTCAGTCCAATCAATTAGGGTACACATTTTCTGTTGATTCGATCAATATAACCATAAAAAATGATTGGAATGAGGTTACTGTCTTTACGTTTACTTCCACCGGATCAACATCTTTCGAATTTGCCGGAACTCCTGTTTACCAAGGAGGAATCGACTGGTCTGCGGCAAGCGGTAGCAATTTTTCAGGCCAGGTCATTACGGAGGGCCTTCAAGTCGCACCAAATGTTCCCGCAGGGGTTTACCAAGGTACAATGACTTTTACGGACGAAACAAAAAATCTTACAAAAACCTTTCCTACCACAATTACCGTAACCGATTAGGTGTGCCACCGGGGTTTTTTTACGGCCGAATTTGATGTATCATTAGCCTTATGCGGCGGTAGTTCAGTGGTAGAATGCTTCCTTGCCAAGGAAGAGGTCGGCGGTCCAAATCCGCTCCGCCGCTCCATAAACATAAAAACTTGACACTTAGACTGTTTTTGTGGCATCCTGACAAATAATGGAAACTACCCCGTTTGAAAGGGATAATGATATTGGCTTCTGGAAAAATCTGGTCCTAGTCGTGGTTTTTTTTACAATAGCTCCGATAACACTCGCAATAAGCTTATTCTCTTTGGTGTCACTTAAAACAAGCAGCATTACAAATATCGTTCTTTCTACAAACCAAGGTGTTCAAAATCTAACGGTTGGGCCGCTTTCGGGTGTCAAAGTCTATGCATCTCTTCCTATGGAACTTCCCTCGGTGTCGGGGTCCGTTGAATCGGCAGACGCAAGAACGGAAATTGTCAAACAATATATGGAATCCTACGATTCACCCCTTGCGCCCTTCGCAGATTTAATTGTTGAAACTGCCGATAAGTATTCGCTTGATTACCGTCTAATAACTGCAATTGCTCAGCAGGAAAGTAACCTTTGTAAAATTATTCCTCCGGGATCTTATAATTGCTGGGGTTGGGGAATTACCGGCCAAGGTACACTTGGTTTTACTTCATACCAGGACGGAATCGAACAAGTTTCCGAAGGTCTAAGGGAAAATTATTTGAATAAGGGCTACGTAACGGTCGAGGATATAATGACAAAATACACTCCTCAAAGTAACGGCTCCTGGGCTCATAACGTAGACCAGTTTATGACGGAAATGCCCTAACCTCTTCAGTTGACAAACCTATAATACTATGCTATAGTACTCGTACATTCCGAGGCTTAGGCATGGAAACATGATCTCGGCGTTGGAATTTATATTTGGCCCGTCTATTTATAGACGGGCCTTCTTTTTACATAAGGATATGAATAAACTTATTACAATTACCCTAATTATTTCGACGCTTTCGTTAATCGGCGCCGGGAGAGTCTATGCTCAAAACGAGTCCGACTCTTCGGCATCCCTTAAAACCCAATCTGAATCAACCGGGTTCGACTATCGTGTGGAAAATCTTACGGTATTTCTGGAAAAATACGATTCACCTCTTGCGCCATACGCACAGGATATTGTTGCTTACGCTGACGAAAACGGGCTTGACTACCGTCTCGTTCCCGCCATTTCAGGAGTGGAATCCACATTCGGTAAATTTATTCCGTCAAATTCATATAACGCCTATGGGTGGGTAAACGGCGACTATACTTTTAAGTCTTGGCCCGATTCCATAAACGTTGTCTCTTCAACATTGAAGGCCAATTACATCGACAGGGGCGCCGTTTCAATCCCACAAATCGCAAAAAGGTATGCGCCTCCATCTACCACATGGGGAGGCAACGTAAAATATTTCGTATCTCAAATAGATACGCTCCCGCTAAACTTTGATATAATCTAAGCTAGGCCGGGGTGGTGAAACGGTATACACGCTAGGTTTAGGACCTAGTGCCCCTTAAAGGCGTGCAGGTTCGATTCCTGTCCCCGGCACCGCCGTGACGAAACTGAAAAGTGATGAGGAAAAAATCGAAAAAGAGTTCCATATTTCCGTCTACATTATTGTTTATAAGTTTGTTTTAGGGCTTGCCGAACTACTTTCGGGACTAGTCTTGGTCTTCTACGGCTCGACTATTTACCAGGTATACCAAGCGGGTATGATAAAAGAGCTTTCTGAAGATCCTCATGACTTATTGGCAAACTTAAGTGTAGGAGTTGTTCCGAATCTCCTCACGCATAACACCTATCTGGTAATTTACCTTCTTATCCTGGGAGCTGCCAAAATTGCAGGTGCAATCGGTTTAATCTATAAGCAAAATTGGGGAGTCGATCTGCTTGTAGGACTAACTATTATTTTGGCTCCTTTTCAAATGGTTAATATAATAATTCACCGTGGCGCGTTTGATTTTTTCTACTTTATTGCCGGCCTCATAATCGCACTTTATCTTGTTGAATTCAGGCCAAAAGCCTGGATTTCAAGAGTTCTAAAAATTTAGGCAATATGCTAGTATGAATGGATGGAAAGCGTGCGTATTCATCTTCATAAAACCAACAGATCCTACTTTGAGCACCTACTTTTTATGTCAATACCGGTTTTGGTTTTTATTGCAGCGCTGTTTGTCTTTCTAAGATTTCTAAAATGATTAAAAATCTCCTTCTTCCTTTCCTGGGCGTTATAGCATTTATTGTAATAGTAGGTGTATTTTTCCAAAAAACCCAGAATACAAACCCCGGGCAGGTTCAAAAAACAGTCACTATCGCCAGCAAGGCTATAAACGTCGAAGTTGCGGATACACCCGCCGAGCGTGCACAAGGGCTATCCGGAAGGTCTTCTTTGGCGGCGGATAGTGGTATGCTTTTCGTCTTTGAGACAAAAGCCGTTACCCCCATTTTTTGGATGAAAGATATGCTAATTCCACTGGATTTTATCTGGATAGGAGGAGGAAGAGTCGTACGAATAGATAAAAATGTTCCGTTTCCCGCTCCGGGAACTCCGGATGCCAACCTTAAAACTTATACGGCGGGTGAGCCGATCGATTACGTTTTGGAGGTAAACGGCGGGTTTTCCGATACAAATTCAATCAAAGTGGGAGACCCCGTTACTCTAAGCGGGATTTAGAGTGAATTCTTCCAACTCCTTAATCCCTCCGAATGCAATTCTATCCATTACCATTTTGGCTCCGCCGAAGCTTCTGGCGGAGGTAACGGTGAATCCTCCCCACCTTTCGTTTACCAGATCCACCGACTGCACGAGAGACCGTTTCCTGTCTACATCTTCGAAAAGGCCCAACTGCAGTGAAGTGTCCCGGCTCAGGCCAAAACACGAAACGGCAATATTCAAAACAGGAGAGTTTGGGTTAGCCTCAATCAGAAGTCTGAAGGCCGCCTTATAGAAATCCCTTGAATCAAAGTAAGGTTGGGTAAGGAGCCTGCCTTTGTGCCACCAGGAACCGTTCTTGTAGGCCAACATCAGGTGAATACCGCTTGCCCTATATCCGGCGGCCCTCAATCTGCTACACATCTTCTCCGTGAGTCTGGCAAGGACAGGGGAGAGACCGGCAGTTGTGGCAATATTCTTTCCCAGAGCTACCGAATTGCCGTAGCTTCGTCTTCCGAACTCAACATCATCAACCTCATAGCCGCCAAGCCGTACATGCCAGTAAAGGCCGTTTATCGAATGAAAAGCCGCACGGAGGCGCCAAACCGGTGCTTCAAAAAAATCCAGAACCGAATAAATACCCATTCCGTTTAACCTTGCGGCATTCCTTTCCCTTATACCGGTCAGGTCTGTTAATTTGAGGTGTGAATAAATGTCCAAAAAATTATTCTTGTTAATCTCGTCAAGTCCGTCGGGTTTATGAAGTCCCGCGGCAACTTTGGCCAGATACCTATTCGGTGCGATTCCGACGTTTACTGTCAGCCATTCACCGATTTCAGCCTTAATTCTGGTCTTTATTTCCATTCCGATATTCTTCATATTTCCTTTTATGAGTTTGGGGTAGTCTTTCATATTTAAAACAAATTCATCGATAGATTTCGGAACAAAATCGCTTGTGTAATCCGAAATCAGTCTCCGCAAGCTTAGGTGGACATTCCTGTATTTCCAGGGGTCCGGCGGTAAAACAATGAGCTTCGGATAAATTGCCCTGCCGTCACGGACTCTAAGGCCGGTTTTAATCCCCAATCTTTTTGCCTCGACCGAAGCCGCCAAAATGCATCCGCCGGGAGAGGTAAAAGCAGCAACGGCAACAGGCTTTCCTCTTAAAAATGGGTTTGCCTGTTGTTCAATTGAGGCAAAGCAGGAATTAAGATCAATGTGCATGATTGTCGAAGGAGCCGAATTAAATTCCACTTTCCACCTCCATTAATTTCCAAGCCAGTGTTTCCGTATCAAACCTAAGTTTCATGGCCAGGGTATTGGTGGAAACGGAAAACATATGATAAAGAATGCGACCTTCGCGGAATGTATAATGAAGTCCCACTTTGTCGATCTGATGGATTCTATTCTTCCACTTAACCCATTTTGGAGAATCACTCATTCCGACAACTACTTTTTCATCAATGACTTCCGCCATATCTACTTTTAACCCGAATAAAATACGAAGTCAAGACTACTAACTACATCTTTCCGTATCATTTATGCTATAATAGCGGTATGACAAACGAGTCGAAATGGTATAGTCTGATTGCGATAACGGACGGGGAAACACAAGAAGGTAAAACCGGGCGTGTAAGAATAGTTGATATGGTTATCAAACCCGGTGTCCGAGAGAATTGGGAACCCGTCTTTAAGATGGAAACTCATGATGGAGGCGTTGTAACAATGTACAAGACAGGCGAAGGTGAAATTGTTTTCGAAAAAATGCGTGACGGTAAGCTGCAACTTCCGGCCATACAGGATGAAAATGGGAAGAATGAGTTTAGAGAAATCGTCGAGGCGGGCTTAACGGCTATGGGAATACTAAACGCAGAAAAAGCCAAAGTTGAGAAGAAATCTTAACTAAAGAGTAGAATATATTTGTGAGGAACCTCTTGAATTATTTGCTGATTGCGATTGTATTTGCCCTTATCGGCTGGTTTGCAAATACTGCATACCATTTACCCAAAAACTCAAACCCGTTGAGCCAAATTAAACCCACCCCGCTTCTTAAGTACTCGATCGAAAACCTGTCAACTGCATCCTTCAAACCTTCCCAGATAGTTATCGGAAAACTACTCAGCGATAACCCCAAGTTCACTTCTTATGAATTTTCACTTGCATTTTCACCCGACTTTTCTGACAATTTGAAAACCACATCGGGAATTATTAATATTCCGAAAGGCACAGGAACTTTCCCCGTAATAGTCATGTATCGGGGCTATGTTGACCAAAATCAATATACGATCGGGGAGGGAACCCAACCGGCGGCTACGGTTTTTGCGGAGAACGGTTTTATTACGGTTGCACCGGATTTCCTAGGTTATGCGGATAGCACTCCGGCGTCAAACGATGCTTTTGAATCGCGCTTCCAAACATATGTTACGGCAGCCTCAGTTTTAAAATCGGTCAACTCAATAAAAAACTGGGACGGTAAAAATATTTTCGTCTGGGCGCACAGCAACGGCGGGCAAATTGCCCTAACCACTCTGGAAATTACCGGCGTCACCTATCCAACAGCCCTTTGGGCTCCCGTTTCCAGACCTTTTCCGAATTCCGTACTTGTTTACACAAACGAATCCGACGACCAAGGAAAGTTTTTAATTGCCCAGCTCGCCGCGTTTGAGGATACGTATGATGCAAATTTATTCTCGCTTACCAATTACTTAACTAAAATTAAGGCTACGATTCAACTCAACCAGGGCACGGCCGATACCGAAGTTCCGTATTTTTGGAGTGACCAGCTCGCTCAAAGCCTAAAAGAGGCGACCGTTTCGGCTACGTATATCAAATACCCGGGAAACGATCATAATATGAGACCAAATTGGAATGAAGTAGTGGAAAACAATCTTAAGTTCTTCAACGAAAATCTTAAGTAAGCAGTTACAAACCCTTCGACGACTTCCGATAATAAGGTTCAACTATTTCCTCCAGTTCGTCCTCCGAAAAGTTATGGGGGATTTGAAATCTTCCTGCTCCGTTTGCCACTAAACCAGCTATGTATCTTCTAAGCGACGCACGGACGTCTTCAGCCGACATCTCCCGAGTTCCCGTAAGAAATGATATATGTGGCCAAGGTTCGTGTATAAACAGTCTAACCAAACCGTAACTCACTTCATCACCACGCGAAATAATTTCCTTAAAATGAGGATTTTCAACATTTGTACACCATAATGCCGGGCTTATGGCCTTGTGAATACGTTCATATCTTGCAGGCATATTTTCTGTATCTGATAATTCCGGTGCTACAAAAACAGCATCCACAAGTCCCGAAGTCGCCCACAGGTTTACCCTTTGAGACAAAGCAACTAAAGGCTCCCTGTGTTTAATTTTCTTAATATAACTATCAGGTTCAAGCAACAAAACTACACGGGCGCCATCTAATCTATTATCCAAAATACGTACTTCATGCATCTCTTTTAACGCAAGAATGTGACCTTTGGTTCCCTCAAATCCGCCGGAAATTACGAGTTTTTGTCTATCGACAATTCCGGAGCCGTCGCATTTTGAGGGATTTGTTTGTTGCAAAACGGTACCCTCAATCTGAAAAATGGAACATTCAGGGCGAGTCCCTGCCAATTCCAGAAGCGGAAGTCTTGAAATAACCCACCGCGCGACTCGTCTATCAAACCACGAGGACATAATCCGGTCCCTAATTTCCATACTTTCAATCATTCGGGTGATTCTAACATGAAGATCAAATGAAGTACCAAATAAAAAGATAGTAACTCTTTCAAAATCCGCCGAACCGGCTGTTTTATCTCTATCTTCCGAAACCAACGACTTTTATTGTCTTGGTTCCATCGGTCTGGCTACGTTAACATTCAATTTGCGGCCTTTAAGATCGTATTGATTGAACATTTCGATAGCTTTTTTGGCCTCATCGTCGCTTGACATGGTTATAAAACCAAATCCGCGGCTTCTTCCGGTCATCTTATCGCTTATGACGGCTGCATCGACTACTGTTCCTGCACCGGCAAAAAGAGCTTTAAGATCATCGGCGGTTACTTCCCACGCCAAATTTCCTATAAAAAGTTTAGATTGCATTGTAAATTAAAATTTCACCTCCTCTCGATTGAAGTCTGAACAAAGGCGGAGCTTAGTTTGAAGCCCAACTATCCCTTGAAAACTCTGAAAGTAGTATATAATAATTATTGTCAAATGGCAAATAAGCAAGCTTTTCCTGCGGATAAGCCCATCAAAGTCACGGAACCGCCCAAAATTCCGACCTTAAGTCTTAACTTTAAGAGGCCGTCGATTTTCTCGTCAAACAAGAATGCCATGCCCAAGTCGGCCCAAACGGGCAGGTTCAACCAATCCACGTTTCATACGCAACATAAGGGTGGCACAAGCGGGGGAAAGTAGTATAATTGCCACATGGCCGATAAAATTACCTCAATTATAGCCCGTGAAGACGACGGAAACATCCAGATCACTTTTACTATCCCTTTTCAGATAGTTAAGGCCGCGGAGGACGAAACCGTAAAAGAGTTTGCAAAGGATACCGAAATTCCGGGTTTCCGCAAAGGAATGGCGCCTCTGGGTAAAGTTGCGGAAAAAATTTCCCAGAGCCAGCTTATTGAACGTTCCTTAAGTCACATTCTCTCCAAGGCATTATCGGAAGCAATCAGCGAAAATAAACTCAAAATCGCCGTTTACCCAAAATTTGAACTCATAAGCGCTAAGGAAAACGAATCTTGGCAAATCAGGGGGATAACCTGTGAGCTTCCGGAAGTGATACTTGGCGATTACAAAAAGGCGGTTGAGGGCGCTTCCCGTGCATCAAACCTCTGGACTCCCGACAAGGGCGCCCCTACCGAAAAGAAAGAACCTACAAACGAAGAAAAGGAGCAGGTTGTTGTTAAAACCTTGCTCGAAACGGTAAAAATCAAGATTCCTAGAATCCTAATCGAGGATGAGGCAGACTCACGCCTTTCAAATCTTTTGAGCCGGCTCGAAAAGCTTGGGCTTGCGCTGGAGGGTTATTTGTCCTCAATCGGCAAAAAACCTGAGGATCTTAGAGCCGATTATGCCAGACAAGCACAAGATGCAATCTCACTTGACCTGATTTTAAGTAAAATTGCGGAGGCCGAAGGAATAAAAATCGATCCTAAGGAAGTTGACTCGGCACTGGGAATGTCCCAATCGGCAGCCCAAGTAAAAGAAGAGGCTCCCGAAGATATTGAAAGCCGCAAACGCCTTCTTGAGTCAATTCTTAAGAGGCGCGCCGCGCTGGACTTCCTGATAAAGTTGAGCTAGAATCGGCGAAATGACGGACCAAAAGAAGAAGGCTCAGCAAATTATTACTAAGCAGAACGTGCTTGAATCCCTCAAAGACTTGGGAACGGGAACCGTTGCCCAAACAGGGGATCTCCTTAAAGACACTTCCGAGGATTTTTTCAGAGAGCTAATGGGCTTTTCGGCTCCCAATGTAAAAAGGAGCGGCGAAATTTCTCCGGGAGAATCACTCGAAATTAGTCAGGTATTAAGCGGTAAAGAAGAGGAAAATAAAAAGTTAAGAGCACAAATTTCTCTAGAAAGGCATCTTTCTACTGATGAAAAACGGGTTAATTCGGAAAAAAGCAACGAGCTTAGGGTCCAGCTTCAGGCCTTGATGCAAGAAGTTCAAAAAGTTTCTCAAAGTACGGAAAATCTGGCCGAGGTGACTCAAGTTGCCATGATGTCGGCGCCTACGGAACCCGGAATCTACCATGTACTATTCTTCCAAAATGTTTTGGAATTCTTACAGTCTTTCAGAAGAAAAATCGATTTAGCAGCTACCTGGCTTCAAAGCTCAAATAAACGGGCCGAGAAGAAAAATTACTGGAACACATATAAAAAGAAAGGAAGCAGCTTCCTTTTGTCTCCGGACCATTACCTTTCAAGATCGGCAGGATAATTATCCGTTAATTAAGGCCGGTATCACTTCTTTTATACTTTTAACCTGTATGACACCCTCAGGGACTTCACCTTCCCTATATACCGACCAGGGGGACTCGATCCAAACTACACGTCTGGCTCCGATTTCATAAGCGGCCATAATATCGCCCCTCAAGTTATCCCCTATAAATAAGATTTCCTCCGGGTCTAAACGTAAAGATTTTGCGGCCGTCAGCCAGTCTTTCGGACCTTTAAATTTGGCCTCATCAACAATCACAACATGCGAAAAAAAATGATTTAAATTATGTTCATACAACTTCTTTTCGGTCCAACCTCTATTGGCATGGGTAACCAGCCCCATCTGTATTCCGGCGGCTCTGAACATCTCAAGAGTTTGCCGGGCACCTTCCAACTCCAGAGGAACTTTACGGTATATTTGACCAACTATATCCGCATGTTTGACAAAAGTCGGGTAAGTGCCGAAGACATTATCAAGTTCTTTCGCAACCATCGCCAACTTTCTCCTGCGCACGGATTCCGTTTCGTAAAGCCTGTTATTTGTTTCCACCAGCTTTGCCATGACCTCTCGCCAATCCAAATTTGGGTTTTTCTCAACTACCGCAGAAACATACCGGTCTATCCACTTGCCAAAATGAGCGTTTGTGTCAAGAAGTGTGTCATCAAGGTCGACAAGAGCTCCTTTTATCTCGTTTCTTTTAAACCAGCCGATCAGTAAATCTATCGGCAAAACTCTTTCGACCATATGTAGCGGATTTTACCACCAAAATGAGTATTTGAAGAGTGGACGCTGGGGGGCTCGAACCCTCGACCTCATTCACGTCAAGAATGCGCTCTGACCAACTGAGCTAAGCGTCCATGTACCAATAACAGATGTAATTATACCTGAAGATTACTGACAGTTCAAAGCTGTGAGACACTGCGTCTTCTTATCTCCCGAAAGAGCATTGCAATACGAACAGGCTGAAGTACTTGATCCGGATGAACTTGCGGGAGATCCCGAAGTTGGGGCGGCCGGTGCACTAACCGTCATAAAACTGATTCCGGTCGGAAGCGTAAACATGGTTGCATCCACTACCCAAGGACTGCATTTAAAATTTAATTTGGCATTTGCATCAAAATTTGTGTTTGGCGTGGCCTGCGGGTTTGGCGTGGCATTTTCATCAAAAGCCACTTTCATTCCGGTTTTTATTCCGTCGGTCCAAAGATAATTCATGTTATTCATGATAATCATGTGCGCATTTGTCGGCTGGCCGTTTTGCTGTACTCCCGGTACGACAAAATCTCCCCTGATTTTTCCTCCACCCAAATAAATCATTCCGTGACTATTTTCGGTGCTGTAGGTACAGCTTTGGGAAACACCTTGTGCGATTAGATCTCTGAGGCTTTGTGTAGGAGTGTTTGCCGCGGTTTGTGTTTGAACGGCCGGGGTTGATGCAACCCTATTGAAGTGTTTAACGACTCTATAAATACCGTAACCTCCTACGGCAATAACTAATATCGCAACTATTGCAATTAATATTTTCTTATTCACTGGGAAAAGTATATTACCCCTTGTCAAATTTGGCAACAAGATTCTTAATATTCGCAGTTACGGGGTAGCAATTACAGTTTTCGATATGAGCTTCATGCCACCTTGCCCTTTCTTCTTCGGTCGGATTTTTTGGCATTCTATTCTTCAAATGCCACTCCCGGTTAATTGCCATACCCGAATTATACAACTCTGTTAAAATAAATCATGCATTCCAAAGGTGCCTACTACGCGGCAGCGGTAATCGGATCGGTAGTCGGAGGATTAATTCCGACTCTTTGGGGAGCTGGTTTTTTATCAATTTCTTCTCTTGTCATTGGAACCATTTTTGCCCTTTTAGCCATCGGCTTCGTCTATTGGTTCTTTAAATAGATTGTCGTAAAGAACCGGGGACTTTTTTCTTAGTTCTTCGGATTTTTCTTGAAAGTAGGCATTCCATTTCTCCTCATCCATTCCGCGGCCTTCGAATGAGACATTAAGGTCCTTCATCATTTTTAGTCCTCTTACCAGGCGCCAAAGTTCACCCGCCTCGGTTTGTACAGGAGTTTTATACAACTCATTTATTGCGGCAAGTTTTTCCGCATCAGTTTTTCTGTTGAACTTTTGCTCAGGCATTAAATAATTTATTGTCCTCCGAAGAACTTGCGGATCTTCTCGGTTCTGATTTCATTCCGGAGCTTTCGGGCCAGAGATTTTGCAGTCTTTTCTTTCTTCCCCGAAAGAAGAGGAAGTGCGGGTTCCCCAATTCCAAGTACGACACTCGTCAAAATTTTTAAGGACAAAGCTGCATCAACCCACCTTTCGCTTTTGTCTTCTATATATTTTATTGATTCAAAATATTCGGCCTTTTTGACTAGCCCATTAATTACCTCCGGAAGCTTTCCGGGATCCCGTGCCACCAACCTGCCCAGAGCAAAATGTGCGCGTTCGGCATTTCTTAACGAATCTTCCTCCACATCCCAACTCTCTGTAGTCGTACTTCTTCTGACGCCGAGTTCATTAAGAAGTATCTCAATAACCTCATTGTTTTTATCCGCTTCATTTTCTACTGCCATTTGGCGCTATATTAGCACAACCGAACATTATTTGAATATCTTGATATTTAGTTGTAGAGTATAAATATGAACAAGGACGAGACGGAAAAGGAAAACAAACACTGCGATTGCAAGGATTGCGATTGTGATGATTGCAAAGACCGCCACCATCATCATCACTACCATGGGGGAGGTGGCGGCGGGGGAGCACTCTACGGATTTGGGTTTATAGGCGCACTGTTTTATTTCCTTCAGCACGCAGTGACTTTCAAAGATTATCTTTGGGGAATATTAAGAGCCATTGTCTGGCCCGCGTTTACAGTCTTCAAGCTCCTCACGATTTGGAAGATTTAAGTTGACATTTATCTTTCGCAAAAAAATTATTATTCTCCCTGATTTTTCAATGCATCGGTTATTGCCTTCGCGATGATTGTTTTTAAAATCCATGTTCCACCGAGCGAAAATACAACGGAAATGTAATATCCAACTAAATCCCACTGACCAAGGTGGTATTCTGTCTTTTGTGTCATAATCCTCACCCCCTTTTCTGATCCTACACTTTTACCAATTAGTTTCAAAATGACGAAGGTGAGACCTTACGGATTACAATTGGGCCACTTGAAGCGCTCGCCAAGACTGATGGCGTACGCAGCGGTCCGCACGGCTTCTTCTGCATTATAGCGCAAGTTGATATTGGTGGAAAGTCCCATTTCGGCCCTAATGCTTCTCCAAGTAGCCGGACCGAATTGAAAAAGTCCCGCATAAACTCCCTGACGGGCAAAGGCGTTAAAACTCGATTCACAAAGTGCAATATGCCTAACAACGTTCGGATCTATTTCATATTGACTTGAAAATTGGTCAATAAATCCGTTAATTTGCTGTGAGGTGAATGTGGGTTGGGGAATGGGGGTGGGGGTTGGTTTGGGAGTAGGTTTTGGAGTGGGGGAAGGCGTAGGCGAAGGAGATTCCGTCGGCATTAGAGCCGGCGAAGGAGAAACCTCAACTGTCGTTTCACCCAAAACTTTTTTTGGGGACGCGTTGCTATGCATTATATATAAAGTCAGAACTTCACCGAAGAGAATAAGAAAAAGAACAGAAAGAAGAAAATTTTTCATCGCCTAAGGCCTTTCGAGACTCTTAAAAATAAATCCTTGCTCTTCCGTCTCGCCGCGCATAACAATTGTTGCCTTTGTACCGACGGCGTTGTTTATTACCGCCTCTATCATTTCATTAGCTCTTTCTGCGGGCATAATCCGGGCAAGAGTCGCCTCCGCTTTCTGTCTATATCCCTGCGCGCCGAGAACACTTTCGGTACGTCTGAAACTACTGATATATGACATCGCCGTTGAAACCCGCATGTTTGTTTTAGTAAGTCCCATGGAGCTCTCCCCGAGCAAGATATTAAATTTGAATGTGGCGCGGTTGGCGCTATCGGTTGTGACTTCAATTTCAGGCATGAAGGTATTTTACCACTTACGGGATTTGGTTACCTAATGACTATGTCCTTGGTAACGTATCTGGGAAGATTTATCACAATGGTACGTTTCTTGCTCGGACAGGCCGGACCTTTAGCATCCGCAACTTCATCATACATATCCGGGTGCTCCCTCAGAAGTGCATGCGCTCTTTGCGCGGCGGCCGACTTGTTGTCTCCCGTTTTGTGTTCGGTACCATCAACAATTGATCCTTCTCTTTCAAGATGCGGCATAAGTTATTTTTTTCCACTTTACACATTTTTTATTGACTGTCAATTTGCAATTTCACCAAAGTTGAACCGTTTGACGTCATGTGCTAATCTAAATATTGGAAATGAATATTAAATTACTGGCCGCAAGTTTTATTGCACTCGGATCTATCGCTTCTTTTAATACAAGAGTTTTTTCACAATCTCCGACTACGGCGACAAAAGCGGGACTCCTTTCCGGGGCCAGAATGACGATTATTAAAACCCGTGCTGATGGTGAAATCACCGCCAGACTTAATTCCCTTAATGAAGCCATAACAAGAATCGGAGCGGTTAAAAGGTTGACTGATGATCAAAAAAATACATTCACAACGGAAGTCCAAACCGATATTACAAATTTAAGTGCGCTCAAGACCAAAATTGATGCGGATTCCGATTTGCCGACACTTACGGCGGATGCCAAATCGCTTTTTACCGATTACAGGGTTTATGCGGTATTTCTTCCTCAAATTCATGAAATTATTTCAACCGACATTATCCAAACCGCGGCAACAAATTTGACGGCCATCGCCGGAAAACTCCAGACAAGAATAACCGCCTTACAAACAAGCGGAAAAAGTGTTTCCGATCTGCAGGGATTTTTGAATGATATGAACGCAAAGATTTCTGACGCTCAGTCGCAAGCGACTGCTGCATTAAACGAAATTGTGAATCTTACGCCTTCCAGTTATCCCGGCTCGGCAACTCCGCTTAAAGACGCAAGGACAAAAATAAAGACGGCTACAAGTGATTTGAAAGCGGCTGTTGTTGACGCTAAGCTGATTGTGGCCGGACTTAAATAATATGGGAAAAGGAATATCAAAATACATAATCGGAGCGCTACTCATTTTGGCGGCGATTGTAATCGGAACATTTGCCCTAAAGAGAAACTCGGGCACGGTACTAGCTCCGACTGTTCCCGTAACTCCCGCGGGAACCATAAGTCAACCGGTGGTAACCAGCGGAGGCGGAAACTCCAACGCACAAATAAATAATGATCTTAACTCGGTTACAACAAATCTCAATAGCCTCGGAAGTGAAAACACGCAGGTTGACAACGGCATAAACCAAAAGGCCGTTGACCCCACACAGTAATAGTTATATCTTATAGTCTTGACATTCGTGCCTCACCATGATAACATCCGCGCCAGTAGGTTATTTTTCTCACCGTCCAAGAAAGGAAGGTAGCGATGTTCAATCTTTTCCGGGGTGCAAGGCGAAAGCCGAGCTCCAAGCGCGTTAAGGTGAACGGCGAAGGTCCGATTTGCGCCAACTGCGGACACGGACTTTCGCGCCATCACCAAACGAGCATGGAATGCCCCACACAGGCCAAGAGCGGCCGAAGATTTTTCAACGAGGCCGTCGGCCATTAACCTGCCCGGGTGCACCAATTGTTTTTTGTCAAAGAAAGCGACAAGAAATGAAAGGTGCACCAAGTTATTACTTCAACCGTTCCCTCCATATTCCGCTTAAGCATTTTCTAAGCTTCGGGTGTTATTATCAAAATATGCACACTCTTAAAGAGGGTGAACGCAATTAAAACTTAAAGAATTTATCTTTTTCCAAGTCTTTTGCAAACTTTATCTTAATTAGATTTTAATTTTTTAATAAGCCGATTAGAGTTTCAAAAGCACTGAAATTGGAACTGATTATTCGGCAACTCCCACCACATGTGGGGGTTGCTTTTTTAACCGCCTCGTAAATTCCCCGATGTGTTAAAATTCAGATGATCTAATCTCAAACTTTATGAATAACGAAGACAATTTCCAAAAAAGAATTGGTTACGCAGGGAACATAGAACCACTTTTAATTCAGGTCTGCCGGGATTTTCAACTTGGCTCGTATATTTCTCATAAAGTGGTAGAGGTTGGGTATGAAGACTTTAATCTGATTATCACAAGCAGCAAGGGAAAGTATTTTTTAAAAATATTTGCCACTTTCAGAGACTCCGAAGAATGTCAAAGATATGTTGATATTATGGTCAAAGTCTTAGCCGCAGGCGTAAATCACCCCAGATTATTCGAATCTTCCTACGGCTATTTATATTCAACTATTTTTAACGATGCCCCAATCTCGCTTTGCGTAATGGAATATATCGACGGATTCAGTTTCTATGAAAAAAAATTAAAGGCAACTACCGATGAAATGCGCCTCTTGGTTCAACAGGCAGCCCTGATAAATAAAATCGATATTAAACCAAGGCCGGTTTATGACAGCTGGGCGATCGTCCATTTCCTTGAGGAATATAAAAAGAAAAGAGAATATTTGGATAAAAATGACATTAAATTGATCGACCCTGTCGCCAAACAGTTTTCAACAGTCAAAATAATAGAATTGCCGCACTGTTTTGTCCATGGAGATATTATAAAAACCAACGTTATAAAGGATGAGAATGGAAAATTGTATATTATTGACTTCTCTGTTTCTTCGTACTATCCGAGAATTCAGGAATTGGCGGTACTACTTTGCAATATGCTTTTCGATGAAGACAAACCTGAGACGTCCATCGAATATTACAAACTCGCTCTAAATGAATACCAAAAGCACATTCCTTTGACCGAACAGGAAATCACACTTCTACCGCTATTTGTAAAGGTCGCACATGTGATGCATGTGGTATCTGCAACCTACGAGAAGACATTCAAAGGAAACAATACGGAAGAAAATGAATACTGGATTAAGCTGGGAAGAACCGGTCTAAAATCTGCTTTGTAAGGAATTACTCCAAACTGTCAATATAATTCATTAAACTTTTGTTGTCTTTGTATTGAACCGCGCTTAAACCCGCAATACCTGCGGCTTGAACATTTACCGGAGAGTCATCAATGAAAAGAATATCCGAGACGGGGAGGCCGATTAACTCCGCAATCTTTTTGTATGATTCCGGCTCTTTTTTTGAAATCATCATTTCTTCGCCGGAAAAAACTTTTTCAAAGACTTCGCCAACCCTTTCCCTTATTTCGGGTGCATCTTGAATAGACCCAGATGTAAATACATAGAGCTTATATTTTACTTTCAGGTTGCCTAAATAAATCAACATCTCTTCATTGAGTTGGTAATTTGACAGAAAATCAAACTTCGGATCCTGAATTAATTTTCTGTAAAGAGAATTAAGTTCTCCACGGTAGTTGACATCCTTCGGAAAAAGAAGCGTCCGCGAGAAATCAAAAAGAAGCGCTTTGATCATTTTTATTTTACGAATATCCAAAAAAGAACGGAAAGAACAATGCGGTAAACTCCGAATGCTGTAAAGTCGTGCTTTTTAATGTAGCCTATCAGGAATTTAACGGCGATGATTGCAAAAAAGAATGCCAAAACGGTTCCTAGCAAAAGCGTTACAAGCCCTCCACCTTGGGCAATTACGTGGCGCGATTCCCAAACATCAAGTCCCGTTGCCGCAATCATGGTGGGAACAGCCAAAAGAAATGAAAATTCCGTTGCGGTTTCGCGGTCCAACCCAGTCAAAAGCCCGCCAATGATTGTCGCCGCCGCCCGGGAAACTCCCGGAACAACCGAAAGGGATTGAAAAGTGCCGATAATAAGGGCCTGTTTGTAGGTTACCTGACTTTCGGTTTTTGCGCCGGCTTTTTTGTGCTTCAGGAACCATTCAACTCCGATTATGGCAATACCTCCGAAAAATAAAGCGTTGAGAGTTATGGTTGAGCTTCCCAAAAGAACACCTTTGATAAAAGGATAAAGTACTATTCCGACAATTGCGGTCGGGACAAACGCCAGAAGCAGTTTTTTGATAAGGACTCCGCCCGTGACGAGACTCGTCCAAAACTTTTTAAAGTAAAGAACCACTATAGCCATAATTGCCCCGAGCTGAATAACTATTTCAAAAGTCTTTAGAAAATCCGTTTCTGTTAGTCCCAGAAGCTTGCCGGCTAGAATCATGTGACCTGTTGAGGAAATAGGCAGGAATTCGGTTAAACCTTCAACGGCCGAAAGAATCAGAACATGGACAAAGCTAAGCATAAAAATCAGTATACACAATTAAAGTTCCGCTTTGAAGATGGTATAATTCAAGTCGACAGGGGCTCGTGGTATACCGGTAACACGCTTCCATGGCATGGAAGAGTAGCGGGTTCAATTCCCGCCGAGTCCACCCAAAGGATTGCTAATTAGCTTCATTTGGTATAGAATATCCTATAATGGAAATTAGAAACGTTGCTATTATTGCTCACGTTGACCACGGAAAAACCACCCTGGTCGACGCTCTTTTGCGTCAATCTCATACGGTAATGAAAAAAGAGATTGCCGAGCAAAATACGATTTTGGACAGCAACGAAATTGAGCGTGAGCGCGGAATTACAATTTTCTCCAAAAACGCCTCAATTGAATATAAAGGAGTCAAGATAAACATCATCGATACACCCGGCCATGCCGATTTCGGCGGGGAAGTCGAACGTGTCCTCTCCATGGCCGACGGAGCTCTTCTCCTGGTTGATGCCAAAGAAGGACCGATGCCTCAAACCAGATTCGTTTTAAGGGAGGCACTTAAGCAGGGATTAAAGATAATCGTAATTGTTAACAAAATCGATAAAAAAGGTTCTCGCCCTGAATACGTCCAAGGCAAAACTTTTGACCTTTTTGTGGAACTCGGCGCCAATGAAGAGACTGCGCTCTTCCCGACGGTTTACGCATCGGGCCGCGACGGCAAAGCCGGACTGACGCCGGATTTAACCGGAATGACTAATATTACGCCCATTTTTGATGCAATCCTTAAATATGTTCCCGAACCCGATGCTCATTTGGGCAAACCTTTGCAAATGCTTGTCAGCAATATCGGCTACGATAATTACAAAGGCAGAATCGCCATCGGAAAAATTCATTCGGGCTCCATCAAAAACGGCCAGGATATCGCCCACATAGATAGAGACGGTCAAATTGCCAAGTTTAAAATCACCTCACTTTATACATTCAAGGGACTCGGGAAGGTTGAGGAACAGGAAGCCCTGGCCGGAGATATCGTTGCCGTTTCAGGAATTCCGAATGTAAACATAGGTGAAACCATTGCCGATCCCATTACACCTGTTGCTTTACCTCTTCTTGATATCGAAGAGCCGACCGTCAAAATGATTTTCATGGTCAACAATTCTCCTTTCGGAGGCAAAGAGGGAGAATTCAAGACTTCAAGCCAAATAAAAGCAAGATTATATAAAGAGCTGGAAACGGATGTGGCCCTCAGGGTTGAGGACAATTCCGACGGAACCTGGACCGTATCAGGTAGAGGTGAGCTTCACTTAGCGATTCTAATCGAACGCATGCGAAGGGAAGGTTACGAATTCCAGGTAAGCAGGCCCCATGTTATTAACCATGTTGTTGACGGAAAGACCCTGACTCCTTATGAAAAGGTTTATATCGAAGTTCCGGAAGCGTATTCGGGAGTTGTTATTCAAAAAATGGGCCAAAGACACGCCAAAATGGATACCATGGAAACCGTGGAGGCAATAACCTTTCTTGAGTTTACGGTTGCAACAAAGGAACTAATCGGCTTCAGAAGTGAATTTATTACGGACACCAAAGGCCTCGGGCTTATGAACGCGGCTTTCTTTGAATTCCTCCCCGATGACGGATTTAGCCGCGAACGTGAGAGGGGAAGCCTGGTTGCCTACGAAACAGGCGAAACAATGCTTTACGGAATGACACAAGTTCAGGATCAGGGTGAACTTTTCATAGGACCCGCAGTCAAAGTCTATAAAGGCCAGGTTGTTGGACAGCACAGTAGATCCGGCGATCTTAGAATTAACGTCTGCAAGGAAAAACACTTAAGCAACATGAGAAGTAAAGGTGAAGGAACAATGGAGCATTTTAATACTCCAAGAATCATGGATCTTGATGAATCTCTGGAATATATTGATGATACAGAATTGGTCGAAGTTACGCCTAAATCCATTAGGATTAGAAAAATAATTCTCGATGAGGTTGAGGCCAGAAAAGCTGCAAAATTAGCTAAACATTAATATGGTAGAACTTAAAGCTGACGGATGCACAATGAACAATACTGTAGCAATTGATCAGATGGATGAAAAGATCAGTGCTTCGATGGAAAAGGGCGTACTTAAGGGATTCTGTCCAATTGCAGGCAGAACTGTTATGTTTAATATAGGTTCTTCATTAGGAATGCCTTCTTCGGCTATATGCGAGGAACTTTCATGCCAGTATCATACTACCCCATAATAGTTGACAAATGGTTTCTGATATGGTATAGTATTTCCTAATTCTGACATTTGCGTCAGACTTTGCACATTAAAGGAAGGAAAGAAATGGTCTTTCTCACAGGCTGCAAATTGCCGATTACTTATTAACCGGCAGCTTGCAGCCGTGCGGAGGCGTGTCGACCAGATACCATGGTCGGCCATTTCCTTTCACTGGAGGAGAGGAGGAACGGGAGAAGCCTAACAAACAGGGTTATTGCCTCGAGGCGCGCGGTTGTGTAAGCAACCATTTACCCCTGGGCGTATTACCCTCCCGTAACTCATCTTTTTTCATTCTCTCCTCCCTCACTGAAGCCTGCCCGGACGGACACCTTAACAAAAACCCCGTCCGGGTAGGCACGAAAATTTACTATCGAGAGAGTTAGGGAAACCTAACAAAAAAAATTGGATTAAAACCCCAACTTTTTTACCCTTCTCTCTCGATAGCTTCATACCCTTTTATTTGACTTCTTCTTCATAATTTCCGTTCCTCGTAGTAATATAAAGTCATGAATTTAGAGTATCTAAGGCATTCGTGTTCACATCTTTTGGCAGCAGCCGTAATGAATTTGTGGCCAAAGGCTAAACTTACCCTGGGACCCGCCACTAGCGACGGATTTTATTATGATATCGATTTCGGTGAGGTTAAAATATCCGATGAGGATCTCCCCAAAATCGAAGAGAAAATGCACGAGTTAGTTAAGTCCTGGAAGGGTTTTGAAAAGCATGAGGTCACAAAAGATGAAGCACTCAAAGAATTTAACGGAAATGAATATAAAGAAGAGCTTATAGAAGAACATTCCAAAGAAGGCGGAAGATTAACGGTTTACCAATCGGGCGAATTCCGTGATCTTTGCCGCGGCGGACACATTGATAATCCTTCCGAAGAACTTAAATACTTCAAACTTTTATCTATCGCGGGGGCTTACTGGAGAGGATCCGAGAAAAACAAAATGCTGACCAGGATTTACGGCACGATATTCTCCACACAAAAAGAATTGGATGAATATTTGGAAAGACAAGCTTTGGCGGAAGAATCGGATCACAGAAAAATCGGAAAAGAATTAAACCTCTTTGTTTTTTCAGATCTTGTGGGAAAAGGATTGCCGCTTCTTACCCCTAAAGGATCCGTAATAAGACGCGAGCTGGAAAGATTTGTAGTCGATGAAGAACTCAAAAGGGGATACCAACATGTTTATACCCCGCCCCTTGCCAAAACGGAACTCTATAAAACCTCCGGACACTATCCTTATTACAAAGATACTATGTACCCGGTCATGAAAGTCGATGAAGACGAACTGATCCTCCGCCCCATGACTTGCCCGCATCACTTTATGCTTTATAAAAGCGTTCCCAGAAGTTATAAAGAACTTCCTCTGAAATTGGCCGAGATTTCGCCCCAATTCAGGTATGAGAAAAGCGGGGAACTTTCGGGACTCATGAGAGTCAGAACTTTTATGCTTTCCGACTCACACATTTTTGCCCGCAAGGAGCAAGCAAAGGAAATTATTAAAGATGTAATTGATTTAATTAATTACCTCAACGGCAAATTCGGTTTTGAAGTCGGCAAAGACTATCGTTTCAGGTTATCGCTGGGGAATAGAAGTGATGAAAAGAAATATTACAAAGACGACAAAGCCTGGGACTATGCCGAAGAGGTCCTACGAAGTGTTCTCAAAGAAATAGACGCACCGTATTTTGAGGCACCGGGCGAGGCCGCCTTTTACGGACCGAAGATTGACGTTCAAATTAAAAAGGTCAACGGACAGGAAGAAACTGCGTTTACGGTCCAGTATGATTTTGTAATGCCAAAGAGATTCGAACTTAAATATATCGACGAAAAAGGCCAGGAGGTAGAACCTATCGTAATTCACCGCGCTTCGATCGGAGCAGTTGAGCGCACAATGGCGTTCATTATAGAAAAATATAAAGGAAACTTCCCGACATGGCTTACCCCGATTCAGGTTAAAATCCTGCCAATTACTGATAAGCAGCTCGCTTACGCCAAAAACGTTGAAACGGCTCTCAAAAACAGCAATATTAGGGTAGAACTAGATGACCGGAACGAAACCTTGCAGGCAAAAATCCGCCAGGCTCAGATGGAAAAGGTTGCGTACATGCTCATAATCGGCGAGAGGGAGGAAAAAGGCGGAACAGTAGCGGAACGGGGCAGATCCGGTAAAGATTACGGGGCAAAACCTCTTGAAGAATTTATCAAAGACATAAGGACGGAAATAGACGAAAAAACCATCAATTAATTAATCCTTGAAAATTACTCATATTTTAGGTACAATTCATCGTAACAAAGTTGGCAAAGACTAAACTTTTTTGGCGGACAGACTATCAAATACGGGCTCCCTCCCTTAGGGTAATTGATTCTACAGGAAAACTTGTCGGAGTTTTACCCTCAAGTGAAGCCATAAAGAAAGCAAAGGAGGTTGGGTTAACTTTAGTCGAAATCGCGCCAAACGCGGTTCCGCCGGTTGCCAAAATAGTTGATTTCGGCAAATTTAGATACGCCGAAGAGAAAAAAGCCAGGGCCCAGGCCAAAAAGGTCAAGGGTGGAGAAGTTAAAGAAATAAGGTTCAGTCCTTTTATAGCCGAAAACGATTTTAAGATCAGAATCGAAAGAATTAAGGAATTCTTTAACGATAAAAATAAGGTACGAGTGGTCGTAGTTTTCAAAGGACCACAGATGAGGGTAAAGCATAAAGGTTACGAGGTTATAAATAAAATCAAGGCGGAATTCGGGGACGCTGTCATAACGGACATGGAACCAAAATTCTTGGGAAAGTACCTTATGACGGTTCTTTCACCAGTCAGTAAGAAGTTGGTAAAAATTAAAAAACCAGATGTCAAAAACAATGAAATCGAGAAAGTCGATAACAAAAAGGCTTAAGATTACCAAAAACGGTAAAATCATGCGCCGGCAAAGTTTCAGGCGCCATCTTAAGGCCGGTAAAACCAGCAAAAGGCTCAGGAATCTTAAAAGGATTAAAGAGCTAACCGGTTATTATGCAAAGAAGATCAGAAAAGCTACAGGTTCAAGGACTAGGGCAAAGGCCAAAGAAATTAAAAAATGAGAGTTAAATCGGTTTCAGCCAGACGTCACAGAGTAATGCTTGCAAGAGCAAAGGGCTATAAACAAGCAAGACACTCAAGGATCCAGGTTGCCAAGGAAGCTTTACTTCACGCGGGAGCTTATGCCTACCATGGAAGAAAACTTAAGAAAAGAGATTTAAGAACCCTTTGGATTTCAAGAATCAATGCAAGCGTTGCGGCCGGTGGAATTTCTTACAGCAAATTTATAGCCGGGCTTAAAAAGTCAAAAATCGAAATCGACAGAAAGATTTTAAGCGAAATTGCCGTTTCCGACCCCGAAACTTTCAAGAAAATCGTCAAAGAAGCCGGATTTAACTTTACCCCCAAAGAATAACTTGGAGGAAATTGCCGTTTGATAAAAACCTCCAAGAAAAGGAGGTTTTTTTAGTTTAAAATAGAAATATATGCAGGAGGAGATACTTAGCATTAAAAATCAGGCAATGGCTCAGATTATGTCGTCAAAGGACGCCGCGGAACTTGAACAAATCCGGATTGATTATTTTGGGAGAAGCGGAAAGCTGACAAATTTAATTAAAAAAATTAAGGAGGCTCCAGAGGATCAAAGGAAACAAATCGGCTTAACTATTAACGAAGTTAAAAAATCAATTGAAGAACTTATAAGCAACCAGAAAAACAGTTTCAAAGAATCCGTAAGGGAATGGTTTGACCCGACGGTTCCCGGGATTAAGCCGGCCATCGGACATGTTCATTTGGTTACACAAACCATTGAAGAAATTTCACGTATTTTCGGCAGAATCGGATTCGAAAGAGCCAGATATCCGGAAGTCGAATGGGACTGGTTTGCCTTTGAAGCCTTAAATATGCCCAAAGGACATCCTGCCCGGGACGAATGGGAAACTTTCTTTGTGGATGCACCCGAAAACTCAAGATTCGGAAAAATGGTACTGACCCCGCATACCAGTAACGGACAGGTCAGAGAGATGCTCAAAGTTAAAACCCCGCCAATCCGTATGATTAATATCGCCAAATGTTATAGAAGGCAATTGGACATCTCGCACATCCCAATGTTTCATCAGTTTGAAGGCCTGGTAATTGATAAAGGAATTTCTATCGTCAATTTAAAAGGAACTTTAGATTATTTTGCCAAATCATTCTTCGGCGCGGAAAGAAAGACAAGACTTAGACCTTATCATTTTCAATTTACTGAACCATCATTCGAAATTGACGTCAGCTGCGGAGTTTGTGGAGGTAAGGGATGTAAGGTTTGCAAAGGAGGTTGGCTGGAGCTCGGAGGAGCAGGGATGGTTCACCCGAATGTATTAAAAGCGGGTAATATCGATTCTAAAAAATATTCTGGTTTTGCTTTCGGCTGGGGCGTTGAACGTGTCTTAATGATGAAAGATGGAATAAATATTCCGGATCTGAGAATGATATATAGTACCGACCTGAGATTTTTAACACAGTTTTAATTATTAAATTATGGATATAAAAATTCCCAATTCCTGGCTAAGAGAATATCTAACTACATCGGCCAAACCCCAAGCGCTGGCCAAATACCTGTCGCTTTGCGGTCCTTCCGTTGAAAGAATTGAAAAGTTCGACAAAGACTTTGTTTACGATATCGAGGTTACAACCAATAGGGTTGATTCTGCATCGGTTTACGGAATTGCCCGCGAGGCGTCAGTGATCTTACCCAGATTCGGAATAAAAGCAAAACTAAAGCCCATTAAATCCGCATCCGCCGAATTTAATTTCGTAAAAAATGTAAATTATATAAAACCAATTGTAGACACAAAACTATGTCAAAGATTTACGGCAGTACTTATCAAAAACGTAAAAATTTCCGATTCACCTTACCCAATACAGCTAAAGCTGGAATCGTCGGGACTTAGAGGCATTAATAATGTAATCGATATCAGCAACTACATAATGTTGGCGTTGGGACAACCGGTACACACTTTTGATTACGACAAAATCAAAGGTGCAAAAATGATTCTTAGAGAAAGTAAAAAAGGAGAAACGGTAAAAACATTGGACGGAAAGGAATTTATTCTTCCCGGAGAAGATATTGTAATTGAAGACGGCGACGGAAGGATTATCGATTTGGCGGGAATAATGGGAGGAAACTTGAGTGCAATCGATAACAATACAAAAAATGTTCTTCTATTTGTTCAAACATATAATCCAGTGACAATAAGGAAAACTTCAATGGCTCTGGCTCAAAGAACAGCAGCTGCAACTATCTTCGAAAAAGGAACGGATACCGAGCTTGTTGGTCCTGCAATGCTGGCGGCGATAGATTTATTCAAAAAATTGACAGGCGGAATTCCGGAAAAAAATATTATTGATATTTATCCCAATCCCTATAAAACAAAAACAGTAAAAATAGATTTAGGTTTTATTGAAGAAAGGCTTGGAGTTGCAGTCTCCAAAAAAGATATTACGGCTTATTTAAGAAGTTTAGAGTTTGAATGCAACTGGAGTGGAAATACGCTTAGTGTAAACGTGCCGTCATTCAGGGCAAAAGACGTTGAATCAGGTGAAGATATACTTGAGGAAATTGCAAGAATCTACGGATACCATAATCTGCCAAGCAAAATTATGGAAGGACCGGTTCCGGTTCGACCCATTAATCCCGAGTTTGACTTTGAACTTAATTTAAAACAATTGCTTACCGGCTGGGGAGGAACGGAAATCTATACATTATCTTTGGTCCCCGAAGAATATGTAGACGAGAAAGCTCTTAAACTAAAAAACCCGCTCGGAACCGAAAGCGAATATTTACGGACCTCTCTAATGCCTTCGATTATTACCTCGGTCTCCCAAAACTCAGGTGCCAAAGAAAGGTTTCATCTTTTCGAAATGGCAAATATCTATTTGCGCAAGATCAATGATTTACCTAACGAGATTTTAACCTTGGCCGGTGTTTTTTCGGGGTACCCTTATAGAGAAGCAAAAGGCGTAATAGAGGCGCTTACCGATAAGCTGCATATTCAAGTTGCTTTTGAACCGCTGGACGAGAAAGGTTTTGCTGCAAGTAAATGCGCCCTTATTAAATCAGGAAGTGAAGTGATAGGAAAAATCGGGATTCCGGAAGGTACAGATTTTGTATATTATGAATTTAATATAAACAAATTGGCCGAGATTTCGCCCAAAGTAATTGCATATAAACAAATTTCAAAATACCCGGCCCAAATTGAAGACATTACTTTAATTCTTCCGGAAAGAACCAAGTTGGGGGAAGTGGTTGAATCCATCAAATCGGTAAAAAATATTCTTAATGTAACTCTAACCGGAGTTTACGAAAATTCTTATACCTTTAGAGTTTGGTATCACAATCCGGAAAAAACCTTAACGGATGAAGACGTTGAGATAATAAGAAAGTTGCTGCTTGGTGAAATTAAACAAAAATTTGGAGGGGCTCTCAAAAACTAATGTTGCGAATCCTGATCAACTTTAAAACCGATAATTTTACCCTGCTCGTTTTTGAAAAAAGTCGCTTCGGAAAAACTGTGTTGCCTTAAAATATCCAAGGCATCCTTTGTCGCCCGAAGTTGAGATGCACGCTGCCGCCTAACTATATTCATATTTGATATTTTTCTTCTCTTACCGTGGGATACACGCCAACTTACGACCTCTCCTAATCGAGCCTCAGAATTTTCCAGGTTTTCCATAAATTCTACAACCGGATCTTCAGGATTTTGGAAATCAATATCCGTGGTTTTTATGACGGCAACCGTAATATCTTTTGCTATGTGATCGTGTTCGACCATGTCTTCGCTTCTCACGCAGTTTAAGGAATTTTAGACCAAAGTCAAGGGGTGGCGGTGGGAGTCGGTGTTGGAGTCGGGCTTGGGGTAGGAGTGGGTATTGCTTCTCCGACGGCAATCGTAATTGTTCTACTGGCCTGATGATTCCCGGCATCGGTCGCATCTGCCTGCAAAGTGTAAACTCCTGTTGAAAGCCCGTTCAGATCACATTTATAACTATTTGCACCATTATTAAATGAACATTTAGTCGAACCATTGACCTGCAGATCGGCCTCCGTTATCGACGAGTTGGAATTAGCGGTAAACGTGGCCGAAAAATTTCCATTGAGATTCGAGTCCTGATCATGCGGATTGGTAAATTCAACATCCAGCGGATTTCCAGACCCGCAATAATCCGTCGGCGGATGATATCTCGGGTCACTTTGCCCACTTACCCAACTGTCAATTCCGGCCTGCCATTGGTTAGGTCCGCCGGGAGCAGCTGTCGGATCTTTTTCTTTGAATATAAAGAATTCCTGGGTATGAAAATTATTCGAGGAAATATCACTTGGGTTTGCCAATTTCCCGTCAGCATTGCAAAGTCTAAGAAGTACATGTGTCGGATCCGCCCCAACAGGCTCCGTACCTTTTATAAAATATTCTTGACGGGACGGGAAACTGTCGTGTGCAGCATAACCCGAAATTGTATCTACCTGTGCAGTTATAATATCCGACGGGGGAGTAAAGCTCGCTTGCGGCTTTCCCTTTAACACTTGAAGAACAATTTGGTGCCAAATAGGCGAGGCTCCTGAAATTCCCGAGGCAACATTGAGCATCGGAGAGTTGTCATTATTTCCAACCCAAACCCCAACCATTGCGTTATCGTTTCCGCCGATTGTCCAGTTATCTCTCTTGTCATTTGTCGTGCCTGTTTTGACCATAACGTTGTATCCCGGCACATTCAAATAAGAATTTGCCCCGAACTCAGGTGTTCTTGCGGCATTATCGGAGAGAATATTGTCGATTAAAAAAGCCTGTTCAGGTGTAATTACCTGTTTGCCTTTTTGCGGGTGATCGTCCTCCAGGACTTTACCGTTTACATCCGTAACTTGTAAAATTGCCACCGGGTCAACCCTTTGCCCGCTGTTCACAAACGCTGAATAAGCCGACGCCATATCGATGAGACGTACAGATCCTCCGCCTAAAGTTAGCGAAAGACCTACGTTGTTTAGAGTATCCTGTGTCGGAGGAAGAGTGGTAATCCCCATATCGGTAGCCGTCTGAAGAACGTTTTTAATTCCAACCATGGCCAGCATTTTTACTGCGGGAATGTTCCTTGAATTCGCCAACGCGTATCTAACTTGTATCGGACCAACAAATTTTCCGTCGTAATTTACTGGTTGATAATCGGGATTGTTGGCTCCACCTGGGAATGTTGTAGGTACATCCATTAAAAGCGTTGCCGCCGTGTATCCTTCTTTAATGGCTGTAACATAAGTAAAAGGCTTGAAAGAGCTTCCCGGCTGTCTGAGAGCAGTGGTTACATTAACCTGACCGTCATAATCGGTTGCATTAAAATCTTTGGAACCCACCATCGCCAATATTTCGCCTGTCTCGGGGTCGATTACGATTGCGGCTCCGTTGGTTATGTGCTGATTTTCAACCTTTGCTATTTCATCGGTTACTATCTGTTGAGCTTGGTTCTGGAGGTTAAGATCCAAAGTGGTCGTTACGGTCAAACCACCCTGTTCAACAGCGGCTTGTCCATATCTTTGTTCAAGAATTTGCTCAACATACTGAACAAAATGGGGGGCATTAAGACTCGCACCTTTTGGTTGGAATTGAACATTGGCAAGTTCCGAATCGGCAGCTGTCTCCTGAGCTTTCGTTATATATCCGTTAGCCTGCATTTGACGGAGTACATCTTTGGTTCTTTGAATATAAGCCGTCGGAGTCGATGAATATGGAGAATAAGTTGAAGGGGCTTGCGGCATTCCGGCCAGAATTGCACACTCAACCAGGTCCAAATCTTTTACATCTTTACCGAAATAAGTTTCCGCCGCAGCCCCGACGCCCCATGATGTTCCCCCATACGGAACTTCGTTAAGGTACATTTGGAGAATTTGGTCTTTTGAATATTTCTTTTCAATTTGAATTGCTAAGACAAGTTCTTCAACTTTCCGGATTAACGTTCTGTCATTTGTCAAAAGAGTATTTTTTACAAGCTGTTGGGTAAGTGTCGAGCCGCCTTCCGCGCGGCCGGTTGTAAAAATTTTAAGAAAACCCCTAAGCATTCCCAATGGATCGAAACCCTGGTGAGAATAAAAATTTTTATCTTCAATAGAAATGGTGGCTTGTCTAAGATAGACGGGAATATCGGAGAGCTGCTCCGGTGTCCTATTTTGATTGGCGTAAATGTCATAAAGAAGATTGCCGTTTCTATCTAAAATTTTAGTGGAAAATCCCGTGGTTCTGACAATCTTATCCGGAGAGGGAAGATTGAAAGCCATAAGAGGTAAAACAAAAAAAAGAAATATAAAAAAACCGATGGCGGCAAAAAAAGCAATTTTTGCAAACTTTACCAGCTTCCGGCTCCGGCTCAATGACTGTCTATATCGAATTCGGTCTCTCCACATTATTCCTTGTCATTGTATCAAAACAGGCTTAGAATTAAAAATATGAACAAAATTGAAGAAGCTTTGACAAGAGGAGTCCAACAAGTTTTACCTGATAAGAAACTCTTAGCTGATTTAATGGCTAAACGCAAAATTAAACTTTATCAGGGGTTTGATCCTTCAATGCCCAGTCTTCATCTTGGAAACTTCGTGGGTTTAATGAAACTCCGGCAATTTCAAAAGCTCGGGCACGAAGTGATCTTTTTGGTCGGGGATTTTACGGGAATGATTGGGGACCCTACAGACAAACTTGCAACACGGCCAAAATTGACACGCGAACAGGTTTTGGCAAACGCAAAATCATGGAAGGAACAAGCTGGAAAAGTTCTCGATTTTGAAGGACCAAATGCCGCAAAGATAATGTTTAACTCGGATTGGTCGGATAAAATCACATTCAAGGAACTTATAGGAATAACTTCAAATTTCACCGTCCAGCAAATGATCGAACGAGACATGTTCCAGGAACGACTTAAAAAGAACGAACCGATTTATCTTCATGAATTTTTATATCCTGTCGCTCAGGCTGAAGATTCAGTAATGATGGATGTTGATTTGGAAATCGGGGGAAACGATCAGCTCTTCAATATGATGGCCGGAAGAACCCTTATGAAGGCCGTAAAAAATAAGGAAAAATATGTTCTGACAACTAAACTTTTGGTTGACGCTGAAGGAAAGAAAGTGGGCAAAACCACAGGAAATGCTCTATTTTTAGATTCTACCCCAGAAAACTTTTACGCCGGGATTATGTCGTTCCCGGACAGCGTAATTGAACTTGGATTTGAACTTCTGACCGAAGTTCCGCTTGAGGGAATTAAAGGAAAAATTAAAGAAAATCCAATGGAACAGAAAAAATATTTGGCTTTTGAGGTTGTAAAACTTTTGTGGGGGGAAGCTAAAGCAAAAGATGCCGAAAAATCGTTCGAGCATACTTTTCAGGAAAGAGCCCCCGAATTTAATATTAAAGTATCCCTCGAAGATTCATTGGCAAAAACCATCATTCCCTTCACACCCAGAAACAGCATGAGCAATGCCAAAGAACTCATCAAACAAAAGGCGGTGGATGTGAACGGGGAAACCGTTTCCGACCCGAACTATAAACTAAAAATCAATGATAAGATAAAGGTTGGCGACAGGACTTTTCTAAAAGTAGCAAAATGATTGGTAAAAAAGGCAAAAAAATATTTGTAATAGTCACCATAATCGCCTCACTGGCACTTCTTCTTGGTGCCGTCTTGCCTTATATCATCTACACGCGATAATATCAGGGAATGGATTTAACTTCTTCAATAACCGACCTACCCAAAATAGGTCCGATTTTCGGGCTGAAATTTGAGAAACTGGGAATAAATACCATTGAAGATCTCTTTTACCATGTTCCGAGCCGGTACCTCGATTACTCTTTAGTTACCACTATTTCAAAACTTAATCCCGACGAAACGGCCACGATTCATGCACAGGTAGTGTCACTTAAAAATATTTATTCAAAACGTGGACTTAGAATGCAGATCGGTGCGGTCGAAGACTCCACCGGGAAAATTACTGTTGTCTGGTTTAACCAGCCATTCTTAATCAGAACTCTTTATCCTGGAAGAACAGTCTCTCTTTCCGGAAAGGTCGGTTTTTTCAACCGCAAACTCTGCCTTACTTCACCCGATTATGAAATTCTAACCGATGTCGATAAACCCACTGTTCATACCGGTAGATTTGTACCTATTTATCCCGAAACTGCGGGCCTTTCTTCAAAATGGATAAGAACAAAAATTAAAGACGCTTTTCAAGGCGTAACGATTGATGATTATCTACCCGAAAACATTCTTATTAAACTTAAACTCACCGGCTTAAAAAATGCGATTAAGTTTGTCCACTTTCCCAAAAATTTGGAGGAGGCGGACGAGGGGAGAGAAAGGTTGGCATTTAACGAACTGCTTTCGCTTGAACTGAGAAGTCTGCATAGAAAGATTAACTGGAAGAAGAGCACCGTCGCAAACAAGCTGAAAATTAATAAGTCCCAAGTCGGAAAGTTTATTGAAACGCTTCCTTTCAAACTTACAAAATCACAACAACTGGCGGTTGATGAAATTCTCAAAGATTTGTCGAAAAATTATCCGATGAACCGCCTTCTTGAAGGAGATGTCGGATCGGGAAAAACCGTTGTCGCGGCGGCGGGAGCGTTTGCCGTCTTTGCAAACGGTTTCCAAACCGTAATTATGGCGCCGACGCAAATTCTTGCCGAACAGCATTATAAAACTTTAAATTCGCTGCTTGGAATATATAAAGTTAGAGTTTCTTTAATAACCTCAACATCAAAAAAGATAGAAATCGGCAGAAGTGACATTTTTGTCGGCACCCATGCTCTTATCCACAGCAAAATTGATTTCAAAAAAGTTGCTTTGGTAGTGATTGATGAGCAACATAGATTTGGGGTTGAACAGAGGAAACATCTTGTAAAAAAATCGGGTACTCCCCACGTTCTGACAATGACGGCAACCCCAATTCCGAGGACGATTGCTTTAACTTCTTATGGCGATCTTGATTTATCGGTTCTGACGGAAATGCCGGAAGGCAGGCAAAAAATTACAACCTGGGTTGTTCCCAATCAAAAAAGAGAAGGTGCATATGGCTGGATAATGTCACAAATTACCGGCAAAAATTCACAAGCCTTTATCATCTGCCCGCTTATCGAAGAGTCGGACACTGAAACTCTCCAGGATGTTAAAGCCGTCACAACCGAGTTTATAAAAATTAAGAAAATATTTTCCGGACAAAAAGTCGGGCTCCTTCACGGAAGGCTTAACCACACCGAAAAAGAGAAAATATTAAATGCGTTCCGCGACGGAAAAATTCAAATCCTTGTTTCCACCCCGGTAGTTGAGGTTGGAATTGATATTCCCGGAGCAACAATTATGGTAATCGAAGCTGCGGAAAGATTTGGACTGGCACAGCTCCACCAGCTACGGGGAAGGGTCGGACGCGGGGAACAAAAGTCTTATTGTTTACTTTTTTCAAACTTTCATTCAGGCAACGCGTTTCAGAGACTTAAGGCAATGGAATCCATGCATTCCGGATTTGAACTTGCCGAGCTGGATCTCAAGATGAGAGGTCCGGGCGAAATTTTCGGCACGGCCCAAAGCGGATTTCCTGAGCTCAAAGTCGCCAGTTGGAATAACTATAGCCTTATTAAAAAGGCAAAGGATCTGGCGGAAGATATTGTAGCCAGTCCCGGGAAATATCCAAAAATCCTAAAAATAAAAAGGGTCGAAACCGTCTAAGGGGTGATGTGATTGCACTTAAACCTAATTTTATTGTAAAATACCCCTGTAAGAAAAGTAAGAACCAAGTATGACACCATTACCTAAACGAAAACACACAAGAAGCAGAAGCGACAAGAGGCGCGCGGGTCAGCCCAAGCTCAGACTTGGAAACCTTGTTAAATGCCCGAACTGTGGAAAACTCAAAGAATCCCACAGGGCTTGTCCTTATTGCGGGTTCTATAAATGAATGAAAACTCCAACTGACCCAAGGCACCTTCGCAGGCGTGAAGCCGTTAAAGCTCTTTTTGCCGAAACCTTCACCGTTCAACCAAACCTCCCCGAACTTGTTCAAAAAATTCTGAAACAGCAAGATAAAATCGATAAGTTAATCCGAGAGGCGGCACCAGAGTGGCCCATCGACAAACTAAATAAAATCGATCTTGCGGTTCTGAGGCTGGCGGTTTACGAACTTGAAAATGAAGATACGCCTCCAAAAGTAGTAATAGATGAGGCAGTGGAACTTGCCAAAGAGTTCGGAAGTGAATCGTCTTCCTCTTTCATTAACGGTGTCTTAGGTACAATATATAAGGACGAAGAAGCAAATGGATAATGATTTAGAAAAAATCAAAGAAAGTGTAAGGCGTGAGCTGGCAAATTATCTCGGAATCGAACCGGGGGATGTTGAAGATGATTCAATTTTAAGGGAGGATCTACATATGAAGGCAACTGATTTAACGGATTTTATGGAAATCCTGACAAGAATGAATCTTGACGCCAGCAGTGTTGATTTGACCGAAACCGAGACTTTTCTGGACCTGGTAGAAGCGTTAACCGAACACCAGTGAAAAAAATAGAATTACTTAGAACCGGATTTAAAGACAAAAGTCTGCTTGATCACGCCCTAACTCATCGCTCTTGGGTCAACGAACATAAAGGCGTCAGAACCTCAAATGAGCGTCTGGAATTTTTAGGAGATGCAATCCTGGAATATGTAACCTCAAAAGAAATCTACAACAAATTCCCCGATAAAGAAGAAGGATACTTAACCGCCCTCCGTGCAAATTTGGTAAATACAATAGCCTTATCGGAAATTGCCAAAAAACTTGATTTGGGTCCTGAACTTTTCCTCTCACGGGGTGAGGAGGAAGGCGGGGGTAGACAAAACACATCTTTACTTGCGGATACTGTTGAGGCTGTCATTGGCGCAATTTTTATCGATAGGGGAATCGGCCCGGCTGAAGATTTCATCAAGGAAAATCTTCTTTCCGATGTCGACAAAAAAGCTTCGGAACCACTAAAGGATTATAAGAGCAGGCTACAGGAGTTCGTTCAATCCAAAGGCTTTTCAACACCAAAATACCAGGTTATCGAAGAATCCGGACCGGACCATGATAAAAAATTTGTAATAGAAGTTGTGGTTAACGGCGAGAGCTGGGGCAAAGGCGAAGGTAAGAGTAAAAGTACCGCCGAACAGGAAGCCGCTAGACAGGTGCTGGCAAAAAGGATAAAATAACGCCCATATGGTCACAATCAGACTTTCAAGATACGGCAGAAAAAAGGCACCTTTTTACAGGGTTGTGGCCGTTGATTCCGGAAAAAAGACCGCGGGAAAAGTTTTGGAGTTCGTGGGAACATGGAACCCGGCAAAGAAAATAAAAGAAATTGATAAAGAAAAAGTTAATGCTTGGGTAAAAAAGGGCGCTCAGATTAGCGCAGCCGTTAAAAAGCTTTTAGAAAAATGAAAGAACTTTTGGAATTTTTAGTCAAAGGGATTCTGGGAAAAGAGAAATTTGAGGTGGTAGAGGCCGACGATAACGGCAGAGTTGCCTATACAATTAAAACCGCTCAGGAAAATATAGGTCTTGTTATCGGAAAAGGCGGACGTATGATTAAATCCATCAGGAACATCCTCAAAATAAGAGCAACTTTAGAAAAGAGTGCCGTCTCCCTCAACGTTGAATAAACTTACTGTCCAAATGGTGTGAGGTTAACTCCCGGTTCCGAAGCAAAACCCTGAACAACCGTTGGTTGAACAAGACTTGCAACCTGGTTCAACACTGCAATCTCCGAATTTGTAAGATTTGTTATTGGCTGGCTTATTGAAGGAATAACTTTAGGAAATGGTGCCCAGAAAGAAACCATTATTACATTGGCTGTATCAACCCCGGCACTTTCACTAATCCGGACACTATTTACTATGGAAATTGGGGCGATTGTTTGAATATAATGCAAATAATCGATAACCCCGCTCCTTGTACCGACAACCTGAAAGGTTGTACCTACTGTAGATAATGTCGAACTCCCAAGCGCAGACGATCCGGCTTTGACATCCGCTAAGGTTACTGCACAACACGAAGTTGCATTTCTAAGCTGAGAAACAATTATGGGTGACGGATCGGAGCTTGGAAGGGCAATGGATGCGGCACTAACGTTATTGACTGCCGGATTTTGCGAAAATGATTGGAGAACACCCAGTTTCTGTGTAAGACTCGTTTTAAGATTTTGAGCGGTTGACACTTGATTTCTAACATCGGCGATTTTTGGCAAACCAAAGTTGGCTACGAGTATAAAAAGAATAACAACTATTGCCAGAGGCAATGAAACCCTTAATGTTTCCCTTAATCCTACCGGTAATTTTTTGAAACTATTTTGCATATATCATTTTTCAGTAAGGCTCACTCCAACCTGGTAACCTGACGACGGACTATAACCAAAAGAAGTAAGAACAGCCGAGCCAAACGGCAGTGAGCTTCCCGAGAAACTTTGGATAAAAGATTCCAGGTCCGCATTTGTCGTAAAACTCATTGAAAGGTCAGCCTTAGTAGGGTTGGCATTAAATTGGCTAACAGAGGTACCCGCGGACAAATTCGCTAAAACCGAATTAACGTCGGTAATGGTTTTTAGTGCACTTGGTGAAGATTTTGCTTGTTCTATTTTGGTAACCCTATCCTTTAGAACTACTATCTGCTGTTCACTCGTTTCCTGAGCGGAAATTTGATTTTCAAGCTGAGAAACATTTTGATTAAGGCTGTTTAGTGAAATATTATTTATGACAAAAAAACCACCCAGTCCTGCCGAAAACAGAAGAAATAGTACCACCATGATCACACTAAGCGCTCTCAAGGTTTTCAAAACGCCGGCAAGGCTCTTACTAACGGCAAGTTCAGGCGGTAAAAGGTTAAGATTGTCTGGCATACATTATTCTCTCAGGGCCAGCCCTACAGCAACGCTGTAAAGAGGTGCATAAGGCGCCAGTTTTTTGGCTGTCTCAGGATCAAGTTTAATTCTTGCAAATGGATTTCCGACAAGAACTTCCATACCCAAAAGTTCCGTCAGCATGGAAATAATATCAGGCATGCCACTCGTTCCACCCGTTACAATAAGTGCACTCGGAGTTTCACCTTTTTCCTCGGTCAGATAATAACTGACCGCCTTCTTTATTTCGTCGACAACAAGTCTAAGAACGGGATCCAGCACACCCTTAACCTTACCCTCGAGCTGTCCCTGGGAAAGGCCGTAGGTTTTTTTGTATTCTTCAGCCTGTTGGGCATTAACACCAAGACCCTGTGAAACTGCCCGTGTAAAGGCCTCACCGGCGATAGGGATTGATCTTGAAAAAGACAAAAGCCCAAGTTTCGAAATGGCTATGTTTGTGGAAGTCGCACCAAGATCAACTAAAAGTACCGTTTTATCAACAGGGGCAAGAGCCCTTGTAAGTGCAATCAGCTCCGTTTCAACCGCAAGTGTGGATAACCCCGCTGCCTGAATTACTTTTGTGTATTTTTCGACAATCGCCTTTGGTGCGGCAACTAAAAGAACCAGCACTTCCGGCGGAGAAGCTTTTTCATTCCTTGATAAAATAGTATGCTGAATCACAGCCTCGTTTATAGGAATCGGAATGTATTGCTCGGACTCCCACTTTACGGCGGAGGCAATTTCGGAATCGGTGAGAAGCGGGAACTTAATTGTGCGGGTAAAGACAAGGGGCTCCGGGATCGAAATTATAACATCCTTTGAAGAAACTCCAGCTTCCGTGTGCAACTTTCTAATAATCTGGCCCAATGAAGCGACCTCTTTATCGTCAGTCATTTTGTCCACGGTTGTACCTGAATAACCTACAATTCCTGAAGCAGCAAGTGAAAAACTTGCTCCATCTTTCTCAAGCTCAACTATTTTGATTGTCCTACTTCCGATATCAATTCCAACCATGGCAGTATATACATTCATTTAACAACATCCGCGCTAAACCGTCAATAAATGAAGCACGGGCGCAGGCTTACTGACTAATACCAAGTGAGGGTCCTGACGTTAAGGCGTCTCCGCCAAAAGGTGATTCAGGCCAGCTTTGAAAAACGTCGATGCGTCTATTGCTGCTGCCGGCAGTACCGGTAGAAACGATACCTTCTCCCTGTGCCGGTAGGGGAGATGAATTACCGGAAACCGTAGTGCCAAGTGGTTGACCTACGTCAGTGTTATAAAACATACGTATCCTGGCAAAAAGAAGACCATTTGAAAAGTTGTACGAAGTATCGGGGATGTTAAGACCCGTCGAACCAAATTGTATAGTCTTCTGAAATTCGTAATTCGTGCCTCCAATTTGACACGTTCCAGGATCCGGCGAGGCGAAAGAGTTTGAAGAAAGTCTGGCCGAGTTCGGATCAAAAACCGCTCGGGCAATTTGGGCTGTCGAGGCATCACCCGGAGATGTTTCATAATAGACGCTCACCTCAATTGCCGGAATAAATTGCGGGTTGGGATACGTTCCTACGTTTCCCCAACAGACTTTCATAAAGCTTCCCGAAAAACATGGGTGAGTCTGGTCGCAAACAATATTCTCACTCGTTGGATCATGTGCTACAAACCATGTGGTTGCGGAATCTCCGGATAAAAGTGGAGCGGGGTAAGGAAAATCGCTGGATCCTTCCGAATAACCTGAAACATTGGCGGTATAGTTCGAACCATTTGCAGATCCTTCCTTTCCGATTACCAGTGCATTTTCAATTCCCGCTTCCGCCGCCGAAAATGCCCTTACGGAATCTTCCTGGCTGGTTGAAACTGCCACATCGGTTACGGAACGGGCAAGAATAAAAAGAACCAGAGTCAAAACAACTGCAAGTGAAAGAAGTACAAGAACAAGAGCCTGCCCGGATTCTTGCTTACGTGTCATAAATCCAGTTTAGCAATGCGTTTAAGTAATTGCAATTTAATAATTCCGAAGGTAAATCTGAGTTTGTGCGGTTACCTCCGTGCCGGGAATTCCTGAGGCACTGGCATCTTGTACGGTTAGATTAATTGAAACATAAGGCGGACTAGCCGCGCTCGAAGGAGTACATAAAAATGAACAATCCAGTATTCTAACCGAATCCGTTGTAAGCCGAATGTTGGATGAGCCCGAAGCAATATACGATTCACCGTTGGAGTTGATACAGGAAAAAGACGCCGGCTGTCCGTCCTGGTCCAAATAACCAATCGTGGAAGTATCTAAATTGGTAGCACAACCGGGAATAGAACTTGCCCCCCTTAAACCTCTCTCAATTATATTCAAGGAGTAATCCAAATTTTCTCTTGCCCGAATCAAAGACTCTGTCTTTTGAGTTCCCTGCAAAGTTAATATAACGCTCCTGGTCACAAGAATTCCCAGAACTGCAAAAATAGACACAACAACTAATATTTCCAAGAGGGTAAAACCGGAATAATTTTTTGATTTATATTTCTTCATCTTTGCGAAAGTGTTGTCGAGTCAACAATTTGATGTAGCCCGCCGGAGTCCTGCCATTCAACCGTAACATCGGCCATAACAACATCCTTACCGTTTTGGACACCGGCCGAAAGAGACACCCAGCGCCTAAAAAGAGTTCCTGCAATGACATCATTGGAATTACAAGGGCGGTTAAGTAACCAGGAGTTGTCGGTAAGTGGGGAATCGGGTAGACAAAAGGTGCCTCTTGTCGCATAGGCTACAAAAGTATCGGTGTTATTGTCTCTTTGCCCTCTCAACCATTCCGACGCCTGCTCGGCATAGGTCGCGGCAAGAGATTTGTTTTTGGAAAAGGATGAGTTTTGAATGGAATTACTGGTTACGGAAACCAAGGCAACAATAATTAGCGCACTTATCGCTATCGCTACAACCACTTCAAATAAACTTTGTCCTGAATCTGTCATTAATGTATTTCTCCCCCGGAACCAACCAAAACTACTCCTTTATTTGTCGTTCCCACCTGAGAAAGATCAATTTCAGCGTTTTGACCGTTCGGAATATTTGTTCCCTGACCCAGAATTTTAAATAAAATGGGATTATCGGTAGCGGAAATTAAAACATCTGAAGGCATTGTTACCTGTTTTGCAGGATTTTCTCCAAAAATTGTCGAAACGGTTCCGCCCGTACAAACTGCCTCAAGGTCGTATTCTGAGGTTGAAATGATATCAAAATAATAGCCGTTTAAACTGTTTGTACCGCTGCAAAACCCTTTTGGATCATCCGTACTTGACGGAAGCTGTCCCGCAAGTGCATCTTCTTGGGCAAGCCTTAGATCTCCCTGAATTTCTTTTACGACTCCTGCAACCGTCTGGCGCCTTGAATAATCTCTAAAACTTATATAACCGAAGCTAAAAAGCAGTCCAACAATAGTAAGACTAACCAATATTTCTATTAAAGTATATCCTTTCATGGATTTGTAACTACGTAATTGCAGGTTGAAGTACTTCCACAACTACCGCAGTTTCCTAAGATATCAGGATCCGGTGTGGGGGAAGGCGTTTGCTCCAAAGAAGCACACAGGTAATATTTTGTATAGGTCAAGCCTTCGTCGGTTGAAATAGGAGTATATGCATAAGCTCCGGACGAGGGATCTGCCGGAATCTGAGATATATAAGTATTCGAACTCGAACAAGGTGTTCCTTCAGCTCCTGTTCCAATAAGTGAAGTGCCGGGAAGACCTAAAGAAGTGGGATAAGTATCACAATCGGATTTATAAATTTCCAATCCGCTCCTAATAAGTTCCAAATCAGTTTTTCTTTTTGCGTCGCGCGATGATTGCCTTGCACCCTGTAAGCCAAATACCGAAAGACCGATAAGTATGCCTATTATTGAAATAACAACCAAGAGTTCGATCAATGTAAAACCTTTTTTCACAAAATTCATAATTTTGCCAAACTCAGTTTATGGCGTCAGTCCCGACGGGCAAGCGCCGTTGCTAAAAGTTGTTGATGAACTAATTTTCCCCGACTGACCACCCGAACAGACAACCCAATAAGTATTGGAGACATTTTCCAGTTTTGCCCAAAGGACATAATCTGATGCGGTAGCGGTTCCGTCCGAAACATTACCATTAGATTGATACTTATAATCAAATGAAGAATCCGAGCTGTTTTTCGGGTCCACCGGGCAACCAGTCGAACCCAAATCCGTACAAAGATCCAGTGAAGCAGATACTCCTCCTGAATCCGGTCTGGAAGGATAAAGACCATTATTTTTATTCGCGTAAATTTCTAAGGAAGTCCTATACTGGCTGAGGTCTGATTTTCTTTCGGTATCCCGGGCCTGCCGCTGACTTGCGGTAAAAGAAACTGTTACCAGAGCTGCCAGAATTCCTATTATCGAGATTACAACCAAAAGTTCAATTAGGGTAAATCCAACTATTGTTATAAAACCTTTTTTGAATTTCATAGTTATTGTGATACCTGAAACGCCCAGCAAGCAGTTCCGTTAACACTGGCATTTACCCCGCTGGCATCACTGGTATTTTCCAGACAAGCGGAAAGAGTATAAGAATCTGTGTCGGACCCTATTTGATAGAAATAACTTCGCCCGGAGGTTGAAAGCGGATCCTGGGGGAGAGTATTCATATAAACCGTTGGTCCGCTGCCTGCTGTCCACGAACTTCCCCATGCACAGGCTGTTATACCGGCGGTTCCACATCCGTCAATATCCCCCTGGCTATCGCTTTTGGGGTACCCATTGTAGTCGTTGTAATAAAGTCTCAAAGCAGTTTGGATATTTTTAAGATCGGACTTTCTTTCGGCATCCCTGGCTCTACTTCTGGCAGAGCTCAGGTTAGCAACAACCAAAGTTGCCAAAATTCCGATAATCGATATAACAACGAGGAGTTCAATTAAAGTAAAACCGTACTTAATAAAACGGGCAGACATGGTTATATATACAATAATACTACAACGTATTTCTGAAGGCCAGAACCCAGCTTTCAGGGCGCCGGAGTTGAGGTTGGAGTTATGTTTGAACTCGTTACCGAAAAATTACAAGGACCTAATCCACAAGTAACTCCAGTTGGAATACCGACTGGACTAGAACAACTCGGTGTACCTTCCACACCCGGTAGACAATTCAAATCTTGCGAATTTTCCAGCCTTGCATAAAGCTGGAAGCCTTGGTTAACTGAACCCACAGTTACCGGAAGATAATAATAATTTTGATCAGACGACGGGTCTTTTGGCAAAGAAGCAAAGTAAGTAGTTCTTAAATCCGTAAAGTCTGATTTACTTCCGGCCACGCCCCATTCGCAATCCGTATTGGAAGTCGACGGACAACCCTGAATCTTGCCGTTATCCGAATTCGGATACTTTCCGTAATCGGAATAATATAGTTCCAAAGACGATGCAATTTGCTTTAAATCCGATTTCCTTTGTGCGTCCCGACCTCTGGCTTGAGCGCTGGCGAAAGAAACCAGACCTATTGTTGCCAGCACCCCAAGGATAGTGATAACTACCAAAAGTTCTACCAAGGTAAACCCAACGCTTAAAGGTTTACTTTTGTTTTTGCTGTTGTTGTAGTAATAATAACGCATCATATGCTTGTATCGACATGTCTATAGGTACATTATAAGACCGGCCGACGTTGCAAATACGATTCCCGCACTTAAGACCCAAAGCTATAATCTTTGGATCAACTTCGGGCTCATCCGATCCTTCCATTGAGGCATAAATTTGGTAGCGGTTACCGTCAGAAAAATAGAGATAATTGACACCTTTTTTAGAATCCGGATCCTGCGGGAGAGTAGACATATAAATTCTTCCCGTTACTAAATTGGCAAAGGCATCTTTCCCCCAATTACAAGCAATAGGAGTATAAGTCCACGACCCTAATTTGTTTTTGACCGGATTAACACCAGACGGCAGACAATCAATAATACGTCCGTCAGGAGAGGCTAACGGCAATCCGCTATTATTATCAGCAAGATATTCGTCAAATGCATGATTCAGCGCTCCCATATCATCCCTCCGGGTTTGATCCCGAGCCCTTCTCAAACTTAGAATAAAGTTTGGTACTGCAACCGCAATAAGAATAAGAAAAATTACGGACAATGATATTAATTCGATTCTTGTAAATTTCTTCATAATTAATCCCACGACTCACACTCATTAATCGGTTTGCCCTGACCATCTACACATTGGGTTTGGCAAGCCGGATCCTGCCAATTGGGATCACATTCAGGACCCGGACGCTTCGGGTCCCACAAAATCGGTGAACAAACTCCACTTTTACATCCATAAAAACCGGAGGATGGGAGAGTCGGGCTTGTCGAAGAACTAACTCCACTAGGTGTCGGCGAAGGAGTAGCTAGATTCTGCGCATACCCGCCACCCTGCATATAATTGAATGCTCCCATTGGTCCAACTCCAGCTGTTACCGAAGAATCTTTGGTATTTTGTAAAATCGAATAAATTCTATACCAGGTTGGACAAGAAGTGTTTTCCGGAACGTAAACATAAGAAGCACCCGTAATCGGATCGCAGGGTATTTTATCTAAGTAAGGCTGAAGAGAAGTCCCCGGTTTACAGTCGACATTTTGAGGATAGCAGTTGTGATCTTTTTCATATTCTTCGACGGCTATTTTTATTCTATCTATATCACCTTTACGTTTGGCATCATTGGCTTTAAAAATTTGGCTGCTGAATGCCACAAGAATAATTCCGGCCAAAAGTGCAAGAATTGCCAAAACGATTAACAGTTCAACCAATGTTAAGCCAGAAAAGTATTTTTTCGCCATATAGTAAAACTAAAGGAATCGCAAAAACCAAAAAAGGTCCGAATGCAATTTGGCTTTTCAGATGTGCCTTCTTCAACATAATTAGTATGGTTCCGACGATCGCGCCTGTCAAGAAAGCCAAAAGCAGCCAAATCAAAAAAAACCTCGATCCGACGATAAATCCGCCAAGAACCGCAAATTTAACATCGCCAAGTCCCATTCCGCGTCCTTTCGTCAGAAGATGAACCAAGAGAAGAAGGGAAGCGGCAGCAAAACCCACAAGCAGTCTTGAAAAAATTGTTGAGTCACCGCTAAGTAAAGAGTATATTACCGTCGCGGCGATTCCCGTAAAAACAAATGAATCGGGAATGAACTGGTTTTCCAAATCAATGACAAAAATGCAAATAAGAATTAAATAAATAAAAAGTGCGTAGATTAACTTGAAATAGTCGGTCGGGAAGAAAACTCCGATAACTAAAAAACACGCTCCGGAAGTTGCCTCTATCAAAGGATATCTAAAGGAAATTCTTTTTTTACAATTTCTGCATTTTCCTCCAAGAAAGATATAGGAAAAAAGAGGAATATTATCAAACCAGGCAATTTGTTTTCTGCAATTAGGGCAAACACTCCGGCCTTTTTTAATGGAAATATTCTTGGGATAGCGCCAGGTTAAAGCGGAAACAAAGGAACCAAAGATCAAACCCAGGATAATGAGGAAAGGCTGTTGAAGAATCATTTAGCTTTACTCCGGAACGCACTCTTCACAATGACCAATAGGAAGTCCCCATGATGCATCGGAAGGTGAAACAGCACATGCATCATTTCCAGTAGTGCCCGAGGGCGGAACCGGAACACCCGCATCTGAAAAACCTAGCGTCGGATCGACTAACTTATCGGCCACGCTTGAACCCGACTTATTGCTGTTAACCAAAACCTGTCTGTTTGCTGTTGAAAGAGGGACCCAGCAAACGTAAACAGATGACGAGGCTCCACCTGCTTTACCAACCAAAAGCTGATTCGAGGTACCCACTCCGCCAATCCAACTCTTGCTCAAGAAAGCAACCTGTAACTCAAGTGAGGAAATCAACAATCCCTGCGTAGGATTGCTTCGGCAGGTAGAACTAGCACCTGTATTGGAACCCAATCCACAAAGCCCTATAATTTCATTATCCGCTGAGGTAAAAGGAAGCTCGGCATCGGCAGCCGCCAGAGCATTACCTGATCCACAATTGGTATCACTTGTATTGACCTTACAGAAATCTTCCCATGGATATGCATTTTGAGAAGCATAATACCTTTGAATTGCCGACTCCAGTTGACTCGCATCAGCTTTCATCCCGGCATCTCTGGCTTTATTGGCCTGCTCGATTGGGTTAATAGCGGCAATAACGATCGTGGCAATAACTCCGAGAAGTGCAATAACAATAAGAAGCTCTACTAGCGTAAATGCTTGGGCAAGAGTCTTTTTCATCCTGTATTTAAGTATCGCCCCTCAAAATAAACTTGTCAAGTGGTCACAAATACACCGTATCGAAGATATTAATCATCTAAAGTTGGCTTGTAAGGTTGTAAATCGGGAGAATTACGGCAATAACCAAAAAACCGACTCCGAGTCCTAGAATTACCATTACAATAGGTTCAATTGCGGCAGTTAAACCTTTTACTTCATCATCGCTTTGAACTTCAAAAATATGGCTAATTTTAGTCAAAACTTCATCCATTTTTCCGGTTTCTTCTCCAACCGCCACCATCTGGCTCAAAATAAAAGGAAATGCCTCGGGGTGCCGGGAAAATGCAAACGCAATCGGGAATCCTTTTTCAACCTGAATGGCAGAATCTTTAAGAGCATCGGAAATTACGGTATTACCCACAACATCCGAGGTTATATTTAAAGCTTCGAGAATAGGCACTCCCGCCCCAACCATTAGAGAAAGCGTGCGTGTAAGTTCAGCCAAAACAATCTGGCGCTGAAGACTGCCGAAAACAGGAATCTTAAAAATAAGCTCATCTATCTTTCTTCTTCCCATCGGAGTTGCCCTATACAAATTGAAACCGTATAAACCCCCGCCAATAAGAATAAGAACGATAAACCAATAATTGATAAAGAAATTTGAAATGCCGATAAGAATAAGTGTGGGCAAGGGGAGTGTGGCATTAAAATCGGCATAAAGCGACAAAAGCCGCGGAATTACAAATATCATCATCACGATGCTTACGATAATCATTCCGACAATAATAATGGTCGGATAAATTAATGCACCTCTTACCTGACTTCCAAATTCCTCCTGCTTTTCAAGGTTGTCCGCCAAACGGAGAAGCACCGCATCCAGAACTCCTCCGACTTCTCCGGATTTTACTAAAGCTATATAAGTTTTGCCGAAAAGTTTAGGCTGACGGCTTAGGGAATTTGAAAAAGATTCACCGGCTTCAACATCGGCCAGAATTTGAGCTACAACTTTTTGCATCGATCCTTTTGACTGAGTTCTCAAAATTAAAAGAGCCTCGGTAATTGGAAGTCCTGCATTAATCATTGTAGAAAGCTGCCGGGTAAAAGTGGCAACATCGGATGGGGTTACCCTGTCCCTGAACCTCTGAATCAAGGCAAATGGAGAATCTATTTTTGAATTTATCGAAATTACATAGAGGCCTTTCCCTTTAACAAGTCTCGCCGCGTCATTTAGGTTGGATGCCTCGACTTCACCAACAACGAGCTTTCCGAATTTGTCCTTTGCTTTGTAATTGAACCTTTTCATTTAACTTCGAACTAATCGTGTCAATTCTTCGGGGCGGAGCGACCAACCTTGTGCAACTTCCAAAGTCACAATTCCCTTTTTCACCAAATCGGCAAGGGATTTTTCCAAAGTACTCATTCCCGCCTCCTGCGAGGTTTCCAAAATACTTTCAATCTGATGAGTTTTACCTTCACGGATTGCGGTTTTTATCGCGGTAGTACCCAACATAACCTCATATGCAACAACTCTACCTTTTGTGATCGAAGGAATTAATCTTTGGGAAAACACCGCCTCAAGAACATTACTTAACTGAAGTTTAACTTGATCTTGCTGTTCCTCGGGAAAGACATCAACAATCCTATCGACAGTCTGCGCAGCCGAGTTGGTATGAAGCGTCGCAAAAACCAGATGTCCCGTTTCGGCAACAGTCAGAGCAGCCGCTATTGTTTCGTAATCACGCATCTCACCCACAAGGACAACATCAGGATCCTCTCTAAGAACAGACCGGAGAGCTATTTCCCAAGAATGGGTATCTCCGTGCATTTCTCTTTGAGAAATAATTGACTTAACCGGATTAAAAACAAACTCGATCGGATCTTCAATTGTAACTATATGAGTCGCGCGGGTCTGGTTTATCTCCTGAAGCATAGCAGCCAAAGTTGTGGACTTGCCGTGACCTGTCGGGCCAGTCACCAGGACAAAACCCTGTCTAAGGGTAGTAAACGAATGTAAAAGCGCGGGAAGGCCAAGCGATTCTATTGATGGAATAATCAAAGGAATTAACCTAAATGCTGCAGAGAGGGAATTTTTCTGGGTGTAAGCATTAATTCTAAACCTGCCTTTATCGGAGAAGGGGAGAGAAAAATCAAGTTCTTTATTAACGGTAAGCCGCTCAAGTTGCTCGGCGGACAAAACTTCTTTAAGAAGTTCGCCGATAACATCGGGGGTTAAAACGCCGATTCCCGGAACAGGCGCGAGCTGACCGTCAATTCTAAGCATTGGAGGCACTCCCGTAATAAGATGCAGGTCACTGGCCTTGGCGTCAACTACATTTTGCATCAGTTGTTTGATATCCATATTTTTTTACTCTTGGGCAACCCTAAGAACTTCCTCAACCGTTGTTATTCCCTCAACCGCTTTCAAATAACCGTCCTGCTTAAGAGTAATCATTCCTTCACCCCGGGCTTCGGTGTCGATATCGGTGGCGGAAGACCGTTCCAGAATGAGCTTGCCGATTTTTTCCGTAACCGGAAGAACTTCAAAAATTCCGATTCTACCGTAGTAACCCGAGTTGCCGCAATCGGGATCTCCCTTTCCTTTAAATAATTTAACTTCTCCCTGCGGTTGCCAGAGATTTCCCAAGTCGGTCTTCATTTCGGCTACGACTTTGGGATCGGGGACATATGATTCTTTACAATCCTCGTGAATCTTCCTAACAACTCTTTGGGCAACAATACAAGTCATACTGGATGCCAAAAGGTACGGCTCCGCACCCATATCCAGAAGGCGCGGAAGAGCGCCTGAAGCGTCATTTGTATGAAGTGTTGAAAAAACAAGGTGTCCCGTCAAAGCCGCTTGTATAGCCAAATCGGCAGTTTCATGGTCGCGAATTTCTCCGACAAGAATAATATTTGGGTCTTGTCTAAGAAAAGACCTTAGTCCTGATGCAAAGGTTAGCCCTACCGCCGGATTAATCTGTACCTGATTTACTCCTGGAATCTTATATTCGATAGGGTCCTCCAAAGTCACAATATTAACTTTGGAAGTATTAAGCATAGAGATTACGGAGTAAAGAGTGGTAGTTTTTCCGGAACCAGTGGGCCCGCAAATTAGAATTATTCCGTGAGGCCTGAGAATCGAATCTTGAAGATTCTTAAGACCCCTGCCCCTTAGCCCCAGGTCAAGAAGGCTTGGAACTCCGCCGCTTTTTTTAAGAAGCCTCATAACAATCTTTTCTCCCCATGTCGTCGGTAGGGATGAAATACGCAGATCAACCTCCTCTTCCTCCCCTTTAAAATTAAATCTTCCGTCCTGCGGAATTCTTTTTTCATCTATCTTCATCCCGCTAAGTATCTTAATTCTTGAAATAAGCGCGTCGTGGAGCTCCCTGGGAATTGAAAGCTTTTCTTGCAATATTCCGTCTATGCGGTAACGCACGCGGGTACTGCCTTCCTGAGGTTCGATATGGACATCGGATGCCCGCGACTTGATGGCAAAATCCAGAATTTGGCTAACTATCTGGGCGATTTTTTCTTCACGAATAAAGCCCCCTCTGCCCGTCTCAAGACTAATCGCCTCTTTTTCTTCCGGCTCAACTTCCTTAAGAGCCGCCGTTACCTCCTGAGTCAAAGAAGTTGTATAGCGGGTACGTATAAAATCTTCAATCTGAGACGCAAGCGCCGCCCGGGGTTTAATATGCATTCCCGTCTTTTGTTCGATAAACTCAATCGCTGAAAGGTCCAAAGGATCAGCCATGGCAAGGATCATGCTTTTATCTTTAGCATCAACACTTACCGGAAAGACCTTGAAGCGGTCCGCAACCTCCGAGGGAAGCGCCGAAAGTGCTGCAGGTGCAACGGGTATCGTTGCCAAATCAACATAAGGAATATTATAAAGTTGTGCCTTTGCCTGAACCAGTTTATCCTCAGGAACCATTGCCCCTTTTCTAATAATATCTTCCTGGGTAGAACCGCTCTGAATTTCAGCAGTTTTAACCTGCTGGGCTCGTGCGGCATCAATTGCCCCCATGGAAACCAATACATCAACAAGAGTTCCGTTTGGAAGACTTTGATCAGACTGAACCGGCTGGGCAGTGGGCATATAAATATTTCCGTTAACCACTGACAGTCAACGGCTAACTTATTATGCCGAATTTTCATCGTTCTCGCAAGTCCAACCGGCAAAATGACAAAATGTTAAAATCATCTCATCTGAACATTACCCTATAATTCCAACGTCGTACATCTTCTGCAAGCTGATGACAAACTTGACTTTTAGCCTTGGATATCCTATAATAGCTTGTTCTTTGGACAAATCAATATTTGGCCTAGTGCACACCTTTTCATACCTGAAAGACCTAAAAAGGAGATCGGAATGAATAAGAAACTGTACGGAATCGCAATGATCGCGCTTTGCCTGGTGTTCGTGCTCTCCGCCTGCGGAGGTGCACCTGTCGCGGCGCAACAGCCAGCGATTAAACTGACCCTGGCATACCGGGTCGATCTGAGCAACTGCCCATCACTGGCAGAACAAATACATTTTGGACCTGAACAGTTTTTAGGTACAACGACTTCCACCGCCTACACAGTGTACACGAACACGGCACCAGTGGTTTCAACCAACGGCGGAATTCTGACCCTGCAGCTAAGTAACTATTACTACACTAATAGTTACCCAGATGAGGGACAAGTAAGCGGACCGAACAGTGATAAGACCTTCACCCTTTTGGTGACAGGAGGTGTTGCAACCTCCGTTTGTTCACTGTCCTACGACACCAAACCGGTCAATTACCAAGTCGAGGTCACAGGCCACTAAAGAACGAAGATCCTGTCTGGGACAATCAAAACAACCCAGACAGGATCGAGTACGCTCCAAACATATTGACAGTTCCTACCTAAAATCAGATACTGATATCCTCAATGCACGCCTATTTATTAATCGGGTCCGGGACAGAAGAATTGCAGGAAAAAATTGAAGAACTTTCCAAAAAACTTCATGCAAAAGTGCTGGAATTTCCTTTAATCAAAATTGAAGACGTCAGAAATCTAAATAATTTAATCCGTTTGAGTTTTGAGGTTCCAACCCTAATAGTTTGCAAAAATATCCAGGAAACAGGGGAGGAAGCACTTAACGCCTTCTTAAAAAATCTGGAAGAGCCCCAGGAAAATATCTACTTCGCTTTAACAGCCCCATCAGTTCGTAAAGTTCTACCCACTATTACATCACGTTGTCAGGTAATAAGAGTGATTAATAAGATGCAAGTCACGACTAACACCGAAGAAGTGGAAAAATTTTTGAAACTTCCGACAGGCGGAAAACTCGCTTACGTAGATAAAATCAAAGACCGGGAAAAGGCGATAGAATTTGCCGAAAGCTTGGTCAATTTCCTCCATAGCGGCCTGCATGAAAATAAGGTAAAATATAGCTATCAGGCAAGTAACATTAATATTGCCGTCCAAATTCTCACTAGACTAAAAGCAAACGGCAATGTAAATTTACAACTGACTTATCTTGTAACTAAATATGGCTGACAAAAACGAATATACAGCAGAACAAATCCAGGTTCTTGAAGGACTTGAACCGGTCAGGAAACGGCCCGGAATGTATATCGGTTCAACCGATAGCCGGGGACTTCATGAATGTTTAAGGGAAATTGTAGATAACTCCGTCGATGAAAGTTTTGCCGGAGTTTGCGACACTGTTTGGGTAAGTCTAAACAAAGACGGATCCGCAACCGTCAGGGATAACGGACGGGGAATTCCGGTCGAAATGCACAAAAGCGGAGTTTCGGCGCTAGAACTCACTATGACCAAACTCCACGCCGGAGGAAAATTCGGCGGTGGGGCGTACAAAGTTTCGGGAGGTCTCCACGGAGTAGGGGCTTCTGTTGTTAATGCACTTTCTTCATATTTCCGCGTTGTGGTTCTCCGAGATAACAAAGCTTATTATCAGGAATATCATCTGGGTAAACCAGTCAAAAAAGTGGGAGAGGCCTCGGCAAAACAACTTGAGGAGTGGGGAATCAAAATCCAAGGAACAGGAACAATCACTACATTTGTTCCGGATAAACAAATTTTTGGAGACATAAAGCTGGAAAATGGCAAAGTTAAAAATCTTCTCAGGGACAGGGCGTACCTTGTTGCAGGTTTGACCTTCCACTTTACTGATGAAAACGACGGCGATGAAGCAAGTTTTTATTTTGAAGGCGGAATAAAATCTCTGGTTGCTCACAGTAACCGCGGCAAAAACGTACTAACCGACGTTATTTATGTTTCAAAAGAAGAAAACGGAATCTCCTGCGAAGCGGCACTCCAATATTCGGATTCTTTCAATGAAAACGTAAAAGGTTTTGTTAACGGCATTTATACAACTGATGGCGGAACCCATGTTACAGGATTCAGAATTGCCCTTACCCGGGCAATCACCGATTATTACAAACGCATGCAAAACGGAAACGGTAAGGAAGAAGCAACCTTTACGGGGGATGACATGAAGGAAGGACTCACGGCAATAGTTTATATAAAAATGCCGTCGGAAGCGCTTCAATTCGAATCTCAGACAAAAGCAAAGCTTAATAATCCCGAAATTCAGGGACTTGTAGCAGCTGCAGTTAAGGAAGGATTAGACCAATATTTTGAGGAACATCCCCAGGATGCCAGAAAGATTATAGAAAAAATAATGTTGGCCGCGAGGGCCAGGTTAGCCGCCCGGGCAGCAAAAGATGCGGTTCTCAGGAAAGGTGCTCTTGAGGGAGCGGCTCTTCCCGGAAAACTTGCCGACTGTCAAAGCTCCGACCCAGAAATTTCCGAATTGTATATAGTAGAAGGTGACTCAGCAGGAGGAAGCGCCAAACAGGGCAGGGATAGACATCATCAGGCAATTCTACCTTTGGGAGGAAAAATTCTTAATACGGAACGTGCACAACTGGACAAAATCGTAAAGTTTGAAGAAATAAAAGATCTAATTATTGCTCTGGGATCCGGAATCGGTGATTCCCTTAACTACGATAAACTCAGATATCACCGGATTATTATTATGACGGATGCAGATGTTGATGGCGCACACATCCGCACACTTTTACTCACTTTCTTCTACCGCCATATGCCGGAAATAATCAACCGCGGATATCTTTATTCGGCTCTTCCCCCTCTTTATAAAGTTGCTATCGCCAAAGATATTTTTTATGCCTATTCCGATGATGAGCTTGCAACGATTCTGAAAGATCACGCCGGACAAAAATATACTGTTCAGCGCTACAAGGGTTTGGGAGAAATGAACCCAACCCAGCTCTGGGAAACAACAATGGATCCGGAGAAGCGTACACTTAAACAAGTTGTTGTGGATGATGCAGAAGCGGCAAATGCAATGTTTGAAATGCTGATGGGCGAAGATGTTCCTCCAAGAAAGAAATATATTCAAACCCACGCAAAGTTGGCAACTCTGGATATCTAAACTTCAAAGAAAAATTAATAAGCCGTGGCTTTTTTTACGTTTGATGGAGCAATTGTCGGTTTGGCAATGGGTTTAATAGTCGCCTTAACTTGTATATTAAGATTCGATCCGCCAACGATTTGCGCCCTGTTGTTCGACCCACCTACTATTCCCGCCTTGGGTACTGTGTAAACACTGGAAGCACCGGATTTATAAAGAGCTAACTTGCCTGAAGTCAAAAGGTAGGCAACAACCACCAAAACCAAAACCAAAAAAACAACTATTAATAAGTTTCTTGAATTAAGTTCAGCAGTTTTTTTAGCCATATATCTTATGGGTTCTCTATAATGCCCTCACACCATAGAAGCAAGTGTAATTAGTCGTTTGCCCTGTTTTTCCATTCCAAACACCTGTACAAGAATCGGGCGCACAACACTTTTGTGTAGGACTTGTTGCTTTAGGATCGCAAGCCGCACCGGAGTGCAAACCTACACAAGGTATAGCTGTCGGAACCGGTTTTGGAGTTATTTTCGGTTGATTGGGACCCGGAAGCGGAACCACGTTGGAGGCGTCAACTATAGTAGTCGCATAGAAAATTCCACCACCGTTCGCTTGATTAGCCGGTGTCAGTTTATTATTACTACCGCCGACTATACTTTCACTACCTTTAGAACCAGTTTGAGCCGGTCCGATGGTTGGTTGTGATGTTGGAACACCCGTAATCTGATATACACCGCTTATTGTTACTCTTTTCCCCACAAAAGGATCCGCTAGGGAAGCGTTGGCTATAATTGGCAAACAACCGCTGTTATTTCCAAACTGAGTTGCTACACCTCCGGCCATAGCGTAAGGCGTCGTTACATGAGGAGCACAAGGTGCAAATGCCGTTGTTCCTCTTTTAAGAAGGACGCCTGTTGCACTTTGGGTCGCGTTTGATGCATGTGGTCTGAAGAGAAACTGATTAGTGGCAAGATAATAAGCTCCTGCAATGACTATTGCCGAAATAAAAATAACAAGAATAACCAAAAATGATTTTTTGGCGGAAGAGTTTAACTTAGCCATACTTAAATATATATTCAGCCCATTCTCAGACCCTGTCAATAGGTAAAACAAACTTGCCGAAAATAATTATTTTGAGACGGAAGCAGGAGTTGTTGTCACAATAGGAGCCGGCGTTTGATTACTGTTACTCAGACTCATTGTGTAAGCCGCTAAAGCAAAAACTATTAAAGCAAGAATAATCATAAGTAAGCTTAGGTTGTGGGCCGCAGTGTACTTTTGAGTTGTCCTTCTAGTTACCCTTCTGGCAGTTTTTCTCGTTCTTTTTGATCTGGCCATAACTTTCACCTCCCCGGTTCTAATATCAGTATTGTGTCATGACAAACCTTCTGTCAAGAGGAGTTTCGGGGAATTTTTAGAATATAGTACATGTATTTGCCGACGTCGCCCCTCCTAAAGGAAAATAAATTTCTGTCCTCATACGTACAACGCCCATCAAAAAAGATTTTTTCCGGTTTAACTCCGGCATTTATTAGTTGTTTCTTTGCAACTCCTCCTAAATCCAAAAAAGTTTTTCTTCCGGTTCTTTTCAAAGATTCGGTATAACCGGCAAAAAGCGTGTAGACATCGTCTTTGACTTCATAATGTTTTTGACAAATATAGGGACCAATAAAAACAACCAACCCGGTACATCTGACTTTTAACTTTTTCTCCATCAGAGAAACTGCACTGTCGATTACTCCCTTATATAGTCCCCGCCAACCGGCATGTATAAGACCAATACTATTAGTAATGGGGTCGTATAGTGAAACCGGGATACAATCCGCGGCAGAGAGTCTTAATGAAACCTCCGGAGTATTTGTGACAAGACCGTCACAGTTTTCTATAATTTTCCCCTTATCCTTTTCCCCGACAAGAGTAACCTTACAACCATGGACAAGCTTCATGGAAACAATGTCTCCGTCTTCTCCCTTGACCGGTGTTATTGTTAACATGTTATTGACAAATTATATACACTTTCTAAAATATGCCTAGGACTCAATAAACCGAGTCCTTTTGTTTGATAACAAGATGTTTGCAACAGGTTCGTTCTTAACAATCATTTTAACTTCCGCCATCGCGGCAATCCTTGTAGGCCTAGGGTTAGCCAAATACGCACTAAGTCAGGAAAAAGGCAATGAAAAAATGGAAGAGGTAAGCAAAGCGGTTCAAACTGGTGCCAATGCATACCTCAAAAGACAATTCAAAACAATTGCCCCCATAATTGTAGTTCTGGCAGTATTCCTTTATATAAGCGCCCCCGCCGGATCTCCAGCTCTGGGAAGAACCATAGCCTTTCTTATGGGTGCAATCTTCTCGGCAACAATCGGTACAATCGGAATGAATATTGCAACAAGATCAAATGTAAAAGTAGCCCAGGCAGCAACCAAAAGCTTCGGAGATGCCCTTTCTTTGGCACTTAAAGCAGGCGCAACAACAGGAATGCTAACGGTAGGTTTGGGGCTTTTGGGAGCAACATTAATCTATTGGCACTACGGATTACAGGCAACCGAAGTCTTGGTCGGATTCGGTTTCGGGGGAAGTTTATTAGCTCTTTTTATGAGGGTGGGAGGAGGAATTTATACGAAAGCCGCTGATGTCGGGGCTGATTTGGTAGGAAAAGTCGAGGAGGACATTCCTGAAGATGATCCCAGAAATGCTGCCGTGATAGCCGACCAGGTAGGGGACAATGTCGGAGATTGTGCCGGAATGGCCGCAGATATTTTTGAGTCATACGAAGTAACTCTTGTCGCCGCAATGATTTTGGGCGCCGCAACTTTCGGAATCGCGGGGGTTCTTTTTCCTTTGGCGGTTAGAGCTCTCGGAATTGTAACTTCAATGTTGGGAATCTTTTCAATTAACCCCAAAAACAAAAATTCAATCAAGGACGGAATGAACGCAATTCTTAAGGGCTTCGGAGTCGCAAGTATATTTTCCATTGCCGGATTTTTTGGACTTGCTATATATATTGCTCATGACTGGAGATTGGCGGTTGCCACAACCTTGGGAATAGTTTTAGCAGTGGCCATATTTCTTCTTACGGACTATGCAACGGGGGACCACAAACCAGTAAAAGAAATTGTAAGACAAAGCCAAACGGGTCCGGCCACAGTAATCTTAAGCGGTCTTACAAACGGTTTTTCCTCAACTGTGTGGGCAGTTTTGGCAATCGGAGCAACAATCCTTGTTTCCTTCCTTCTTTTTAGTAATCCACTGATGGCTGCTTACGGAGTAGCTCTTGCCGGAATGGGAATGCTGACAACAACCGGTCTTATCGTTTCCATGGATTCTTACGGACCCATCTCGGATAACGCACAGGGAATTAGCGAGCTGGCCGCAATGAAAGGTAAAGCTCTTGGAATTTTAAATAAACTCGACTCGATCGGAAACACAACTAAAGCCACAACCAAGGGTTTCGCAATTGCCTCGGCAGTCATTGCCGCTGTTTCTTTGTTTGAATCCTATTTACAAAGCACACACTTAAGCGGAATAAACGTTGCCCAACCATTGGTATTTGTCGGTTTCCTTATAGGCGGCGCACTTCCTTTTCTCTTCTCAAGTCTGACTATTAAGGCAGTTTCAGATTCTTGTTTTGCCGTAATTAAAGAAGTAAGACGTCAATTCAAGGAAATGCCGGGAATAATGAAAGGAACCCAAAAACCGGATTATGCCAGAGTGGTCGATTTAACCACCAAGGCAGCAATTTCAGCCCTTGTCAGCCCGGCCTTAATCGCAATCGTTGTACCCATTTTGGTTGGTGTAATGCTCCACGCTGAGGCCCTCGGAGGATATCTTGCAGGAACAATCCTTACAGGCCAGCTTTTGGCCGTATTCATGAGCAATGCCGGTGGGTCTTGGGATAATGCAAAGAAGACCATCGAGGCAGGCGCCGCTGGTGGAAAGGGAAGTGATGAACACAAAGCCGCAGTGGTTGGCGATACAGTAGGGGATCCTCTTAAGGATACTTCTGGGCCCGCTCTCAATCCGTTAATTAAAGTAATGAATTTGGTGGCACTTCTAATCGCACCGGTTATTATTACAATTAAAAATTTTGGTCCGACTTACTGGGTAATTGTTGTGATAGGTTTAGGATTGGTTGTTTACTCTCTCATCCGCTCCCAAAAAGCAGTTGCTTAAGTACATTTCCTTCTCTGTTGACTTTTGTCGGAAAAAAATTAATACTTAAAACTGGAATATGAAACTCATATGGAGACTTCTTGTTAGCGTTGTAGCGCTTTTCGTCGTCGAATATCTGGTCCCGGGATTCCACCTGGCGAGTATCTGGACGGCAATCATTGCGGCAATAGCCATAGGTATTGTAAACACTTTAATAAGGCCCGTTCTCCAACTCATTACCCTTCCCATTTCTATTTTGACTCTGGGAATAACGGCACTCCTTATTAACGTTCTTCTTCTTTGGGGAACATCAAAAATTATACCGGGGTTTGAGATCGCCAACTTCTGGACGGCTTTCTTCGCCTCAATTCTTCTCTCCTTAGTCACCTGGTTCATGAATAGGTTAGCTTCAGACTAAAGTTAAAAACACAACTGGATGACAACCTTGACTTCCTCAGTATTGCAACCTATAATCATTTACGCACTTTAACCAAACGGTCCTTAATACCTAGCCTGTGAGGTCGGCAATTATCAATCAAACTCTTGGTGAAAAACTAAGAGATTATATTTCGTTTCCCATTTGGGAAGAAAGAGGGTAGTTATGAAGAAAACATTCCAATGTCCGGCTTGCAAAAGCACGAATGTAAAAATCACGTCCTGCGCTGGCGCAATTATTCATAAGAACGGTGGAACGAGCTTCTGCATAACGGGAATGGGCAACGGCCACTCCGTTATCTGCAGCACGCCCGGAAGGCATCATCACTTGCATTGCCGCAAGTGTGGCAAGGACTCTATAGGCTAAATGCTATTTCTTATCGGCTGAAGCCGTTTCATATTGGCTAAGGTGCTGAAATAAATTAGGGATACGGTGCTAACACCCTTCATCAAAAACAAGAAAGATTGATGAGAAGCACCTAACTTTAGGGATGTGTGTCCCTACTGACGAGTCCAAAAGGACGAAAGTTATTGACAACAGTTGAGCAAATATATTAAAGTTACATATTAGTAACTTGTGAAAAAGACATTAGCCTTTTTCAGTTTCTTTATAATTGGGTTAGCAATAATATTTAGTTCCAAGCAAGTTAACGCTCAAGGATTTGTCTTTCCAAGTTTGCCTCCAATTCCAACCTTACCCCCCATGCCGACCCTTCCTCCTTTTCCAGAGTTACCTAATATTTTTGTTTGCGGAAAAGAAAGTTTCGGCTCCGTCAGATGCAATGCAAAGGTTGTAACCGATCAAAAGGGAAACGTTAAAAACAATGTAGCACCTTCCGGTTACGGACCTGCACAACTCAGGGGGGCATATGGACTTACCGGAACTGCAAACGGAAATCCTACAATCGCAATTGTAGATGCCTACGGAGACAGTAACATCCAAAGCGATTTAAATTCATATAGTTCAACTTTCGGTCTCCCAGTACTTCCAACTTGCAAAGGTTCCGTCTCATCGTCATCTGTTGCCTGCTTCCAAAAGGTTGATCAAAATGGAGGCACGCGTTATCCGTTCACAAATTCGGGCTGGGCCCTCGAAACGGCATTGGATGTGGAAATGGCTCACGCAATTTGTCAAAACTGTAAAATTTTGCTCGTCGAAGCTGCTTCAAGTTCCTACAACAACTTGATGACAGCTGTCGACCGGGCACGCTTAATGGGGGCTAATGTCATTTCCAATTCTTACGGTTCAAGCGAATTTTCTTCCGAAACTTCATACGACTCTCATTTTAATTATCCGGGAATCGCAATCACCTTTAGCTCGGGAGATTCTGGATACGGGGTAGAGTATCCCGCCGCCTCGAAATATATAACTGCAGTTGGCGGAACTTCACTACATATAAATAGTGATAATTCATATAACTCCGAAACTGTTTGGAGCGGAACAGGAAGTGGTTGCAGCAGCTATGAAGGAAAACCATCGTGGCAGGTCGACCCAAGTTGTCCGAGAAGAACAGTTGCAGATGTTTCGGCGGATGCGGACCCCTCAACGGGTGCCGCGGTTTATGACAGTGTCAACTACGCAGGAGTCAGAGGTTGGTTCCAAGTTGGCGGAACTTCACTTGCTTCGCCGATAATTGCAGGAACTTACGCACTTTCGGGGAATTACGGAGAGGGACTTTCATACAATTCTGCAGTCACCGGTTATCTACACGACGTAATTTCCGGCTCAAACGGCAGCTGTGGAGGAAGTTACCTCTGCACAGCCCTTCCTGGTTACGACGGCCCGACAGGTCTTGGCTCTCCTCAGGGAACCGGAGCTTTTTAATTGCCTGGCACGCTATAATAAATAGTGAAAATATTTCTGACCGTTTTTGCCTTCCTAACTTCTTCTCTTAACTTTCTGATTAAACAGGCCGAACCCACAATTTCTATTCCGACCCTTCCGCCCGTTCCTTCAGTTAGTAGCATTCCTATTCCTTCTTTTCCGCCGCTTCCGTCCGTACCATCAAAACCATTTATCCTTCCCCCCATACCGACACCGCAACCGTTGGTTTCTCCCTCACCTGAACCAACAACAAATATTAATGACTATGTTTATCCGGGTTCACAAATCATTTCTTCGTCGACAAATAATCTTTCATTAAAAAGTACAGACGATCCGCAAACAGTTATTAGTTGGTACGAAGCAAAAATTAATGGAGGATTTTCCGATAGATCTGACAACGTCACAAATACAAATGGAAGTGTTAACGCAACTCTAAGCGCCACCGGCGGATCCCAAAAAATTAACATAACTATCCAAAAAACCGCCGGAGAACTATATACCAATATGGAAATTGCGATTACATCACAATAATTCACTTCTTCCGTTCGGTTTTTAAAAAATCAGTATCATTTTAGCCAAAAAATAGGCTTTTTATACTTCTTGACAAGTCATCTCATAATCGCTATTTTTAATACATTGCTAACTGCTCGCTGCCCCGAGTGTTTAGTTATTTGATGGAATCAAATCATTGCTTGCCCAATCGTTTGGTGAAATTGCAAAGGATACTTCTTTATTGAGGTGTCCTTTTTTTGTTTCATCAAACAAAAATTAAAAATAGAAAGGGGGTGAAAATATAAATGAAAAAATTAATAGCAGGAGTAGCAGCAGGAGCATTGCTCCTTAGCTTTGCAGGTGTTGTCCTCGCTCGCGGCAGTTCAGTAGTCCAATTTGGCGGCGCTAGTTCATACACCGTATCCTCAAGCTCAACGGGAGGAAATGTACAATCCGGCAAGGGTTCACAGCTTATTGAGACCGGTGATTCAGGTTCCGGCGTTCTAAGCTTGACGGCCAGTAATGTAAACGTTGGCAAGTCTGGAAAGGTTTTTCAAGGATCAGAAACATCCTCACAAACAATTTCTAGTAGTGTCAATGGTGGAAACGTCCAGACAGGTTCTAGCGGACATCACGGTTCCTCATCTTCACAAGAGATAGTAACTGGTAGTTCTAGTTCATTTGCTGGAAGCGCAACTGTTTCCAACGTTAATGTTAGTTTTTAATTAGTTAACCATCTGAGGGCGGGGCGTTAAACGCCCCCGCCCACAGTATGGTTTTAGTTAGTCTCTGTCCTTAGAAAATTGTTGAAAATTGAGAAAAATATATAAAACATTTGTTTTAGCTTTAGCGGTTTATCTGGCGCTTCTTAACCCTGTCAATATTTCCCTGGTTTACGCACAAACAGATACGCCGACCGATACACCATCCGCAACCGACACTCCATCTCCGACAGACACTCCTACTCCAACTGATACTCCGACCGCAATTCCAACTGATTTAAGTTCACCAACACCGACAGATACCGCTACACCCACCGATACACCAACCGCAATTCCAACCGATACGCCAACTCCAACCGACATCGTAAGCCCGACTCCCACAGACACACCCATTGATACTTCTTCTCCTTCGGCGGATTTGGCCAGTCCAACTCCGGATGCAACCGATTCGGCAACCCCCACGGATACGCCCACAGCATCACCTTCCGATCCGTCAATTGATCAATCGGCAACCACGACATCAAACACTTCTTCATCATCCAATACCGGAGATAATTCTCAACAAGGGTCGGGGAGTGCTACAACAGTCACGGGAGATGCAGGAAGTACAGCAAACTCCATTACTGTCGCCAATCTTTCGGAAGTTGATTCAAATTTGGTAACAACAATCCAAAACATTTTGACATCCAACACAAACGATGTTGATCTTTATACCGCTCTCATGCAGGCAATTACCAGTAATCCTAATTTTGTTCCTTCAAACACCGATATTACGGCCACTCAAAGCGCGGATGTAAATACAGGAACGACAAGCAGTGCAAATACGGGAGATAATTCTCAAACATCCGGTAGCGCCATAATAACAACGGGGGAAGCTACCGCTTTGGCAAATGCAATTACCGCCGCCAACCTTAATCTGGTTGGATCAAATGTGGTTCTTGCAATTATAAATATATTGGCCGATTGGAAC
>JBEKQV010000001.1:0-402057 GCA_049519355.1 Candidatus Microgenomates bacterium | reverse complement strand
ACCCGCATTAAAAGGCGGGTTTTTTGTTGGCAAAAAGATATAGTTAGACCGTCCCATAATATTTGATTTTGTCTACTTTATCTGATACAATCTTGCCGCTTTCCAATTTAGCCTTATTTAGTCTTAATGCTGGCCATTTTGGATAGCCTTAAATAACTTTGCACCTTCCCGGAAAACCGGCTAAGGTGAGTTCTTTAACATAAGTTACAAAAATTTCTTGAACAGAGAGATATTCTCCGTTCAGTTAAAAGTGTAAGGAAGAATAGTAAAAAGATAGAAAGATTCACCTAAAAACACATATTCATTTTCTCATAAGAAAGGAAAGGAGAAAGGCAAATGGATACCCTGACTGTAGTAATCCCCGTTCGAAACGAGGCAGAATCCCTCCCGAAAGTGGTCTTCAGCCTGAAAGAAAAACTGTCCGCGCTGGACTATCGGATCCTCATCATTGATGACGGATACGACTACACCGAGGAGGCATTGGACCGGTCACATTTACTGGACACTAACGTGCAGTACATCAATCGGCCGCCCGAGAAGAGAAACGGTTTGGCGGGGGCGATCATTGACGGCGTCGCGTTTGCGATTCCCAACAGCGAATTCGTAATGGTAATGGACGGTGATGGTCAACATCCACCTGAAGTTACTGTCCGAATGCTTCGGCGAGCACAAACGAAAAATGCCGACATGGTCTTCGCCAGCCGGTATATCAAGGGCGGTAGCGCAAGCGGTCTTGAAGGGGGTCTTCGAAAGATCTATTCAAGTCTTCTGCGCCAACTGCCGAGGGTCATTTTCCCGAAAATCAGAAAGGCAACCGATCCCCTGGCGGGCTGCTTCCTAATAAGAAGCAAGGCGGTAAGACTTGAAAACGTCCGAGCAATCGGATGGAAAGCGGGTCTCGAATTTCTGCTCTTCTCTTCGATCGAAAGATACGAAGAGGTTGGGTATGAGTTCCACTCCCGCATCGGAGGCGAGTCAAAGGCAAACGCCACAGTAGGACTGCGGTATTTCCAGCAACTCGCTTCATTGGCTTTTCGATATTACCTACCGAATTGGAGGAAAGAATGTGCGGACTCACCGTTGTTGAAGTTTTAGAAGAAGAGTTCTTGAATAACAGCCTGATTCGCAAAGTGTTAAATTTCATCCGGCTGCGGTTCGTGGGTTTTTCTCTCGTGGGTGGTGCAGTGTTCGTGATGGGCATCGGCATCCTTACCTTCCAGGTGCAAGTCTTGCATATCAACAAGATTCTCGCCGGATTCATCAACATGGTGATTTCGGTCGAGGTCAACTTCTTGTTGAACAAGTACATCAACTGGCGGGACAGAATCGGAAGCTTCGGCAGTCAGTGGCTTAAATTCCACGCTTCCCGGGCCGTAACCATTACCATCAACCAGATCCTCTATACCGTGTTTGTTTCCATGGGGTTCAACTACCTCTTGGTGAACATTGTGCTGACGCTTCTCGTCACCGTAACCAATTTCTTTGGCAGTGACAAGTTCGCGTTTGCACCCAAGAAGGGAGGAGGAGATGGATCAGAAACTTGAGTTTCCACTCGTGTCCGTAATAATCCCTGTGGGAGGCACTCGGGTGAACGATACGCAAAAGCTTTTGGATTGCGTCAGCTCGGTGTGTCACCAGGGTTATCCGAATTTGGAGGTGATTTTAGTCATTGATCCTTCAAATTCCACCGTACGAAACATGCGCTTTCCGTGTCCTGTGACCTTTGTTGAGTATCATCGGCCACCAAATGGAATTGGGCGCGACGAAAAGGAACGGTATTTGCTGGGGTGGGACCATGCCAAAGGTCAGATTCTTGCGATAACGGGTGTCTGTTTGACCTGGGAACCCGACGTGGTAGAGACTGCTCTCGAAATTATTCGGAATGAGCATGTTGAAGCCGTCGACGGAATTTCCAAACGTCAAAAGGGAGACAAAAGGTTTCTGGCGTTATTTCAAGACGACGCCTTAATATCGGAGTTTCCTCCCTACAAACGCGACTTTGCCCTGACCAAAAAAACCTTCGCTAAAGACTTGCGGCTACCCTGTCTTACGAGTTTCTTCATGACAAAAGAACTCTATCAAAGAATCAGGGAAAACATTCCGCGGGGTCTCGACGACGGATGGGCGGATTTCAATGTGGCACGGTCTATCATCGACTCCGGCGAGGCAATCTTCTGCACAAACAGAATGGTTGTCCACCGAGCCCATAAACTTAGCCTCCGACCGGGGAAACAGTTTGCGTCCGGATTATCAGCGGCAAGATTTTGTTGCGACTTTCCGAATAACGCTTACTCCCAAAAAAGGCTGAGACTTACAACTTTGGTTGCGGAATCGGTAATTCTGTTTCTGCTCGCAGCCAGTATGTTGATCGCTTTGTCACCACTACACGGAACCATTATTACGCTGGCAGCGGCCCTACTCGTGTTTGGACTTGCAGGAGCTTATAACGCCCTCAAGGCCAAGTACCTGATGGCAGTCTTATTTCCGCCGCTTTCGGCAGTCCAGGTGATTATCTATACCTTGGGCTATCTATACGGGTGTATTTGCGAATGCAACCCCGACCCCGAGCTTTTGGACTTCCTACACAAATCTCGATAAAAAGGAGTTGAACATGTCTTCGAAAAAGTCGTTAAGCGTCTTTTCGATGGTGCTCATCTTGATTCCCATCTTTGCGCTGGCCATCTTTTTCCGACTTTACAACATCGGCAAAACCGCCCTGGAGGTTGACGAGCCGATCAATTTCGCGTTGGCCAAGTCGTTCGTCGTGTACGGCTACCCGTCAACAAAACCGCCGGAAACCGCACCCCGGCAGCCCTCCCTTTTCCAGCCGCTCTTTGGATACCAACTGTCCGCGGCCTGGTTCAAACTGGCAGGGAATATGACCATCGTCGATGCGCGGGTGCAAAACGCGGCAGCATCAATCGTCGTCCTTTTCCTGGTATTCCTGTTTGCCCTGAAGAAAGGGAAAGGAACGGCACTCCTGGCTGCATTCTTTATTGCCCTGGACGGCTGGATCATCACCATCAACCGGATGGACTACCTGGAGAACTTCCAGCTTATCCTGATCGTCCTCGCCATGTGGGCATTCTGGAGCGCCGTCAAAAACGGTGATAAACAACTTTGGAGATGGGTCCTGGCGGGCCTCATGATCGGGTTTGCGTTTATCTTCAAGCACATCGGAGTTTTCTTGGTGCTTGTTGTTTTTGCAAACTGGCTTCTGACGCGGAAGGATCACAAGGGCTATCTCGTCTCCCTATTTACCATGGGGGTTGTCGGGATCGTTTATGTAGCGGCCATGTATCTGACCTACGGCCATCTCTACATCGAAGCCCAGATGGTCGAGTTCGATCGCCTCTTCGGCTTCACGGCCGCACGGGGACTCAATTTCGGCCTTTCCACTATCATCAGCACGATCGTGGAGAGATACTGGATCTACATAACAACTGTGGTTGCCTTGGTTATTGGATGGCCGCTGGCGGCTTTCCGTTACATCCAGGCACTGATCAAGCGTTCGACCGCGCCTTACGACACTGTTGTGATTTCCTGGACAGTCGGAGCGGCCGCTTTCGCCGTTGCATCCCAACTGAAAGCTCCGCATTACATGATCCTCTGGCTGGTGCCGCTATTCCTGTTCCTGGCAGGCGAAGTAGCCAGCTGGCTAAAGGGCAGGCGCCTGATGAACACCTGGATCTTGGTTATTCTCTTCCTGGCCGCCAGCATTTTCACCTGGAACATCCGCTTTATGGTGGATTACGGCGACTCACTAAGAGACAGTGCGGCCTACATCAACGCGAATATTCCTGCTAATGCCCAGGTCAGCACCGAATCGTATTTGGGGGAAATGATCAATCAGCCGTTCTCGAACATCGAAACGAGCTACCCTGTTGGTCATATGGAGAGTGACGATTATCTCGCCATCTACACTTCGAGCACGGCCTCTATCGACCAGCTACCGACTGTCGTCCAGAAATGGCAACAGTACTGCCTGCCGCTCGCAACATTCAAGGGCTTTAAAGACCAAGTCATGGTCTGCAAGATCGATCATACAGCTCTTGAGACAATCAAGCCTTAACCAGGCTTAAAAAAGTTGGGGATCCCAAAAGGATCTCCAACTGATATTTTTTATCATCATTTTTTGAGGTCAAAAGCCAAGCTTTACCGTCTGCGGTAAAATTCTTGGTAAATTGATACCTATACTCTACTCCAGCTAACTGCTTCAATTTTTTTTATTTAACCTTCGGGTTACTTAAAAAAGCAGTTAGCTGTTAGACCTGAACCATTTTACGAAAGCAAAATAGCTCACTCTACAAACAACCCGCATTAAAAGGCGGGTTTTTTGTTGGCAAAAACCAACCTATAGGTTTGACTTTCCCCATAAAACTGATATAATTCCACTTTATGGAAAGACTTTTTAGTGTCCTTAATATTCCCCGGGAAAGGGAAAAAGGAACCGGTGTCACCATAACACCTCTGGCGTCAGCCCATTTGCGGCAGTTAACTCAGTTGCCAAACCCGAACATGATCGAGTTTGTCTTTTTGGGCCTTGGAAAAAACGGGGTTATAGACACTATTTTGACCGCGGATCCTGAACACTTTATGTCAGGAACGGGAGTGGTAAAAACAATAAACGGCAATGCTTCAAGAACAAACCGCGAGGAGGTCATAAGCGCGCTCACAGAACTGGACAAAACAGGTAGAGAAAAAGATCTGATGGTTATCGGGCATTTCCATCCCCCAATGCTCAAAGACGCCAAAAAACTGCTTGACCTATCAAGCATGGATATTTCGTATGTCAAAAAAGTCTCTGAGGGAATTCCGGAACTGGCATCAATGTATACCGGTATTGCAGTCAACACTAAAAGAGGACCCATGCTTAGACTAAATAGAATTAGCGACTTGAATAAAGTAAACACTTATAAAGACCTTAAGAAAATCTTCCAGCTTACGTTTAAAATATAATCATGTTCAAACTGGGAGCCAAGGACTTGAGAAAGACCTCTCCTACCTCGGAAACCTTCAAGACTATTAAAAGAAACCCGATTTATCTGGTACTTGACCGGGTAATTGACACATATAACATCGGCTCCCTATTCCGGCTTGCAGATGCCATTGCCGCCGAAAAAATGTATATTTGCGGAGAAACCGAATACCCGCCTTCCAGCCGGATTCACAAAGCCGCGGTCGGAACCGAAGAATGGGTTCCCTGGGAAAAGGCAGACTCCACCGTCAAGACCGTTAAAGACTTAAAATCCAAAGGAGTCCAAATTATAGCCGTTGAACAGGACAGCCGCGCAATTGGATATTCCCTACTCCCCAACTTCCTATCCTTTCCTGTTGCAATTGTGGTCGGAAACGAAACCGACGGAATTTCCAAAGAAGTACTGGACGCAGCCGACAAAATAGTCGAGCTTCCCATGTTCGGAGTCAACAAATCTTTCAATGTTTGGGGTTCCGCAGCGGTTATTGCCTACAAAGTGCTCGAGTCTCTCATTTGGCACCCCTATAGCCACAGGAAGAAAGTTTGATTGCCAACAAAAAACCGCCTCTCGGCGGCTTAACTAGCTATCTTAAATTATCTTGTTACTGAGATTACCGGAGTGGTTGCACCAACTGCTTGTGCATCCGGGGCTGCTACTGTTACCCTTCCGCTGGCATCAACTGCAACAGTGTAGCCTGTATTGTAAGTCTTAACTGTGCAATCACCAACTGCCGGAAGATTTAAGGAAGGATCAACCGGAAGCTGAGCAATATATGTCGGCGAGATTGATGCACAAATATCTGCTCCCCCTGTACCCTCGATTGTTTCGGCTGCCGCACCTTTGGCGGGCATGTTTGCCGGCAAAAGACCTTTATTATCCGCTGCATACTGGTGAATCGAGTTAAGAAGTGAGTTTACATCGCTTTCCCTGGCGGTGTTGTTTGCTTGGGCAAACTGTCTTGCGGGGTTAATGGCGATTAAAACGATTGCCAGAAGAATTCCTAATATCCCAATAACTACCAGAAGTTCGATTAATGTGAAGCCTTTCTTAAACTTGAGCATTAACTTAAGTTAAAGTATATGAAATACCTTGTCAAGTGGCATTTTATCCTCTCATCAAAAGAATCACACCAAGAAAGATAAGTCCCGCAACAAAAACCCCCACCAATATATAAAGACGCAGCTTTGACGGTTTTCCTGAAGCTTTTGTTGTGGAAATTTCATGTCCATCCGACTGAGTACTGGCTCCGACCAGGCTCCCGCTCACCGCTTTTTCTTTATCCCCCAGGATAGTCCTGGCAAAATCAGAAGTCAGTTCGTCCTCACCGGCATACTTGGAATAAATATTGGCCGGTACCAGGGCTGTTAAGCCAAAACCTTTGGCGGTAAAAACATCCATAATAATGTCGATCAGTTCCTGATTTGAAGCAACCGCTCTCTCAACCGTTGCCGTTTTGTAAACTTTTGATACCACCGATTCAAAAGGAATAGAGTTGATAAAATCCTGAATTTCCGCCTCAAGGGCAGGAACGGATAATTGGCTGTTAACGGCAAAGTCCTTACTGAAACAGGCACTTTCGGCTAAAACAAAGAAAATTTGAGCCGGCGTCAGATTATTAGTTTGAATAAAGGACGTAACCGACTTTGTTAAACTTTCCTGGTTAACCACATCCACATCCCGTACCGCGCCCTCTGGAAAACTCATGCTCATTACGGCACTTCCGGCATAGAGGTAAATTTTACCCCTCGTTAAAAAAAGGACTATGTCGCGGCCTTCATTTGCCATTTAGTTTATTTCCTTCCATGATGCAACTGTTAAAACATTATTACTGTAATTGGCAACGACTTCAACCTTCTTTGTAAAGTTACCGTTTACTGCGGTCGAATCTATGGTAAAAGTCGTAGTGCCCGTGACCGCAACAGTAACAGTACCTGAGTCGATGTTAAAAACCTCCCCATGATATGTCGGATCTCTTAGAAGTGCCGTAATTGCTTTTTCCGCACCGCTTTCCGCCATACGCTCAGTTTCTAACCCCAAAGAAAGATTCGTTACGGCAATCGAGTTTGTGGCAATAATAATTGTTGCCGCAGTCGTAATCGCTATTGCCATTACAACAAAAATAAGCAGTAGTACTAAAGATTGTCCTTTTTGATATTTTTTCATTTGTTACCTGGTGCCTACGGTGGTTGTTACCGTTTGCGTTTGTTGCTGACCTCCTGAAAGAACTATTTTTGATCTGACCGTATAAATTATCCTTATTGTGGGTTTGCCGCCCGGATTGCCCATGTTTGTAAACGTAATCGAATCCAAACTTGTATCAAGGCCGTTCAGAGCCATTGGAACCCCGGCCGCATTTCTAATTAGGTTCCCGCCAATAAGTGAGTACGTAACCGCTACACCATTAACTGTAATCTGCAAACTATTGCCAGTTACACCCAACGTAGGCTGGGTAACAGCCGAGGCGTTACCAATGTCATACGATAATTTGGCCAGAATATAGTTCTCGTCCTGAGAAATCCCGGACGTACTTTCGGAAGAAAGTTTTGTTTGCAAAGTCGTCGTAAAAATATCCAGTAGAACAACCAGAAAAATTGACATCAGTCCCATATAAATCAGAAGCTCAACAATGGTTACTCCCCTAAATCTCTTAAGTTTATTTATCATGGTCATGGTGAATAGTTAACCGTCATATCGTTTAATACCGGTGTCTGGCTGTAGTCGGTGGTATTTAGAGTCGCCTTATATCCAAAACATCTTTCCGGGTTTTGATAATTTCCGAAGTTGCCGATAGGAAATGTTCCTGAAATACTGGCGCCAAGCGGCGTAAAAAAGGTTGATGAACTTCCCCCCGGCCCGACATAGTTATAACTGGCACCCACACAAAGTCCAGCGGACGGAGTGGCAACCGCAACCTGCATTGAAATTGATGTATTTGCCGGCTGGGAAATTGATGCCGTAAATCTATTGAATGCCGCAGGCGTTGCAACCGTTAACGGACTTGATACAAAGCTTCCGGAAGCAACATAAATCCCGTTATCGGGCCCGCCCTGAATAATTTTAAGTTGGTGATCCAAAGTGTTGGCAATAAGGTAGACAAAATTATCCCCGTCCGCTTCGGAAACGGAAGTCATGTCGTTAAACCCGGGTAGGTAGTTTAGTCCCCCGCAATATGCCGGACTTATTTCTTTATTTCCACCGGGATCATTCGGATCGATATTTATTACCTGGTATTCCTGCGGCTCAATTCCGTCATTAGGGATCCCGTCCTGTCCGATTAAAATTGCCCGCTGTCCGTCAAGAACGGTCAAAGCCCTCCGCGGGTAAAGCTCAATATTGGTTGAGTTTCCGTTATAGTAACCCGTCTCGGCAGTATTGGCATAATGTCCGGGAGACGGCGACAGCTGAGTTGACGGCCAGGTCGACAAAAACTTGGGCTGGCTCTTATTTGTGGTATCGATAATATAAAACTGGTCACTATCCGGAATTCCCCCGTTATGCAAAATACCGCCGTTTGAGGACATGTAAGCACGGGTTCCGTCCGACTTGGCATAAACAGAGTTGGCCGCCTCTTCCGTTCCCGTGTAAGGATCAAAATCCAAAGTACCGGTAACCTGCCAACCCGCATTTCCACCCCGGCCGCAGCTGCTGCTTTTAAGAGTATTGCTTGACGTCGGGGCGCTTGAAACGTCGACAATATCCAGTTCCGGATCGGTTCCGGCACCAACTGCAACGTAAACATATGTTTTTCCGCTAACGGTGACCGCGGAAAGTTGATGATCGGCATCCAGTTCTATATTGCCTCCATCCGAACAGTTGTTATGAGCCGGGCTGGTAGTATCCCCCCAACTTGTCCCCGTTTGACCTGCCGAGTATTTTTTGTCCGTTCCGGACCCCGGAAGACAATCGTACCCGTCAAGTAAAATTCTGCAGCCGATTTGATCCAAACCATTTGCCGGAGTCTTTGAATCAATGTTTGATAAATCAAAGGTATACAAATACCCACCGGAATCAATATATCCCGTAGTTCCCAGGATAGTTATATAAACCGCCCCATAACCAAATGGCGCCTGATCATTCCCGGAAGACGCCGGGTATTGTTTTGTGTTAAAAAATGTCCAATATTTATAAATTTTATTAACCGGATCCTGATATGAATCCCCTGTTCCGTTATTCACTTGAACCACAACAACTTCGTGATCCGGCAAATTTGTCGCCAAAAGCGCATAAACTTTTCCCGACGCGGAAGTGTAATACTTAACGTCGTTTGTATAAAAATTATTGGTTAAATTAATCCCCGTCGGTACCAAATTCGGGTTGCTGTATTTCGAAGGATCAAGAGTAAAAGTTCCTTTGAGAGTCGGAATGGGAGTATCCGTATTGGCTGTAACGGTTAAATACGCCAATTTAGCCGAATTTGTTGCATAGGGTGATGTCGCCACAAAAACTTGATTTGGAATTGCCGAACTGGTTGCATTGGCAAACGCGGCAACCGCAACCGGAGGTCCGTCGGGAAGGTTAATTGTTGCCGAGGAAAAAGCCGGCGAACACCATTTCCCTTTATTATTATTGGCCAGCTTAACCTCCCCACCCGATACGTTTGTAACTTGGACACTATTCAAAACTCCGGCACTAAAATCCGCCACGGTTGTTTGTGTGTAGGTTTTATTGCCAAGATACCGCGTCAGATAAAAAACGGATGTAAGGTTCGTAGGAATAATGTTGTTCCAGGAAACGGTAACCGTGATTTGTTTAATTGAAGGGTCAGAGGGAGTAACATCGGCAATGTTTATGGTCCTTGTAAAATCCCCTATCGTTTCCGTCCCCGGTTGGATTGTCCAGACGGAACCTACCGGGACAAGTTTATAAGAACCGTTACCTTGAATATTGCTCCATGATGCCTCCCGGACACTTCTTACGACGTCGACACCCTCTTCCAGGTAACCCACCGCAATCAGTCTTTGTTGTTCTTGAACCTTTCCGCTACTGGCCGAAACAAACCCCGTGATAATCGCAGGGAGAAGAATGGATGCAAGTCCAAAAGCCAGAAGCACCTCGACAATGGTTTGCCCTTTAATAAGTCGCTCCATATTGGTTTATCTCCTCCAAGGACGATTTATTCGTCACTGAGCTAATAAGGCTAAATCTATCTTGTCCCTGGGTATAACCAACTACATCCCCGCTCCCCGCGGAAAAAACTATCTGGGAGGAGGGAAAAGTAACGTTGGAAAAACTTATTCCCGAATCCAGATTGACTACGAAATTGGAAGCCGCACCCTGAACATAATTAGCGCCTTGGAAAAGCGTATAGCTCGTGGATTCAAAATGGACTCCATACGGCGAGTCGTTTGACATCGCCAAAGACTGCTGGGACCTCATATCAGAAAGAAGCGTGTCGAGGTTGGTTGTTTCAAGAGTGTTTGAAGGGATTGGCGATAAGTTTATTGTCGTCAAAGCAAAAATAATCGCCAATATTCCAATTGAAACCAATAGTTCAACCAGTGTGAATCCGAATGTTGGTATAAGACCTTTATTCATTTGATTACGGACTGACGTTTGCAATTAAACTGTAAATCGGAGCAATTATTGAAATCATCATGGCTCCAACTACAATTCCGACCGTAACCAGCATGATGGGTTCCAGAAGCGCAGTCAGAGTTTTCAAAGTAGTCGTAACCTGATAATCAAAATATTCCGAAATATCCTGAAGAGATTTATCAAGAGTTCCCGTTCTCTCTCCGGTCTCCACCAGCTTTATCATCATTGAAGGGATGTAATTCTTGGCTACTCTTAAACCGTCCGAAAAAGTTTTACCCGACAAAATCAGCTGCTTTGAATTTTCAATTATTTTTTTCGTTTCCTTCCTCATGACAACATCACTAACCAGGTCAAGGGAGGCAACAATGGGAAGCCCGGAATTAAGTAGAAGGTATAAACTTCTGGTTATGCGCGTCAGGTCTATAAGCTTCACCAGTCCCGATATTCCGGGCAGGGAATAAAAGATGTTAAGAAGGAAACTCCTTCTCTGGGAAAAGAGATAAGCAATGAAAAGGCCTATCGCCGTTAGTCCCAGGAGAAATGGAATTGTATTTTTGGTCATAAAATTTGAAACAAAAATCAAAATCTTGGTCGGTAACGGAAGCGGAACTTTCAGGTTGTTAAAAACCAGAGCGATTCTCGGAATAACAAAAATCAGATTCAGAAGAAGTACCAGAACAAATACCACAATAATAAAGGTCGGGTAAAGAAGTGCTGAACGAATACTGTCGTTAAATTCATTTTGTTTTCTTAAGGTATCCCGAAGGTCTTTAAGAGTTACGTCCAGAGTCCCCGCTTCCTCGGAAGCTTTAATAACATTAACGGTTACTTTATCAAAAACATTGGGGAATTTTGAAAGAGAATAATTTACCTGATGCCCTTCGGTTAAGTCGTCACGGAGAGTTTCCAAAACTTTCCTGGTTGAACCTTTCGAATCTTCCAAAATATTACTAACGGCGTCAAGAATCGGAATTCCGGCCGAAAGCATAGTACTCAAATTACTGATTAAAGCAATTTTGTCCCCCGAGGAAAGGCCAATTCTTTTATTTTGTTCCGTATTTTTGTCTTTCACTTAAAGATTTTCCACTTTTGTAACTCTGATAACCTCATCAATTGATGTAACTCCACGGGCTACTTTTTCAAGGCCGTCATCAAGCATTGTTTTCATTCCTTCCTCAATTGCTTTTTGTCCAATAACATCCGCATCCGCCTTCTCGGTGATAAGTTGTCTTATACCTTTGGTTATCTCCAAAACTTCAAAGAGTCCAACCCTTCCGACATATCCCGTTTGTCTGCAATTTTTGCATCCCTTTCCTATAAAAACCTTTGCCTCGCTCCCGGATCCGAAATATTTTTGGACGGTTTCTTGAGGAAAATGTTTAACTATCTCCGAGATTGGCATTTTTTGTTCAACCTTACAAAACGGGCAAACCAATCTGACAAGCCTCTGAGCTACAACTACGCTTACGGTTGAAGCCACCAAATATGGTTCTATCTTCATATCAATAAGCCTTGGTATAGCGGTCGCCGCGTCATTTGTGTGAAGAGTCGACAAAACAAGATGCCCTGTTAAGGCCGCATTTACGGCAATTCCGGCGGTTTCGCTATCTCTAATCTCACCCACGAATATAACATTCGGATCCTGTCTCAATATTGAGCGCAGCCCGTTGGCAAAAGTTAAATTGGTCTTTGCATTTACCTGAACCTGATTTGCACCGTGAATTCTATACTCCACCGGGTCTTCAATAGTCATAATATTCTTCTCACGGGTATTTAATATTTTCAAAATTGCATAAATAGTCGTAGTTTTACCCGAACCGGTTGGGCCGGTAGAAAGAATCATGCCGAAGCTTCTGGCAAAGGCGTTCGTAACTTTTGATAAATCCTTCGAATTCATTCCAAGATCCGACAGAGTAAATTCACGTAAATGACTTGATAGAAGCCTGAGAACAGCTTTTTCCCCATCGCTGACAGGAAGAATTGATACGCGGATATCAAGATCCTCATTCTCGAGATGGGCAGTCATTTTTCCATCCTGAGCACTCATGTGTTCATCCGTTCTTAAATTAGATAAAACTTTTATTCTTGAAATTACCCTATCATGAATCTCCCTGGGAACCCGCAAAACATCCTGCAAAACCCCATCTACCCGGAAACGGATTAGAGAAGTTTTATCTTCCGGCTCGATATGAATATCAGAAGCCCTGTCGTAATAAGCGGCGTTTATAAGTTCGTCTACAACTTTAATAATGGGTAGATCCCCTTTAAATAGAGTTGCCTGCTGTACATATTCGTGAAGGAGTTCATCAATGGTTTTCTGGAGAGCTTTTTCATAAAGTGTAATTGTGGAGATAATTTCGCCCTCGCTTGCATAATATACGGAAACGTTTTGTCCCGTTTTTCTGGCAATGAGTGCAGGAATAACCCGGTTTGTGGGATCACTCAATGCAATTTTGACCCCCGATGCATCCCTGGCAAAAACGATTGCTTTTTGGCGTCTTGCCACTTTATCGGGAATTATATGGGCAACATCCGGAGGAATTGATTCTTTCGAAAGAGCAATGTAAGGAACGTTGTAGTAACCCGCAATAATCGTGCCGACTTGGTCTTGGGTCAACACTCCAGTTTCAATAAGAGACGTCAAAAGGCTTGACGACCCGGTTCTTGAGGCATAATCCTCTGCTTTGGCAATTGTACTTTCATCAAGCAGTAGCAATCCACTTTTTTTAATTAAATCGATAATCTGACGTTCAGTCAGGGGCATAAATTTATTGTAGCATCTTTACCCATTGACAAAAGAACCTCCCGTTGGGAATATTGAGCATTGTAAATTTATGTCACCCGGCAAAATAATAATTGCAGGAAACACGGGACCCGAGAGAAGCCAAGGAAGTGTTCCGATCGAGAGATGGGCCAATTATGCCCGCAGGGTGATGCCGGGGGTAACCCTTTATGATACTTACCAATTTTTACCACTCCATAGAGAAGAGGTTGTTAATACCGTCAGCTTCGCCAGAGAAAAAATACACAGAAACCCCGGAAGAATTGTCATCTTGGGCAGCGGCCAAAACTCAATCGAAATTTCCTCTTTGCATAAAAATTTTGGAAATCCCGAAATAATCGCAGCAGATATCCAGCCGAAGTTTCTGGAAACATTAATGAGGCGTCTTTCAAGGGATAATAAAAAAGCCTTCGATCAAACCTACCCTGTGCAGATGGATATCGGAAAACCCTGGCCGAGAACGGTTTCTGACAGCGAAAAAGTATTAAGGTTGGATTCCATACCCTTTGTTTTTTGCAACATTGTTTTTAATTGGTTGACGGAAGAGGAACAGGCGGGAGTTTTCAAAAATGTTTCCGAAAGGTTGGACCCTAGTGGTGATTTTATTCTGGCAACTCTAACTGATAACTGGGATTCGGAAGAGGTAAAAAAACACGTTCCGGAGCAACTGCGTCAAAATGTTTTTTGGACAATCCTTGGAGCAATTGGCGCCAGGCGTTGGGCCGACCAAACCGCGGAAGAATTTGGAATTCACAGGCCGAGTGTTGATGATATTTATAATCTTGCCAATAAGTATGGTCTTGAAGTTAAATCCCTGGATGAAGATAGAATATTCTGGAAAACCGAAGACGGCCTTCCGACTGCAATCGTTGCCCATCTAAAAAGAAAGTAATTACTTTTCATTCACCCTCTTTTTATTGTAAGCTAAGAATCGAATGGATATTAAGATTCTTGGAATCCTCAGTGGGCTCTTTCTTTTTTTTCTGGGTTTTATTGTTTGGTATCAAAATAGAAAAAATCCGGCCAATATTTCCCTTTCTGTTTTTGCCGCATCCTCCGCCCTTTGGTGCTTTTGTCTTTACTTTTACGAAAATCCGGTTCTTTATACTCCCAGAGTTTGGATTACTTTAGCTTATTTTTTTGTATTTTTAATGGTCGGTTCAACCTTATACTTCTCTTCCGTTTTCCCAAACGGTAGCACCAAAGAAGCCACGATTCCGGTAGTTTTATATACAATATTTTCGCTTCCGTTTATTTATTTTCTTTTTTTTACAAACTACTGGATTAAAGATGTCGTTATAGTTAATGCTGCCAGATCGACTATTACAGGCCCTGTCTATTTATATTGGGGAATTTTTAACTTATTGTCCGGGATTTTTATAATTAACAACTTTATTAAAAGGTATAAAGCAAGCAGCCTCTTAAGCCGTTTGCAACTGCGTTATGTCTTCGTGGGTATTGGAATAATGGCGGTTAGTACTCTTGCGGTTGATGTAATCGTTCCGGTTATCTTTGGTAATTCAAGTTATTTTTGGGTCTCGTCTCTATTCATTATTCCTTTTATTGGTTTATCCACTTACGCCATTATCAAACACCGACTTTTCGACATCCGCCTGATTATCGCAAGATCAGTTTCTTATTCCCTACTCCTGGTAATTCTTGGGGTAATATATTCAAGCGGGCTTTTTGTTATTTCCAGCCTAATTACAAAAACTCCAACTCCGGCTTCAAGTTTGATTAGCTCAACCGTTCTTGCCCTAGTCATTGCTTTCACTTTCCAGCCACTCCGGGGTTTATTGGAAAAAACAACCGACAAAGTATTTTTTAAAGAAGGTTACGATACCGAATCGGTTCTTAACACATTATCAAAAACCATGGCCACTTCGCTTACCCTAAACGATCTGACTACACGCGTTCTCTCGATCATAACAAGTGAGCTGAGACTCGCCGACGCGGCTTTCGTAACCATGGACGGAAAAAATATACAAATAGTTGAAAGCCGAATCCGTAACAAAAAACTCGAAATGACAGCAGGTGATATCGAAAAAATGAAAGTCACCAAAAAGTTACTTGTACTTGATGAAATGGAAGAAAGCGGGCTGAAAAAGCTCATGCGCGATAAGGAAATCTTCATAAGTATGCCGCTTTCAACCAAAGAGCATTTTATAGGCTTTCTTCTCTTGGGAGAAAAATCTTCAGGAGAAATATTTTTTGATCAGGATATTAACTTTCTCTCAATCTTGGGTCCCGAGCTTTCCGTCGCACTTGAAAACGCTCAGAGATTTGAGGAGATAAGCAAGTTCAACATTACTCTTCAGGAGGAAGTCAAAAGGGCAACTCGGGAGCTTGAATCGGCCAACCTCAAGCTTAAAAAACTTGATCAGGTTAAAGATGAATTCATATCAATCGCAAGTCACGACCTCCGAAGCCCTATGGCAACCGTAAAGAATTATATTTGGCTGGCAAGAAGCGAGTTGGGGAAAACCCCGGCCAAGGCCAAGGAAGATCTTGATATCGCACTTGAATCAACCGAGCATGGAATTTCACTTGTGGCTGATATGCTAGACGTTTCAAGAATTGAGGCGGGAAGAATTGAACTCACACCTGAAAAACTGGATATCGGGCATGAAATAACGCTTGTTGTTGAGGAGCTTCAAAAACAAGCCGGTGACAAGAAAATTAACTTAGGTTCGGAAACCTCTGAAGAAATTAATGTCAAGGCAGATAAAGAAAGATTGCACCAGGTTATAACCAATCTTGCAGGAAATGCCATAAAGTTCACCCCGGACGGAGGCAGGGTAACTATAACTGCAGTAAAAGCAGGAAATATGGTAGAAATAACCGTTTCCGATACGGGAATCGGGATCAAAAAAGAAGATATTGATAAACTTTTTACCAAATTCGGCAAACTTGAAAATAGCACCAATTTACCAACTACTGCAGGTACGGGACTGGGGCTTTATATTTGCAAAAATATAATAGAACTTTCGGGAGGAAAAATACGAGTTGAAAGCACACTGGGGAAAGGTTCAAAGTTTATCTTTACACTTCCTTCTTTATAGACGTATAATGGGGTTCGATTATGGATAACAAAAAAATTTTAGTAGTAGAGGACGATCAAAATACTAGAAACCTTTATCAAAGAGTTTTGGAAAGCGCCGGTTTTAAAGTAGATGTAGCTACGGATGGAGCCGAAGGATTAACAAAGTGCCGTGAAGGCGGGTATGATTTGGTACTTCTTGACATCATGCTTCCCAAAATGGATGGAATTGTCCTTCTTGGAGAATTAAAGAAAAGTCCACCCAAAGTCCCAAACAAAAATATTTATATGTTGACAAACCTGGCCCACGATCCGATTCTCAAAGAAGCTATTACTCTTGGTGCTAAGGACGTACTTCTCAAAACCGATGTAAATCCCGAAGAACTCGTCAACAAAGTTAAGGAAATTCTATCCGTAGGTTAATTTTTAAAGATTGTATTCTTTAAACAATTTTTCTTTTCCGTTATCAATTAAGTAAGCTTTCACGCCTATGTGGTTTTCAATTCCCCCACCCTTTAACTTCTCCTTCATCAGATCATCCACCTGAAAGATTCCTGCCGGATTTGTCATTACAATTTTAATCTCAACAGCACGCTTAACTCCTTCTTCAATTTCGACCTTTATAATCGAATTGTGGGAAACGGAGTGAATATCAATGTTTCCCAAAGAATACGAGATTCTGCTTCTTCCTTTGGTCATATCGAGTGAGTCTGCAATCCTGACAATACCTGCCTCAATTGTAAAAGGTTCACCGTCGGCCCTGTGGCTTATAATTGCGTGAAGAGTCTCGGAAATAACAACCGTTCTTTCTTCAACAGGAAGAAATCCGAGTATCTCATGCAAAAGATTATTCGACAAAAACAAGCTGAATTCTTCGTGTCCGCGCCTGTGGATACTCATCCCCAGGTCGTGCATTACCGAAGCCAAAAATATTATCACCTCGGCGTGATCTTTAGTTAAACCAAAATCAGTAACAACCGAGAAGCTTACTCCCTTTTTCTCAAAAATCCTTGCTATTTTTAAACCAATCGTCGATACGATTTGAAAATGTGTTGCACCATGATCGGTTATTCCTAACCTACCTGTGGCATTGACGTTCATTACCTTCCAAAGAGTCTTTATTTCTCTATTAGAATTAATCTGCTTTACAACTTTTTCCAATAAGGCATTTCCCTCAATCGGAACACTAATTTTTATTTGCGAAGTTGAAGCTTCGTCAATTTTACTTCCTTGCTTGTACATCGCTTATTTCAACGCGGCATCAACGGTGGATTTCATATCGGTGTAGTTATACGCACCGGGGAAATTGTTTGCATTTACATAAAAATCCGGAGTTCCTTGAATCCCGAGACTTGTTGCCAAATCCTGATCACTTTGTAGCCTGGCGTCATACTTACCACTTGATACACACGAAGTAATGAAAGACGGATCTATTACCGACTTAAGAAAATCTGCCACCAAGCCTACCTTTGATTTATCGTTTAGAACCGTTGTATTCATTAAATTGTAGCCGGCGTCGGTCATTAAAAGATCGTGCACTGCCCAGAACTTACCCTGCTCGTTGGCGCAGTAAAGCGCCTCCATTCCAACCTGACCATTACCATGACCCGGATAATAAATATAAACGTAAGAGGCCTGTCCTGAGTCAACCAGTTTTCTCATTTCGGCGGTCGGAGAAACGTAGCTTCCACCATCCGCCACCAGCTGGAATGTAGAACCAAGACTCTTATAAATCGCGTGATTTAATCCGTCTGCCGCGTGGCAATAAGGACAAGACGGATCCGCCATCTCTACAAATAAAACCTTGCGGGAAGCATCCCCAAATTTAATTAAATCCTTATTAAAAAGGCCTTTAATTGTATCAAGAGAAGCCGTCGGGGCTGTTGACGGAGCCACTTGAGTGGTAGTACCCGCCGTTGCTCCACCCTTTTCAAGGTTTTGGACTTTTTGCCAAAGAGTTCCGGAAAAAAATGCAAACCCAATAAGGAGTATCACTAATACAGGAACAATAAACTGGCGGAGATTTGTTGGAAGTGAAATTTTTATTTCCCTTTTCTTTTCAGGCATGTGTCTATTCTGCACGAAGAAAGAATAAATGTCAACTTAGAGAATATTGAAGTTTTGAAACTACTGTTTTTCCTGAAGATATTTTAAGTCGTCCATTGCAGCCATGCAGCCAAACCCCGCGGCAATTACCGCCTGTTTGTACGTAAAATCATGAACATCCCCAGAAACAAAAATTCCCTCCACATTTGTATTTGTACCCTTGTTTTTAACATACCCACGTTCATCCAAATCAATTTTGCCAGTAAAAATCATCGTGGAAGGAGAATGTCCGATGGCAACAAAAAGACCGTCAAAAGGAATCTCTGAAACTTCTCCTGTTTCATTATTTTTAATAGACAGCTTTTCCAGTTTTACCCCACCAATCGCTTTTTGGACTTCGCAGTTCCACATTATTTTAATCTTGGGGTCAGACTTAACCTTCTCCTGCATCGCAGCGGAGGCTTTAAACTCATTTCGGCGGTGGATAATGGTTACTTCAGATGCGTACTTTGTCAAAACCAACGCCTCTTCCATTGCGGAATCCCCTCCTCCGACAACTGCAACCTTTTTACCTTTAAAAAACGGAGCATCACACGGGGCACAAGAAGAAACCCCGCGGCCGATAAGCTCTTTTATTCCTGAAGAGTCGAGCCATTTAGTCTGAGCGCCGGTTGCAATAATGACACTTCTGGCGGTGAATACTTCTCCACCCGCCGTAATTTCAAAAGGTCTTTTACTTACATCAATTGAACTAACATCAACAGCTTTAAATTCTGCCCCAAACCTTTCGGCCTGCGCTTTCATTTTTTCCATAAGTTTTGGTCCTTGGATCCCCTCAGGGAATCCCGGAAAGTTATCAACAGTGGTTGTCAGCATTAGCTGTCCCCCCCAAACAGTTCCTCCCAAAATCAAAGTAGAAGCTGCACCGCGGGTTGTATAAATGGCGGCAGTCAGTCCCGCAGGGCCCGAACCGATAATAGCAACATCCCAAGGTCCTTTAGTGTCAGTTGGTTTTGAAGCAATAACTTGTGATTCCATATTAAAAACGAAGACAGAAGTTTGACTTTGTCAAACTTCCATCCTCAACTTTCAATTTCTAAATTAAACTCCCGCTACAGGAGGATTTGCCGGGGGCATTCCTGTCCCTGTATCCGTTCCTTCAGCTGGAGTTGCGGGCGGTTGCTCTACCGGAGCTTGAGGCTCTGGCATACCTGTTGGATTAACAACCGGCTGATCCGCTGGCGGATTCATAACTGGAGCCGGAGGTGTTTGAGTACCTGGTGTTGGTTGATCTACTGGTGGCATTAACTGTTCACCCCCTTTTTCATTAAAGTTTCAAATGCTTCTTTTCCTGAAAAACCGACCTGACGCCCTACTTCTTTGCCACCCTTAAAAAGGATGGTTGTAGGAATCGACATCACGCCATACTTTTGAGACATGGCGGGATTTTCATCAACGTTAAGTTTCATTACAATGACCTTATCTTTGTAGGTTTCGGACAGATCTTCCAAAACAGGTCCTGCCATCTTGCAGGGACCGCACCACTCCGCCCAAAAGTCAACGAGTACCGGAAGTTTATTTTGAAGAACTTGTGCATCAAAATCTTTATCGGTTATTGCTATTGTTGCCATAGGACAATATACATTTTCACGAGACACCGAGTCAAGAGGCTAATAAAAATCTTGAGTGTTTAAGCGAAGGGTAAATTTTGTTAAGATTAAGGAGGTTATCGAGAAATCAGGTTTCAAAATTTCCTAAAGTATGTGTCCCGTTTGCACAGTCACCGTTATTGCGGGTCTCGGAATTTCCAGATTACTGGGAATTGATGATTTGGTTACCTCTATTTGGATTGGAGGATTCATTCTCTCTTTTTCTTTTGTAACAATTAATTGGATTAACCGAAAATGGCCAAAACTCCCCACCAAATACTATTCATTCCCGACATTTGTTTTGATGTATTTTTTTGTGCTCATTCCACTTAAATTAAGCCATATAATAGGAATAAAACGTAACACTTTTTTGGATGTAGACAAAATCATTTTTGGAATTTTTGTCGGCTCTCTAGTATTTTTAATTGGGATTTGGGCTGACAAAAAAGTCAGAAAAATCAGAGGCAAACAACTCTTTCCCTTCCAGAAGGTTGCATTCCCGGTCCTAATGCTTATAATTTCCAGCGTAATATTCTTTTTCGAGACAAAGCATTAATATGATTCGAACTTATAAGGACTTAATTAATAAAGTTGAAAAATTTAAAATCGAGAAAAATCTGGATTTATCCTCCGGCGAAGACCTTTCAATAGGAATTATGAACCTGATTTCGATCGAAGAACATCTTTTCTTTACGGCTGAGAAGACTAAAAACAAAAAATATCTCGATCTTCTGAATGAAGTGCGTTTAATGCGGACCGAACTTATGAAGCAAATCGTGGAAAACCCTGAGGGTGAAGTTTGGTGCATCAGCAAGCACCTGCTCTCTTCGTCAATGAGACTCATGGAAGTCGGAACTAAAGAACTTAAAAAAGGAGATAAGAAAAAGGCCCAGGAACTTTTTGAAAAATCTTATAAACTCTATTCCCTATTTTGGGGACTAAATTTGGTAACTGATAAAAAGGCGTCGGCGTTAAAAATGCCCGACGATAAATCCGCCTTTTCCAAACTCGGGTCTTTAGTTCAAAAAGCCATTGATTGCTGCAGAGAATGACAGATTATTATATTTTCCGCCATGGTGACACCAAAGATTCAGGTAGTTTATTTGTTAGGATCATCGGGCATTTGGAAAACACCTTTACACTACCAATTCTTTCAAAAGGTATCCCCGCATTGGAAAAAATCGGTAATTTTCTTAAAGATGTCCCAACGGATGCTAATTTTTGCTCTCCTTACCTACGGTGTGTGGACTCGGCGAAAATTGTGGGAACGGTAGCAAAAAAAAGATTTCAATCCGATGAAAGGATCGCGGAACTGGAAGATGGAGAACCTTTTTCCAGTTTCTATACGAGAGTCAATAACTTTCTCAATGAAATTGACAAAAAGAATTATTCCGCAATCTCAATCTGTACCCATGGCGCAGTTATTGCCGCTATAAAACATTTAAAAACAAGCGGAAAATTCTTCTTCTTCCAGGTCTTAGATTATCCCAAACCCGGAAATTTAATCATTATCAAAAACAAGAAGATTGAAGATGTTGATTTTAACCAAAGAAGTTAGACTCTCCCCCGAAGCATCATTGCATCTATTATCCTTTTTATCGAAAGATAATTTGCGCCGCGTCTATATGAAATCTTTTTGGCTTTAACAATTTTGTCAATATCATCAAAGGCTTTAATAATGGTCTTTTTAAGCTGTTCGTTAACTTTTTCCAAAGTCCAGTAGTAACCATTCAGATTTTGCACCCATTCAAAATAGCTTACGGTAACTCCGCCGGAATTCGTTAAAATATCGGGAATTACATCTATTCCTTTCTTGAAGAGATACGCGTCTGCTTCGCTGGTTGTAGGTCCATTGGCCATCTCAAAAACAACCTTTGCCGAAATCTTTTCCATATTCTCTTTGGTAATTGAGTTTTCAAGTGCCGCAGGCACCAAAATTGTAACCGGGAGCTCAAGAAGTCCGGCGTTGGTAATCAATTTGGTTCCGTTTTTAAGAGGAAATTCTTTAAAGGCTCCGCCTTTTGCCTTAAATTCCCAAAGAGTTTTAATATTTAGTCCCTTCGGGTTATAGATTCCGCTTGAAGAATCCGATACTGCCACAATTTTGAACCCTGCTTCGGATGCAAATTTTACAAAATAACTGCCGACGTTTCCAAAACCCTGAACCGCAACCGTCGAGGTTTTGATATTTATTTTCTTGGCCTTAGCGTAAGCCGTAAGAACATAGACTCCACCCTGCCCTGTCGCTTCTGTCCTGCCTAGAGAGCCGCCCAGCTCGATCGGTTTACCTGTAAACGTCGCCGGTGCTTGATATCCGATTTTCTTCTCATAGGTCTCAAGCATCCAGGACATAATCTGCCCATCAGTATTTACATCCGGGGCCGGAACATCCTTCCAAGGTCCGATATAGGGGGTAATAAATTTTGCATATTCAACCGACAGGTTCTTCAATTCTTCTTTTGTAAGCTTCGAAGGATCAACAACAATTCCCCCCTTAGCCCCTCCATAAGGAATTCCTGCGACAGCGCATTTCAAACTCATTAGAGTCGAAAGCGCCCGCACCTCATCTTCATTGACATTCGGGTGAAATCTTATTCCGCCCTTGAAAGGACCGCGTGCATCATTGTGTTCAATCCTGAAAGCCTGAAATATTTTTCTTTTACCACTTACAACCTTAATTGAAACTTTTCCTTTTACAACCCTTTGGGGAGTTAGAACCGCCTCAATAGCCTTTTTAAATCTTTTTTTGTCCGGATAATCCCCTTCCAAAATAGTCGAAGTTTCTTTAATTTGAGTTAGAGCCGCTTCAAGCATTGAATTCATATGAGTGATACTAGGACAAGAAATAATTTCTGCCAAGTACCAATTTTTTTATTATCTTAAATAACTCTGAAGATTTGCTTAAATTAAAAATCCCATGACACTAAGAAGAATAATTCCGCTAATTGTGTAAAGTTCCGCCATCGGGTAGGTAAGATTTATCGGAAAAATTTTTGTCCAGTTACTCAAACTTTTTGTATCAACCAGATCAGTAACCTGATCAATACTTATATGAAGAGCAAATGAAAGCACCAATCCTTTGCCAAAAAGCGAAGCCGAAGAACTGAGAAGCCAAAAGGTCAGGATAAGAAGAATTATCTGGAAAAAAAATGTATGGAAAATTAGTCCCCTTCTTTCACTCCTCGTTTCATAAAGAAGCTCAATCGATCTTTTAATCTCCTTTCTACCAAGCAGAAAATTCATTCTCTGTGAAGTTAGTTCTTGAGGACTCAAGAAAAATATATAAATGAGGTGATCTATATCCGGCAAAAATACTCCAACCAAACCTCCCACCCAAAATGGCCAATAGGATAGTGATAAAAAATGCCGGAACAATGAAATAAAAATAAAGAAAGAAAACCAATAAGCAAGGTGAATAAAAAGTTCGCGGCGCATGGCAGTAATACTTATCTATTCTAGCATTAATCTTTGCAGCCGCACTTATCAAGGTCCACCCGCATCTCGTCCAAAAACTTGACTCCTTCGGCAATAAGCCTGTTTCTTTGCTCGTGGTGGCCACCGAACGCGTATGAAGGAGCAACCCGACCTTCTTTGTTTACTACACGGTGACAAGGACAACTTCTATCCTTATTCGCATGGAGGGCATGGCCAACCCGCCTGGCATCCCGAGTTCCGAGCCTTGAAGCGACTTGACCATAAGTCATAACCTTCCCTTCCGGAATTTTCTTGACCTCATCGTAAACCTGTTGAAAAAAATTACTTTTTTTCTGCATACAAAAACCTTAAAAGTTTAGCCTTCCAACTTCCAGCATAGTTTACTCCAATTCTCGGCAGTTTTTTAATATCGCCCTTTTTAACAATATTCCCCGTAGCTTCAACCCAAATTCTTTCACTTTTAGTCAAATCCTCCCCATAGAAACTTTTATCAATTCCCAAATATTTTGTTAGCCTTGCAGGACCTGTTACCATATCCAGACTTCTAATTAAAACCGCCTGGGGATTATCTTTTTTAGATACCACAAAGTTCAGCAACCAATGCATTCCGTATGTAAAATATACATAAACTCTCCCCGCTTCTCCGTACATTACCTCATTCCTTTTAGTCCTTCTTCCTCCAAAGGAATGGCTGGCTTTGTCTAATATTCCAACGTAAGCTTCAGTTTCGGTTATTATCCCCTCTTTCCTACGTCTATTCGGAAGAATTCTGACAAGTTTTTTACCAAGAAGATCTTTTGCGACTTCTTTCGCGCCTCTTTTAAAGAACTCCTTATTTAATCTTTTTATTTTTTGACTCATCTTTTAATTGCTTTAGTTTCCACATAAACAAACGTCCTTTACTCCTGGCATTTTGAGCATCTTTGACAAAGCTTCTAGCGGAATCAAGAAGTCCCCGCGGGGTTTCCTTAGCAAGCTTCATATAAAGGGATTTATGCTGCATATCCCCGAGTTCTTCCGCCAGATCGTAAGCATATTTCTGAAATTCCCTACTGACGTACTTGTCCGTATCGTCTAGTTTGTATTCGTTTATAATGTCACCAACTTTTTGCATATTTCTTGGATAACCCCGTCCAGAGCTTTTCGCTCCTCAGCGGTAAAATCTTGAAGTACATATTCCTCCCCGGAAGTTCTGTCATCCGGCTTTCGATTATCCACTCCTATACGGACTCTCCAAAAATCTTTCGTCCCGAGTTCCTCCTCAACTGAATTAACCCCGTTATGGACTTTGGGCCCAACACCAAGCTGAATTTTATACGCCCCAAGTGGAATATCGAGGTCGTCATGGGCGATATATAAGTTAGAAGGTTCAAGTTTATATTGATCAACCAGTTTTTTAACAAAAACACCAGATTCGTTCATGAAAACATCTGATTTCTTAATTACAAAACCGGCAGGAACTTTCCGGCTGTAAAGACTGTCTGCCACAAAAAACCCGGCGTTATGACGTGTATTTACATACTGCCTCCCCGGGTTGCCCAGCCCTACCAAAAGTCTCATAGAGTTCAAGCTTTCTTGAGCAAATTTTTGGAAATCTTACCGAGCACCGGTACCTCCCACTGCTCACCTTGCCAAGCTTTGTAGATAAGTATAAGCCAAAGTATAAAAGCGACAAGGCCGACGAGCGCTGCCAAAGGAAAAAGAATAATTGTAATTCCCAAAATCCATTGCAAAACAAATAAAAACACAAATACCACTGTGGATTGCATTGCGTGGAATCTGACAAATGGATCTTTTTCAATCAACAGAAAAATTATTCCGGTTATGGGACCTAAAACGTAAGCTAGTGCTCCTGCGGTTGTTTTTTTAAGACCTGTTCCTGCCATAAATAATCACCCTCTTTCTACACTTTCATCTTTTCACAATAATAATACTTTGGTCAAGGACTGATTATTTTTTCTGAAGCTTGAAAATCTGATTGAGCTCGCGAGCCGTAGTTGCATCCTCAGCACTCTTGTCATCACGAAAGCGGATTAATCGGGGAAATCTTAAGGCATAACCGGCCGTGTGTTTTGGACTAATCGTAATCTCATCGGCTGCAAGCTCGACTACCACTTCCGGTTCAACCCAGAAATCAGGAAACAGATCTTTATTAACTTCATATTCTTTTGGCTTTTGGCCTACCTGAATCTTTGTTAAACGTGTCTTGAGTTCCCTAAATTGCTCATCCGTTAAACCTGTCCCGACTTTTGTAACCGTCTTAAAAACGTCTCCGTCCTTAATCCCCGCCAGAAACTGCCCTACTCCAAACCCTACTCTCTTCCCTAGTCCCCTGGTGTAACCCATGACTACACAGTCGACAGTATCGGAAAGTCTCCCTTGCCTCCCCTCTTCTTCCTTCATCTTGACCCAGTTCCATCCGGCCCTGCCCGAAACATAAAATCCATTTGCCTTTTTAACAACCACACCTTCAAGTCCCATTTTCAAATATTTCTGGTGCATCGATTTAATCACTCCAGGATCGGACGTAACAGTATTTTCATCAACCCGTAAAATACTGCCGCTTATAACTGCCTTTTTAAGCTCTTCCCTCCTTTTAATATATGGCTCGTTAATCATGCTGCGGCCATCGACCAGAAGAATATCAAAAACCTGGAATTGGAGCGGAATTTCCGATGCATTTTTGGCTATCTCGTGCTTTCTTCTTCTCTGAATTGTTTTTTGGAAATCCAAAAACATTTCGCGTTTGGGGTCAACCCCAATTGCTTCGGAATCCAAAATCACTTCCTGAACCTTAATAAACTTGCCGACTTCTTTAAGTTCAGGAAAAGTTTCCAAAGGAATTGCATTCATATTTCTGGTAAAGATTTTGATAAAATCACCTTTTTTACGATAGTGAATAAAAATTCTGAGCCCGTCAAACTTTGGTTCAACCGAGACCTCACCCATCTTTTTGATCATCTCCGTTACCGAGTTAAGACGCTGGGCAAGCATCGGAACTACAGGAACTCCGACTTCCGGTTTGGCACTTTTAAGGTTTCCCTCCTTAACCAGCCTCGCAATATAACCAATATCGGGTCTGATGTTATAAGCATCTTCTATCTCTTTGGAAGAAAAATGACCTACTGACGAGAGGGCATCTATTACAGTCTTTTCAGAAAATCCGAGCCGAAGGCGTCCTATGGGAATCCTGGAAACAAAACGAACCGAAAGAGGGTCAAGACTTTTAAGAAGTTCTGCCGTCTTTTCAATTTTGCGTTCCTGCGATCCTTCCCCATTATCCGCGGCAATTTCCAATAATTTTTCATATACATCCGTAACGGATTTGTTGCTTCCTCTTCCGCCGGCCAATTTTTGGGCGGTATCACCAACATCCCCCGATTTTTTATATTCGGATTCAACTTTTTCCTCGGTTAAACCATATGCCTTTGCCAAAACCCTGATCATCATCCGTTCCGCCAGATTAAGGATCACTCCCTCATAATTCGGTGCCAAAATGCCAAGTGATAAATATGTAACTTTGTCAACTTCGGAGGTACTTGAAGCCTTATAAAGCTCGGTCAAAATTCTTGTAATTTCAAGCCGTGAAGAAGTCTTTTCAAGCCTTTCCAGATATACTGCCAAATCCTTAAATTGCATACCCTATTATATATCTAAAATTTCTGGGTGGGGTTAAAGTATGTCTCGGGTTTATATATTATTTTTCCGAGACATCTGCCCCACCCGTCTTACTTTGCCATAGGCAATACCTGTATTGTCCGAGACTGCTATTTCCCTAGCAAAAAAAGGGCTGCAGCAGCTCCAAGTGCCACTCCTCCCGAAACAAAGAGGAAAGCCTTGATGGACTCCAGGCATACCCTATCCCCCGCCGCCAACCGCGGCTTCTTGGCTAATCCCGACAGCACCCCTCCCCCAGCAATTAGAACTACCCCTAATACAGCCAAAAAAACAGTCATGCAGGTCTCCTTTCAGGTAGGTTGTCTAAACGCTGAGCCGATTATACACCCGACAATAAAAGTGAAGTACTATTTACCCGCAATTACATACTTTGAAGCTTTAGTTGTCCCAGTCTTTTTAAGAATTCCTTTTTCCATAAGATCTCTGATTTCCCTCAAAATCGTATCTTCGGAAACCATAGGCAAGACTTTAGAAAGTTCTCCCATACTACCCGAGCCCTGATCCGAAATATACTCTATCAAACGCATTTGCCTCTCGGTTAGTGCCACCTGCTCACCAAACTTAACCTTAAGCCGGGAGTCGACCGAAAGCTTTCTGACTTTATCCTTTATTTTGGTCAGCTCAATTGCAACAACTCCGGTAAAATATTCGAGCCACGGAGTAAGTTCCCTAGAGCCTATATTCGGGGACTGCCGGTCAACCTCCCCTAGAGCTTCATAATAAGCGGCAGGATCTTCATCAAAATGCTCCTCAAGAGAAAAGAATTTTTTGATGTCATATCCTTCGCGCATCAAAATAAGGGAGGCAAAAGCCCTGACGGTCCGGCCATTTCCTTCGACAAAGGGGTGAATCGCAACCAAAATATAGTGTGCTATTCCGGCTCTAAGAATAGGATGTATTTCGCGCGCCGAGGCGTCATTCAGCCATTCAAAAAAATCTTCCAAAAGATATGGAACTTCGTGGGAAGGAGGCGGTTGAAAAATAACTTTTCCGGTTCCCTCTTCCTTAACCACAACTTCCGTGGTCCGGAAAACTCCAACTTTTTCCGGCACAACAATCCTGTCAACCGTAGCCCTATGAATATCCCTAAGCATGTTGGCATCATAGCCTCCCCTTTTAACAGCAAGCTCATCCAGTAGCTGCATAACATTTCTGTAATTAACTACTTCTTGGATATCACGGGCCCTGGCATAAACTTCCTGTCCCTCCAAAATCTTTTTGGTTTGATATAGAGTTAAGTCGTTTCCTTCAATGTGGGTTCCGTGATGAATAGTACGGACTTGGGCATCTGATGCAAACTGTTTGGCAAATGAAGGAACCAAAGGAGCATTTTCAATAACTTCTTTACTGGCTTCGATCGAGCCGACATTCTTCAAGACCCTATTTGAAATAACGTATTTTGGAGAATACATACAAGCCTATATTAACGCATTTTTTGCGGAAAAAACAAGGAGATTAAGTGGAACCCGATCCGTTTCTCAGAAACTCATCATCTCTCTGCCTTCTTCTGTCAATATTGCTCTGAAAATCGCTTTCTGTTTTAGCCTCTTTCTCCTCTTTTTTCTCCACCGGTACTAAACCACCGACAGAAACAGTATCCGAGGCTAATGTAACAGTCTTTTTCTCACCCTGGCCTGCCGGCGTTTGACCCCCGCGCTGTTGTTCCAAATATTCATCCATCGACATCTGTTCTTTAGGAGCCGGAGAATGCCTGTGATGTTCTGCCATATATTAATTTTATTTCATTAACTCAACTTTTTCCACTTTTTTCAATTCACCTACAAAGCGCGGGTCGGCTGTCGTAATAATTGTTTGCTGATTTTTTGTTATCCCTATTACGCTGTCCCGATGTTCCGGATCCAATTCCGAAAAAATATCATCAAGAAGAAGAGTTGGACGCTCGCCTGTTCTTTCCTCGATAAACGACAATTCCGCCATTTTTAGCCACAAAACGCCCATTCTTTGCTCCCCCCTACTTCCGTAGCTCGCCAAATCTCGTATACCTTCTTCGAAAATAAAATCGTCCCGGTGAGGCCCCACAAGGGTCGTTGCCGCTGCAACTTCTTCCTCTTTATACTGTTCAAGCCTGCCGTCCGAAATAATACTCTTGTCATAAATCAACTTAAGTTTTGAGCCGTTAATCTGAAATCCAGATCCGTTTATAAAATCAATTAACTCCTCCCTTTTTTCGGTTATGTAATTTCCGTTCTTAATCAATAACTGATTCCAAAAAAGAAGCTGTGAACGCGAAAGTCCTTCCTCCCGGATCCGGAATAGAAGTCTGTTTCTTTGTCTTACGCCCTTTTCGTAGGAAAGAATACTCCTCCGATATTCCCTATCAACTTGGGACAATACCGTATCCAAAAACCTTCTTCTTAATGACGGAGATTCGGTAACCAAATCAAGATCCCATGGACCAAAAAGAACTACCTTAAAGTTTCCCGCAAAATCAACCAGACGTTTTGGAACTCCGTTTACCAAAAGTTTCTTCCGCGCAACTTTTTCCGGTCTATCCGCCCCAATATCAATCATCCCCCGAGTTAAAATAACTTCGAGTGACGGATGACCCGACGAGCTCCCGACAGGACCCGTCAGTCCCGGCAGGACCCCCTTAACCCTTGAAATATCCTTTTTATAATTAACCATTTCTTCTTCTACCCTGGCTTTGAAACTTCTGCCTGTGGAAAGCAAAAAGAGCGATTCGAGAATATTGGTCTTCCCGGAAGCGTTAGGTCCGGTGATTAAAGTAATTTTTTCCGAAAATTCAATGGCCTTCGAAGTAAAGCTCCTAAAATCCTTCAAAGAGACTTTCCCAATCATAGTTAGCCAATTGTACAATAATCAAATACAATATCTAGTTATGCAGAAAAATTTATTGATTTCTGTCATCATCCCCGCCCACAATGAACAATCTTCGATCGGCAGATGTCTTGATTCCATTTCACTTCAATCATTAGACAAAAAATTTTTTGAGGTTATCGTTGTCGACAACGCCTCGACAGACGCCACATCAAAAATAGCAAAAACCTATCCCGTCCGGGTAATTAAAGAAAGAAATAAATCGGTGATTTTAGCAAGAACTTCAGGAGTTAAATTGGCTAAAGGTGAAATAATCGTTTCCGCAGATGCGGACACGACTTATCCTCCAAATTGGCTGAAATACATTAAGTCTGATTTTGACAAAAATCCGGAATTAGTTGCTCTGGTAGGCTGGATTTATTATTCCAATGCAACGCCCTTTTTTGATATGGTAATCGGCCTAGGCCAGGAAATAAATCTATTTTTACAAAAATACACCAAAAGATTTCCTATTGTCTACGCGGCAAATTTTGCATTCAAACGGCAATCTCTCAACATCATCGGCGGGTATCCTCCATATCTGATAGAAATGGGGGATCAGCAATATTTACTTCAGAAATTTCTGGATATAGGTAAAGTAATTATCGATCCGAAAGTAAAATGCTTCACCTCCGCCAGAAAAACCAGAAACGTTTGGAAAAATATTCTTCTTTACAACCTCTGGTATAGACTCTTCGGATATACGCTAAATCGGATTGCAAAAAAGAAAGTAATCGGAGCGGCACCTGCAATCAGAGAAATCCCCACAAAAAACTAAATTATTTTTCAAGTTTACTCAAATATTTATTGGAGAAATAAGTAACCGCAAAATATATTCCGATGAGTACCAGTGTAAAAACAAAAAGTCCCAAAGCCGTAATATCGACATATCTCTTGAAATTACTTACAGTGCTACCGAAATAGTATCCGACAAGGATAAGAATCAAAGATTTGGGAAGTGTTGCCAGAAAATTGAACCAAAGAAAATCTCCCACAGGAATACCGACCGAACCGGCGGCAAAAAGAATAATTCCTCCGATGGCGTGAGAAAGCTTACCAAAAAAAAGAAAGGGACCTTTATTTTTTCTTAACGCGTTTTCAAGTTTATGAACAAAATTGATATTTACGTTGAAGAATCTCAAAACCCCTTTGTAAGTTTTATTCAGCCACCAGCGTCCTGCAGAATAGTATAAGAAGTCTCCTACCAAATCACCCGATATAACTGTCAAATAAGTAGGAATAAAATCCATGAAACCAAGGGAAACTAAAAAACCGGCGATAATCGTAACAATAGGCCCTTCGATAACGACTAAAGGAAAAAGAATTAAATAACTATATGTGAACAGGAGTCTAAATATTGCTGCACTTTGAACCATATCAATTAGTTATTATACCTGACAAACAGGGCAATAGTATGTGCCTCTACCGCCAAGAAAGAATTTTTTGAAAGTCGCTTTATGACAACGTTCGCAAACCTCGCCTTCATGACCGTAAGCTAGCGTATGTTTTTGATAATCCCCTTCAGTTCCGTCGGGAGTAACAAATGCCAACTCACTTGCACCGCCATACTTTATCCCCTCTTTAAGTACGGAAAGGATTGCATCATAAAGTTTTCGGGCCGATTTCCCGTCTAAATCTTTTGCAGGAGATTTGGGATCAATCCTAGCAAGCCACAAAGCATCGTTAGCATAAATATTTCCCACTCCCCCAATCTTGGTTTGATCCATTAAAACTATTTTTATCGGCCTAACCGATTTGGAAAGAATTTCGGCGAAAAGATCCGGAGTTAGCTCTTTTCCAGTAAAGCTTTTTGTAACGGGAGGTTCCGGTCCCAGTTTTACGATAAACTTTTCTTTTACCACGTCTTCGGTTTTCTCAACCCTAATCCATCCAAATCTCCTGACGTCGTTATAGTAGAGCTCGCCTCTCCTATCCAGATTGAAAATTACCATCGTGTGCGGTCCCGGAATTCCGCCGATAACTTTTGATGATAATTGTCCCGGTTTTGGCAAATTCGGTCCCCTATAAATATATTGTCCGGTGAGCTTTACGTGAGTCAAAATCGAATATCCGTTATCAAGGTCCATTACGGAAACTTTTCCAAACCGCCTGGTACCGGTAACTTTCCCTCCGATAATTTTTTTCTCGTCTCCCTGAAAAGTTTTTCTATTTCTAACTTCAACGGACACAATTTTATGTCCTTTCATAAACTTTCCCAGTTGTAATTTTATTGCTTCGACTTCAGGTAATTCAGGCATATTTTGTAATAAATTCCAGCATTTCTTTCTTGAATCTTTCCTTGGAAAATCTCCCGACATTTTTAACCAAAGCTTTCTTATTCCACTTCGTCTTTTCGATCTTTTGGACCGCTTCGCCTAATGATTTTTCGGAAATTTCATCAATCAAAATGCCGGTAGCCCCATCAATAACGGATTCTTTAAATCCTCCTCCATTAAAGGCAATAACGGGAGTTCCTGCCGCTTGCGCCTCAACCACCGTAATCCCAAAATCCTCATCTTTCGCCAATGCAATAAGTCCTTTGGCTTTCCCCAAAATCCGGTAAAGCTCAGGGTCCTTCAGCCTTCCCAAAAGTTTTACGTTCCCACCGGAAAGGTTCTTTAAATGCCTTTCCACTTCCGAAAATCCGTGAGATTCTCCGATAATTCTAAGTTCAAAATTAAGCTTCTTGGCAAGAACCGATGCTTCCTCCAACCCCTTTGCTCCAACCAACCTTGAAACGATTAAAAAATAATTTTCTTTTTCTAAATTCCTCGTTACCTTTTCGATTTCCGTCACTTCGACCGGGGGATAAATAACCTTTGAATCCCGCCTATAAAACTTCTCTATCCTTGCTTGGACGTTTTTAGAATTTGCGATGAAGTAATCAACTTTCTGTGCAGTTTCAAAATCGTACATCATCATAAAGTGGCCGACAATTGCCGAATAAATTTTTACCGGCCAATATTTTGTAAAACCAACCGAAGTCTCATAACCATAAAGCCATCTTGGAGGGGTATGACAATAACAAATGACCTTGGTATTTTTGCCGACTTTAAATCCCCTCGTAATATACCAACTTGATGAAGTTATAACCAAATCATATTCGGATAAATCAAAACTTCCCCAAATCGCAGGGATTAAAAACCTCAGAGGTGAATAAAGATTTCCAACTTTAAGAATAGGGGCAAATTTACTCTCAATTATTTTTCTATTTTTAAACTCTCTATCGGCAGTAGAACCTTTAACTCTAAAAGCAGTGTAAATCGGAGCATCGGGAAACATTTCACTAAGAGTTTTAAGAACTCTTTCCGCTCCCCCAAATTCTTTTATATAGTCATGGACCAGTGCTATCCGCATTTAAAAAAGTGCTCCTTGTTTTTCCTCATCAATTTCTTTTCCGACTTTTTTAATCCGTTCCGTCAAAGTCTTAAAACCGAATTTTTCAAAAAGCTCCAAGACCTTCGGATTGTCAATTTTCCACTTTTCCATGTCCTCATAATTAATGTCTATCGGAACATCTCTAATTATGGTTGCAAGTTTAAGGAAGAGTTTTGCGTCTTCCTTTTTAATCTCCAATTTCTGCCTTGTTTTCGGCTCTATATCCTGCAAATGAGCATAAATATTATCAATGCTTTTATACTTCTCGAGAAGTTTTTCCGCCGTTACCGGTCCAATTCCCGCAACCCCCGGATAATTATCAGAGGGGTCTCCAACCAGCGCTTTATAATCCGGAATCTGGTTCGGCGGAACTCCCATCCTCTCTCTTGCGGCTTCAGAATCGTAAAGTTTGGCGTTAGTTAGTCCCACAACAGGCATGTAGAGTTTAATCTTCTTATCAATAAGTTGAAGGATATCCCTGTCCCCCGTCACCACCACTACATCTTCTTTTGCTTTCTCGGCAATGGTTCCTATTACATCATCCGCCTCGTACCCAGGCTTTGAATAAACAGGAACTCTTGCCGCTTCGAAAAACTCCCGCGCTTTTCCAAACTGAGAAGAAAGTTCATCAGCTAAGGGCGGGCGTTGCGCCTGATAACTCTTAAACTCTTTTTGACGAAAAGTTTCGGCCTTCTCATCAAATGCTACTGCAATTGCATCAGGCTTAAGATCCTGGACTACCCGAAGAAACATCGAGATAAGCCCGTAAACGGCATTGATTGGCTCCCCAGAGCTTGTAGTGAGCGGTGGCATGGCATGGAAAGCCCGGTGAAGAATCGCATTTCCGTCAATCAGAACTAGTTTTCCCACAAATGTATTGTATCAGAAGTTCAATCTTGCCGGGGTTTTTTACCAACAATCTTTTCGAAGTCGTCACCATCCAAAGTTTCTCTCTTAATCAAAGTATCAGAAACTTTATCAAGAAGCTTCCTTTTCTCCTTAATGATTTTTACCGCAGCCTTATATCCCGCATCCAGAATCCGCTTAGTTTCGGCATCAATCTTTTCCATAAACGCCGGCGAGTTCTGGGCTTGTTCATACCATTCCAACTGTCCAAAATCTCCCATTCCCATATCCGGCCCAAGGTTGATTGGTCCAAGATCACTCATCCCAAACTCCACGACCATCGCCTTGGCAATCTTTGTGGCCTGGGCAATATCGTTCGCTGCCCCGCTCGTGAGTTCATCAAAGACAACACCCTCGGCGGCACGGCCTCCGAGCATGGCCGTAATCTGCTCAAGAAGACGTGATTTTGTCTCATGAGTTCTATCACCAGTTGGAGGAATTAAAGTGTGGCCCAAGCTCATTCCGCGGGCAACGATAGAGATTCTTTGCACCGGATCAGTATTTTTTAAGAAGTGTGTGACGATTGCATGCCCGGCTTCATGGTAAGCGGTAAGCTTCTTGTCCTCATCACTTTGGAGCCTCTTTTTTGCGGGCCCAAGCTTAACTTTAGTTGCCGACTCTTCCAGCTCAGCCATCGAAATCTCGTCTTTATTGTTTCTGGCAGCCCCTATTGCAGCCTCGTTAAGCATGTTTTCAAGATCCGCTCCAGAAAAACCTACTGTCCTATCGGCAACCCTTCCCCAATCAATTCCCCTGGCAAATTTTTTACCCTTGGCATGAATTCTAAGAATTGCTAATCTTCCCTCTTTGTCAGGCATATCCAGAACAATTCTTCTGTCGAATCTTCCCGGCCGGAGAAGTGCCGGATCCAAAAGATCTCCACGGTTGGTTGCAGCAATAACAATGACATTATCGTTTGGAGTAAATCCGTCCATTTCAACCAATATCTGGTTTAGTGTTTGCTCACGCTCATCATGCCCACCCATCATTCCTCTCCCCCTTTGTCTACCAATCGCATCAATTTCATCTATAAAAATAATTGAAGGTGCTGCAGCTTTTGCCTGGCTAAATAAATCCCTTGCACGGCTGGCTCCAACTCCAACAAGCATCTCCATAAATTCACTTCCCGCCATGCTGAAAAACGGCACACCGGCTTCACCGGCGACAGCCTTTGCCAAAAGTGTTTTACCAACTCCGGAAGGACCGACAAGAAGCGCACCTTTTGGGGTTCTGGCTCCGATTTTTCTATATTTTGCCGGGTTTTTCAGAAAGTCGACAAGTTCTTCAAGTTCCTTTTTAGCCTCATCAACTCCGGCGACATCGGCAAAAGTTACGTTTTGCCTCCCTTTGGCAAAGAGTTTGGCCTTGCTTCTTCCGAAAGAGAAGATATCCTGGGCTCCCTTGTTTTGAGCCCTCATTATAAAGTAGAAAAATACACCAATTAAAATGAGGGGCAATACAACCCCTGCAATATCCCCCGCCACTTTAGCAAAAGATTGGTCAACAACTTCATAATTTACAGTTGCGGGATCAATTCCCGAATTTTTGAGGAGGTCGGAAAAGTTTTCTGCATCTTCTTTTGTGGAAGTTTTTGTGCTTCCGTCTTTATAAGTTATTGTCAAATCGGCGCCATCAACAGAAATCTTACTCACCTTGCCTGATTTGATATCGGTTAATACCTGAGAAATATTCTCTTTCGTGGAGGTAACGCCGCTTTGAACGGCGGCGATTATTCCCGGAATTACAAAAAAGATAATCAGGATTGCGATTACAATCGTCCAAAGATTGATTTTCATCTTAAACTGAAGCCCGTTCTTGCCTTTCGCGGGTTTCTTTTCCGAATCTTGATTAAACATATTGGTAGGATACATACGGCGTCAATTTTACACTATCATCTCACTTTTGTCCCATCTGGAACCTTTTTGAGGAGTCTAAAAAGAACTGTTGGAGTTTCTTCGTCTTCGGCTGGAACTGCCATAATCATCATTACTTCGGATAGTTCGTGCTCAGGACCAATCTTTTTCGGCTCAAGATTAACAACAAACGGAAACTGCTTCCCAACAAGATCTTTCGGCTCAAAAAATTTTTTGATGCCGGAAAAGGCTTTCTTTTTTCCGATTTCGGGGCCTAGGTCAACTTCCATTCGGATAACCCAATGACTCCACTCAGGCACTTCCGCTTCAATGACGGTACCTATTCTTATATCTACTTTTGAGAACTCATCGAAATTTATCGCGTCCATTTTATATGAAGCCCATTTTATCTTTCACTTCCTGCAAAGTTGCTGAGGCAATTTTTTCTGCTTTTTTGGCACCTTCTTTTATAATCCTGTCCACCAATAAAGGATCATTTTCGTAAACTTTCCTCTGCTTTTGAATCGGTTCGAGTTCCTTATAAATTGCTTCCGCCAACTCCGCCTTCAACTCGCCGTATCTGATTCCTCCACCCAGATAATCTTTCTCGTATTTCTTTCTTTTTTCCTCTCCCTCAAAAAGCCCGACGAATTGCAAAAGGTTGGCCACTCCTCCTTTTTTCGGAACCTTATCACCCTTTCCAGAGTCAGTTGGAGCTCCCGAAAGTTTCTTTTTTATTTCATCAAGACTATCCGTTAAATTAATATAACTTCCTTCAACAGACTTACTCATCTTTCCCTCCCCCGTTAGAGAAGGCACATATTCGCCCTTTGTTGCAAATCTTTTAGGCTCTGGAAAATCAGTCCCATACTTCTCGTTCATCTTCCTTGCAATTTCGCGGGCCACTTCCAAGTGCGGCTCCTGGTCGATTCCGACAGGAACTAAGGAGGCTTTATAAAGCAAGATGTCCGCAGCCATCAAAACAGGGTAGTTAAGAAGCGCCATGGTCACATTATTTGGGTGTTGGGCCACCTTTTCCTTAAATGTAGGTAAGTGCTGCATCCTGGCAACCGATATCTCCGTGGAGAGAAGGTCCGCCAAATATGCATGTTCCGGTACTAACGATTGAGCAGTAATGATTGATTTAGCCGGATCAATTCCGCAGGCGAGATAATCCATTATTACGTTCCTGGTGTTATCTGCGAGCTTTTCTTTATCGTATGGGGTGGTTACGGCATGCAAATCCATAACCATAAAGATGGTTTCATAGGCAGGATCATTAGCCAAAGCCAAATAACCCTTGACCGCACCCAGATAATTACCCAAGTGCAGTTTGCCTGTGGCTCTTGTACCGGAAAATACCCGTTTTTTATCCATATATTTGCTTAGTGCCAAGGGAGAGAATCGGACTCTCGACCTCGGCGTTATGAATGCCGCGCTCTTACCGACTGAGCTACCTTGGCTCAAGCGTATTTTAACATTTTTATGCTATAATTGCTCTCGTTAGTATATATGCGGGGTAGTGTACGGCTGCACGTGAGGCTCATAATCTCGCAGGCTGGGTTCAACTCCCAGCCCCGCAACAAGATTTAAAAGAATAACTTCTCCCACTTTACCCAGTTAGGATCAGGCAGGGACTCCTCCTCAACGGGCGTTTGGGGTGCAAGTTGCCTGAGTGTAGCCTCATCCGGCAACACCACAATCGCCTCCCCGGGCTTGGCAAGCCCAAGCTCATCCCGAATCTGTTTTTCAATAAATTCCGAGCCCTGAGTCTGTGCAATCTGAGCCTGAAGTTTTTGATTATCCGCTTCCATTTTTGCCACTTTTTCCTTCTCAGCCTCAACAGCGCTCCGGACGCTCGCTACTTTAGTTATGTTTTTTACCGTCGATATTAGAAGAAGTACAGCCAGCACCCACACAGCCAGCCCAAAGAGCTTTTTAGCCTTAATTTTGAGGTTTTCCGCTATTCTTCTCATATCATCCTGTAATATGTTGACATACGGTGAATTTGGGCTATAATAATGACCTAGTTAATAGTATGACACAAGAACCCGTTAAAAACCTGCTCCCTAAGTTTATAGAATCCCTTAAGTCAAAAGGGCGCTCTCCTGCGACTATTCTCGCATACAGAAGCGACCTTGAGCAGTTAGTGGATTTTCTTATCAAGAGGCAAAAAGTTCTACCTGAACAGGTTCGCCCGGACGATCTTGACAGCTTCCGCGATACCTTATTGGCTGACAAATATACCCCCAAATCGGTTAGCAGAAAGCTAAATGCCGTCAAAACCTTCTTCAGATGGATGATCTCTGAAAACGTGGTCACCTCGGATGTTTCGGCATCTGTTGCTCATCCTAAGATTGAAAACATTCTCCCCAAGTTCCTTACCCAGCTTGAATACAGAGCTTTGAGGGACGTTGTCAGAAACGATACCAGAATTGCAGCCATAATTGAACTTATCTTGCAGACCGGCCTTAGAATTTCCGAGGTTGCCGGCCTTAAAATTGCAAATGTTGGCAAGGACTCAATCAAAGTTGAAGCTTACGCCACGCAACCGGAAAGAAATATTCCTATTAATAAACCCGCCACGGAGGTTTTAAATGCTTATATAGCAATTAGACCCAAACCGGAATCTCTCCATGTCTTTATAAGCAAAAACGGAAAGCCTTTGGCTGTCAGAAATATCAGGGCCTCAATCGCCAGGTATATTCAAAAGGCTGAGCTTCCAAACTATTCAGTAAACGACTTGAGAACCACCTTTATTGTTGAAAACCTTAAGGCCGGAGTCGATATCGTGCTACTTTCCCAGGTTACGGGTCACAAGCGCCTTTCCACAACCGAAAGGTACTTGGAACTTGCCCAAATAACCGAACCCGGCAAAAAGCAAACCCTCGTAGAGCTGTAAGAATACTTCTTTGCTATAATACGTATGAGCTTTCAGGGTGCGTAGCTCAGCGGTAGAGCGCTACTCTTATAAAGTAGATGTCCATGGTCCGAATCCATGCGCACCCACAAAGAAGTTACTTTTTCTTGAAGGCCTGGGGTAAATCTTCCCAATCTCTGTGTTTTCTGATTTTGAGGTTTTTCTTCCAAACGGCGTCTAGTGCGGACATGTCAACCCCAATTTTTTTCGCAAAACCCAATATTCCTACCATATCTTTAGGAAAACAAGCCTGTCCAAAACCTCTGTCACCATCCCAGCCGGGGACTCCAAGAAAAGTCCCTACTCTCGGATCCGCCTCGACAATTGAACTAACATCCAAATAATTTGCCCCAACTTTTTGGGCAAGATCGTAAAATTCGTTTCCCAAAAGAACTTTTGAGGCTAAGATTAGATTACTCATGTATTTGGCAAGCTCGGCGCTTGTAGTATCCGTAATAAAATATTTCTGATTTTCAGGTAATATTGTCGAATAAAGTTTAACCACCCTGTCCCCTACATCACGGCTTTCCGACCCGATTACCGTTCTAAAAGGTTTTAGAAAATCGGTGTTGGCGTTTTTTTGAGTCAGAAACTCAGGGTTCATCACAAAATTTACCTCAGGATATTTTTCGGCCATTTTCCTGGTTGTTCCAGGAAGTGAGGTTGATTTAATAATCAAGATTTTATCGGTCCCCGATATCTTAGGCGCGACCTCATCAATCACACCTTCAACTATACTCATATCCATACCTGAGTAATCGGCAAAAATAGGAGTTGGAACACAAACGAAAATAAAGTCGCTTTTTTCCAAAACCTCAGAAAGTGTATTTTGACTTTCCTTAAATTTATCGTACCAGAAGATTTTATTCCCGGAGTTGGTTGCAAATCCCTCCCCCGTTGCCCTACCGACATATCCGTAACCGATTACCCCTACGTTCATATGTTAGAAGAATATCACAGCCTTGCCCTTCTTTCCATCTCCGCTTCAACAAGTTTTACGTCACGTCCATATTTGAGTCTGCTCATTTCGGTGATAATTTCGGCAACCCTATCGCTTTGGGCAGCTTTGATCTTAGTTATGTCCTTGGTTAAATCGAGCGAGAAAGGAGGAACCGGTTCGTTGTTTACCGTCGTTTTGACATAGGCGTGATATCTTTCGACATTGAGAAGATCATCCTCCGCAAAAGTGGGTGTGAATTCGTGCTGAAGATAATTGGCATCGGTTACTCCTACACGGAAGGAAATAATTGTTCCGACATTGCCAAAAACTGCATTTTTAACCTCTTCTTCAACTTGTCCAATAAACTGATTGGCGACACAAAGTCCGAGTCTATACTTTCTTGCCTCAGATAGAATCACGGCAAAGTCGGGGGTAGCAAAATTTTGGAACTCGTCAACATACAAATAAAAATCCCGTCTCTGGGATTCAGGAACATCCGCCCTGCTCATTGCCGCCATAAGAATTCTCGGAACAAGAATTAAACCTAAGAAATTGCTGTTTTCCTCACCGAGTTCTCCTTTCGCCAAATTAATAAGTAAGATTTTTCCATTATCCATTATGTCCCTGAAATTAAACGACGAAACCGATTGTCCAACAATATTTCTTATTACCCTGTTTGTGACAAAGCGGCCAAACTTGGAAACCGTATAATCCAAAACCTCGGACTTGTGGAAGTCTGCTGTCTGGGCAATTTGGTCGGTCCAGTAGCGCCTGACCATTGGGTCAGTTACTTTGGGAAGAAGTTCTTGAACAAACTTGGCATCCGTCATAATTCTCATAACCTCAACGAAAGTATTACCCGGCTCGGCCATTGCAGTAAGCATTGCATTCCTGACGCCGTGCTCAAACCTTGGTCCCACAATTCCAGTTTTATAAGGGTCGAAAAGTTTGTACATCATGTTGATTACTGCGGTTGCCGCAAAATGCTTTTCATCTTCTGTCTTTGCCTCCAGAAGATTAAGACCCATTGGCCGCTCGGTATCGCTGGGGTTAAAGTAAATGACATCTTCGGCCCTCTCAGGAGGAATAAGCTTCATTATGTCTTGGAGCGCATCTCCGTGTGGGTCCATAAAACAAAGTCCCTTTCCAGCTCTTATATCCTGAAGAATCATGTCTTTGAGAAGTTCGGACTTTCCGGTTCCGGTTTTTCCAATTACGTAAATATGCCTCATCCTGTCCTCGTTGCCGATATAAACCTGTCTCTTGATTCCCCTGTAAGCGCTCACTCCCAGGTAAAGCCCTTCAGTCGGTATTTGCGAAGGTGCCGGGGCGGTTTTGGAATTCAGCCAAAAGATGTGAGGTGTTGTAATTTGTTTATTCGGGAAGTGAAAAACTGTAGCCAGCTCTTCCGAGTTAAGAATGGAACGGTGGTTACCGAATAGATTGAACATCGGTTGATACCTGTAAAGAAAATCTTCCATAAACGCTCCCTTCCTGTAAATTTTTCGGCTTTTAAGGCTATTAAGGTCCCCCGCAAACTGTGCCAATGCGCCTCCTATATTGGATATGTGATTTTTCGCGGAAGCGTCATCCGTCGAAACCGCAACAACACGAATGGAAGTCTCAAAACCCAGCTTGGCAACTTTATTTTCTACCGCCTCCAAAGTTTTTGCAGGTGTGGAAAACTTCGCCTTTTCCGGATCGCTTTCCTGTTTTTTTGTTTCACTTATAAAATGACTTCCCTCTTTTTGCCACGTACTTTCCGCCGGCGAAATCAATATCTGAATCGCAGCCCCCTCATCGGGTCCCATTTTGGCAAGAGCGGAAGTAATTCCAAGCATTGGGTCGGTCGGAAGGTCCTTAAAAGTCTTAAGAGGATAAAAATTACTTTTGCCAAGTTGATATGACTTGTAAGCGACATGCCCATTTTTGGTAAATAGATTGTATTCATCAACCTCAATAATATCGGCATCGGGGTAAGCTCCATTTATTTGTTTCTCGATAAGATCCTTAAGTTTTTTCGGCGCCCAGACATAAAAACGAATATCTTCTAAACGTGCCACAATTTCAAAAGAAATGGCAGGCTGGACCGAAAACTTTTGCTTCCAACCTCCTTTTTTCATCGAGTAAATTGACGAAAAAAGCTGCTCCATAACATCAATCTTGATTTCGTTGTTCCTAGGAACCGCAACTTGAAGAAGAACCGAGTCAATAGAATTTTCCTCCCTATCCCTATTTTTGAAATAAATAAAAACGGCGTACCCCACAGCAACCAGCAAAAAAACAAATACGGCAATACCAACCGCCGCAAATATTATGCCTGTAAAATTAATATTCTCAAGAAACATTTTGATCCTTTCCTACTATCTTCCAGCCAAAATGGAGAGCTTTTTTAATAATTCTAATCCAGAACGCGGATAGCCAGGTTAGCGATGACGAAGTTGAAGCCTTTGACTGTTTTACCAAAGTTGTCTGGTCGTAAGGCGGCTGAACTGTGATAACTTGTGTCGGCGGAGTTTGGATAAGAGGCTGCCCCTTGCCGTCTTTAACCTGAGCTTTAAAAGTTTTTTGGACAACCTGTACACCGGAGTTTTGAAGGGTTTCGGGAACTATAAACTCCGCTTCTTTATTTACCTCCTGAATTTCCGGTTTAGCGCTTTGAATTTCTGGTGTACCCGCCATAGTAAATTCATTGTATATCAGTTAACTATCTCCTCCAAGCCTTTTCTGAGATACCGGAAGTAAAGTTTATCTCTCTGGCTTTTATAAAAAGGTAGTCGGACAAACGGTTAAAGTAAACCGCGATTGCCTCGGGGATTTTTTCCTCTTTGGCCAACTCCACCAATGACCTTTCCGCACGTCTGGCAACCGAACGGGCAAAAAAAAGAAACGTAGCCTTAGGAGTGCCGCCATAATAAATAAAGTTTTTTTGAACCGGCAAAATTCCCTCAAGCTTATCAATTTCTTTTTCCAGTTTTTTTGTCTTGGCTTTTGAAAACTGGAGTTTAGTTCCGGCCAGAATTGCGTTAATAGTAAAAAGGTCCGATTGGATATTGGTTAATCCCCCGATAACCCCAAGGAGTGAATTCAGCTCATCGATAGTTCCTATCGTATCAATTTTTTTTGAAGTCTTGGAAATGGGAATCAGCTTTTTTGTTTTTGGATCAAAAACCCTGGTCTCGCCTTTATCCCCTATTTTTGTGTAAATCGGCACGGCCTATTTTACCACGTCGGGTGAAAAGCTCCGCTTAGCATTCCGAGTGCCCACAAGCATGGCATTTAGCACAGCCCTCTTCATAAACAAGTGCTGGGCTGCCGCAGGAAGGACAAATATCACCAACTTTTTCCATTTCTGGCTCTACCGGAACCGCTTCAACTTGTTGAGGAACTTGGTGTTGGGTTTCCCCATTTCCAAATCCAAAGTGAAGTGAAAGTGCCTTTGCGACCGCATCGGGAAGGGATCTGACTTTATTCGGACCAAATCCTACCGAACGACCGCCGCCGATGCCTTTCAACTGATCGACAATCTCTCTAGCTCTCTCGCGCGGCGGCAAGTGATTCCCAAACCTAAGTGTTGTGGAGATCATTCTTCCGAGTGCCTCAGCCATAGCGGCGACTTCGCTTCCGGCTTTACCGATGGTTATGAAAACTTCAAACGGATTTCCGGCGGGGTCCTGATTGACAGTAATAAACGCGCTTCCCAGAGGAGTCACAATTCTATAAGTTGCGCCTTCAACCTTAAGGGGTCTTTCTTGAATCACTTGCGTTTGAACCGGCGCTTCATTTTCAGTTTTTGCTTTATCGCTCACCCCAAGGTTTAGAACCTGGGTATTTTTACTGCCGTCTCTAAAAATTGTGATCCCTTTGCAGTTTGTTTCCCAAGCCAAAAGGTAAGCTTTTTTGACATCGTCAACTGTTGCGTCATGTCTAAGATTTATTGTTTTACTTACGGCATTCTCCGTGTATTTCTGAAAAACAGACTGTGTTCTTACGTGCCAGTCAATATCAATTTCGTGAGCTGTACCAAAAACCGCCCTTACATCTTCAGGAATCTCCTCTATGTCTCTTATCACTCCCTTCTCGGAAACCCTGGTCATTAGATCTTCTGACCAAAAACCTTTTTCTTTAGCCACTTTTTCGAATTCCGGATTTACAAAAGAAAGTTTTCTATCCAAATGTTTATCTTTAACAATATGCTGAAACGCAATTGCAAAAAGTGGTTCAATTCCACTACTTGCTCCGGCAATTATTGAGATCGTCCCCGTCGGCGCAATTGTTGTAACGGTTGAATTCCGTCTGGGAACCTCTTCCCTATAAATTGAAACCGGCCAGAGAAGAAACGGTCCGCGGGTTTTTGCCAAAATTCTGGATTCGTCAACCGCCTCTTCCTGAATTACTTTCATAATTTTCTCTCCGAGTTTCATTGCCTCGTCGCTATCGTAAGGAATGCCGAGACTTATTAACATATCGGCCCAACCCCCTACACCCAAACCGATTCGACGGCTATTGAAAACGGTTTTCCGGATTTGATCCAGTGGGTATGGATTAACTTCAATAACATTATCCAAAAAACGAACGGCTTGATGGGTTACCTTTTTGAGTTTCGACCAATCAACTTCTTTTTTTCCACCGGCTTCTTTGACAAAATAAGTAAGAAAAATACTGCCGAGGTTGCAAGCATCATACGGATAAAGAGGTTGTTCTCCGCAAGGGTTAGTTGACTCTATCGGTCCCAGAGCCGGAACAGGATTTGCTGTACTGGCATTTATCCTATCCACAAAAATCAACCCAGGGTCCCCGGTTCTCCAAGCTCCGTCCGCAATTTCGTCAAAGACACGCCTGGCCGAAAGAGTTCCGGCAACTTCTTTTGTCTTAGGGTTGATCAGCTCATAATCCTCATCTTTATAGTAAGCATCTATAAATTTATCGGTGATGGCAACAGAAATATTGAAATTGGTTATTCCGCCCTCTTCCTTACAATGAATAAACTCCAAAATATCGGGGTGGTCCACCCGAAGTATCCCCATATTTGCCCCTCTTCTTTTTCCTCCCTGCTTAACTTCGTTTGTGGCAGCATCAAAAATCCTCATAAAAGATACAGGTCCGGAAGCCGTCCCCGAAGAAGTCTTTACAATCGAACCGTTAGGACGAAGGCGGCTAAAAGAAAATCCTGTTCCGCCCCCGGTTTTATGAATTATCGCCTGGTATTTAAGAGCATCAAATATTCCCTCCATTGAATCCTCTACGGGCAAAACAAAACAGGCGGAATACTGAAGCCCGTTTCCTGTTCCTGCGTTCATAAGAGTTGGTGAATTAGGCAAAAACTGTCGTGATGCCATAAGGTTATAAAATTCTTTTGCAAGTACTTCCACTTCTTTTTTCTTAACTCCCCATCTTGCCTCGGCGGAGGCTATCTCCCAAGCAACTCTCCAAACCATTTGTTCGGGTGTTTCGATTGGTTCCAGTTTCTCATTTTTAACCAAGTATCTTTCTCCCAAAACTTTTAGTGCCTGCTCGGTCCAATTCCCTTTTTGAAGAGCGGAATCCATTTCAGGTCTCTCACCAATTTTTTTATGGACTTCCGCCATAATTTCCTCATATGAAGGGGCAATCAGATTTTCAATAGAAACTTTCGTTTCACCATTCTTATAGATAAATTTCTGTTTTTTGGCTTTTGTAGTTTTTTTTACGGTTTGCAGTTCCATTTTATTTTTATTTCTCAATTAATTTCTCAAAATCACTTAAATCCTCAAATTCCAGATACACGCTAGCAAATCTCAACCAGGCGACTTTGTCAACTTTCTTTAATCTCTTAAGTACTGCGTTTCCTATAACCCGGCTTGGAATTTCCTGCTTCTCACTTCGTAGCATTTCTCTTTCTACCTGCTCAACTATATCATCGACAAGATCCAGCGAAACCGGCCGCTTTTCAATTGCTCTCAAGATACCGGCTTTAATCTTTTCTTTTTCAAAAACCTCGCGCCTGCCGTCCTTTTTGATTACCCAGAGAAAACTTTTCTTTACTTCTTCTGTTGTTGTAAAACGCTTACCGCATTTTCCACATTCCCTTCTCCGTCTTATAGAGCCACCTTCTTCAATGGTTCTGCTTTCTAAAACGCTCGTGTCTGCCGCCCCGCAAAATGGACATTTCATATTAGTAAAAAAACGGCAGAAAACTCTTTCACACATGTAAAGTAAAAACTCTACAATTAGTGATTGGACTGATTTTCAAACACTACCCCTAGACTGTCAACTGGTAAGATTTTAATCAAAATATATCAACTCAGGCATGGCTCACGGCTGAGGGTTTTGATAATTCCTGTAGTTTTTGCGGAAATTATTTATTGATATTTTTTTGACCCAAAAAAAAGGTATAAAAAAATGAAGCGTTAATGTCAATTAGTCCCCACCAAACGGATCAATTGGTACGGGCAATCCCTTGGAGTAAAGTGCATCTCTCGCCGCTTTATAAGCATCTTTTGAATAATTCTCGGCTTTAATTACAACAGGTTTTCCTTCCTCCGGAGCCAAAGGTATCAAACTTTCGATTACTTCTCTATGCTTAAGCGCCGACACGACCAATTGATTTAAGAATGCCGTAGTGTCCATTCCTTTACTCCTGGCAAGTGTTTCCTGGCTGGTTGCAATTGCTAAATACTTCTCTCCCTTTGTCAGTGTCGATATGGCTACGTCGGGTTTATTCTTTTCAAAAAGCGTTTGTGCTGCGGCAAGTCTTTGATCGGAAAAAAGTAGTGCCAGTTCGGCTTTTTTTAGCGGTGATGGACTAATAAAATACCAAATCTTATCCCTCAATGCCTTGAGATCCCAGAGGGGGTTATCAGGCAAAACCGTTCCCTGAAAAGGAAGATTGTAATTTATCTCAGGCACTTCAGTCCCCAACACTGAAGGCAGTGGAGTTACCTGAACAAAGGAATAAGAGATCGAAGAGGACTGCAAAATAGAAATGGAAAGAATGGCGAAGGCAAAGACAAAAACACCAAGTCCGAACAAATATTTTTTTATCAAGGCAGATACAATCCTACTTCCAACTACCCTATTTGGTCAAGTCATCGAAAAAGAATAATTGGCCATTCCCAAAGAACATGAAGAAGAATTGAACCGGTGATGTTTTTGGTTCTGGCAAAAATGTACGCTGAACCGAATCCGAAAATGGCTGTGAGAATCAGGTATATTATTCCCTGCGGCAAAGTATAGTTCAAAACAAAAAAGGCAATCGGAATATGGATTGCTGTCCAAAGAATAGTTGTAATAGTATTCGCGCTTAATTCATTCTTCAACACAAACCAGAGCCTGCCAAAAATATAACCTCTGAATGCTGTCTCCTCGGAAATGGCTGTGGCAAAGGAAAGACCTAAGGTTATGATAAGGGGCGTACTGCCGATATTCGCACCAAAATGAAAACCACCGTATTTCAGGAAATTCGTGAGTAGTCCCTCAGCCAGAAAAATAACCCCGAGGGCTACAGAAAGATAAACTGAAGAGAAAAAGTTCTTAAAAGTTATTCCTAAAGAAGAAAGTCCAAAACCTTCTTTCCTCATTATGATGAAGATCGGAACCAGCCATAAAATCGGTTTAACCACAAGCTCCTCAATGTTGTCGGGAAGTTGGAAAAGAAAACGGTAAAAGGCCCAAACAACAATAAGATAGGTACTATATATAGTGATGTTCTTAATTACTGTGGTCTTACTTTTCATCCCTTATTTCATCTTACACTCTTTATAAGCTTCATCAACCGCTCCCAATATCATCTCTATCCTGTCCCCGGCTTCTTTAAGAGTTATGGCATTTTTTTCATTCGGAAACCAATGGAAAGTCAGGTTTCTGGAAAGCCTCCAGGTATTCCATAAGTTATCGGCTAGAGTCTGCCCTTGGCAAAATTGAACTATTTTTTCGTAAACACCCTCGCGTTTCAGCTCTTTGGGGAGAGACGGATTTAAGGCTTTACCGATCCTAAAATGTTTACCATAGTAATCTTCTTCAGAAATAAATTTTAGATCTAAAAAAAGCTTCTTTAAGAAACCCTCGTAAGCTTTGGCTGCAGGAAAAACAACAAAAGAGTAATCGTCAAATTCTCTTTTTCCACCTGGCAAATCCGCTCCCCAACTTTCAACCGCTTCATAAATAAATTCCGAAGCAACAATAAGTTTTTGCAAATCGCTTCCCAGATAACTCCACCAAACCTTTTCCTCAAGTTCTGGTAATTTCTCCATATATTTTATTTTAGCAAAAAAGTTTGAGGTATACTTAATGTATAAAGTATAATTCTCCTTCTAATGAAAAAATTCTTTTCTTTTATCGGAACTAAGATTAAAAATTTATTCACAAACGCCCACGGAATAAAATTCCTGGTTTATTGGGGGCTTATATTGGGAGTCGGAATTTATCTTTTTTGGGGAATTCCACTCCCTACCGGTCTTTCTTCCAATAGTCAGCCGGTATCAACAAAAATTTTTGACAGAAACGGAAAATTAATTTATGAAATTTATACCGATAAAAAAAGAACCCCAATCCCCTTATCTGAAATGCCAACCTATTTTAAAGAGGCGACTATATCAATAGAAGATAAAAACTTCTACCAGAACGAAGGCTTTTCAATCACCGGAATTGTCAGAGCACTTTTTAATACCGTTTTTAAAGGCCAGCTCCAGGGGGGTTCAACCATAACCCAACAACTCGTTAAAAATGTACTTCTAACCAATGAAAGAACAGTCAGGCGGAAGGCCCAGGAGCTGGTTCTGACGGTAATTGTTGAAGGAGTCTACACAAAAGATCAGATTTTGGAAAATTACTTAAACACAATCCCTTACGGAGGAACAGCTTACGGAATCGAAGCGGCCAGTGAAACATATTTTAATAAACCAGCAAAAGACTTGGACCTCGCCCAATCGGCGCTTCTGGCAGGACTTCCCCAGGCGCCTTCAACTTACTCTCCTTTTGGAGCGCATCCTGAACTTGCCAAGGGCCGACAGGAAGAAGTTCTTAAGCAAATGGTTACCAATAAATACATTACTCAGGATCAGGCAAACCAAGCAGATAAAGAACCTTTGGTTTACACAACAATCTCGCCGCCACAGGCTCCTCATTTTGCGCTCTGGATAAAAGAACAACTCGCCAACGAGTACGGGGATAAGATGGTTGAACAGGGCGGGCTTCGGGTTTATACAACCCTTGACCTTGATATCCAAAACCTGGCACAGGCCGCGGTTGCCACCGAGGTCGGTAAACTCAAAAAACAGAATGTGGGAAATGGCGCCGTCATCGTAACCCGTCCGTCAACCGGTGAAATTCTGGCAATGGTCGGTTCAAAAGATTATTTTGCAACCGACGAAGACGGCAAAGTAAATGTAACTCTCGCATCACGTCAACCCGGAAGTTCAATTAAACCTCTAAACTATGTTCTTGCACTGAAAGATGAAAAAATCACACCGGCAACGGCTCTCGCTGACGTACCTACCTGTTTCAATGTCGCAGGACAGCCACTGTATTGCCCCATAAATTATGACAACACCTTCCACGGCCTGGTTGAGGCACGTTTTGCATTGGGAAATTCATACAACATTCCCGCAGTTAAAGTCTTAGCTCTAAACGGAGTCGAAAACTTTATAGATTTTGCAAAAAAGATGGGACTTACAACACTTACAGATCCCGGCGGATATGGTCTTTCGGCAACACTGGGAGGACTGGAAGTCAGACCCTATGATATGGCAGTAGCTTACGGCGTTTTTGCCAATCAGGGAATCGAACAACCGCTTGTGGCCATCACCAAAGTTACCGACTGGAAGGGAAACGTTCTCCAGCAGTACGACCCGACAAAAAATACTCTCACCGGCACACGCGTACTTGATCCGACCTTAACCTTCTTGATATCTCATATACTTCTGGATAATAACGCCAGAAGCGCTGCTTTCGGAACTTCATCCTACCTGAATGTTACCGGGCATCCCGAAGTTTCCGTAAAAACGGGGACCACAAACGACAGGCGCGATAATTGGACGATAGGATACACAGCAGACGCCGTAGTCGTTACCTGGGTCGGCAATAACGATAACACACCAATGAGCGGAGCGGTTTCAGGAATTTCGGGTGCATCGCCCATTTGGAATAAAGTAATGAAAGCAGTTTTAGATAAGGCCGGTAGCGGAGCTTACGATCCAAATGAAAAAGGTCAGGCCTGGCCTGCACAACCTGACGGCGTAGTCGGTGCAACAATTTGTGCCGACACGGGTGGGCTTCCCCCAAATCCTGACCCGGCAAACCCCGGATGCCCAACAAGATTCGAATATTTCCTGGCAGGAACCGTTCCAACGGCTTCAAATGTTGTTAATCAGGACATCCTCGTAAATAATGCAACGGGGCAACTTGCGGGACCAAACGATCCTCCCGATCAGACCCATACCGAAAATCACCCAACCTACACGGATCCCGACGGAACTTTGTATTGTCTTAATTGTCCGATTGCCTCGGAATCGGCAACTCTAAACTACCCTCTGCCTCAAACGTCAACCCCGCCCCCGACACCCTAAGTCCTGTCTTTCTGCCTAATTAACTGCTACAATTCGCAACAAAATGACGAAGGCTATCAAACGTTTTCTGATTGCAGTAGGTAAACCGTTTTACTTCCTATTATCTCGTCTTGTCTTGGTAATAACTTTACTTATTTATACAGCCACTCATCTGGGTAAAAAGAGAAAGAAATCGAAATCAAAAATAATTTATCAGCGATTTAGTTTTCCGAGGCTGAAACTGCCCAAAGTAACATTATCAAAACTGAAGCTACCCAAAATCCAACCGGTTCTGAAACTGGAAGAGCTTAAAATCAGTCTGTTTGAGCTTAAAATTCTGTCAAAATTAAAAAAGTTTTTTGTTAGAAAACTAACCCGTTTACAAAAACTTCAGCTCAAAGTCAGGATCAGAATAATTGTTGTCTCAGTAGCCGTTGTCTTTCTAATATCTTATTCATATTTTGCAATTTTCCGTGGACTTCCCTCCCCCAGCGAACTCCAGTCGAGGCAACCGGCTGTTTCAACAAAGATCTTCGATAGAAACGGCAACCTTTTATACACGATTTATAAAGATCAAAACAGAACGATTGTCCCCTTAACCAAAATTCCACTCCAAGTCAGATTGGCAACTCTTGCGGCGGAAGATGCCGAGTTTTATTCCAACCCCGGTTTTTCCGTTAAAGGAATGTTTAGGGCATTTGTGCAGGATATCCAAACCGGCTCCTTACAAGGAGGTTCAACTATTACTCAACAACTTGTTAAAAATACGCTTCTTAGCCCCGAAAAAACTATAACCCGCAAGGTAAAGGAACTCATCCTGTCTGTCGAAGTGGAAGCAACTTATACCAAAGACCAGATATTAGAAATGTATCTAAACCAAGTAAGTTATGGAGGAACCGCTTATGGAATCGAGGAAGCTTCCGAATCGTACTTCGGGAAAAATGTCGGAGAACTAGATCTGGCAGAGGCAGCTTTTTTGGCGGGCCTTCCCAAAAGCCCGACAACTTATTCTCCCTTCGGAGCCAACCCCAGCCTTGCGATTCAAAGGCAAAGGGAAGTCCTTCATCTGATGGTTATAAATAAATTCATAACCCAGGAGCAGGAAACAGTAGCGGAAAATGAAAAATTAGTATTTATTCCCAATAAAACTCAGATAGAAGCTCCACACTTTGTAATGTACATAAGACAGCTTCTTGTAGACAAATATGGCGAAGACATGGTTGAAAAAGGAGGCTTGCAGGTTACAACAAGCCTTGATCTTTCTATACAAAAAACCGCGGAGCAAGTTGTGGGAAGTGAAGTCGAAAAGCTGAAAGGACTAAACGTCGGAAACGGCGCCGCGCTCGTAGTTAATCCCCAAACCGGTGAAATTCTGGCGATGGTCGGTTCAAAAGATTATTTTGATCTTGCTGATGACGGAAACGTTAATGTTACAACTAGTCTAAGACAACCGGGTTCTTCAATAAAAGTTGTGAATTATGCTTATGCACTCGCCCATGGATACACTCCGGCAACAATAATTGACGACTCCCCTATAACTTATGTCACACCGGGAACAACTCCTTATACCCCAGTCAACTACGACGGAAAATTTGTTGGGTCCATTCCTCTTCGGAGCGCCCTTGCCCAAAGCCGTAATGTTCCTGCCGTAAAGGTGTTGGCAAGCTACGGCGTAACCAAAATGGTAACCCAGGGACAAGAGATGGGAATTACCACCTGGGATGATCCGTCTCAATACGGGCTTTCTTTAACTTTAGGAGGAGGCGCCGTGACGGCACTCGATATGACAAAAGTCTATTCCACCATAGCCGATGGAGGGAAAAGACCGGACCTAATGCCCATTTTGGAAGTTAAGGATTATAAAGGTAAGATTTTGGAGAAAAACTCTCCCGTAACCACCCAGGTGGTTGATCCCAGGGTTGCATTTTTACTGACCGATATTCTTAAGGACAATATCGCACGCGCACCGGAGTTCGGATATGACTCGGCCCTAGTTATTAAAGATCATCCTGAAGTTGCCGTTAAAACCGGAACCAGCAATGACTTACGGGACAATTGGACCATTGGCTACAATCAAAACTATCTGGTACTTACATGGGTCGGCAATAACGATAACTCTCCTATGAGCCGAATTGCCTCTGGAATAACGGGGGCAGCGCCGATTTGGAATAAAATCATGTCTGCAATTCTAAATGGACAACCCTCAATTGATTGGAAAGTCCCAGACGGAGTCAGCAAAATTAATATTTGTTCTCTTACCGCAACCCTACCCTGCGACAGCTGTCCTACAAAACAAGAATGGTTTTTGGATGAAGACAAGCCGATCAAATCCTGCACTCCTGACCAAATCCAAAAGTTGTCCAGTCCAACTCCCGCGCCGGGACAAAGTATCCTTGAAACCGGGGCAAGTACAGTGGTTATCCACTAATTTCCTTATAAAGAAGATAGGTTGGGAGCATAAAAAGTCCGCCCAAAAGGCTACTAATAATAGTACCCAGTCCATAAGGAATTACACTCAGAACTACATCGATTACAACCGCAAAAAGACCAAAAATTATAAGCCTGCCGAGTGTTTTCCAGTAAATTCCTTTTACCAACGTTTTGCTTTTAAGTAAAGATTCCTTAATCCCTGACCCCGTTTCGATTGCAATAAACTTGCTAAAAGCAAACCAAACAACAAACAGAACCCCGGGAACTATAAGAAGTACAAAGCCAAGTAGATAAAGCGCAGTTATAACAATGCTCAAGAGAAGAAAAATCCAGTACTTTTTCCATCCGGCTCTAAACGTCTTCCGAAGGGATAACTCTCCTCCTTCAACTACCTTTCCTAAAGCTGTAATTGCCGACGCGGTGACAAAAACACCAACAAGAAGATAAATCAATTGTAAAACCCCAGTTCCGATAGACAACCAAACAGAATTCGAATTTTTAATTGATGCTGGTAGATAATCTTGAGCAACAGAAAGAAGTGAGAAAAACGCAACCGGTAGATAGACTTCCATAAGAAAAATGAGGTTCTCCCTCTTTTCAAAAATCTCCACTGACTTCTTAATCAAGGCAAAAGGTGATGAAAGTTTTTTCATAATTATTTCTTCTCGATTATTATAGTTTGTTCTTTGAAAATGTTCAAAGACGAGAAATTAAACGAAGGGAACTTAAGGCCGTTCCAACCTTTTCCGATACCTAAAGCCAATCCGGCCGAGACAATAACACTCAAAAGCAAAAAAATAAGTACAACCAATCTTTCTTTTTTACCCCAGGGTTTAGAAGGTTCTTTCCTCTTCCTTCTGTTCTTCGGGCTTAGATCTTTGAAGTTCTTTGTAAACTTCCGGTTTCCCTTTTCCTCAACTTCATCAAAATCGCTATCATCTTCATACTCCTCATTTTTCTTAAAAAGCGCCATATTTTATTTACCCAAAAAGAACTATTTTCTTCTTACTTCCCACACTTTTTCATCAACCATGTTTTGAGGTTTTGTACCTGAGAGAGTATTAATAATGGCAGCAACCGCTTGCTCCCCCATTTTGTTTCTGGCTTCCCAGGTTGCAGAGGCAATATGCGGAGTTGTTATGACATTCGGCGCTTCAATAAGCTCGGGGGCAATGTTCGGTTCATTATCAAAAACATCCAGAGCCGCTCCACCCAAGTGTCCACTTCGAATAGCATCAACCAGATCCCTTTCGTCAACAACCGGCCCGCGGGCAGTATTAACCAGAAACGCACCCGTCTTCATTTTGGCTAGTGTCTCCTTATTAATCATATGGCGCGTTTCGTCAGTCAAAGGTACGTGGAGTGTCACAAAATCACTTTCCTTCAAAAGCTCATCAAGCGAAACAAATTTAACTCCAAGCTCAGCTTCGGCGGCAGGATCCGGTTCGCGTTTATTATAAAGAAGCGTCATTTTATATCCTTGGGCACGTCTGGCAACCATTGAACCGATTCTCCCCAACCCGATAATTCCCAAGGTTTTACCCAAAAGTGTTGTACCTATAAAAATATCGGGTTCCCAACCTTTATAAGCTCCTGCCCTCGTTGCCTCATCCGATTCAATTATTCTCCGTGCCAAAGCCAGAATAAGTGCCCATGTATGTTCCGCAACCGCCTCATTAACCTCATCAGAAGGAGTGTTGCAAACGATTATTCCCCTCTTCGTAGCCGCCTCCGTATCAACATTGTCAAAACCAACCGCATAATTGCTGATTATTTTAAGTTGAGGTCCGGCCGCATCCATTACATCTCCGTCAATTTTGTCGGTAAGAAGGCTCAAAACCGCATCAACCCCTTTAATACCCGCCAAAAGCTCCTCAGCGGTTAGGGGCCTGTTTACATCAGAAACGGTAACTTCGTTGCCGGAAGCTTTAAGTTTTTCCAAACTATCCCCGGGGATTTTTCTGGTTACAAAAATCTTCGCCATATTAAAATTGTACAACATTCACGCCGCTACTCTTACACCTTTCAAGCCACTCGGGCATTTCTTCAATCTTTAAAAGCCCTTTTTGCGGCCCGGTATAGCCAATCACTGAGGCTGAATTCACCGTCCCCCAAAGCAATGCCTCATCAAGAGTTTTACCGTGAATTAAGGCCGAAAGGGACGCCGAACCAAAAGCATCACCCGCACCCGTTCTTTCATATGCATCAACCGGTAAAATCCCAACTTTCATGAACTTGCCGTTTATTGAATCGTAAGCCATGGCACCCGCTCCACCATCGGTAATCACGGAGATTTTTGGTCCAAGTTTTGAAAGGGAAATCAAAATCTCCCTATCCTTTCCTTCCGACTTACCAAAGTTGGTCAGCTTTTCCGCTTCTTCCCTGTTAACATAAATCATATAAGTTAGGCCCATGACGTCTTTAATCGATTCGTATCCATCTCTAAGCTGCCAGCTTCCAGGGTTAAATGCCATTTTCACCGTAGGATTTTTCTTTAACCACTCAGTCATGTGGTTATAGAATGGTCGAAAACTTTCACCCATACTTGTCAGATAAACCCAAGGCGTTACAGGAAGGGCAACTGGGAACTCATAACTTCTGGGGGCATGATAGACAAAAATTGTTCTTTCCCCGGAATAGTTAATCACTGTTGAATAATTGGTAGTTGTTGAAGGTTGTTGAATTACGTAGGTGAGGTCCACTCCTTCCGCCTTAAGCTTATCGACAATCATGTTGCCTATATTGTCATCACCTAAAGTCAAAACTATCGCCGAATTTACCCCAAGTCTTTTAACCCCGACCGCATTATTGCCGGCATTTCCGCCGACTGAAAATTCCAAATTCTTAACGGGAATCTTATCGCCATAGGAAAAACAAATCAGACACTCCTTTGTATCGAGCTTGCACATTGTTTCGCTCTCAATCGGAGTCATAAAAGTATCGATTGTCGCGTCTCCTATACTCAATAAGTCGGGTTTCATTTTTATAATTCTCCTTTCCTCGCCAACGAAACTTTTTTGGCTCGGGCGTAAAGAATTTCCTGAGCCTTTGAAACATTCTCATCCTTTCCCGCCCAAGCACTCATCGCCTCTTCCTGCAAAGCTCTCGCAAAAGAAAATGAAAGCTGCCAAGGAGAGTCCGCCTTTAATTTTACAATCTCATTCAAATTGTTCGTAGCTTCATCTGGTGTTTGGCCACCGGAAAGGAAAACTATTCCAGGAACCGCTTCAGGAACAGAGTTTTTAAGAGTTCTTAAAGTTGCATTGGCAACCTCAAGGGGCTCCGCCTTAACTCCGCTTTCCTTACCCGGCAAAACCATGCTTGTTTTAAGAATAACATTGGTAAGGTCTACCCCTGCGGCTTTTAGTTTTTCGAATAAAAGCTTCAGGACTTTTGTTTCTATCTCCTCACAACGAGTAGTTGTATGATTTCCGTCAAGTAAAACCTCAGGCTCAACAATTGGAACAAATCCACCTTTCTGGGAAATTTTGGCAAACTCAGTCATCCTATCCAAATTTTCTTCCAAAAATGCATCCGTCGGGAAAATGTCGGAGATTAAAAATACGCCCCTCCATTTAGTGAAGGCAAGCCCCATTCCGGAATATTCTTTCAAGCGATCGGCCAAACCGACCTGTTTTTTAGTTATTTGCTCCTCGGTCCCGTTAAAGGGTTCAAGCCCTCCATCAACCTTAATTCCGGGAACAATTCCTTTATTTATTAGATACTCGGGAAATAGAATTCCGTCATCATTCTTTTGTCTAACTGTTTCATCAAACATTATTATTCCCCCCAAAAATTCCTCAACACCATTAGTCGTAAAAAGCATCCCTCGGTATTTTCTATTCAATTCCGGCGTGGAAGTTAACCCCAAAGCAGCAAACCGTTTTTCAATAGTGTGAGTACTTTCGTCAGCGGCAAGGAGTCCCTTTCCCGAGGCTAGGAGTTTTTGGATTGTTTCGTACATGGCAGTTTTACCTTTATTAGTTTACAATATTTTGTATGGAGCCCCAACAGCCAATACTAAATAATATGTCTCCTATCCAATCTCAGATTCCACCTGAACCTAAAAAAGAAGAATCAAAAAGTACACATTGGATAACAACTCTAAGTGTTGCTGTTTTTATTCTTCTGGCCTTAGGTGTTGTTATATTTCTCTACAACCAAAATCAGCAACTTAAAAGCATGCTGGCTAACTATCAAACTCAGTCTTCTCCCGCTCCTTCAGCTTCTCCTGACGTAACTGCGAACTGGAAAATATACACAGATCCTGGTTTTTCTTTCAAATATCCCCCAGAAATGAATATTGCCACCAGTTCCGCAGCAAACGTTGCCTACTTAGAAACATCTGATTTCAAAATCGGAACGTCAGGATACCAAATTCAAATAACCAAAGTAAAATCCAACATTCAGACTATCGATCAGTTCATGCAAATAATTCCAAATACACCAGAACAAACTTTTCTTGATAAGCAAAGTGTAACAACAATTAATGGTAATCAGGCCGTAGTCAGAACTTACCAAGGCGCTTGGAACATTTATAAGAAATATTATCTCTACTCGCCAAAATTGGCCGTTATTTTGCAAGGAATAGGTCAGGATCATTCAACCTTCGACCAAATCCTTTCCACTTTTACCTTTATTTCTCCTTCACCTAGCCCAGCGTCAACTAACATTCCCGTTCCTACTGGTCCACCTTCGGCAATTCCCGCCGGATATTAAAAATGAAGCAAAAAGGTAATGTTGTAATCATAATTCTAATTTTGGCAGCTTTAGCAGCTGTCGGGTATTTTGGCTATAAAAACTACTGGCCAAGGGTGCGGACGTTGGTGATAGCGTCTCCTTCGCCTATTTCTTTCCCAACTGTTTTACCTGCACCTGCCGGTTGGAAAACATTCATGACTGACAAGCTACAATTTGCCATAAATTACCCCCAAGGATTTGAAGTCAACCAAACTTACGATCCGAAAAGCGGAGCGATCCTCGAAGTGAGAATAGACAAAATCGCTAACCAACCGGGCGGGCCCATCGACAGTTATATTTCAATCACAACCAACGATTCTTCACAACCAAGCCAAATTAATTACAACGTACTTTTAAGTATGAATATAGGAGATACCAAAGAAACCGACACTTTAACTCAACAGAGTTTTACAAGACTTGCAGATACCACAATAGGCAACGTGCTTGCCAAAGGCTATATAAATGAATCCCCATGGGAATTTCCGGGAAAAGAATATTTATATCTTGTCAGTTATAATAATTCCGTATATTCAATCGACGAAGGTGTAAACACAAACGATTCCTCAAAAGAAGCTCTTGATCAAATTATCTCCACTTTTAGGTTTATAGGTAAGACGTCCCTTATCCCGGCTGATTCACAAGCACCGGCTGCGTCATCATGCAACAGTGTTCAAGGAGATGTAATTTCGGTTACTCTAAATCCGGATGTTCCCAACCCGCGTTGTGTAATAATATCGGCAAACCAAAAACTAACATTGGTAAATGGAACTTCCCAATTGATTAGTCTCGACTATGACAGCTACGTATCTAAAATTTCTCCCGGTTCGAACTACACTTTTCCGGTAGTTGCAAGTTTATTCCTTGCTCCCGGAGTGCATGTCATAAAGACGTCCCTATATAGCGGCAGCGGTCCTGAGGTCTGGCTTCAATAAATTAGACCTTCTTATAATTCTCAAAAGTTGCTTTCGCGGCAGGATTCATTTCACCTAACATCTCCAGAACTTTTGATCTGATAGCTGAACCCCCAATTACTCCGTTTGATGCGGCTGTAGGTGCCCATGACTCAATTTGCATGGTTATACTTTCCGCCTGCTCCTCCGAAGCACCTGATGCAAGAATGCCGTTCTTAATCTTCATATGGTCAAAATCCTGCATACTCCCGTCTTTTTTCTGTACTTTAATCATTGTTTTCACCCCCTTCCGGCTTACCTATTCTTTCTTGCGATAACTCTTTTAACAGCCTCAATTATATCCTTCGACTTCATATGATATTTTGTAAGAAGTTCGTCAGGTTGCCCTGACTCACCAAAGTGATCCGGCATACCGATAAACTCCATTGGAACCGGGAAATTCCTAGCCAAAACCTCGGCAACTGCTCCCCCAAGTCCACCTGTCGTTTGTGCTTCCTCAACTGTTACAACCGCCCCGCTTTTCTTAACCGAGGCAATAATTATCCTTTCATCAATTGGTTTTATCGTGTGGCAGTTTATAACTTCAACCTCGATTTCGCTTTTTTTCAATTCTTTGGCCGCCAAAAGAGCTTCATATAGCAAGGGGCCGGCGGCAATAATTGAAACCTGCGGGCTCTTACTTTCCCAAAGAACTTCCGCTTTTCCGATTTCAAAAGGAGTTTCCTCGGTGGTAAACACGGGGGTATTCTCGCGAGCAAATCTTAAATAAGTGGGTTTCCCGTTAGTAGCCGCCGCAATAGTAGCTTTTTTGGCTTCAATAGAATCAGCCGGGTAAATCACAATCATATTCGGCATCGCCCGCATCAGGGCAATATCCTCAAGCATCTGGTGCGTTGCCCCATCGGGTCCAACGGAAACTCCGGCATGAGCTCCAGCAATTTTTACAGGAACATCATTTAGGGCAATTGTGGTCCTGATTTGTTCCCAATTTCTGCCCGGAGAAAAAGCCGCATAAGAAGAAATGAAAGGAATTTTTCCGTAATTTGCCATTCCCGCGGCAATTGTCGCCATCCCCTGCTCCGCAACCCCGACTTCAACAAATCTTTCGGGAAATTTAGCTTTAAATAAATGAGACTTTGTCGATTCGGTTAGATCCGCACACAAAACCACCACTTTTTCATCCTTCTCCCCTGCCAAAACCAATCCTTCACCGTAACCCTGCCGTGTGGGTTGCTCGGTGATATCTTTCTCGAAAATTTTTTCCGATAATTTAGATCTTGGATTGATCATTCGTGTTCACTTTTAATTCTGCCTCCCAATGTTCTTAGCTCGTTTAGTGCAACTTTTGCCTCTTCTTTGTTTGGAGGCTTACCATGCCATTCAAACTTATTTTCCATAAACTTAACTCCCTTACCGGGAATTGTATGGGCAATAATTACTGTCGGATTATCATGGATTGCTTTAGCCTGACCAACTGCGTCTACAATTTCCTGAAAATTATGTCCGTCAACCTCAATTACCGACCAGTTGAATGATTTATATTTTTCAACGAGAGGCTCAAGCGGCATAACATCCTCCGTAAATCCATCAATCTGAATATTGTTGCGGTCAACAATTGCCGTAAGATTGCTTAGATTGTTTTTTCCGGCAAACATCACGGCTTCCCAGTGATTTCCCTCCTCGTGTTCACCGTCCGAACAAACGCAGTAAACCCTGAACTTTCTGCCGTCCATTCTTGCCGCGTATGCATAACCTGTTGCCTGAGCTAGACCTGAACCCAAAGGGCCCGAAGTCGTTTCAACTCCGGGAAGCCTTTTCCTTTCCGGATGTCCCTGAAGACGCGTTCCGAGTTTCCTGAGAGTCAGAAGTTCTTCTTTAGGAAAAAATCCCGCCTCGGCCATCGCAGCATAACGGACAGGACAAATGTGACCATTGGAAAGAATAAGCCTGTCACGGCCCGGATGCTCAGGATTTTTGGCATCATAATCCATGACTTCAAAATAAAGAGCGGTAAAAACATCTGCCATGCCAAGAGGTCCGGCAGAATGTCCGCTTCCGGCCGCCACAAGTTCATTAATAATATCTTCACGAATATTATTGGCAATAATCTCAAGTTCTTTTACTGTATGTTTCATGTATTTTTATTTTGTAAACGCTTTGTCGTATTCATCGCCTCTATCATCCCCATCATGATTACGTTGCGCGATTTTCTCTTCAAATTTCCTGATTGTGGCAATAACCTCATTTTCATTCCTGCAGATTTCAAACACCGACATTTCCTTCGAGTCAATATTCATATTTTTTCTAAATGCGTCTACTATTTCAATCCAGAAATCACCGTAAAGAATAAACGGTTTGTGGTGACCGTAATAAAGTTTGGCCAAAACCCACGCCGTGCCAAATTCCGAAACAGTTCCGCTTCCGCCTTTGAAAATAATAAACATATCACCATATTCCATAAGCTTAAACATCCTTTCGATATAATTTGTAGTTACAACTTCCGTATCCGTAACATTACCGATATATTTGCCTTCATAACCGGGAGCATTCACGGGGTCAAAAGTTACACTAATAGTTTTCCCTCCGCCTTTAACGGCACCGCTTGTGGCTGCTTCCATCACTCCGGGGCCTCCGCCGTCAACAATGATATAACCTTCTTTTGCTAAAGCCTCCGCCACATCAAACGCTGCTTTGTATGTTTCATCCGCTTCGGAAATGTCCGCATCGCCGAAAAAGGCTATGTTCTTAATAAATTTTTTCTCGGAATACTTTTTGTCTTCCATTTTATTTTTCCTTGCTTGCAGCACCCATTAACATCTTAACATTTGCGGCGATGTCACCCACAAATAGTCTTTTTCCGACAACTATTTCATCCGCTCCGGCAAAGTGTGATACATTGATAACATCTTCTGTTTCTCCTCCATCCACACAAATCTTAAACGGAGTAGAGTCTCTGACTCTTATTTCGTCTAGATCTTTAATTTTCTGAAGAACACCAGCATCAAATTTCTGTCCTCCCCACCCCGCTTTAACCGCCATAACCAAAACCACATCTACATTTGTCAAAATAACGGGATCAAGTTTCGTAATTGGCGTGTCTAAGTCCACCGCCAGTCCCACATAAAGTCCGGTTTCGGCTACCCTACCCACAAATTCCTTCTGACTTTGCATCATTTCTATCTGACCGATTATTCTATCCGCTCCGGTATTAGCACATTTCTCAATCCAGTTAACAGGCTCTTTAACCATCAGGTGAAAATCGAGTCCCAAATCAGTATCCGGTTGCCCCAAAAGCGAGGGATCAACTGTTTTGTTGTTGACAAAAACTCCGTCGATAACATCAATTTGAATCTTGGAAATGGCAGCTCCATTCAAATCAACTGCCTCCTCAATGCGTTTTAGACGGTTACCAAAGTCTGTCAGGTTATCCGTTAGAATCGAAGGAATAATATCAACCATTTTATTTATTGTATTTTTCTTCAAACTTTCCCAACGCTTCTCTTTGATCAAACTCAAGATGCACCTCATTCCGGTGGTGCAAAATCATCGCCACCGCTTCGTCGACAATTTTACCCTGAAACCTTATAAAGTACGCAGCTACCATTGTCGGAGCTCTGCCATGGCCATTTTTGCAGTGTATATAAATCCGCTTTCCGTTCATTACCGCCTCATTAATAATTGAGGTGCCGATATCGAGTTGCTCAGGACTCGGTGCGTGTTTATCGGCAACAGGAATCCAGGCATAAATATCGATTCCGTCCGGCGGGGTTTCTTTTTTCTCTACAGAAAGATTAAGTTCTACCAAAATTCCTAGTTTTTCAAATTCCGGTCCGTGAATTGGACAACTTAGTCCTTTACATAAATCGCTACCAATAAAAATCTGGTCGGTGATCTGGCTATAATCAGAAACGTGATCTTCTTTCATTGCTTGAAAGACAAGGTTATGGGGTCAGTTGGGGCTTTCCCTCCATCCAAAGTCCTTCCTACTCTGATGACCTGTTCAACCAACCGGTTGGCATAACCCCACTCATTGTCGTACCAGGCAAAAACTTTGATTAGATTCCCCGCAACCACCTGCGTTAAACTTAGGTCAACTATTGCCGACTCGCTTCTTCCGATGATGTCACTTGAAACTAAAGGTTCCTCAGTTACGGCAACTATGCCCTTATATAAGGGGTTTTCTATTGCCTCTTTAAATGCATTGTTTATGTCCTCCACCGTAACATTTTTCTTAAGAAGAATCGCGAAATCAGTAATCGACCCTGTGGTTGTGGGAACCCTTAAACTCATTCCGTCAAATAGACCTTTAAGCTCCGGAATCGTCTCTGTTGTGGAAATTGCGGCTCCTGTTGAGGTCGGAATAATATTCTGGGCAGCGGCTCTTGCCCGTCTTAAATCTTTATGCGATCCATCCTGCAAATTCTGGTCATCGGTATAGCTGTGAACCGTGGTCATCAAAGCCTTTTCAATCCCAAACTTTGAGTGAAGTATTGAAGCAACTGGTGCTACACAATTTGTTGTGCAGGAAGAATTTGAAAGTATCTGAGGCAGGTTATCGGTTTCATTAACACTAATAATATATGTCGCAACATTCCCTCCCTTGACTGGTGCCGAGATAACTACCTTTTTGGCTCCTCCTATCGCGTGTTTCATGGCGTCTTCCTGTTTTGTAAAAACACCTGTTGATTCGATAACCACGTCCACTCCGTACTTTCCCCAGGGAATCTTAGCGGGATCCCTCTGTGCCAGTATCGGAACTTTGACGTTCTTTTCGGAAACCATTAGTTCCCCTATCAAAGGGTCCTCATCTGTGGCCACCTTTGGATCTTTCAGGTCGTTACTTTGCACTCTGTATTGAAATGTACGGTACATTGTGTCGTAATTGGTCAGGTGCGCCCAACCGGAAGCCAGCATACTTCCCGAAGTATTTATTGCAGCAAATTCTATTTCATCAAGGTGTTTTAGAACTCCAATTCTAAAAGCAATCCTCCCAATTCTTCCAAACCCATTAATTCCTACTTTAGTCATATGGCAGTATTTATCAGTATATAATTTAAGGCAACTAAGGTTAAGATGGAAAAAATATTGATCGTTACCACGGATTGGGGACACGGAAGTATTGCCAAATCAATTAGGGAAGTTACCGAAAAAAAATACAAAACCGATCTCGCGGTAATTGGTGTCGAGCCTTTCTCTAAAGTCTCTTACGAGCTTATTTATAAATATTTCCCAAGTTTATTTAAAATAGTCTTCTGGTTTTCCGAGATTAAAATTCTTAAAAAATTGTTCGATTCCTATGTAGAGAGAAGTTATAAAGGAAAAATTAGGTCAGTAATCAAACGATCAAAACCAAATATTGTTATGAATACTTATTTCGCTTTTAATTCTTCTCTCGAATCATTCAAAGATAAATTTAGTTTCCGTTTTATAAACGTTTTGGCCGATCCTCTAACCTTCAGCCGCATATTGATATCAGAAAACACTAAGAATCTGGTCTTCGATGAATATTCTTTAAGAAAGTTGAAAACTTTTGAACCCCAGGCAGATGGACAGTTGGTCGGCTGGTTCACGGAAAAGAAGTTCTATGAAATCGGAAAAAAGGAAAGGAGTAGTGTGAGAAAAGAGCTAGGATTAAGCCCGAATAGATTTACTTTATGTATTACAAGCGGTAGCGAAGGAACGTACCATGTTTTGAAAATTGTAAAAACATTCTTAAGTCCAAGATATGATATTCAGGTTCTTATTATGTGCGGCAACAATAAACAACTCTTGGATACGGTACACACATTAAGATCGGTTTCCGAAAAAATAGGAGGACCAAAGATTATTGCAGTTGCTTACACCAAAGAGATTCATAAATATATGAGGGCCGCTGATATTGTTGTCGGGAAAGCCGGACCAAATACCATCTTTGAATCCGTAGCCACTCTTACCCCATTTTTTGCAATATCGCACGTTGCCGGGCAGGAAGACGGAAATCTTGAAATTATCAAAAGGTATGGAGTGGGTTTTGTTGAAGAAAGAATTGTCGCCGCCACAAAAAACATCCAAGAAATAATAGAGAGTCCTAAAAGATTGGCTAAATTCCAAAGAAATCTAAAAATTTTAGCTAAATATTGCCAGACGTCTGAAGAAAATCTTCTCAAAGTTCTAAAGCCCTAATTCCGGGAAGAGTTCTCTTGGACAAAAATTCAAGCATTGCCCCACCACCGACTGATACCCAATCAAACTCATCTTGAAGTCCCAAAAGATCAAGTGCCGCTTCGGTATCTCCTCCCCCGGCAATTTTGAATGCACCCGATTCGGCCACAGCTTTAAATACTCGTTCCGTCCCCTGACGGTGACCTTCATCCTCGTATTTCCCCAAAGGGCCCGAAATAACAGTCGTTTCCGATTTTCCAACTTCCTTTTCAAACCTTTCAATTGTATGTATTGTGATATCCTCTTTATCCATTATCAGATTTCCTACAATTACTTTTTCTGCTTCTCCCCTACTTCTGACACTTACTAATTTTTCATCGCCCATATAATCGGGAAGGCGTCCTCCAACCAGAATTTTATCCGCAAACTTTTCAAATTCTTTAACATACGATAGCTTATCCTTCTTAACACCACTAATAACAAAGACTAAAGGACGTTTTGGTTCAAAAACTTTGCTTAAGTTTTCGGTTTCGGCAATAAAATGATATCCTGCCGCGTGGGGCAGAAATTTGGGAACACCGACTATTGAAGCATGCTCACGGTGAGATGAGGCAAAAGCCTCATTAATATAGATATCACCCCAAGACGCGATTTCCCTGGCAAAAGTTGTATCGTTCGCTTCTTCCCCGGAATTAAAACGCAGATTTTCTTTTACTTCCGCTCCCCAATAGGAAAAAAGCGGTCCGAATGGTTTTAAACTTAAACTTTCATCAACTTTTCCATCTGGTCTACCTTTATGGGCAATGATAATAATGTTTGCTTTCTGTGAATAAAGAAAGTCCAGAGTTTCCTTGGCGGCTTTAATTCTTAAATCGTTCTCGTCAGGTTTGGTATCAAGGTCCAGCCTAAGAAGGACCCTTTTCCCTAAAACATCTAGATCTGTGGGTTTGGGCAAATTCATTTTTTTAATTATTCGCCTCTAGCTCTTTAATCTCCTGAAGTCTTTTCTCAAATCTTACCTTACCGGAGAATTTTGTTTCCAGAAATGCAATGAGCATGGCTCTGGCTTCTTTTTCGCTGGTGAAATCCGCAGCGATGACCAGAACATTCATATCGTCATCATTTCTTCCGGCTTCTACCTGCTGGACACTTTTCCCGATTGAGGCCCTAATCCCGTCAAATTTATTGGCGACGACATCAACCCCGACTCCGCTCCCGCAAAGGAGTATTCCTCTTGATCCATGGTTATTGGCAACAAGGGAAGATACTTCTTCTGCGAATTTTGTAAAATCATCACCAGGATCAAGCTTAAATGCACCCACATCGTGGCAGGCATACTCCAGTTCAAAAAGACACTTTACAATTTTTTCTTTTAATTCAAACCCTCTATGATCTGCGCCAATGAAAACTTTCATATTGTTACTTAAATCCTTCCGTCAGTTCGGTTAACTTTGCTTTTGGATCGGTTGCCTTAACAACTGCCGTTGCAACGGCAACCCCAACCGCACCAAGCTCCAGACTTTTCTTGACATCTTCCATAGAACTCACACCTGCCCCAACTATTAACGGCTCTCCGCTTGAGGTGGCAATTTCACTTGCTTTGGAAATAATCTCAGGTTGGGCCCGGGCCACAGAAGTGGTGGTGGATCCCACCAGTTCAGGCGGTTCGTATGCAACATAAGTGGGAGCAAGCTCGGCAATCTTCTTGAGCTCGTCTAGACTACCGGCAAAAATTAACGTTTTGAGGTTTGCCGACATTGCTTTTTCATTTGCCGTGTAAAGTGCATCAAAACTATCGAACTTGTGTTCCGAATGGTTCAGAAAAACCCCGGATACTCCAATTTTTGCGGCTTCGTCGGGAAGCGTCCAACCGGTGTGGGCTCCATAACTCAGGGGGTCAACATGCTGAATCCAAATTTCAAGGGTTGTTGCAGCAATAACTGCCTCGGCATCTATTGTTTGAACAACCGGAATAATCTTTACCTGACTTGCGTGTGCCACTTCCTCCAAAATTTTGGTTAAAGATATAGCCTTCTGGCCCGATCCTTCTTCAAAAGTTTTGTAATTAACAAATATCATGCTGTGATTCCCAAAATTTTATCAATCTTACCTTTGTCAAAACCTAAAACAGTTTCTTTCGTTCCGTTATCTAAAGAAATGATTGAAAAAGGTACCCCCAAAAATCCTCCTGAGGAAGCCATCATTTCGTTTTTTGCAGCCTCATCCATATCTACAAGTTTTTCAGTATATACAAATTTCTTTTCTGTTAAATAATCCTTAAGCATCTTGCAATAAGGACATGTTGTTGTTGAATAAACAATAATCTGCACAAAAATCACCTCCTAAACCTATATTACATTATGGATACGCCCTAGTCTAGAAAGAGCCTTCGAGGATATGCTTCCCGGCCAAAGTCACAACAATTTGGTTGTAACCAGGGAGGTTTGAAGAATTATAATCCAAAATCCAACCACCTTTTGCGTTTCTCAATATTCCCAATAAGACGAGCTTTCCACCGTTGCCAAGCCAGCCCTGATAATACTGTCCCGCCGGCGGAGTCGGCAAATCGGCCAGGATTTCATTACGTGTGGCAATTCCCATCCCCTGTCCTCCAGATACATCTTTAAGCTCGGTTTGTTCTGTTCCTGCCGGAATAGTTAGCCCATTAAATTTACTTTCAATTTGTTGCTGAATAGTTGGAGTGGCCGTGGGCAATGAAGTTTTACTGATATTTATTTTTCTGTCGAAAATGAGAACCCCTGCGATAATCGCAACAAGAACTATAAAAGCTATTAAAACATCTCTTCCTCGCATATTGAGCGCAAAATAGCACTTAAAAGGTTGTTTGTCAAATAATAATAATTTAAATTTACCGCAAATTTAACGCATTTTTTCCGCTGGGCTCGTTGTACCTTGAAACTCAAACTACTACTTGACCAAAAACGAACTTAAAAGTACATTTAGGCAATTGGTGAATTACGGCGGAATTCCGTAGAAGTGCCGCTACTGTCATATCCAGAGCCCAACTAAACCCGAGCAGGATATGTCAGCAGATTTACTACAAACAGGGACCGACTACGAATTTAAGATATCTTCCGTTTCTCCAGTATGGTTAGTTTCAGAGCAAGTTCCTCAATCATCGGAGCAAGAATTCATCGATAAGTGTCTAGCAGACCCTCCAACCGAAACGGTGGAAGATGTCGGCGCGGTAACTCACGAAACCAACCGGATTCCCGATCCAAGGATACTAATTATCAGAGATGGAAAAATATCAAGGCTTGACGGGATTGAGGTGGATGCATCAATCGAAAAGGAATCCTATCTAGGTCGCCCTGAATACTCCGCTTTTAAAGAAATCAAAGAATGGGCCAATAGAGAGAAAAATGGTGTTGAAGGTTGGTTCAGCGCTCCTTTTCCGGAAAATCTGCCTCCTGAAAAAAGATTTTATCCGGTATCAAAAATTGATTTGGGTACAATTCGCTATTCATCAGGAAACGAAAAAATACTTTTGAAAAGGGCAATTTTAATAGATATTGACTCAAAAACATTACTTTCGATTTTTAACAATTTTGCCGCCAAAATTGGCGTCCAAAAACTGGATTCAGCTGAACAAATGAGATCTTCCCCCCTATTTTTTAGGGAAGATCAACTACCCTTACTTTTTGCAGAAATTTCCGTTTACACAAACCAAATAATGCAAGTTGAAAATGGTGATGATTTAAAAATTAAACTTATCACATATGCCAAGCTGAGTATGATTCACCGAGAAATATATTCTTCAAACTATTCGCCTCAAGAAAATTATTACTACTTGAGAAGCCGCGCAGAAGAAGAGCAAATGATAGGCGACAAGTCCGAAAGTTGTGCCGGGGGAGACCAAACTGCATTTCAGGCGTTTTCGGGAGGGTCAGAAGTAGCAGGTGGAAAGTTTATAAAACACTGTGGAGCTTGTAAAAAATGGCTGGGAATGTTTATGAGGTCCGGAGACAGGTGTCCTTATTGCAATGGAGTCTATGAGGGCTGTTAATACCTCTCACCTTTCGGCTTGGGGATAAAAGCATGGATTAGCTCCATCTCCTTAGGTTTTTGCTTATAAGTAAATAGAATTTTATCGATATAATTTCCCAGATCTTTATAATAATAAACATCTTTTAGTTCAATATCGTCGGCCGCAACCGCACCGGGCATATGCTCATCGGGTCTCGCCGGAGTCCTGGCATGAACAACCACGTTTCCTATTGCCATCTGTTTAAAAAGAGCGTTGGGCGGATAAGTTTTTACCTTTACCACCTCGTCCCAGGTTAAAGAGCGCGGATTGGTGGCAAAAAGGGTCGTCGGTTCAAACCTCATAAGACGCCTATCGGTAATATATGCCATATCTCTTTTTTGATAATCGGTCATAACCTTGGTCCCAATAACGGCAATGAGTACTGCAATGATTAGGCCTCCAACCAAAAACAAATTTAAAAAAACAAGTTGTGTCCCTAAAATTGCCAAAACCAGAAAAACAGCAAACGCTATCAAATAAACTTTAAGAAGTTTGAAAAAAAGTGATAAAGGGTGAGGTTTAACCACGTAAAGTATCCGCTCCCCTTCCTGTTTCCCGAAAAAGTCCGTTTCGGAGTTGTGCATCGCCATACCTCTCAATTTTACACCATATTTTTCCTCACTGTCTCTTCAGCCATATTAAAGAAACTGTTATTATAATATTCGAATGAATACTAAGAAATTCCTAAAATATGCCGGTTTGATTACCCTCCTCATACTTTTAACGGGAGTTGCGATTGTTAGATTCGATACGCCTTTTGCTGCAACCTTCACCGATAATTACCTCCGTCCCATTTTCGGAAACAAGGCGGTCGGTCTCCTGGAGAAATCTTATTACAATACTGCAGATAAAATTCAACAAATTACGGATAAGACCGGTTTAGGAAGCACTCCGCAATTTCTAAACCCCGGTATCCAAAGCTCAATATCCCCTATTCCAATTACCACGGGGTTGCCCTATGTAGCGGGTGAGGGAATTTGGCATGACCGTCCTCTTAAACTTTTTCCGGGAAAAGAAGTGATGGCATATACATTTGTCCGCCCGGATCCGACACGTCCTTTTGCCTACGTAACACTTGTACAAATGGATATGAGCCTGATGAATCTTGTGGCAGTTGCGGGTACAAAACAACCCGGAGGACCGATTGGAAATTTTGGCCCGGGAATTATTCCCCAAAACGCTGTCCAAAGCGGCAACCTGGTCGCGGGCTTTGACGGAGGCTTCCAATATAGGGACGGGACTTACGGCATGGTCGTTGGGGATAAAACATACGTTCCGCTGGAGAATAATGTCGGAACTTTGGTTGGCTATACTGATGGCACACTCAAAATTATCAACTACACCGGGCAAAATCTTGGAAATAATATAGCCTTCATAAGACAAAATTGTCCCATTTTAGTTCAGAACGGACAGGTTTTTGCATTAAATGAACTAAACAAAAAGCTTTGGGGTAGAACGTTTAATGCCGATATTTTTACATGGAGAAGCGGAATTGGACTGACTGCTCAGGGAAATCTGATTTATGCGGTAGGCAATAACCTCTCCCCCTCGTCGCTCGCCCAAGCGCTCAAAATGGCAGGAGCGACCAACGCCATCCAACTAGATATTAATCCATTCTGGGTTAGGTTCAACATTTTTGAACCGAACGGAACAGGCGGATACAAAACTTCAACCTTGACCAAAGATCTTAAAGACGGTTCTAAAGCTTACTTAAGTGGTTACAGTAAAGATTTTTTCTATGTTATTAAGAAGAGCTAATCTACCCTGAAAAACTTTCCAATAATAAAACCGATTATGGCTGCACCCATTCCAATAAGGAGCATTTGTAATCCGCTTTTCCACCAGTTTCCGACATAAGTTTTAGCTTTATAAACTCCTACACTAAAAAGAACAACGCTGCTTAAGACCAAACTTATCGGTAAAGCCTGGTTGGGCTGAAAAACAAAATACGGTAAAACCGGAATTATGGAACCGACAACCGTCGAAAAACCAACAAGGAACGATGAACTAAAAATTCTGTCTGTTCTTACTTCCTGAAGTTTCAATTCTTCATCCATCATGACTTTTGCCCAGTTATCTTTATTTTGAGTAATTGTATTCACAACCATCTCCAGATTCCTTCCTTTAAACCCTTTGGCGGAATAAATTGCTCTAATCTCCTCCCTTTCCTCATCCGGCTCATGCTCAATCTCCCAATACTCGGTATTCTTTTCTTTCGCGTAATGGTCACGCTCAGCCAAAGTTGATGTATAGTTAACCGCTCCCATTGAAACTGCTTCGGCGAATGCCGCGGCGAGCGATGCGGCAACAATAACAGGATGCGTTCCGTTTGCAGCCGTAACCCCCAAAATTATTCCCAAAACATTTACCAGTCCGTCCTGTCCGCCAAGAATTAAATCACGGATCCATGAATTTTTTTGATGAAGACTTTTTACCACAACTTATTCTATCACTTGACAAATAGTGTAACGGATTTGTAACATCAATTGTTATGAAAAAGGCTTGGGTTTGGATTGCAGTCATAATTGTAGTTTTAGTTCTTGGATATTTGGGAAGACACCAAATCAAAGCTTTGTTCTCGGGTGCATATAGCATCTCTCCATCCAACAGTTCGACCGCACCTATCACTCCTGTTTCTGGAAATGTTATTACGACAATGTCGGGAGCAAAAGGCAACTACTTAGTCGGAGCAAGCGGCATGACACTTTATGTGTTTGATAACGATACAAAAGGCGTAAGTACGTGCACTGGAACGTGCGCCGGGATTTGGCCGGCATATGTAACATCCACTGTACCGACCAATCTCCCAACCGGAGTTACTACCGCGGCCGGGCCAACCGGTTCTATGCAATTCGTATATAAAGGACGCCCTCTTTACTATTACTCCGGCGACCAAGTTCCGGGAGATATGACTGGAGACGGAATTAATGGGACCTGGCATGTGGCCAAACCATAATCTACTTCAATTCTTTTCTGCTTCTTACCAACGCATAGATTGCTATTAACATCCAGGCAAAATTAATTCCAACCGACGGAAGCGCTCTGTGGACTAATGAATTTACACCAACTCCAATTGCTCCAAATAAATTCAAAGATTGATATGTTTTTGAAGTTGGTCCAATCTTTTTTATAGAAACCAAGAGGTAGGCTGCCAAAATCAGTGCGGTCCCGATCCACCCCACAACTTCAATTAACATTTGTAATCATTTTACTCTAAAGGAACAACTGAAGCTTAAAGTTGTGGTTATTGAATAATCCCGTTGCTGTCTACTAAAATCCCCAGGTCATCATGAGTGTTAACATCCATTCCGGGTTGGTCATCGTTTGGATTTAAGTCGTCAAAATAGAGTTTATCACCGGGTTTGACAGTAAAAGTCTGGGTAGTATCACCCTCTGTAGCCTCCGGCTCAGCAGGGGTTAATTTCACTGTCACTGTGCCATCCGAATTTTGCGTAGTCGAAAGTGTCCAATTAATAAGAGTTCTATTAACATCCGTATTAGAAACCCCAGGATAAATAAGAGTTGCACTGGAAAGCATTTGAACATCAGATAATTTTTGTCCTTTAAAATTTGGAGGACCGGAAGGTCTTGGTATTCCCATTCCCGAAGGCTTTGGCTGGCTTTGATAAAAAGCAGTCATCTTTGCTTCACCTGATTTTCTACCGAAATAAAACGCTCCGCCGGCAACCACTAAAAGAATAATTACAAAAACTAAATACAATGTAGAGTTTGAGGATTTTGGGGATATTTCTTTATTTTCTTCTTTAACTTCGTCCATTGAGAAATTAAAGCATCGTTTCCTGAAGAAGCACTGAAAATTTTAATTATTTTGTCCTACCCAAATATTCACCGGTTGCCGTATCCAGCATAACCTTTTCACCGACCTTGATAAAAAGCGGCACTTGGGCCGTGGTTCCGGTTTCCAACTTCACAGTCTTTTTGGGAGCATTGGAACGGTTTCCGGCAACCTCATCCGGGGATTCGGTCACTTGCAAAGTTACATGAGTCGGAAGCGCCGCACCAATGGCTTTGCCTTTATACCAGACAATCCAACATTTAAGGTTTGGGGTTAAGTAGCCAAATTGTCCTTCAATTAAACTCATAGGAATTGAAACCTGATCATAAGATTTCGGATCCATAAATACCAAGTCATCACCATCTCTATAGAGGTACTCCATTTCTTTTTTCTCAACTTCCGCAACCTCGACTGTCTCGGCTGTTTTATAAGTAAACTCCCCCGCGGAACCTGTTTGTACATTCTTAAACTTTATCCGCATAACAGGAGAGCCCTTTCCGGGCGACATAAATTCAGCCTTTGTGATCAGTACCGGAGCTCCCTTAAAAATAATGAAGCTACCTTTTGTAATATTACCCGCATTAATTGTATCCACCGCACGCGTATTTTAATGCCTGGAGGCCTTAGAGGTCAAATAGCTCCTTACCCGGAAAAAATAAGGTGTCTGCAATTGAAGGAACATCGGCGGCAAGCATAATAAGTCTATCCACTCCAACTGCAATTCCCGAAACCGGAGGCAAGCCCGCCTCGAGAGCATCTATCAGATCATCATCAATCGGATAATCCGATTTATGCTGGGCCCGGCGGAGAGTCAAGTCCGATTCAAAGCGCTTCTTTTGCTCCACTGCGTCTGTCAGCTCCGAAAAGCAATTTCCCAGCTCAACTCCTGCTAAAAACACTTCAAATCTTTCGGCAAACCTAGGATCCGATGCCTTCGGTCGGGATAAAGCCGCCTGTGAAATCGGATAATCGTAAATAATTGCAGGTCTTCCACTTTCCCTTAATTTTGGCTCAATGTCATTAAAGAAGATTTGATAAAAATCTTCATCTTTTACATCCTCGATCTTTTTCCCGGCAAATTTGGCGAAAGCCCTTTCAAAACTGATTCTCGGCCAAGGAAGCGAAAGATCATAGGTTTCACCCTGGTACTTCCACTTCGATAAATCGACCTTGGGATTAACCTCCATAATAATCTTAGTAAAAAGCTGTTCAAAATCTTTCATTACATCCGTATAATCGGCCTGAACCCTATACCACTCAAGCATCGTAAATTCGGGGTTGTGGAGAGAACTTACTTCTTCTTCATTTCTAAAACATCTTGTAATTTCAAAACAATTCCCTACTCCCGCGGACAAAAGTTTCTTTATGGAAAACTCCGGACTCATAATTAGAAATCCTCGGCGTTTCAATCCTTTAGATGTTCTAAGTTCGGTTTCAAAAACTTCCAAGTTTGGTTCAATGGAAGGAACAGGAACCAGCTCCGGAGTAAAAACTTCGTGAAAGCCCTGAGACTTAAAGAAATAGCGGATCGTATCAATAACTTTTTCCCGAACCAGATATTGGTTCAAAAGATTTGGATTGTCCTTGATTCTTTGCCAAGTTTTCATAATAAGATAAGATATTATACATAAATGAGGAAAAACATAGTTGTCAGGAGAGTCGCAAAAAAGGGTCGAGGGGTTTTTGCCGCCCGCAATTTTAAAGTCGGTGATGTGATTGAGAACTGTCCGGTACTTACTTTTAACACCAAAGAACGGAAGCAGTTGGAAAAAACCTCTTTAAATTATTACATCTACCCCTGGAGAAGCACGCGCGGGGCATCCCTGATTTTGGGATACGGTTCAATTTACAATCACTCCTATCATCCGAACGCAGACTGGAAACAAAATTTCAAAACAGTTTCCATGGTTTATAGAGCCATTAAACCAATAAAAAAGGGTGAGGAAATAACGGTTAATTATAACGGCGAACCGGACGAACAAACTCCGATTGATTGGTTTGAAGTTGAAAAATAAGTATATTTTGCTATTTGAAAAGAGCTTTTAATTAGCTTATGATACGACTCATGAAGTTGACATCGTGTGATGGAATTTCATTTGAAAAATGAAATTCATCTTCGTCTCGGGCGGAGTTGTTTCAGGCCTAGGTAAAGGCATTACCGTCTCCTCTTTAGCTCTCCTTCTAAAATCCCGCGGATATAAAGTTACCCCCACAAAAGTCGATATGTACTTTAATGTTGATGCCGGAACGCTTAGACCACAGGAGCACGGGGAAGTTTTTGTAACTCATGATGGGATGGAAACAGATGAAGATTTAGGTCATTACGAAAGATTTGTTCATGAGAATCTCAGAAGAGAAAACTATGTTACAGCCGGGCAGGTCTATGGCGAAGTAATCCGCAAGGAAAGATCGTTTGAATACGGCGGAGACACTGTTGATGTTATTCCTCATGTTACCGACGAAATCATCAGAAGAATAAAACTTTCCGGAGAAGTAAATAATGCCGAGATCGTCATCGTCGAATATGGAGGCACTGTAGGGGAATATAAAAACGGAATTTTCTTTGAAGCGGCAAGAATTCTTAAGTTAAAATACCCTAAAGACGTAATACACTTACACGTAACCTATCTCCCCTACCTCGCCAATGTTGGAGAACTAAAAAGTAAACCCGCCCAAACCTCAGTTCATGTATTGAACAGCCTGGGAATTCAACCCGATATAATTGTTGCCCGAAGCGAATTCCCGATTGATAAAAAACGTCTGGACAAACTCGCACTTTTTTGCAATATCACCCCCGACAGATTATTTTCGGTCCCGGATTTGAATACGATTTATGACGTACCGCAGCTTTTCCATAAACCACACCACCATTTGGCTTCGACTTGCCTGAAGCTTCTGGGACTTACCAGCAACAAGCATCATACAATCAAAAAATGGCAGGAAATGACTGCGAGAATCAATAAAAAATATCCCAAGGATGTTAAAATCGCCATCGTCGGGAAATACTTTGTTACCGGAGAATATCAACTGGCCGATTCATACGTTTCGGTAATCGAATCCCTAAGACACGCGGCTTCAGTTATAGGCGTAAACGTAAAAACAACCTGGATAGACAGCGAGGAACTGGAAACAGGCAAAAAGACCTTAGAAGGATTTGGTGGAATAATTGTCCCGCAAGGCTGGGGTTCCAGAGGCACGGAAGGAAAATTAATGGCTGCAAAATTTGCCCGGGAAAATAAAATTCCGTACCTTGGACTTTGTTTCGGCATGCAAATGGCAACAATAGAATTTGCACGGGATGTTCTCCATTTAAAGGGTGCCAATAGTTCCGAGGTTGATCCAAAAACAAAATATCCTGTGATTCATGTTATTGAAGACCAGAAAGAATATCTGGCAAAGCATCAATATGGAGGAACGATAAGACTCGGCGCCTGGCCATGCATAATTTCGCCCGGAACGGTCTTGGAAAACTGTTATAAAAAATACGGAAATGTTGATAACGCCCCCTGGTTTCAGCCAAAAGACAGTGCCCAGGCAAAATTTAAATCGGATAAAAGGCTGATTATCTTCGAAAGGCACAGACATAGATACGAATTCAATAACTTATATAAAAAGCAATTTGAAAAAGCGGGTTTTATCATTTCCGGAACATCCCCGGATGGTAAACTGGTGGAAGCGATAGAACTCAAAAATCATCCTTTCTTCATCGGGACACAGTTCCACCCGGAATATATCAGCCGGCCTTTAACCCCACACCCTGTCTTTCTGGCGTTTATAAAGGCTGCCAAGTCCCAAGAAACCTCCAAGATTAATTGAAAAAAGACGTCGTTTGCATTAATATCTTCTGATATGGCGTATTCAAAATTGACTTTAGGAGACAAAGCCCCCGAAATAATAAACACTGTCGTTGAAATCCCAAAAGGAAACCACAACAAATACGAGTATGATGAAAAATTAGACGAGATCAGGCTGGACAGAGTCCTTTACTCTTCGGTTTTTTATCCGGTCGATTATGGCTTTATTCCAGAAACAAGAGCAGATGACGGAGATCACCTTGACGTCTTGGTGATTATCTCTGAGTCGGTATTCCCCGGTTGCGTTGTTTCGGTCAAACCTATTGGGGTACTGGATATGGAAGACGAAAGCGGCAGAGACTATAAAATTGTGGCGGTTGCAGAAAAAGACCCTAGAAATAAGCACATAGATGCGATCTCCGATCTACCCGACCACTTTAAAAAAGAGGTTCAGAATTTCTTTGAAACGTATAAAAAGCTTGAAAACAAGTGGGTAAAGATTAAAGGATGGGTGGGGAAAAGGGAAGCTTATAAAATTATAGGTGAATCCAAGGAGAAGTTCGACAAAGAGCTCAATGGTGCCTCCAAAACCTGAAAAAGGCCTCAAACCAAATTGCTCACAATATTGGCTAGAAGTATGATATAATACAGACTATGGGAAATTTCAACAGAGATGATAGAAGCGCAGGTGGATACCGTGGTGGTTTCTCCCGTGGTGGAGGTAGAGGTGGATTTAGAGGCGGAAGATCTTCTTTCGGAGGCAATAGAGAAATGTTCTCAGCCATCTGTAGTAACTGCGGCAAGGAATGCCAAGTTCCTTTTAAACCCACAAACGGCAAACCGGTTTACTGCAGCGACTGTTTTGAGAAAATAAACGGTGGAAGGTCTGATTCCAGACGTCCCGAAAGAAGCGAATTTAGACCCCAAGCCCCAAGTTTTGATCAAAGCAAAGCTCAGATCGAGGCTATAAATGTTAAATTGGATAAAATCTTAAACCTTTTGCAACCCAAAATTATCGAGACTGTGGCCCAGGCACCTTCAGTTATAGAGGAAAAAGTTATAAAAGAAGTAAAAGTCCCTAAAGTCAAGAAAGTAACCAAGAAAGCCGCCTCGACTAAGGAAAAGTAATAATTACCCTCCTTCTACTTATAGAAAGATTAACCTTTTGTTTCTGCAGGAGTATCACCTTCAACCGACTTAATTCCGTATTTCTGTTCCAATATCTGTGCAATCTCGCCCGTGGGTTCAATACCTATTTTATTTGCAACAAGTCCAAGGCCTTTAAATCTTGGGGAACTGAGATTATCATTAAGTCTTGCAATCGCTTCCGCGATATCTTGATTCATTAAATGACTAAAAAGATCTTCTCTGTTTCTGATTCCGGTTATGCTTAATTCTTTTGCCAGATTCTGCTGTTCATTCGTAAGTTTTTGAAAGGTGGGATCGTCTACCTTATGAGGATATACTGACCATTGTTCATAATTTTCTTGAGACCCTCTTGCGATTTCTATAACCGTATTTCCTTTGTCAGCTATCTTAATCATGGAATCATTATACTATTTACCCAACCACCTTTAATAGACTTCTTTTACCCAGTGTTAGGAGCGCAGCCTTTCATCTCCCCTGCCGTCTACTCAGTACATATTGTACGGAGGGACTCAGTGGTTTGTCTTTCCTATGAATGCAACCAATCCAACAACAAGGACGGCGCATTCCTTCTTTAAGCTCACTTTGCACTCTTTTAACATGATCCCTCCTAGTTTCCTGCTTTTTAACATTAATTGTCCAACAAATCCATTCGTTTCTGGCCAAAGGCGTAAGACTCTCCCATATTGCCAATGCTTTGGGATCAGAGATCAAAACTTTCTTCAGATCATCAGGCAGTTTATGAACCACGCCGCCGGAAACCTTGTGGCGAGCTGGCCGAACAATATTCTTATTAGCCATATGTTATTTTACCAAATCTTGTCACGCAGCGACATATATGGAGAGAGTAGCAATTACTTTAAGTGGATATAACCATAAATTCCAATTGCCACAATTTCGATAAGACTGATCAAAAATACTATTGTGCCAAATGAATGCCCTTTCGAGTTTATCCCGTTATTTTTAATAGCCCAGTACAACACAAAATTATTGATGGAGATTATAATTGCGGCAAAGATAACAAGTTTTGTGGCAAGCCCCATGATTACATTGTACTCTCAATTACTTTTTAAAAAATCCAGGAAAGGTCTTGCACCTAGGATCAATGCTATTACCAAAAACCAAACCCAATTAATGCTTTCTACCCAGTGGGCAAACGCCGGCCAGACAGAAACTACAAATAGAGTAAAAAACAGCACCGACCACTTTGTCAGCCCAATATCCCAAAACCCAAAATGCTTAAGTTTCATTTTTCACCCCCTTTCCACCCAGCAGCACGCATTGCGATATACATAACAAACATTCCTATTAGGTAGCCTTTACAGGTCGCAACAAACTCCCTAAATTGCGATTGGCTGCTGGTAAACCATGCAACAAGCAATAAAATGGCCCACACAGCGAGAATTATCAGTACAAATGGCCATAATGGATATTTCTTTTTCGGAAATCCCATACACCACCAGCGAATAAGACTTAAAAGTCCAAGAATAACAAAAATTAAGGCAATTATTTGTGCAGGTGAGGCCATATGACAAGCATATACCCAATAGATTCTTGAGTCTACGATATTGGCAAAAAAAGTCTGAAACGAAGCTCCCCTTGTAGAATGCAATCCGTACAGGATTTACTAAAAGTCTACAATCTCCACAATTTCAATTTGCCTGAAAGTACAAACAGAATCGGCAGAAATCTCAGCTCACCAAAGGGAAGACATTGCAAGATAATTTCAACTTGCAATGTCTTCAAAATGTCAGCTACAATCGTTATGTGGAAGAATCAAAAGAAGTTAATACCGAAGCTCCCGCCCCCGAAAAAAAAGGGCTTGATGTTGATGCTCTCAAAAAATCTCTAGCCAACGTTCAAAAAAACGGCTGGCCCACACCCGAAAAACCACCCGGGAAGGTATATGTCCCCCCTTTTGTTAAGGAGGTGCCGCCGTTTGTTGAAGATGCTCCGCAACCCCCTCTGCCCAGAACTCACGAGGAAGCCATGAAATTTTTCCACGAGGCACAAAAAGAACATCAAGAGATCCAAAAACACGAAAAAGCGATGAGTTTTTTCCACAAAGCCGTAAATCCCCCTCAAACCGGGCAAACTCCTGCCCCAGAAGCCTCAGAAAAGAAAAACGCTATTGAAAGACTCTTTGCCCTGTTTTCCAACAAAACTCATTAAGGACCCGATAAGATCCCTATTCATGCAATAAACAACTGGCTTCACCTGATCAACAGATTCAGAACCTATTTTACAATCAGGGAACAATAAAGTTCTACCTGTTCAGGAGTGACACCTATCATAATTAAACGACTTTTAATTTCGTCCATTGATAGTCCTTCGGACATCCATTTATTGGTTGAGATGTCAATAAATTCTCTGGTCTCATGAGGAAAAACAACCCACGCACTAGTACGAAACGCATAAAAATCCGGTGTTACTACAGAATGAGGTTTATAGCATAATGTGGCTGTTCGTATGCTTCGTGCTCCCATTATTTTTAAGTATTCGTGGGTCTTTTTAATTGTCTTACCCGAATCAATAACTTCATCAAACAAAAGAACGTTTTCCCCAACTATGGAATCTGTTAATGGTTGAGTGATCTCTGGTTCTCCTGACTCATTAACACCTAAGTAGGATTTTATTCTCATAGAAGAAAGCTCTGGAATTTTTACAGCATCGGCAAAATCTTTTGCCCAAGTCCACCCTCCCCTTGCAAGGGCAATTAGTCTATCAAAAGATTCGCTGCACTGAATGACCTGCTTTGCTAAATCAAAATTGAATAATCCCATCTGTTCCCATGTTGGACATTCATAAGTAATACCATCATAAATTGTTTCTTTTAATTGGAGTCTCGCATCTTGTGTTCTTTGTCCGATCTCCGTAGCCATTACCCGGGATATTAACACGAAAAGTTTTTTTCATCAATTGAAAACTTTCCGAGCTCCACCTGATGGACAGTATCAGAACCTATTACGGGTAAATTTGGAGGCGACAAAACCCAAAACCGCTCCAACTAAACCGAAAACTAAAACGACTGTGGGATATGCATTATAGACAGAACCGCTGGTTATCAAATAAAAATTACTTGGGTATCCTAAACCCTTATTAATTATTTTATTAAATTCTAACCCTATACGTAGAAGGCTGGGAAATAAAAAGGCCAGAACCATCCCAACCAAAATACCTATAAGTGACCCTATAACAACAACTCTGGATTTCATGGTTATATTTTATACTTTGCTATTCAACTAAATATATGAGGAAAGAAGGTGTGTATAGCTCACATATCAGCTGCGTCAATAGCATCTGCTTTACTTTTCAATCTCACAGCTCTAGTTTTAATAAACTCTTGCCAATCGGTCTGGCCGTCGTACCTTCCCCCGTGCGACTCAACGTACTTTTTAATCTGGGCCTTAATTGCAGCCACATCAATTTGGGCCGCCTGACCATATATCTCCGAACCCGCCAACAAAGCTTTTGAAAGGTCACGCAACGAGTCTGTATCCTCCTTCATTTGAGGACCCTGCCATTTATATCTAAATATTCCTTCAGCTACAACGGCAAAAGATGAAGCAGGACACAAAGCACCCCCTTCAACTTGGGATTGCAATTCACTGCCCGTTCCTTCCCAGCCTACCGCATTGTATTTTTGACCCTCTCTATCCTTCAGAATCCCAACAAACCTAACGAAGCTATCCCTACCGACTTCGCTAATATTTTGTGATTCAACCGTTTCAGACATATCAAGAACATTATATCAATTCGAGCACGATATTCAAACCAATTGGCTCCGCCTGATGGACAGATTAAGAACCTATTACACTTTTAGGTAATGGGGGTTATAATTTTTGTAATGTACGGAAAAAGATTTTTATTAATGCTAAAATGGGCAGTTTTCCTGGTTATTATCGAGTATGGCTTACAGTATGCAACCATTTTCATAATACTGGTTATCGTAGGTTTGACTAAACACATATCTATAGACGCAAACGTAACTAAATCATTATTAATTCCTTCCACCATCATAAGCCAGCTAATATTTATTCCATTCGTTTACCTTTTCTGTTACAAAGCTGCAAAGGAATCCTTCAAGAAAGGACTCAATACGGGATTGCGGCGAGGATATGCCGGACTATATGTGTCCATGGGAGTCGCCCTCATTTCTCAGTTAATTATTATAGTTGTCAACTATTTCTTGACTGGAAACTTTAATTTTGCCGTTGGGGTTTTACCAATAATTGTAGGTTGGATTGCCGGATCAAAGGCAGAAAAGAGGTTCTCTAAAAAGTAGTTTCTTCAAAATCACAAGTTCACTTAATAGGCAGGTTCAAAAATTAATTTATAAATTGGCTGATTCCTTTTGTAAAATTTCGCTTATCTTTGTCTCTGGATACATCTCCTTTACAGCCTTAATAACGTATGGTAATTTTGCCTGACCTCGGGTCGTAAAAACGGATTTTGAGCCATCTCCCAGTGTTAAATGAAAATCAAAGAAAAAATTACTACCTCTTCCTCTACTAGGCAGTTGTGTCCCATCTAATGAATCTAAGGATTTAAAAACAGCCTGTTTAACCACCTTACCGTACGTTTCCTTTATTAACCCCCTATCCAATTCGAGTTTATAAGCTTTTTTCCAAAATACTTCGTAAAGAATAAAACAAAAAAATACAACAACAAACAATAATATTGTTACGATTAAATGTTCTTTGAGCGATGAGGCGTAACATTCTGCTAAACCAAAAGACGTTGGATATATTAAACACGAATTTCTCCAAATAAGAACCGCACTGATAACGAAGATTATCAAGGGCCAAATAACATCAGTCCAATTTCTCTTTGAAGAATATACAACCATCACTATGTACTATATGAAAAAACGGACAACATTTAAAGGGTGTCCATCCAGCTCGCTCAATGGGACGATTTTAGCACAACTAACTGGAGTGAAACAACTTCCACACCTGAGCTAATTACTCGACAAACTCAACAATTGCTCCAAATATAAACGTTTAACTATTTCTCTACAGGTTTAGATGCAATGGGAGGTTTTATCTTAAATTCTTTAAACAGCACTTTCTTGTTTTCAAAGTCTATTAGTAAGTTGTTCTGGATTTTACCAAGAAGGCCAATTCCTATAAGTAATGATGCTTTTGCAGAAACATCTACGGGAATTACCAATTCTCTTCCATCTACAATAAGCGTTCCCAAACAAACAAAGTTATAAGAAGGTGAACCGTCTGCGAGTGTGTATGCTTGCGTTCCCTGAAGAACAAGCCCTAACGGAAATGCTTCGTTAAATGGGAGTGAAAGATAGCCACTATAACCCGTATCAATCTGACCTTTCAATTTGGTAGCTTGTGTAGAGAAAACACCTTTTATTTCAATGTCCGCATAAATGCGTTCGCCGTCAAAATAACCATTCATTTTTTGCTTGTTTGTAGTTTAGTGTGTTTCTCTGGAGAGTGCCTATTTGTACAATAAAAAATAGTTTTTGGGGATACTCAGTTTTAGCCTTTTCCAAAGCAACTGTTACATCTTTATCTATAAAATATTTTCCACTATCAACCTCAATAACAACATACTCACCACGATTGGTCTGCTCTAATTTATCTTTGAGATCGTTTAGATATATTTCTTCACCTTTTCGAGTAAGTTCGTCTGGAGAGAGGTTTGGGCTTGGATTGTTATCATTCATAAGAATTAGCTTTAACTTAGCAGGCTATCTTATCACAGTATAATCAATAATTACAAAGTGAACAATCACAGATTGGGATAGTTACTAGCCTGAAAAACGAGTAAATAACAGTAAAGGAACAGAAAAACAATTTGATTACGATCATCCAATCACCTAGTGATCTTCAAAGTCTTTGCCACTTTCTTTAGATAGGCTAGGTGCTTTGAGATTTTGGAGTTTCTCTTTTTCCAGAGAACCTTGTATGTAGCAAGAATCATCTTTGAACTGGTCTCATTATAATCCGCTATATATCAAAAAATATTATGAATCTAACTAAAAAGGAGTTTCCCTACACCGATTACTGAAGCTAAAGAATCGGTAGATAATCGGTCAACTGGTTAACTACAGAGCAAGTTAAAATCTAATCTGCAACCAAGTTAAAATTGACTACAAACCAAGTCAAAACAAACTAGATTTTACTAGACTTTTTCGTATAAGTTCGAGGTCAAAGTATCCTCAGAACAGGGCAATAACAGGAAAGAGTCACCGATTCGAGAAAATTAAGTTTTTGCAGATGGGTATGAGGCTACGGAATCCGAATTTTCGGACGCTTTGAGAGGAGTTGTCTATCACATATAAAAATTAGATTAACCATAAACCAAGTTAAAGTCTTGCAAAACCCGACTTTTGGTTAGAGTGACAGGCACGAACGACTTAAGAAAACTTCAGTTTTTTCCCACTATACGTGTGAGGTGATTATTCAGAACAATAAAATAACAATGAAACTAAAAAGGAAGTAAATCAGAAGCCGGAACTTTCAGTGCTTTTGCTGTATTTGCATCTAGGTCTGACATAGGATTATAATATACTTATGTTGGAGATATTTATTTGGTTGATTATAGCCTCAGTTGCTTTCAATTTGGCCTCAAAAATTCATTAAGGCAACAATCCTGCTTTATGTCCAGCCTCATAAACACCTCCCATTCCTAATGCCTGTAATGCTCCTCTAGCCACGGTTGGTATTACTTTTCCAAGAGGTTTTGCAATTGAATACATCATGCTAAGAACTTTGTCATATTTTGCAATGGTTTCAGGAAGCTGTTTGCTTATTTGGTCTGCAACCTCTCTTTCACCTGCTGCCACGGTGGGTCTTCCTTCAATGTTAGCATTTGTATACCCTCTACCCCACGATGCCGTTTTTTCCGTAAGGCCATCGTCTATACTAAGTTGATTTCCGGCATATTTATCTTCTACATCCTGAGAAAATTTCAATGCCTGATCTCTCATTGATGCTGGTACGTTGTTCGCCCAATCTTTTACACCTGAAACAATATCATCCCCATTTATTACTCTTGCTCCACCCGAACTACCTCCTGCAATTTTAGTGGCTAGATTTTCTGTTCCGGTAGTTTCAGCTTCGGCGGCTGCACCTCTTAATTTAGCAACTGTTTGTATGGGATGTAATAATTTTCCAGCTCCATATAAAAGTAAATCTAATACTCCATAAGTAAAGGCCGTTTTTAGAGCTTGTGGATCAATCATGGTTGCTCCTTGGCCAATCATTCTATTTTGAGGAGTTAAAAAAGCTTCCAATCCACCAGGACTAAGCATCTCCCGTTCTTTTTCTCCAATATAAGCTCCTACACCAGCTCCTGCACCAGGAATAGGTAAAATAAAGTTTCCCAATATAGAATTGGCTAATGGAAGGGTTTGTGATTCACCCAAGAATTTCTGAACTTTTGCCAAAGTATCCATTATTGGATTGAAAGACATAACACTTTGTCTATCTTCCGCCATGTTAGATAGAATTTGTGATTGAGCAGTTAGAGTCGCTTTTTGTTGAGGATCTGTGGCCAACATTGCTTGTCGGGATAAATTCATGGCATCATTGTTAAAACTTTCCACATCCGCCTGAGTAGATTGAGGAAGTTTGGTATTTGTTCCCCCTCCGACTGGCGGTAAATTTCCACCCATAGAATTAGTAGGGTTAGGAGAAGGATTATTATTTGAATTACCTGTTTTGCCAGTTTCACGATCAATAACATCCTGCTGAGTAATTCCTTTTGATTGCCTTAACTTTTGCAACTTTTGACCGAATTTTAAAAGAACCGACTGATGACTAATAGCTTTTCCCATTACTCCCAATAGTAGAGACTGTTAGTATCATTCTCGACAGACTCCTTGTCATCTTGTAGTTAGAGGGAGTATCATAGCGGTAGTTACTCAATTCTGCCTGAAATTAATATTAATATTAATATGATCTACTACGTTATATTTGGATTAATTGTGTTTCTCTTCTACGGTTTGTACGCACAACGTAAAGAAATGCTCCGGAGATTTGGTGAGGATTCGACAACTCACTTTTCTTTGCATCCTGGACGTGGAGATGAAAGAATTTTTGATCGGCCTATTCTGAGAAAGTTTATAGGAATAGACAAAAAATATAGTGACAAAAAATTTGGAGACCTGCCGAAAGAAGAGATACAGAGGATAGGTAGATTTGCCCGTGGGGAGAAAGAATTTAGGGGCGCACAAGGCACAGAAATTGATTTTTGTCCAGGTTTCCTGTTTTTCTACGATAAAGACCTTGTTTTTACCAGTGTGCAGGGCAAGGGTTCGTTTTCACCAATCCCCTATGGGAAGGAAGATAGTCTTTATTATACTTTTTTTCACTCAGAGGATTACAAAAAGGAAATTGCCTTTATAATCCGTAAAAGGTTTATAGAAAACGTGATTCCAGGACGGAAGATACTGGTATATACAGGATATCTTAAGGACGAAGAAATAGATCATGACCACAAAAAGAAAAATTCTGAAAAAATTGATATTTTATTTGACTTCCCCGTTGCCCTAACTCTTCCAACTCCTCATTGGCAAGACAAGAATTACGAAAAAGAACTTGAAGCCAGAAAAGAATTGGCAAAAAAATTTGGTTTGGAATTTAAAGAAGGCGATCTCAATATTGAAGGATTCGAGGGAGATCTTGGAGAATGGGAAAATCCAAGTACCTCTGGCCATTATGAAGGTAAATATTTTGAATTTGATGTCTAACAACAATTTATGAGCACCACCGAGATATTATTAATAATTGTTATCCTCATGCTTGCTGGCTATACGCTCAGCGATGTATTGAGTGGTTTTGTGATTGGATTTCTCTATTTAATTATTGCTGTCGTTGTTATCTCTGTGTTAATTGTCGCCCTTTTCCTCAATCCAACTTTATTTTTTATCATCTCTGGAATCCTGATAAGTATATTGATTGTCCGGCGCATAACTAAAAGTAGAGCAAAATTACCAGATAAAAAATTATTTTCTGGCCAGAAGATCAATGACGATGATCTCGAATCATTAATTAAAAATTACGAAAAATCACTCGATGAAATTACCCAAAACGAACTAAAAAGCCGAGCGGGTTCTGTATTCCTTGCAAGGGCAGCACAAGAATTTACAATAAAGTTTGGCTTTGACAGAAGGCTTATCAGTATGATGCATGAACTTCATTATAAGTATATTTATTTTCGCTTAAAAAACCATCCCACGTATAAGGAATGGCAATTAAAAGTTATACCTGTTTCTGCAATAGAAACTGAGATTGTTGATTACCCCGCTGCAGCCAATAAAGAGGTAAAACTCAGATATAAAAATATATTAATAATCTACAGTGGTAATAACTTGGAAGTAGAGGTGAACAATACTCAAGTTTATAAAGTTAAAATAAGAGCAGTAGATGGTGTTACAGGGTACCCAGATATTTTTAAGCCAGGGGAATGGTTGATGGAAATCTACAATCTATGTATTGATTATAAAAATGAAGAAAGCCAAATAGTACATCGTGCTTTAATTAAAGAAAAAGAAAACAACTTCAGTTTAATTCATAAAAAGAAGAAATAGTAAACAATGAAGATCAGAAAATATTTAAAGAAATCTGCACCACTCCTGATTGTGCCTATGATGCTTCTTTTTATCGGGGTATTTTTCGTTGTATCTGCAGAGAATCAAATAAACTCTCAGAAGGCGCAAATAACATCATTACAAAAAACTATTAAGACGAGTAACGATCAAATCACTAAATTATCTTCAGAAAATGCGAGTGAAAGTGCACGGATTCAGACTTTATTGAACCAACCGAAGCCTACACCTGAAATTAAATATGTCACACAATATCAAACCGTAACTGAGCCAGCAACAAAACAACCCGTACAATATAACTCATACGGCGGAGACATCTTGTATGGAAGTGATGGATCTACGTGCAACTCATACGGCGGGAACACGTTATACTGTAATCCTTGAGGTTATATATTTTCTAGTACTTAATGAATCTATCTACAAACTCAATTATTATTTTTTAGTAGTTTTAAAATATCTTCTCTAGCGTAACGTCTGTCTGCTCTTACTCCAAACCTCACTGCTTTTAATATTCCTTTTTTATCCCATTTACGAAGAGTGTTAGGGTGAACTCCGAGAAGTTCGGAGGCTTCGGTAATTCTTAAAAGTTTTTGTCTAGTTTTCATTGCCTAATTAGTTAACTTTTGTTAACATTAGCCTACTGCCAATTAAGATTAAAAACAATAATTAATATGGGTATGCTTACAGATTTTACATGGGATTTTTTGATAGTTAAGGTGCTTGGTGTAGTAATGGAAATTGAATCAGCCGATCTTAATAAACCCTACGAAGGTTTCATAGTATATCCCCCAAAAGATAAGGTACCAACACAGACAGATCCGACAATGGACGAGGAGCATATAATTCTACGCACACTTCAAAATGAGGGCGCTATTAAAATCTTGAAAGAAGATTGGGGCAAATATTTTCCTATGAGCTACGTGATCGAAATTCTTCATCCAAAGTTTGATGAAACGAAAAAAGAAATAATAAGGCTGAGTAATGAAAAACATCCTCCACTTCTCAAATCACAGAGCTTGAATAAACCAAGCAAAAAGAAGATGAGAATATCAATAAAAGAAATTCTTAAAAACGAAAAGATTATTGGACAGGAAAAGGACTTGTTAAATTTTTTGTCCTCTGATTTTAAAGCTAAGTCTGTTGGCAAAATCAGGGTAGAGACAGGAACAAAAGATTGTAAACACCTAGTAATGAGGCTTCGAAAGAAATTGAAAAAGACAGAGTTTTCTATCCGCAGACTATTGCCTGCGTTTGGAGAAAGAGAAGAAACTAATTATCAACTCGAATATTCGCCCCTTCAAACAGACCAAGGAAAAATCGATCTTGACACGAACGTAATCATTTATTAGAACTCCACTTCGAGTTTATATTTTCGTATATTTTGTGCCTAAAACTCCACCGTGGAGGTTTGATACTCCACCCTCACAAGAGCATCCTATTTTCAGTATCAAACTAATATGGGAATCGAAAAAATTAATATTTCAGACTACTTTGCTACAAGCGATTTGGGACTTGCGAGCGCTATCAGCCTTTTTATGCCTCTATGGGCACTGGACAGAAAAAAATCATCTGAAAAAGTCGAATTTCTTTTTATACGCAATGAACAATTGGACTCAATTATAGAAAATTATTGGAAAAACAATCTCAATGTTAGTGCTCTTGCATTATTTCAACAAATCAAAATTACCAAATCTCGTTTATATGAACAAAAATAGCCATGATCAGCCAGGAATTGCTCAGAGAGTTAAAGGAAATAATCAAAGAGGACTACAAACTCGATCTTTCGGATTTAGAAGTTTCAGAGCTTGGCTACACATTGTGCAACTTTTTTGAACAGCTAGCAAAAACTGACTGCAAAAAACATCATGAAAATGAAAATTATTAATCAAAACAAACAGGAGAGACCAACCTACGACCATATCAGGTACGGAAAAGGCACACAACACTTTGTTTTACCACCCAGAAACATAAATAAAACAGATTTTGAAATGGAAGTCTATGTTATGGCTATTGAAAAAATAAAAGAGCTTCAGGATAGATTTAAGGAAATCCGAGACGAATACAATGAACTGGAACCTAGACTTCTTTCAAATAAAATTAATATCTCTGTAAATATTCGGTATCTAATAGCCAAATTTAATTATAAAAAAGAAAGATATTGTATTTTGAAGTGGATTAAATACTGGAAAGATTTAGCAGGAATCAAAGAAGAAAAAGGCTTTCGGGAAAAACTTGATGTAGAGCGTGCAAGGAGTTATCCGATAGAAGATTTGTACAAAGGCGATTTAAGGCGGGTTATGAACAGACTTCAAGGACTCTGCCCTTTCCACGAGGAAAAGTCTCCAAGCTTCTTCATTTTTGAAGACAATCACTTTCATTGCTTCGGATGCTCGGAGCATGGAAGTTCCATTGATTTTTTGATGAAGACTAAAAACTTAGATTTCGTGTCTGCTGTAAAGGAATTGCAAAAATGAGCGACTATATCGGCGATAAAATTATGGATGAAATTTTGGGAGAAAAACATGAGAGTGAACTTGTATTAAGTTTAGGTTCCATTCTTTCAACAAAGTTTCCTCCTATTTCCTGGCTAATAGATAAACTGATCCCTCAAGAGGGGTTGGTTGCTTTATCAGGAACTCCAGGGAGTTATAAATCTTGGCTGTCCCAGCAGATTGCAATCTCAATCACAAAAGGAGAGGCTTTATTTGGTAAATTTCCTTCTAACTCCGGAGGTGTTCTCGTCATTGATAAAGAAAATTCAAATTCTCTTATTCAGAAGCGGTTCAAACTTTTAGGAGCTAATGGAGAATTAAATATTTATTTTCTCAATAGAGATTTTTTTGTCGAAGATGACAGCCTGATAAACGAGGTTTGTAAATTTGTTAGTGAAAAACAAATAAAGTTGGTTATATTTGATAGCTTAATCCGGATTTATAAGGGAAAAGACGAGAATAATTCAAATGATATGGCTTTTGTCTTCTCAAGGCTAAAACAGATACAGGCGTATGGTACTGCAATCCTTTTTACACACCACAACAGGAAGCAATCCTTCTTCTCAAAAAAAACAACTGCTGAAAGCATGAGGGGGAGTTCAGATATATTGGCTTCAGTAGATAGCGCCCTAGCGGTTGAAGCCAATGAGGGAATTATAAAAGTTACTCAAACAAAACTAAGACAAGATATGCCCATTTCCCCTTTTAAGTTGAAGGTTGATTCAGTCACAGATAGAGTCTCGTTTATCTACGAGGGAGAAATTGATGAGGAGAAGGAGAAAGTTGAAAAAGCGAAAGACGATATTTATACATTGTTGGCTGAGGGTGAAAAATCCAGGACGGAACTTCAGGAAGCTTTTAAGGGCATTTATGGAATGAAGACAATTGATGGAGCATTGGATTATTTGAAAGATAACGGGGTTAAAACGAGATTTGGAGATAGGGGTAAAAAATACTTTAGTTTAGAGGGTATTGTCGAGCAATCTAGTTTGGCAGTTTAGCAATACTTTACATAATGCAAAACTGCAAAGCTGAACAGGAACACAAATAAAAAGATTATGACTAAACGGAAAAATAAGCTTAATTTTAATTTAAAGATTATGGAACATGGCCAAATGGTAGAAAGATATGAGACTCACTCTATACGCCGTTTCTACAACAAAGTACGCACAATAAATTGGGAAAAGTCCCACCCTAGTGTTTATCTGAGAGTTAGTTATGGAAAGTTATTGTCCAACTTTGGAAAATACGAAAACTTTTGGAACGATGGAGTTTACGATAACAAAGAAGATTTTATGTTAGCGCTTAATGCGTTTACGGAAGACTAACGGCTCTGAGGCTAAAGTCTATTGAATCTCTAACTATTTCGGTAATTAACAGGCAAATAACAGGCATGGGAAGATACAGAGGTGGCGGAAAACTTGAGGCAGACAGTCTGAAGAAGATAGATCTTTCATGGCTGAAAAAACAATGTTCATTGAAGGGTTATATATCAGGAAGCATGACATGGAGGCGTAATTCTTCAGATAAGGGATCGAGTATTAGCTTTCTATTGTGGACAGCGCCTCCAGATCCGTATTTAAAAATTTCTTACACCCGCACAAATAGGGACGAGACAAAAACAGACTTTGATTACAAGATCCCTCTAACCACCACCCCCTGTCATTTCGGGGGTCTTAGATATTGGTTTATCTGTCCCTGGTACAAAAACGGGGTTTACTGTGGAAGAAGAGTTGGAAAAATATACTTAGGACGAGACTATTTTGCTTGCAGGCATTGTTATAGCCTAACCTATGCCAGTAGAAAATTAAGTGGTTTTTGGAAAAGTATGGGGAATGTAATTGGTACTAATGATCTTGATGAACAGAGATCGAGTATGAGGGTTACCCATTATGCCGGAAAGCCAACCAAAAGATTCCAAAGGTGGGCAAAAAGGTACACTAGAGCGGATAGACAAATGGAGAGGGCTCTGGTTGGCTTATATGCTACCAGACGCACGATTACCTAACATTACTTGACACTATCAATGATAAATAATAAGCTTAAATCATAATTAATATGAAATGTATATTGTTTTGTAGAGTAAGCAGTAAAGAGCAAGAAGAAACAGGCTATTCCTTGCCTGCACAAGAGAAGCTTCTTAAAGGCTATGCTGAAAAAAACTCATTTCAAATAGAAAAAGTATTTTCAATATCTGAATCTGCTAGCGGGAAAAAACAAAGGGAGATATTTTCCGAGATGATGTCTCACGTTCAAAAACAAGATATAAAGATTATTATTTGTGAGAAGGTAGACAGGCTTACCCGTAACTTCAAAGACGCTGTGATGATTGACGAATGGCTTGAGAAAGACGAAGAGAGGCAAGTACACCTTGTAAAAGATTCCTTAACGCTACACAAGAACTCACGCTCGCAAGAAAAACTAAACTGGGGTATAAGGATACTTTTTGCCAAAAACTTAATAGACAACCTTTCAGAAGAGGTTAAAAAAGGACAAAAAGAAAAAATAGCCGAGGGTTGGCTTCCCACCACTCCTCCGGTTGGATATATGACTGTCGGAGAGAAGGGACATAAAATACATGTCATAGATAAAACAAAAGCCCCTTTGGTGCAGAAAATGTTTGAATTTTACGCAAGTGGACAATATTCTCTAAAAAAGCTTTCAGAAGTTATGTATGAAGAGGGGTTGAGGGGTGTGAATGACAATAAGATCGGAAAAAGCAGAACACACGAACTCCTTAGAAACCCATTTTATATAGGCAAAAATGTTTGGAACGGTCAAGAAACTCAGGGCAAACAAGAAACTCTGATCAGCGATGAAATATTTGAACAGGTTAGCCAACTCCTCACAAGGAAAAACACACCCAAATACAGCAAACATTTCTTTTTATTCAAAGCTCTTCTTAAATGTGGTGAGTGCGGAGGAGTGGTGGCTTGGGAGATAGGCAAAGGTCATATTTACGGGCACTGTAACCATTATCGTGAATGTGCCCAAACTAAATGGGTTAAAGAAAAGAACATTGAGGATCAACTTCTGATTGGATTCGAAAAACTTGAAGTTAAAAACCCGAGATTGGCAGAGTGGATTCGAAAAGCTCTTAAGGAGAGTCACCAAGATCAAATTACTTATCACGCAAGTTCAATGAACGAACTCACACAAAGAGAAGACCAAATAAAACAGAGGCTCGACAAACTATACGACGACAAGTTAGACAATAAAATAACAGAAGATTTTTATCAAAAAAAGTTTCAGCAATACTCTGCGGAATTAAAGAGCGTTACAGATTCAATTAAAAAACAGGGTGATTCGACAATTGATTATTACGAATTAGGAGTTAATATTTACGATCTCGCACAACGAGCCAAAGAATTATATTTAAAATCCCAAATGGAGCGCCGGAGACAACTAATAAGCCTCGTGTTCTCAAATCTTATTATTGATAATGGCAAGCTCTTTTATACATACTCAAAACCTTTTGAGATTCTATCCAAAGCAGTAAACGCCACGAACAAAAGTACGAAAATGACGAAAAACGATGGTTTAGTGAAGAAAATTTTCGAACCTAGTAAAAATACCGAAAATATGGCACAAAGAGACTTTTTGTATGCTCTACGTCCTGTTCTGCTCCCCGGGCTGGATTCGGACCAGCGACCTTATTCTTAACAGGAATCCGCTCTACCGCTGAGCTACCGGGGAATATAGTCCTGCGACCTGAATTATAGCAATTTAGCCCCCCAAATTCACTATTTATTCCAAACGTTGTATAATCTCCTGATTAAAGATATGGCACTAACCTGGCTGAAAAAACAGGTCCAAGATCTAAAGGACCAACATCTCTACAACAACATCCTGACCATCGAAAGTGCGATTGGCCCCGAAATCAAGATTAACGGCAAAAAACTTCTAAACTTCTGTTCCAATAACTACCTTGGCCTTGCCAATAACCCTGAAATGAAAAAAGCCGCTACTCTCGCCATTAAAAAATACGGAATTGGCCCTGCCGCGGTCAGAACCATTGCGGGAACCACCGTTTTACACAAAGAACTTGAGGCCGAACTTGCCAAATTCAAGAAAGCCGAAGCGGTTATAACTTTCCAAAGCGGTTTTTCCGCCAATATTGCAGTTATTCCGGCGCTTGTTACCGAGGGAGATTTGATTTTCTCGGACGAACTCAACCACGCCAGCATTATTGACGGCTGCAGGTTGAGCAAGGCCGAAGTTATAAGATACGCCCACATTAATCCTAAAGATTTGGAAGTAAAACTCAAGGCAGCCGACCCGAAAGTTAAAAAACTTGTTATTACCGACGGGGTTTTTTCAATGGATGGCGACATTGCTCCCCTGGACGAAATCTATAAAGTTTCTTCCAAATACGGAGCCATGCTCATGGTTGATGATGCACACGGAGAAGGAGTCTTGGGAGAAAGCGGACGCGGAATCGTGGATCACTTTAACCTCCACGGAAAAGTTGACGTTGAAGTCGGAACTATGAGTAAAGCTTTCGGAGTCGTCGGCGGAATGGCTGCCGGTAGAACCGAAATAATCGAATGGTTATCCCAGCGCGGAAGACCGTTCCTTTTTAGCAGTGCTATGACTATTCCCGATGTTGCGGCCTGTATTGCTGCTGTCAAAATTCTTTCAAAATCTGGGGGGCTGGTTAAACAGCTTTGGAAAAACGCCGATTATTTGCGGGCAAGCCTCAAAAAAGCCGGTTTTAATACAGGAACCTCGATAACCCCGATAATTCCTTTAATGCTCGGGGACTCAAAATTGGCTCAGGATTTTAGCCACGAACTTTTTAACGAAGGGCTTTTTGCAAAAGCCATCGTTTATCCCACTGTGGCTCAGGGTAAAGCCAGAATCAGAATTATGAACTCCGCGGGTCACACCAAGGAGCAATTAGATAAAGCCATAAAAATCTTCACAAAGGTTGGCAAAAAACTTAAAGTTATCTAAATGGCTGAAAGAAATATTCTGGTTACCGGCGCATTCGGACTGGTTGGGTCTGATTTGGTTCCGGCGCTCCAAAAAAAATTCGGTAAAGACCATGTTTTTGCCCTAGGCAATAAGACCATTCCTTCCGATTTTAAAGAAAACCTAGTTAAAGGCGACGTCCGAGACAAAACTTCGTTGGAAAAAATAATTAAGAATGGCAAGATAACAGACGTTTATCACCTTGCCGGGCTTCTCTCCGTCGGAGGGGAAAAAGATCCCGATTTGGCCTGGGATGTAAACATAAACGGGTTAAGGAACGTTCTTGAACTTGCAAGAGAATTCAAATTCAAGGTTTTCTGGCCAAGTTCAATTGCCGCTTTCGGTCCTACGACTCCCAAAATAAAAACTCCGCAGCACACAAGCATCGAGCCGACCACAATTTACGGCATAACCAAGGTTACAGGAGAACTGCTTTGTCAGTATTACTGGAAACGCTGGGGGGTTGACGCACGAAGTTTGAGATACCCTGGACTCACAGGCTATAAAGCTCCCCCGGGAGACGGAACAACCGAATATTCTGTCCATATTTTTTACGGACTTTTGAAAGACGGCAAATATAGTTGTTTTCTCAAAAAGGACACCCGTTTACCTATGATGTATATCGACGACGCTATAAAAGGAACTATTGATTTAATGGAGGCTCCCGCCAAAAATATCAGTATCAGGACCAGCTACAATTTTTCCGCAATTAACTTTACTCCAGAGGAAATTGTCGCCGAAATTAAAAAACTTTATCCGGCATTCAAATGCACCTACGATCCTGATCCGGTTAAGCAGGCAATTGCCGAGAGTTGGCCGAAATCTATTGATGATAGTGTTGCCCGACATGATTGGGGTTGGAAACCGGAATTTGACTTATCCAAAATGACAAAAGTGATGATTGCCGGTCTAAAGGAAAAACTCGGAAGTCAGTCCAGATAGTCCTGAAGTTTCTTTCTTCTGCTGGGGTGCTTAAGTTTCCTCAAAGCTTTGGCTTCAATTTGACGTATACGCTCACGGGTTACTCCGAAAACTTTGCCAACTTCCTCCAAGGTCATTGCTTTCCCTCCCTCTAGACCAAATCTTAGCTTAAGAACTTTCGCTTCCCGCTCCGATAGGGTTCCCAAAACTTCCTCCAAATGGTCTTTGAGTAACTGTTTACTGGCTTGGTCCACAGGAGAGAGCGTGTTTTCGTCGGGAATAAAATCTCCAAGGAAGCTTTCCTGATCCTCACCCACAGGCGCCTCAAGTGAAGTTGTTTCCTGAGCAATCTTGAATATTTCGCGTACTCTATCACCTTCCAAATCGAGTTCTTCTCCAATTTCCTCGGGGGTAGGCTCACGTCCAAGTTCCTGCATCAAACGACGGCTGGTTCGGTAAATCTTATTTATCGTTTCGACCATATGAACCGGAATCCTGATGGTCCTGGCCTGATCAGCAATCGCACGGGTGATGGCCTGCCTGATCCACCAGGTGGCGTAGGTTGAGAATTTATAGCCCTTCCTCCAGTCGTACTTCTCAACTGCACGGATTAACCCCTGATTCCCTTCCTGGATAAGATCAAGGAGAGAAAGACCTCGGCCGATATATTTCTTAGCAATGGAAACCACAAGTCTAAGGTTGCTTTCCGTCAGTTTATCTTTTGCCCTTTTATCCGCTTTTTCGTATCTTTTGGCCAGCTCAACTTCGTCCTCGGCGAGAAGAAGCGGAACCCTGCCGATTTCTCTGAGGTATTGTCTAACGGGGTCTGTCGACTCAATCCCTTCCAGTTTTGTAAGAAGTTCAATTTCGCGGTCCAGCTTTTCTTTGGCTTTTTCGTCGGACTCGATTTCACCGGGAGTTACCGATTCAAAGACATCAATTCCTTCCGCCAGAAGTTTTTCATAAAGGTCATCAAGTTCTGCAACTCTTTCTTCCGCATCGGGAAAAACTTCCATAATTTCTTCCTGGGTAAGAAACCCTTGATCGCGGCCCCTTTTAATTAAATCGAGTACTGGTTTACGTATCATTTTCTTTGAGAATCAAACTTCCCCCGTCCTCTTCTTCGTAACCGGAAAGTGATTTGGCGAGTTTATTAAATTCATTCTGAGCCTTAAGAAGCTTTTCAGTTTCGCCTTTTTCTTCCGTCTCCCGCATTTGAGAGGCCAGGTCCTTAAGTTTTGCTTTTACAGTATGTATTTTAAGCTCTTTTTCGACTAAAGCCAACTCCCTCTTGAGTTCGTTGGAATTGTCGACCAAATCCTGGTTATCGCTTAGGACTATTTTCGCAAAACCCTGGAATAGCTCAGCCGGTAAACTCGCACCAAATTCGGTTACATTGAATGCTTTTCCGTCCGCAAACTTTTCGTATTCTTCAATAAGTCTTTGGTTTAAAGGCAATGTCACAAGATCACGCACACTTTTGGAAAGAAGGATTTTCGGGTCTGATTGAAACGCTAAAGTCAAAAGTCTTTCTTCCAAAAGTTCTTTTCTACCGAATTCTTCTTTAGATTCGGGTTTGGTAGGTCCAGATAAACCGCCCGTGCTTTTGTCACTTAACTTGAAGAGCTCCTCCGTTACCGCCTCAAGGGGAACTTCCAATTTTCTAGCAATAATATTTGCATAGTGGGCTTGAACAATTTTATCTCCAATTTCTCCCAAAATCGGAATAATTTCCTTTGAAATTTTTGATTTTCCGCCTCCGCTTTCCGAATTAAACCTTGCAAAAACAGAGTCAATAAAATAATCGTAAACTCCTTCCGAGGCGATCAGATCCTTCTTGTAGCTTTCTATATTTCCTCTGGCCGCCTCATCCGGATCTTTAAACCCTGTTATTTTCGCAACTTTGACTTCAACTCCGATTTCTCCCGCAACCTTTATTCCACGCCGAGCCGCCGCGTCTCCTGCCATATCTGAGTCGAGCGCCAAAATAAATTTGGGAGCAAAGCGGGAAAGAAGCCTAACCTGTTCCTCTGTTAGGGCTGAGCCTTTAATCGCAACAATATTTTTTATCCCCGCCTGCCAGGAAGAAATAAGATCCAGCTCCCCTTCAACCACAATTGCCACCTTTTTCTTTTTAATAAAACTTCTCGTAAGATTCAAACCATAAAGAACATTGCTTTTATGATAAAGCGGAGTCTCGGGAGAGTTGATATATTTTCCTGTATCCCGTTTGTCCCAAGGCAAAATCCTGCCCGCGAAGCCGATCGGATTTCCCCTGTGGTCAAAGAGCGGGAAAATAACTCTGCCGTTAAACCTATCATAAAGATTTGATCCCCGGGCAAGACCTATTCCTGCCCTCTCGATATCTGCCGGGCTAAATTTCTTTTTACCGACCAAGAATTTTGCCAAAGCGTAAGAGCTCTCCGGAGAAAAACCAAGCTGAAATTCCTCAATTGACTCTCTTTTTAAACCTCTATCCTTCTCCAAATATTCCAAAGCCTTTTTCGCAACCGGGTGATTTAAAAGCAGGTAGTTGTAAAAGCGCATTGCCTGGGTGTTTATCTCAATAAGTTTCTCTTTTTCTGACGATTCACCAAAATTCTGGTTTTGAAGCTTAATTCCGGCTCTGTCTGCTAAAAATTTAAGCGCCTCCCTAAATTCCATTCCCTCGAATTTCTCCAAAAAAGCAAAAACGTCTCCCGCTTCTCCACAGCCGAAACATTTAAAAATCTGAAGTTCGGGAGAAACCATAAAAGAAGGTGTTTTTTCTCCGTGGAAAGGACAAATTGCCTTATAATTTCTGCCAGCTTTTTTAAGTTCGATTCTCTCCCCGATTATAGAAACTATATCCGTTCTCGCCTTAACCTCGTCAACCTGGTTGTTCATTCACCCGTAGTTTAGCACAAAGGAGTTGGCCTAGAGCGTAGCTGGCTATTTGGAAAACTTAATCTTCTCGGGGTTTTTCCCTCTACGAATTGCATCTGCCTTCTTTATCTCAGTTCCTATTCCCTCAATCAAATCAAATTTGTCAACATTTTTGGCGTCAACCCACACAAATTCGGTACTTTCGCTGTTTAATTTGACTTTTCCCTTCTTCCATGGTGCATAGAAACTGAGAGTTAAAACAGGAATATTATCCGGCCGGATGAATGTGAGATCCAATAAATAATTTATTCTACCAATCTCAAGCCCAACCTCTTCTTTCACTTCCCGTCTCAAACTATTTGTTAACCCAAAGTACCATGTTTGTTTTGTGGTTGGCGGTAAATTTACGTAATCATCAATCTCAAAACCACCTCCCGGGACGGTCCAGCGGTTGGGCCAAACTTTCTTATCAGGACTTCTTTTTGTAATCAAATATTTTCCTTCCTTGTAGATTATTGCAGTCGAAACAATACGGTGGAGTTCCCTGTTTTTAATCTGTCTATATTTCACGGGTAGATTTTAGCACACTTTGATCCTCTTGGCCGAAAGTTCCAATTATTGTTATATGGATACACCAAATACTGAAGTTCTTTAAATTAAACCTCAAAGTCTAAGATTTGAGGCAGATGATCCGATATCTCCATATAGGGAACCTTAAAACTTTTAACCTTGACCTCGGGCGAAGTAAAACAGTAGTCAGCAAAGTTTTGAACGTTATTAAATTGTTCCCAAGAAAGCTTATTTCTTGTGTTTTTGATGCCAAAATCCTTAATTAAATTCCGATATCCCGCTTTCTCAAACATCTCCACGCTTTTTGTATCCGGGTTTAAGTTAAAATCTCCTCCAATTATTTTCGGTCCTGCTAAATCTTTAAAATAATTTATTATTTTTTCCGATTGCTTAATTCTTACAGGTGTATCCTCTTTCTCTCCGGGTCTGGCCTTGCCATGAACATTACCAATCCAGAAGTTAATGCCATTCATATCGGCATGTACATATTGCAAGAAACCAACATCGGTAGGGATTTGTCTATATATTGAAATTTTTCCCGATAATAAATTACTTATACCTTTTCTCAAAAAAATCGATTGTCCGCTTTCAAACCCGAGAGCTTCTACTGTATTCCCCAACTCATAAGTTCCCTTAAAATTTTTTAAAACACCCCCCAATCGTGTAAACAACCTCTTCGAAACTTCCACCAAACAAAAAATATCCGTTTTTTGAGATTCATCTTCGATAAAATCAAAAAACGGCTTTTCAACCTGTCCAAACCAGGAGTTAAGAAAAATTACCCGCATTAAGCGGAGGAGGCGGGACTCGAACCCGCGAGGGCTTACGCCCGCACGCTTTCCAAGCGTGTACCATAGCCGCTAGGTGACTCCTCCAGAATTTGAATTATACCATTAGGTGCCCCCGATCAGAATTGAACTGATATCAGAAGTTCCGGAAACTCCTACTCTATCCGTTGAGCTACGGGGGCTAAAAGTTCTTTAGCTTTTGCAAGCATTTCTTTCTCACCGGAAAAAGACAGTCTCTTGTAAGCCTCCTCAAACGGTAACCAGACAACCTCCGAAGTCTCTTCATCGTGCCCTTCCGGTAAATCTCTCACCCATTCCATTAGGTAAAACGTAACAAATTTCAATATCTTCCCTTGGGTTGGGTGAACAAAAGAATATTTCGTTGTAGCGATTTTTGACACAACTTTAGCTTCGATTCCACCCTCCTCGGCAACCTCTCTAAGAGCCGCCTTTTGAAGTGATTCTTCATCAGCTCGAATTTTTCCTGAAGCCATTGGGCCCGGCAAATCATTCTTTGTGTCATCAATTCTACCTTTTGGAAGCATCCAATACTCTTTCGGATAAAGCTTACTTGCGGCAGTTTTTCTTCCCAACCACAAAATTTCTCCACCAACCTTTTTATAAACAACTCCTCCCGAAGAAAATTCGCGGGTTAATACTGTTTTATTTTGTGTGTCTTTTCCCACAGTTTTAGTACCTCGCGGGCGGATTTAAATATATCCTTCTCTTTTTTTAATACCACTTTTCGAACCGCATCACCATATTCTACCCATTTGAACTCATTAAATCCTATTAGTTCACTTGACCCACCTCTTTGAAGCATTAGATAGTAATAGCTTTTCTGGGGAATTGATTTTCCGTTTATCACAACCGTTCCTGCGGTTCGGCCCGCTTCCTCCAGTACCCTTGCTGTTATTCCACCTTGCTCGCCAGTAAGCCTTATTACGGAGCGCACAGACGATTCACCTTTTCTCACAGTTACCTTAGGAATTTCCCAATCCCCATCCTCCTTGTTTTTCACAAGCAAAAACTGCCGTTTTCCCCGATTTTCTCTCAAAACGACCGCTCCTCCTATTGTTATTTGCTGATTGTTCTTAACGTTCATAATATTTTGTTATGTCGAGCGGAGGATGCAGGAGTCGAACCTGCTATCCCTTACGGGAATTGGTTTTCGAAACCAACGCGTTACCGTCCCGCCCATCCTCCAAATATGTGTGCACCCGGACAGAATCGAACTGTCATCAAGAGCTCCGCAAGCTCCTACTCTATCCGTTGAGCTACGGGTGCGAGTTATACGAGCTCTTTACTTATTCCCGGGCAGCTTCTCCGCAAACCAGTTGGTAACCCTATCCAAACCTGAAGGCGGTACTTCCTCGTAAGGAATATAAGCAGAAACTTCCTCTTTAAGCTTCTCCTTAATATCCTTGTTTATTACGAACTCCATCCTGCCAGGCAATAAAACCGTCTGCACGATCATAAGTTCGCTTCCGAATCTGTCGGAAAACCAATACCGGTCCAAGTATTGCCACTCCGTAAGTTTCCCTGCAATTTTAATTCCCTTCGTTGTAACTTTGTATTCGATATTCTCGGGCTGTACGGTTGAAAGAACATAATACAAAAATACAAGAGAAACTATCAAAATAACGGGTATAATTCCCTCCGCGATAAAAAGAATAAGACTTACGATTCCGGCTATGGCAAAAGTTGTGACGTAAAACTGTCTGTCACGCCTTCTAAAAGGCCTGGCGGAGGCATTCCATGTCACCAAGTCACGTTCAGGCTCTCGCCTGACAACCACGGCCTGCGGCTCTTCATTTAATGTGCTACCAACACTGGATTTTTGATTTGGGGCAGGATCCATAATAAGGGTATTATACCGCAAACTGGAGTTTCGTTCTAGAGCGTGAAGCTGATATAATAAGCCTGCTGGAGGATATGCCGAGCGGCTAAGGCAATGGTTCGCTAAACCATGGTCACGTAAGTGACCGGTGGGTTCGACTCCCTCATCCTCCGCCAAGGTGGGCGGGCAGGACGGTAATGCGCGGGTCTTGAAAACCCGTGGGAGCAATCCCTAACAGGTTCGACCCCTGTGCCCACCGCAAAGGCGTTTTATTCAAAGCGAAAGTTAGAATACCAAAAACCTCTTGTTTCCCTTCGGTCAGATACGCTCTAAAAGGTTTATTAATTCATTTGCGCTACAATGTAACTATGAAGATTTTCAATAAAAAGGCTAGGTTTGAATACGAACTAAGCCATGAGGGGGTTGAGGCTGGAATTTCCCTGCTGGGTGCAGAGGCCAAATCCGTGCGTGAAGGAAGGGTTGATATTTCCCAGGCAGCCGTTAGAGTAATTGGAAACGAGGCTTATCTAATAAACGCCAATATCCCCGCTGTGGGTATCCAAAAGTACGATGCAACCCGAATGAGAAAACTTCTGATGCACCGGGGGGAAATACTTTCGCTTGTAACCAAAATGAAGCAGAAAAGATTGCAAATCGTGCCTATCCGGGTGTATAATAAAGGCCGCTTAATAAAGCTCTATCTTGAGCTTGGAAAGGCTAAACGCAAGTTCGAAAAGAAGGAGGCTCTTAAGCGCCGCGACATAAACCGAGACATAGATAAGGCAATGAAAGGTTCGATTTAGGTCGGGGACGATCGGTTTCGACGGAAAGCTCTTTGACAAGACTGCAAGCAGACCTTGATCCTAAGTCTTAACATTAGGGTTAAAAAACAAAAGCTACTTTTTTACAAAAGCCAGCTTTAGCTTACAACGCGGTAGCGTTTGCTTAAGCTAACATTCTGAGATCTGATTCTCGGCCGGATCAAAAGAGTGTAAACCAATCCGAGATGCTGCTTAGGTTTTAACGATTTAAAGACCTAAGCAAAAGACTAAATAAATCTTATTCTTGGTTGCCTGTAAATTGGCTTAAACTCTGAAGAAATTTAAAAATTTACTAAGCTTGTAGAAGTTTTGTTATCACGTTTTTCGGACGCGGGTTCGATTCCCGCCGTCTCCACTATATTTGAATTGAAAGTAGTTTATCCCCTGTAAGAAGAATTATTTCTTTTTGTGCCTCCGAAACAACCAGGCCAGTAGCGCTTCCTATCTGATCGCTGGTGTACTGTGCTTTGTAATTGCCCTTTTTGTCTACAGCCACTACACGCCTTCCGGCTTTGTCCAAAAGATAAAAGTACTGGTTGTTAGGATCCGCATAAATCGCATCGACATTGCCTATCTCCGGAACCACTCCGTTAAGAGAAAAGTTTTGAGGTGAACCGAGACTATACTTAAGAATCTTTGCATTTGGGTATAAAACGTATATCGCTCCGTCCATCCCCCAATCCACCGCCCCCGAAAAATCCGCTTTTGTGGAACCCGAAAGCCAACTTTGCTGAGTTCCAAAAGTGTTTCCCGGTTCACCTGAATATCTGTAAATTGCGTTTCCGCTTTTATCGAGGACATAAAGATTCCCGGCAAATGCGTTTATCAGCGCGTCTCCCGACCAGGTTTTGTCAACCACTTTTGTTTCACTCAAACCCAGTTGATATATTCCGTCCGAAGTCAAGATGTAAACATTGTCGTTATACGAAGCCATTCCAAAAGCCTCGTTTATTACCGTGGGGCCAGCTACCACCAGGCTCTTTTTTGTATCAACTGCAACACTAACAACTCTTTTACCGGTCTTATCAAGAATATAGATACTCCCATTTGAGGCACTTATAGAATCCCCTTTAAATCCAGAGGACAAAAGTTCCAAATCAAGAAAAAGCTGGGGGGAGACATCATACTCGCCAAGAACCGCGCCCCGGCTTTCCTCAATCTTTTTTTGCAATTCGTCAACTTTTGGATCGTGAACATTGAGCGCCTGAATTTCTTGAAGTTTTTGCTCGCTGTCGGTGAAAAGTGCCCTAGACCCGTCGGGGTTGGCACTGGCTAGACTAATTGCCTGATCTACATCACTTGTGGCTTGAGCCAGAATTCCCTGATACTTCTTCTGCAAATCATTTATCTTTTTCTGTCTGATACCAAAACCAACGCTGACAACCAGAATCACCAGAAGGATCACCCCAACCGAAAAGGTAAGTTTCCGGCTTTTGGACACCGCCTCATCCCCCATTCCTGACTTAATGTAAACACTTCTTTTAGGAAACCGTTCAGAAATTTTGTTTATGAAACCCAAGAACTTCTTTTTGACGTCTATTTGTGACTTTTCTGTCATCAATGGAGCCGCCGGGGCAGGAGTTTCAGCTTTCATTTCTTTTCCGGTATCAAATTTAATAATAATAGCCCCTGTTGTTCCATCTCCATCCGTACCAATAACCACCGGGGAGAAAGTTTCCGCCGCGGACTCTGCACTACCGGAGGCAAGCGCCGCCTTTACTGTATCGACAGGGACCTTTTCAAAAAAAACTTTCGTGGCAAGAAGTAAAATATCGCCTTCCTTTGGAAATCCCGATGCGGCTATGACTTCCTCACTACTATCCAAGATTGTCGCCATGGATCCTTCCCGCGAAATAATTACCCTACTGCCTCCCCCCGCCGAAGAGTAAACGACTCCATCTACAAAAGCGCAGGCTACAATTTCCAAGTCACCCCAGTTTTCCTTAAACTCAGTAATCGTTTTTTGAACCGCATTCCGTAGCGCATTAAAGGGTTTCTCATCTCCCAAACCAAAATATTCCTCATGAAGTTTTCCGACAACCTCCCTGCCTGCTGTTATATTATCTATTCCCACACCACCCTTTTTTGTGGCAACTACAGCAAAAAGTTTGCCTCTTCTGAGAATTTTTTCGGGTTCCGTCGAAGTAAACTCATAAACCTGCGCCCAACCGGATAGTCCCGGTGTCGCCGTCACTTTAGCGCTATTTGTTTCCAACATGCCTTTACAAAACGACCAGGGCAGCTAGAAAAACCAAAACCGCGAAAGCCAAATGCAGGTAGCTCAGGGAGCGGACCTCTCTCTCAAATCCAACCCGCAGAGTCTCCGTCATAAGTTTTACCTGTCTAATCACCACAAATGCAAAAACAAGATACATCCCGGTCAGTACCAATGCAAGCGCCTTAACCAAAAACCAGACATTTAATCCGTTTGTAAATAGGTCCGCCATAGATTATTTTTCCTTAACCATAAAATCATCCAAAATTTTTGCGACTTTTTCAGGGTTGCTCACATTACCGAACTTAAACTCCTGCACATCAGCAGCGGTTTGAATAAAAACGTTTCCGAAATTAAAAATAGCACCCAAGAACCCTCCCGAAGTATAACTCACGTCCTGAATTTTGGTCACTTCAGCGTCCGAAACTTTTTTGTTAATCAAATTTAAAAAATTAATATCAACTATTCTCATTGTGGTAATAAAATAAACATCAAAATACCAACTCAAGAAACCTTCAAAGGCGTAGGCAAAAGTAAGGAGATACCATGCCAGTGTTATAAAGAGCGAGTACCCCAAAGGAAGCATGCCAAATATTCCAAAAATATTGAGAAGGGTTGGTCCGAAAAGAAGAACAATTGTAATTGCGATCCACTTTACGTTAACAATCGGGTGATGCCTAAGCATCAGAATAATTTTTTCATTATCCTCCTTGGTCTCAAAATCAAGATCATCAGGATATAGCGAGAATGATGAAAAAACATTATGGGAATGTCCAGGCAAAGCACTTTTCTGAACCTCAGTTACAGGTTCTTTCTCCGGTAAGACTGGTGGCATGTCCCGAAGCTGTTCATCTGGAGAAACAAATACATCCGGCATTCTAAGGGAATTATATCACGCTCTATCTTCTTTCGATGTTAAATAAGGGACCGACTATTTGAATATTGGCGGGTGCTCTCAAATCAAAATAGTTCTCAAAATCATTACCGTCTATGGTTTGTGAGGGGGCATCTCCGCTAAAAGTAACCGACGATGTTTTTCCGCTTCCAAAGTCCGCGTTTATGGAAACTCCCGAAATTGAATTAAACGGTGTGACACCGTCTCCGGAAAGCGCACTTTTCACTTGATCGGAACTCCAGGTATCTGTTCCTTCGGGATTGGGCTTATCCGTCTGATACAAATGAGATTTAGTGGAACCGTCTTTTTCTGCCAAAAGCGCAACGTTTACAATATCCGCCAACTCTGAGGACTGGAGCCACGCGGTTTTATTGTACTGCGCACGACTTCCCCAATCACAGTAAAAAACCGGAGAGGCCTTGTCATAGGCATTATTAAAAAGATCGGAAAAACTTCCGGCACTTCCGTTTGTGGTATCGACCAGCCTTTTCGTCCAGGGAGTTGCACTCCAACCAATATCGGCAGATGTAAATTCGTACCCTCCGTGAGTTGCGGAAAACCAGGCTTTTATTGGAGACCCGCCCTGCACCATAACCTGTCCCGCCGTCGCATTAACCGCCTGTTCCCAGTTTCCGCCTTTAGGGTTTGGTTGAAATACCTGACAGGCCTGAGTTGTGCAAATCGATCCGGCCCCGTTCCCTGTATAAGCAAGTACATAGCTTCTTGCCGCAATTGCCTGTGCCTTAAGTGCTTCCATCGGCCAATTGTCAGGAACCTCATAAATTCTTTTAACATAATCTTCAAGACTATAACTGCCGTAACCCTGCACGCTAATTTTTATGCTGTTACTGAAATTCTGGTAACCGTCGAAATTGTAATATGCCCTAAGGATTTGATCAGAAGATTGGCCTGCATTCGCCCTACCGTAGGCGCCATATTGATCCATTCCTACCCTATTGGGTACCCCAAATGTAAAAAATGCAAAGGCCGGAGAAAAACCGGGGTCAATGTTTCTATCATCAGTACAGCCGCCGTTAAGATTGTAAGCGCTTCTGGAAATTCCAAGAGAGGCTAACTTTGCGGCAATAAAAGCCTGCTGTCTGGCGGAAATGCTCGCCAGTGCCGCATTTGCTTTTGCGACCTCACCGGCCAAAAATGAAGTTTGTTGAGATATTTGTTTTTGCACAATGGAAACCGAAGCCTGGCTTTTTTGCAAAGAGGCTTGGCTGTTTTTTAAGCCAGTTATTTCATTAGCATATTGTTCAATTGCGCTTACATCCGCACTTTGAGCCTTTTGCCTTAAACTAAGCTGCTGAAAAGCGTCAGACGCGCTGTCGGCAAAAAGAAAAGGGGTAATCGGATCATAAAGACGCAAAAATCTATAATAATCGGCAGTCTTTTGATCAAGTATTTGCTGAGTAAAACCCATGTTTTCCTCCCTGCTGGTAATATCAGCAGCCGTCTTTGTAAGTTCGGCCGATAAAGCACCAAGTTTGCTATTTAAGCTGTTTAACCGCGATTGAAGTTGGGATAAGTTTTTTTGATTAGTTGCGTTGGCTGCCCCAATCGCAGAAGCAATGCTTCCAAGAATCTGTGTGCAAACATCGGTTTTACCTTCAGCAACTATCTGGTCCGCAGACTCGTTTTGACAATCGCTATTTATATCGGCTTTAACAATATTGGCGAGTCGCCAGGATGCAAAGAGAACAACAAAAATTGCAAAAAGAATTCCGATTTTGTGTTGCATTTCAATTAATTATACAGCCTCTATCTTTTTCTTTTCGGCCAGTTGGATTAGAATAAAGTGTGAAGAAAAAGTTTTTCCTAATTGTAATTGCCTTGGTTTTGTTCCTTGGTTCAGCTGCTACTATCAATGCCGCGGTACAGACCAGTCTTTCCAGTCCAACTCCCTCTCAGTCACCAACTTGTGGATCTAATGGAAGTGGAATAAATACCGCAATCGGTTGCATTCCGATTTTAGGGCCAAACGGGCAAACAGACTTCCTTTCATTTATATTAAAATGGGCGGTCGGAATTGGCGGTGGAATTGCATTTCTTTTAATGGTCTACTCCGGATTCATGATTATGACTGCAACCGGAAACCCAGAAAGACTAAAGGCTGGCCAGGAACTTTTGACTTCAGCAATTTCAGGATTAATACTTCTCGTTTTCTCGGTTTTTATATTAAAATTTATCGGAATTGATATACTGCAACTGTGCAAGTTTGGTTTCGGGCCGTCTTGCTAAATAAAAATGCTAGCTCAAGTACTAAATTTAAACCAAATTCAGACAGGAGCCTTTCCAAACAATAAAATTCCAGCTAATATCGGCGAAGTTATTGGAAGGGCGTTACCATATATTTTTAGTGCAGCGGCAATAGGCCTTTTAATCTACCTCATCCTTGGTGGCTTCCAACTGATGACCTCCCAGGGCGATCCAAAAGCTGCCCAGTCGGCACAAGCGAAAATAACCAATGCCCTGATTGGATTTGTTATTGTTATTTTTGCTTTCGTAATCGTTCAACTATTCGGCCAGATATTTCATCTTCAAGGCACCTTTTTCGGGCAAGTCTTTGGGGTTAAATAAACTGAATTTTGACTTGTCTTGAGCATCACTACGTAATACAATAATCTTGTGGATATCGGAAATACTTTCTTTAGTAACACAAACAACTCACTCCAAAGTCTCAATGGAGTTAGCGGTGTCGTTTCTCTTTTTCTTAATATTGCCTTTGTCCTTGCCGGACTCATTCTCCTTTTCTTTTTTATTCTAGGTGGAATCGGAATGATTGGAAGTGCCGGTCAAAACGATCCTCAAAAAGCCGAGCAGTCCAAAAAAACATTGACTTCGGCCGTAATCGGATTTGTTATTGTATTTGCATCATACTGGATAGTAAAATTGATTCTGCAACTCTTAAACATAAACAATATTATTTAAATGCAAAATCTTTTGGCAGACAGCCCATTCGGAACCATTGCTCCCCCATCGCCGCTTGCAAAGTATGGAGAGCAGCCAGGTGCTGCTATCGGAACATTAATACAGTATGTTGTTTGGATTTTAATAATAGGAGCTGGTGTTTATGCGTTATTTAACTTTATCCTTGCTGGCTATGCATTCATGTCTGCAGAAAATGATCCTAAAAAAGTAGAAGCGGCCTGGGCAAAGATATGGCAAACTGCATTGGGTTTGGCATTCGCCGCCGGGGCGCTTCTGCTCGCAGCAATCTTTGGCTTATTAATTTTCGGAAGTGCAACGGCGATTCTTAATCCGTCTATCCCAACTTTACCATGAAAAATCCACTAGCAGATATCCAGATCGCTCCAAATGGAGGTTTTAAGGGCGTTGGTAACGGCCCATTAGCAAATCCTTCCACAAACCCTGTTGGAATCTTTACAAATTTTATATCAGGAGTCATTGGTGTTATGACAATTATTGCAGTCATTTGGGCAATTTTTACACTTATTACTGGTGCAATCGGAATAATTAGTTCCGGTGGAGACAAGCAGGCATTAGAAAACGCAAGAAAGAAAATTACAACAGGGTTGATTGGTCTGGCTATCGTGTTGGTTGCACTTTTTATAATAGAAATTGTGGGTTATTTGCTAGGACTTAACAATATTTTGAATATTCAGTGTCTATTTACTTTGGTTGGCGGTGGAAAATGTGGAGGCGGTACACCAATCACAATTCCAACATCAGCCATATAATAAAAATGATTACTAATCCAGTTTTACCGGCTCCAAATACAGGCCCAACAGGAAACGCTGGAGTTACTTTTTTGCAGAATGCTGTTCTCTCTGGAATCACCATAGCAATTGCAATTGGTATTGTTATTTTTTTCTTTATGCTAATTTTTGGTGCAATTAAATGGATTTCGTCAGCTGGTGAAAAACAAGCAATCGAAACCGCGAGGGGAACGGTTTCAAACGCTTTGATTGGAATTATTATCCTTTTTTCAGTGTTTGCTGTACTTCAACTTATTTTTTCATTGTTCGGAATCCAAGTACTTAAACTAACCTTACCAACCTTAACCGGTTCGCCGTAATAAGTAGAATACTGACTCTTGACATAAGGTTTCTTGTTACCCAATAATATAGATACATGGAAAAATTGCTTGCACAAGCCACAACAACAATTCAACTTCAACCAACAGGAACCCAGGAGTTCGCTGGCATTGCTGGTCTTACGGTTCCGGAAATTATTTCCGGTCTTATCAGAGTAACCGTAGTAGTTGCTGCGGTTGTCTTTTTCTTCATTTTGGTTATTGGTGGAATTAGATGGATCGCCTCAGGCGGAGATAAAGCTCAAACGGAAGCCGCACGAAATCAAATTACCGCAGCTCTTGTGGGTCTCGTAATAGTCTTTGCCGCTTGGGCAATAGTCCAACTTATCGGAGTATTCTTCCACGTCGACATCTTCAATCTGACAATCAGCCCAATTTAATTTGCTTTCTTGCTTGCTCAAATTCTTTGACTGGTCTAGAATTGTTTTTATATGAACTGCACCCCTATTAACGGTGTCGGTACTATAGGAAATCTCGGCTGCCTCGTCCAAAGAACAATAAGCCTTGTGTTGGGTCTTGCCGGAATTGTACTTTTCGTTATTTTGATTGTCGGTGGATTTAAATACATAACCTCCGGCGGTGATCCGAAGGCGGTTGAAACGGCAAAAAAAACATTAACTTATGCCGTTGCCGGTCTAATTATTATTCTTGTCTCTTATCTGATATTGGTCCTAATTTCCAACATCACAGGTGTTAATGTCACTCAGTTTAATGTTGTTGTTTCCCCAGGCCCTTAAAATTTAACTGTATAATGAGTTGTGATGACATTTCTTAAAAAACTTCTGCTTGTTGTCTTCGTCGCCACAGCATTGACCGCACTTATCGCAACAAATTTAAAAAATTTATCGGTTTCGGCACAAACAACACCCCCCGGCCCAATCCCTTCCCCCACTCCGTTTCCGTGCAACGCCACCAGCAATACCGAATATGATTCTCTGCGCCCTTATCAGGCTAGCCCCTGCCAGGCAACGGTATCCAAATCCGCTAGTTTCTGCGGCAACAATCTAATCTTACATAGCACTGTTACCGGAACCTACCCAGGAAATGGTACTTGCACCGAATTAAACGGAAAGGTTACCTGCACATTTAGCCAATCCGTCAACATTCCTAACGTTGCTATTAATCTCGCAAACGCAACGCTGCCTTTTTTGGGAAACACCCAAAATGTTCCAAACTCCCAACCGCCCCCGTCAACACCACCTTTAAGCGATGCTGACAAAGTAAACGGTTATGTAAGTTGGTATCTTAACGGGGTTCAAAACCGCGCAGAAAACGGTTCTTCGGAAAATAACAACGACACCGCAGTAAATTATTCTGGCCCCATAAACAAACTTCTTCCCGGACCGGTTTTAGACGCACAAAGAATCCAGACAATAAGTAATGTCGCTGCCGGCACAAACCACAACCAAATTGTCGCGTGTGGCCAAAATCAACTTGGAATTATTGGCGACATTTTCGGACTGGGTTCGCTTTCCCCCACACCTTGTTATAATAACGACGGCACCCCAGCCCCTGTCCATCCCACAGATTCCGTACTAAGACTCAACTCTTGGAAAGGGGCTCTTTCCCCTCTCAACAATGTAGCCAACGGAATCAACACAGTTGCCAATCAAATTACCAAACTGGTAACACCGGATCTTTATCCATACATCCAGCCATCTCTGAAAGGTATTTGGAACCAAAAAGTTCCACCGCTTCCGTCGGAAAAAGATCCAAACGGCATTCCCTTTACGACTTTAACCTACCAAAAAGCCTATAACGAATGGAAAGGGGAAACCTGCGTCATTGTGCCTGTAATCAATTATCTTGTTTGTTTTAACAATATCCTTATACCCAATAGATATGCCGATCTTTATTCTTACATTCCCCTATCCTCGACTGAAGACGTAACCGGCAACATCAGCGTCAATTCCGCTTCAGCCGGAAGCCAAACTGCAGGAGTAAGCGTAACCGGGGTTTCCTTTACAGGACAGACACCGGCTGAACTTTTTTACCCGCATGTTGAAGAAACAAACCAACTTGGATCCCTACTTCAAAGCACCTTTATCAGTAAAGATCTAAACCCCTCCGCAGGCGCAGCAAGTGCTCCATCCGACGTCGCCTGCGTATCGACCGATGTAAGAACTAACGCCGGAGATAATTTATTTGCCAAACAAATAATGGGAGACCTCAAATATAACGCACAGTTTTCCTGCAATTTCAATCCAATTATCAACTCGGTAGACCCTATCTGTCTTTCCAAATGTTTGGCAAACGGCGACCCCCGGGATATTTGCAACGCCATTTGTGCAACTACCCAACCGACTCAATCTTGTACAAAAGATGTTTATGTAACTCTGACAACAGAATCCAGTTCCCCCGGACTTGACCAGCTTTGGTCAACTCTTGTAGCCGGGCCTACGTCAATTTTCAGGAGGCTCGCCCCACAAATTGGGGCTAACGGCCCTGTTGCCTGTATTCTAGATATTCCCGGATCGACCAACATTAGTTACCAAGGCGGCGGCGTAAACACAGATGCGACTCTAAATCTTCCTCATCTTGGTGGAATCTCGGCATATTTTTTGGACGGCATTCAGACAATGCTTAGACCAAAGGGATACGGATCAGAGCTTCCCTCTACAAACAACACCTCTTTGTGTATTAACGCGTCAAACACCGCCTCAACCGATATTTGTTCGGCAAACTGCAACAACAATCCGTCAACTACGGATATTTCAGGGCTCAAGGCGAAATTCACCGACTTGGCAACAAGGTGGTTGGGTGCGGGGAACCCTAGAATTGATAAGTTTGACGAGGTTGTAAGTGCTGCTCAAAGTGCAGGGGTTGATCCGATATTTACTCTCGCTATCTGGCTCAATGAAAGCGGGGCAAGCAACTATCAGGGAATTTGTTTAACTGCCGGCAACAGCGATCCAAATTCGGAATACTGCCAGCAAGTACAGGATTTCGGGGTCAACGATCAAAATATTAAAACCCAATACGATGTTAATGGAAACATTAAAGCCGATCATTTTGAAGACCAACTTCACGCGTTTCTAAATTTACCGGCTTACTATCTGCAAACATGCACGGGCAACTCAACTGCAAAATGTTCTATGGAAATATTCGGAGCAATGTTTAAGCCAGGACAATGTAATCCAACAGATAACTCAAACGCTTATATTTCCGGCATAGAGCAAATTTATAAATGGCTGCAACCAAGTCAAAACATTGCCTGTTATCCTATAAAGGTGCCGGGAAAATAAAAAGCACTTCCCTTTATTGCAGCGGGGCTATAGAATAAGTTACCTAGTATGCTCAAAAAACTGCTCATATCCATACTTCTTGGACTCACTGTTCTTTTTTCCTTTGCGCCGCTTCTTACTGCTAAAGCGGATAGTGAAAACACCTGGTATGACAGTAGCTTCCCTGAATGGTTCAGCAAGGTTTACGACACAACTAATTCCAGCGATATTTTTGGGGAGCGCTATACAGCAGCCCAGGTCCAGTGGATTTTTTACAGTTTGTTTTCAATGATAATTCCCGATAAACCCTTGTTTGTATGTCTGTTTTCTGGAAACCTCACGACCTGTTTAGGTAACTTATCAAAACAATTAGGTTTAACCGACGCGAGTACTAATTCGAATTTGGCAACAACTCATGAGAGTCTCGCTTCAATGATTTTCGCATCAGACAGGCCCATCTCGTTTATTTCCTATGTCAAAAACTTGGGCCAGAAATTCTCCCTCGTCACAGAGGTCCACGCACAAACCACATCAGGGTTCGGTTTTCAAGCTCTTACTGTAATTCAGGACCTCTGGACGGCTTCGAGAGATTTTGTCTATGGGCTTTTTGTGCTCGCTGCTATTGTCCTCGCATTCATGATAATGTTTAGGGTAAAAATATCCCCACAGGTCGTAATTTCAGTTCAGTCGGCGATCCCAAAACTAATTGTGGCATTAATCTTGGTAACTTTTTCCTATGCAATTGCGGGGCTTCTTATTGATCTTATGTATGTTGTTATTGGTATCTTAAGTCTGGCCATGGCCAGCGTCGGACATAATGTCTTTGCAACCGACCCTGCAACAATATTCAAATTTATGACAACCGGGTATGTTGGTATAAATAGCAAGATTGGGGTATCTGCCGGTCTCTTCGGCGTGCTTCTTCTTTATATACTCCTCTTCAGTGTAACTATCTTCGGGGCTGTCATATCTGTCAACGGAGGGATACTCGCATCCATAACAAGCTTGGGGGTTTTACCTGCGGCCGCAGTGCTTATCGGTATGGTGGTATTTGTTGTTATGCTTGTAGTGATAGTTATACTCGCAATCAAAACTGTGTGGATGTTATTAAAAGCTTTTGCGCAAGTGTTATTATTAACAATAGTAGCTCCGTTCCAAATTGCTTTTGGGGTAATTATTCCGGGAACCGGATTTAGCTCCTGGCTTAAATCGTTTGCCGCAAACTTAGTAATCTTCCCTGTTACAGGACTCTTGTTAACCTTATCTTTTGTTTTTCTTAATACTGCAGGCAATATGCTTGGAGGGGCAATGTTGGACTTCCACTGGCAGGCTCTTTTAGCTTTTATACCTGGTGAAACCAGCGGCATTCTTTTTGCTCCCAGTACGGGTTGGCCACCTCTCATTGGAGGGGGAAATGATGTAATGGCGTTACTCTTTGTGGGTGTAAGTTTTATGATATTTTCGCTGATCCCGAAAGTCGAAGATGTGGTTAAAGGCATCGTAAGCGGCCGGCCGTTTGCCTATGGAACCGCAATTGGTGAAGCTCTGGGCCCGGTTGGAAATGTTTATGGACAAACGGCTGGTCAATATGTTGATATTGCCAGAAAGCAATTCTTGGAAGCCAATACAGCCGGGTTTAGGCGTAGGGTAGGTAGAGCAGCCGAGAAGAAGGGTGAACCGATTGCGCCTACTAATATTCCGCAGGGACCACAAGAGGAAGAGATATTCGAATAAGTTGGGTCAATTTTTCCTAGAAGACGTTCTTTCCAGTCACTCTGCCGACATCGTCGTGAAACTTACCTTTAACTTCGTTTAGCATTGCCTTTACCCCGTTTGTGTCCCGAATTTGTGCTAGAAGGTTGGGGTCATCAAGATAGTGCTTAACTAAGTCTTCATCTGTTGCAGGATTGTCCTTTAACGCTTCTTTGATTTGTTCGTATGCCCAAAGTGCAGATGAAACTTCTACTGAATTTCCGGTTTCTGGATTAGTAAGCCTCATGGTTTTGCTCATAACATTCTTGGCGAATGCTTCGCTAAAGATTCTCGCGTACATTAAGTTCTCAAAATAATTCCTTTTGATTACCTTCAGTGCTTCGTTTACCTCGCTCGCGTTCCCATAAAGGTGGGGGGAACCTTTTGTCATAACTATCGGGTTAAACACTATGCCAATATACTTGGTTAATTTTTTCAGGTTGTTCAAAGTAAAATCTTCATCGGTAATATCGTCAACTCTCATTTCCTCAGTATAAACTCCAGTCGGACCCTGCCTATTACCTCCAAGCCACTGCATTGTGGTATATGTGCCACCACTGTCTTGTTCCAAGGACAAAAAGTTAAGATCGCCTAGCCGGTGATAAGGCTCCTCCTTCACTTTTTCAAAATAGGCTTCTCGATCCTTTCCGGTTTTCTTATCTCTAAGTTTTCCTTTAATCCCATCTATAAAACGCTTCGGATCCGTAATTTCAACTCTTCTGTTTGTAACGAGGTCTCTTTTCGCTTGCTCCGCCGTTCCAAGCCATGCATCTATCATGGAAAGGCGCTTTTCTACTTCCCAACCTTTCGAGTTATCAACTCCGACGACAACTTGTGCCCAGTCCCACATGGCTCCGGCCAAATCAGGCATTCTCATATACATTCGTGCCAGCCCGGATGCGCGATTTTTATAACCCTCCTTGCGATTAAACAAGAGTGTTAAAAACTTTCCAGTATCGTCTCCGGAATAAAACCTTCCTTCGCCCAAAGGCAAAAGAGACTTATTTGTTCCTCGACACGCCACATACCCCTCACAAGCAAAGACACCTGTGGCCCTCAGGAACGTTGCGGCAATCCAGGCAGCCTCAACACTTCCAGAAAGGTTACCCACAGCATTCTCAACAAACCACTTTTCTTTATTGGTTCCAAATTCGCCCGGTTTGCCTCCCCACGCGACAATGTTTGAGTATTTGGTAAGGTTCCCACGTTTTTCGACTCTCCAGGAGGCAGGATTATTTTCGTCCTTATCTTCGAGTAATCTGTCTTTATCCTCCACCCAACTTTCAACGTCACCAATATTGTCTTTCTTCCATTGTTCATCTGTATACCTCAGATTTTGGACTCTCATTTCTATCTCCGATTCTGGTAGTTGAGGTTCAAATCCTCCGAGACCTTTCCTTTCCACGTCTTGCCTTCTCGCTTCTTCCTCTTTAGCCATTTTTGAAATCAGGTGTTGAACCCCAGGCCGTTTCAAAAAATTTAACATCCTTTCTTTACTCCCGGAATTCAGCATTATCAAATTGCAAACCAAGGCTTCTTCGATAGAATCCCCTAACCCGTGTGCGGTCTCGATACTTTTTCCGCTCTTCAGTTCTTCAAGACTCGGCAAATTAAAAAGAGTTTGAAGATGCTCAGGTCTAAACACCGGGATTTGATCGCTGTGGAGAATGTCAGTAAGCTCCTCTAGGTTATCCCTAAATCTTTTGCTTTTCCTAATACCTAAGTTCGCGCCCAATATATCTCTCGACTCAAGCTCAAGGGCAGCGGTTTTATATGCAACCGCAAGTTCTTTTCTCTCCTCGTCTGTACCAAAAAAATATTCAATATTGACCTTATACCTACCCCCTTCAAGTTTCTCAGTCCGTTTTATATGAACTGCCATTCCTTCGTAGTCTTCATCCAACAGGTCTGCCTTGCCCGATTTCGGATCGAGGATTTCTCCTATTATTCCCATACCCTGAAGTTCCTCAATGGTCACTTCCATGCTCATTCCCCGATCAAGCATTGTGGTTGCTTCCCTTGGTGGCGAATAATGCTCTCTTAAGTTGCTAGTAATATGAGGGTTTTCTATTATTGCCTCAAGGCGTCTTAAGCCATAATTAAGTTTAAAGGGAGTTTCGGCACCCCTCACGAGCGATTCCGCCATGGTTTCTCTTGACGAATACTTTCGGGCCTCAGCTTCGTCTGTGGCTTCCTTTCCGGGCTCAGGCTCCGAATTCTCCGGTCCTCGCCTGATGTTCTCTGTCATAACAAAATTGTAGCACATGTGCTGGTGGGTTGATAAGCAAGATTAATGAACGCAGAAGGGTAAAACTCTTCACAACGTGTCCCATAATTTGACTTCCGAAGGTTATAAACCTATAATTCGCTCCAACTATGAAGTTATTCATAGCAGGCGAGTTTTTTGCACCTTGTCGTTAAAAATCAGAAATGGGCCTTGAAAGGAGGCTGCTATGGACATCTTTGAATATGGTGTACTAACTTTGAGTTTTGAACAGGAGGAGACCAAAATCAACGAAGAGCTGAAGAATAGGTGTCTTGAATATGCCAAGTCGAAGCTTTATCAACCAGCGTGGGTTGATAGTTTGAGGCGATTTAGTTGGAAAGAGGTCTTAATTGCCAAGTCTTTTGACAGCTCAGGCAAAGAGAAAGAAATCTTAAAAAACTATACTGGTAAGAATGAATTCACCACCGTCGAATATCCCCGCCCGGATGGTTGCTCTGAGATTATCTTTTCTTCCAGAAAAATCCGCGAAGACGTTTGGGGTAGTAACTATCCGGTAACTGTCCTTGCGAGGTGTCTTGCAAAACTCGGGGCTACAGGTTGGGAAGTTGTTGAATACAAGTTCAACACCGAAGGTTTTGGTTTTGCACAAGCGCTACTCAAACGAAAGGTTATAAAGAAAAAATAAACAAATTAGGCTTTGAGGTGGCCTGCTAAAATTTTCATAACGACAAAAATTTTAGCTCCCTAAGCACCTCAGCACGACCTTTATTATAAACTTCACCTGTGAAAACAGCTTCATCTTGCACAACATTCTTCACGCAGTAATCTTAACCTAGAGTAGAGTTCACTGCTTTTACTGTCCTATGGAACAACATCCTATTCCGCAACAAATTTCTTCGTATCAATTCCGACTTGTGGGAGATATGACTCTTAAACAATTCTTCCAGCTTGCCGGAGGAATTTTGGCCGGAATCATTTTCTACGCAGCTCCTATTATCGGAATAGTTAAATGGCCGCTGGCAATAATCTCCGTAATTCTTGGCGTAGCCTTAGCTTTTATGCCCCTAGAAGAAAGACCTCTTGAACGCTGGATTTTTGCATTTTTTAAAGCAATTTATACCCCTACCGAATTTTTCTGGAAAAAAACAACCACCCCTCCAAAGTTTTTCCAAAACGAAGAAGTGGGCCCGGCTCCGACTACTGCTTCACCCGAACAGGAAGCCGCCCTTAAAACATACCTTTCAACGACAAAAAACCCCTCCGGTTCCTTTGCCAAACTTGAAGGCGCCGAGGAAGGTTTTCTGTCAACCTTAAGCGGAATTTTCGCAGGACTTGCAGGAAAGGGTGCACCGGCCTTATCCCAAACCTCCCCGACGGCTCCGGTTGCAAACATTCCCATCCAGCAGGCAGAGAAAAACCTGCAAATCCCGGTTATGGAACCCGTTAGAATTCCCTCCCCCGGAGCTCCTCATCTTGTCGTCGAAGAAAAACCCCAATCCGGAACCCCCACAATCCAAATGACTGCCCAACAGGTTGCACCAATTGTTGCAGGTGAAGAAATGATTTCAACCAAACAGGCAATGTTTTCGGTTGACGCCGCTCCCCCAAATCCCCCCACCACTCCAAATGTGGTGGTCGGACAGGTGGTCGACGAACAAAGAAAGATCGTCGAGGGGGCAATAATGGAAATAAAAGACGAGACGGGGCGGCCGGTTAGAGCCCTCCGAAGCAATAAGGTTGGGCATTTCATTACAGTTACCCCTCTTGATAGCGGAAGATATGACATCGTGACCGAAAAAGACGGATATCAATTTGCACCGGTAAGTTTTGACGCAACAGGAGTTCTCGTTCCTCCGATTCTCGTTCAAGGAAGAAGGGTTATGGCAACCGAGAACGCCGTTCAAGCGATAAATCAATTTAGTGCTCAACCGGCGGCACAATTTTAAAAAATGGCATTACCTAAAATTCCGTATTTAAATATTCCCGACAAACCCTTAACCGCAACAACCGAGGAGCATCTTCCTATTGCCGATATCACAAATGACGTTGTTGTTTACCGGGACGGAGGTGCAGCTCTTGTAATGGAGTCTACCTCACTTAACTTTGGTCTTCTTTCGGAAAAAGAGCAGGAAGCGGTAATTGCCGCCTACGCCGCCATGATTAATTCACTTACCTTCTCCGTTCAAATAGTCGTTCTGACACAAAGGAAGGATGTAAGCTCATATTTAAATTTTCTGGATGAACAGGCCAAAAAAATCACCCACCCCCTTTTGGCCAAGCTTATGCAAGACTACCGGGGTTTTATTACGGAATCCGTTAAAAAGAAAAATGTCTTAGGAAAAAGGTTTTTCATTGTTTTATATTTATCACCTCTTGAGCTCGGAATAGGAAAATCCGTCGCAGCTATTACAAAACGCGGAGGTCCATTGCCATTCCCCAAGTCGTATGTCATCAAAAAAGCAAAAATAACTCTCTACCCAAGACGGGACCATTTAATCCGCCAGGCGGGCCGCCTTGGAATTAAATTCAAACAACTTGGAACAGCAGACTTAATTGATCTTTACTGGTCCGTCTATAATCCCGAACATCCCGCGGTCAAAAAAGAACCCGAGGTAACACTGGAACACGCACAAACAAATGCCTAATTTATTTACAAAAAAACAAAAACAGGTTCAAACAATAAACCCCGCTCCGGCCACTCAACCAAATGAGGTAAAGCCTAAGGTAATCAACCCCAACCTTGCCATTTCGCAAGGAATGAACCTGCTTGACGCCATAGCTCCCCAATCAATAGAAGAGGATTTCGATTATATAAAAATTAACGACATTTATTTCCGAACAATTTTTGTAGGAGGATATCCGCGTTTTGTCGCCCCGGGGTGGCTTGAGCCCGTAATCAACATGGACACTTCACTTGATATTGCTTTTTATGTTTACCCTGTTGACGGTAAAAGCGTTCTTGACGACCTCAGACGGAAAATTGCAGAGATGGAGGCGGAAATGTCAACCGACATCGAACGCGGAAAAATAGTTGACCCCACAACCCAAGCAAAACTCGAAGATGCCCAGGCCCTTCAGGAACAACTTGTAAAAGGTATTGAAAGATTTTACGAATTCAGCTTTTATATCACAATTCCTGCCAACTCGGTCGAGGAGCTAAACCAAATAACCAAACAGGTAGAGTCCCAACTCGGGTCTCTCCTCATTGTAAGTAAACACGCCCTTCTTGATCAGGAGTCAGGGTTTCTTTCGACTGCGCCTTTCGGAATGGACAGATTAAATATAACAAGGAATATGGATACAACGAGCGTTGCCACGACATTTCCTTTAACTTCAACCGAGCTTTCAAGCGACCGAGGAGTTTTATACGGTATTAATTCCCAAAACGAATCCTTTATAATTTTCGACCGCTTCAGCCTTGAAAACGCAAACATGACAATTTTTGCAACATCAGGTGCCGGAAAATCCTACTTCGTAAAACTTGAGGCACTACGCTCTCTTATGACGGGCGTTGAGGTAATAGTAATCGATCCCGAAAGCGAATACCAACCTCTTGCAACTGCCGTTGGAGGTGAATATATTTCCTTCGCCTACAACTCGACCGCCAAAATAAATCCGTTTGATCTCTCTCAAATCCGAGAGGAAGGCGAAAATCAGTTGGGCCTGAAGATTCTTTCTCTTCACTCTTTAATGAAAGTTATTATGGGAGCAATTACCCCAATACAGGAGGCCCTCCTCGATAGAGCGCTTGTCATGACCTACCGAGCCAAGGGAATAACAATGGATCCCGACACCCAAGGAAAAGAACCGCCGCTTATGGAAGATCTTTATAAAACCTTAATCGGAATGGAAGTTCCTGAAGCGCTTGATCTCTCGGCAAGAATTGAAAAGTTCGTCAGGGGAAGTTTCATCGGAATTTTTGATAAACAAACAAATATTAATATCACAAATCCGTTTACCGTCTTTTCAGTCAAGGATCTGCAAGACGCACTTAGACCAATTGCTATGTTTATTATTCTCGATTACATTTGGACCCGCGTCAAAAAGGACATGAAGAAAAGAATTTTAATCGTAGATGAGGCCTGGCACATGATGAGATACCCTGACACGGCGCAATTTCTTTGGAGTGTTGTCAAGAGGGCCCGTAAATACTTCCTGGGACTCACTACAATAACGCAGGACGTCGAAGACTTCCTCGGACAGGACATTGGAAAGGCCATCGTTACAAACAGCGCCATGCAGGTCCTTTTAAAACAGTCGCCCGCGGCAATAGACAAGATTGGTGAGGTCTTTTATCTGAGCCAAGGAGAAAAACAGCTCTTATTGGCAGCAAATGTTGGTGAGGGAATATTTTTTGCCGGACCACACCACGCCCCCATCCGTGTTGTTGCGTCTGAAGAAGAAAATAAACTTATTACAACTAAACCGCAGGAGGTTGTAAAAATCAACACCGGGCCGTACCAAGTAAAATAATATGGCAAAAGAATTACCCTTCGGATATACAAAAGAAATTGTTTTCGATCTCCAGGAAGCCGCCACTAATTTTTTCCCGAAAGAAATTCTTGGAAGCGGATATGAGGGCGTAAAACCGAAACCCTGGTCTGTAAAAGGTCTCGGATTAAGTTGGAAAACTCCAAAAGAATTCGGAGATTATATAAAACACATCACTGGGACTAACGATGTAATCAGTGCCAATAAAATTCTTGATTCGTGGGCACTTATTGCACCCGTCAACAACGAAGGTCAACAAACAGTCCCAAAAAACCTCGAGGAGCTCAAAACTAAAGCGGCAAAAAGCAAAGCCGAAGAACAAAAAACAATTGAAAATTCGGGAGCGGAAGTAAAACGCGTAATTAAAATACAACAGGAACTTTACGAGAAGGCGGCAGCAAGAGCAAAACAGGCGGAAGCCAATTTAAAAGATGAAGGGCTTTATTACCAAGCCAAAAAAACCTCCGATGTTAAAACCGTGCAAGGAGAAAAGTTAAGACAACTTGCCAAAGCTGACGGTCCCAGAACGGCGGAGGTAATCGAAGGGGAGATAAAGGCAAGAATTTCTAACATTCCCGACACAGCGGCAAAACAAGCTGCATTGGACATTGTTCAAAATGCACAAACGGAAGATTCTCTCTCTGTTCAAACATCTTTGTTTTCAGCAATGTCTGCAAACCCTGGACAGGTTGACGCCGCGATCAAAAGTAAAACCACAGCAGATACTCTAAAAAACTGGGTTCAGGTTTTGTCTGACCAGGGAGCAACCAGACAGGAAATAAGTCAGGCCGTTACCCGCGCCGCTTTCGGCGACTCCTTCCAAAAAGAGTTTCTGCCGGACTTCAATATCAGTCTCTCGAATTCTCCCAAAGAAGGGTTTAATAAGCTTGGTTTTAGTCTAATCGCAAGGGGTTTTTCTTCTCTGATGAGCCGGCAGGGTTCTTTTCTAGAAGGCTTAACCGATTTCGGCATAGAAAATGTCCGTGCTCATATTCTCTCTAAGGTTGGCTCCTTTTTAAGTCAAGAAATCACAAAACTGCCGGCAGACAGCGCTCTTAAAAGCATTTTTAGCAATGAGGCTGTACATGCCCTTTTGCCAATCGCCGGACTTGGGTCGCCTGTGGCTTGGGAAGCTGTTGGGGGATCTTTTCTTGGAAAGCTTGCCGTTGGTTCAGGCTTAGCACCTGTTTTGGGTTGGCTTGGAGAAAAAACGGGAGTAGATTTCGGCATTAAAAAAGTGGTCCAGGTTGCAGCCGAAAAGGGTTTGGAGGGGGCAACGGGGCTTAGCCTTTCGGCAACTATTACGGCGGCTCTTGTGCCGGTCCTCGGCCCTCTCGCGCCGATTGTGGGTCCGGTCGTGGCCTTTTTTGTCGAAGTCGTCGGGGTAAAAATTCTTGGCAAAGTCAAAGATGTTTTAGCCAAATACGGGAAAATTGCTATCGCGTTCGTTGCGGCCATAGCGGCTTTTTTCCTAACAGGAGGGTCTGTTGTAACCGCAGCCGCAGCTGGGTTGATCGGTTACGGTGGTGCCACTGTCTGGAATGAGGGCATTCCGGGACTAAGGTCATCTCTTTCCGGTTTGAGTTCCGGCTTAGGAAGGTTTTTTACCGGACTTGCGGGTGTTTACCTTGACACCATTGTCGTACCAGTTGTAATAACCCTCCTCTCCCTACCAATTGCCGTTGCACTAATCCTTTTTGTCATCAATTCCGGGGCTTATGTTGTACCTGCGAGTTCGGGCACTCTTAGTGGTGCCGCCGGCTGTTCTCCAGAAATTGCCAACCGCGCAAAAGTTATCGCCAACAACCTTTCTTTGGGGTTTGACCTATACTATAACCACTCTTCCGATTACCCAGATCTCTGGAACGCCACTCTTTTTGCACAAAACCCAAACCCGCCTAATCAAGAAGCGGTAATAGGCAGCCAAGACATGTTTTGGTGCAATTACATGGCAACAAAATCTTACCTGGCAATCAACGAAAACATTCCATTTCCTCTTCCCACAATGGTAAACTATTTCAAAAATGAACCTGGAAAATGGGTTCCAGGTAATGCCGCCACCTACGACGACGTCTGCGCCGGCGACACTATTTTTTTTAACAATTCTCTTGACGGCCCAGACGCCATCTCCCATGTTGGCGTCGTTGCCGATTCATCCTCAGCAGGTATCCACACATATGAATCGAATGCCCCTTATAAACCGGGGTGGTTTTATTCAGTGGATTCTTCGGGGCACTTTGAAACAATTCCGTTAAAAACTTCAAGTGGACAATCTTTTACAATTAGTATAATTGGGTTCGGTAAACCCTAAGGGGGGAGTAGAATTAAATATGAAGAAAAAACTTATAATTGTGCTCGGTGCTGTTTCATTAATTTGTATCATCATTCTTGTGGTTGTTGTCTTGCAACACCCCACACCGAAGCCGGTCGCTTCTCTAACACCATCCCCCACTCCAGAAACAACTCCACCCCTGGTTACCAGTACGGCGCTACCTGACGATCTCAAGTATGGTCAGGCTCTAACGATTCTTAATACACAATACCCATGGTATTCAAAACTTCCTCTGGAAACAACAAACTACGAAGCCGTCTACGATTTTAACACTCAGTCTTTCAGAATCCGGTTAAAAGTTCCTGCGACAGCCACCCAGGAAAAAAGTATTGTTGCCGGTGCCGTTTTCGATTTGCAAGCAATTGGCGTTCCGGCACCCGTCAAATATTATGTGGTTGATTTAAACGGAAATCAGCTTTGAACTTTTACCGGCATTATTAAATGAAGATAAGAATTGTCAGAGGTGTCCGTAAACACTCCAGCAGAAGAAACCCCAGAAAATTCCATTTTTACTTCTTCTCCTTGAACGGAATGCAAAAAGTCTTCTAAAAATCTGTAATTAAAGGCTATCTCAAAATCTTTTTGTGAGGATTCTATCTTTGCCTCAACGCTCGTCTCCTGACTTCCTGCAGAGGAACTTTCGGCGGAAACTTTAATTTCGTCTTTTAGTATTTGTAATTTAACTATGTTTGCAGATTCTCTTGCAAAAATAGAGGCGAGTTTAACCGCTCTTGTTAATTCCTCTTTATCTAAAAGAATTTTTATGTTGGAAGACTTAGGAATGATTTTCTCAAAATCAGGATACTCCCCTTCCAAAAGCCTTGAGGTTAACACAACATCTCCAAGACTGAATACAACTTGTTTTTCTTTCTCCTGTAACCCGAAAAGAATCTCTCCGTTTTCCGAAACCGTTCTTAAAAGCTCACCCAAAACACCCTTCGGAATAACTACACTATTTTCACTTCCTTTAACCTCTTTAACCAAAAACGTCTTGCGCGAAAGTCTGAAACCGTCGGTTGCCACAAGCGATATCGAATTTTTTCCAAACAAAAAAAGAACCCCGGTCAAAATCGGCCTAGTTTCGTCGGTCGATGTGGCAAAAACAACCTGTCCCAAAGCCTTAGACAACTCTTCCTGAGAAAAAACTATTGCCTTTTCTTTACTTAATGAGTTGATCACTTTCGGAAAATCCGACGAGTTCATTCCCAGAATGGTCGATGAAAAACCTGAAGCGGAAATTTTCAGTTGTTCCTTTTCTGCTGTTAGAGATATGGTCTCTTTGGGCAAGTTCGCGACCAGCTCAGAAATAACTTTTGAAGGAATACTTATTTCTCCTTCCTCGTCTATTTTTGCTCCAACTTGAACCGACGCTGAAATCTCCAAATTGGTTGAGGAAATGTAGATTTTACTTTTTTGTGTTGAAAGAAGAATGTTCCCCAAAATGGGAAGTTGTGCTTTTACACTGGCAAAGCGGGATGTTATGCTTACGGCCTTTTCCAAATTCTCCTGAAGTATTTGTAATTTCATTGATTTTATCTTTCTCTTCTTATCATATATTAACTAGTAGTTCTAGTAGTAGGCGGTGTTGATAAGTTGAAAACAATTGTAAATTAAACTTGGGTTTCGGGACATCTTCGTGTTCATAACGAGCGTGAATAAATGTGAATAATTTTGTGGATAACATTCAAGCGGTTGTTGATAAATACTGATTTGCGAAACTTGTCCTCAAATGCTTTGTTTTATCCTCAAAATATCCTCACGGATTTGCACATCGCGCATGGCCAAATCTGTAATCTTTTCCACAGCGTGCATAACAGTAGTGTGATCTCTCCCCCCCACTACCCTTCCCACTTCTTCCAACGGAATTCCAAGATGGGTTCTAAGGAGATACATAAGAACTTGTCGGGGTCTGGCAATCGGGCGGGCTCGGCTTTCCCCCAGAAGAAGCCTTTTTCCTACCTGGTAATATTTGGAAACAACCTCCGTAACTTCGTCGGGTGTGCTTTTTGTGATTCTTGTCCCGTTTTCCAAATTCTTTGCAAAGGAAGATTCAATAAGATCGTTTGTTATCGGAACCTTTTTAACATGGATCTCGGTTAAGAGTTTGGTAAGAAGACCTTCAATTTTTCTGGCCGACTCGGAATTTGCCGCAATCATTTGGGCCTGCTCGGAAGTTAGGTCGATTCCTTTTTCTTTTGCTTTAATTTGAGTTATTGCACACCGCAGCTCAAAATCCGGCGGAGCTACATCAACAATTAAACCCGCTTCAAAACGGCTCCTGAGTCTCTCCTCAAGTTTTGAGATTTCTGAAGGGGGCCTATCGGAAGTTAGGATTATTTGTCCGCCGACTGAGGTTACGGCATTAAATGTGTGGAAAAATTCTTCCTGGACAGTGTCCTTGCCGGCAATAAATTGAATATCGTCGATTAGAAGCAAATCAAGTTTTCTGTACTTATTCCTGAACGCTTGCGTGGTTTTGTTTCTTATTCCCTCGACGATGTCGTTTGTAAAATCCTCACCCGTACAAAAAAAGACCTTCTTTGATGAATTGTTTCTGAGAATGTAGTTACCGACAGAAACCATAAGGTGGGTTTTTCCGACCCCCACCCCACCCCAAATAAATAAAGGATTATAAGCGTCACCCAAACTTTGCGATACAGCTTCGGCTGCCGCATGGGCCATTTGGTTCGAGGAAGAAACTGCAAAGTTTTCAAATGTAAAACTTGGTCTAAGCCGAGCTCTTTGTAAGACCTCAAGCATGTCACCGTCTTTTTCCGGTGAGAAAAGAGGAGCTGCGGAGTCTTGATTGGACACAAGTTTTGCAGGGTTTCCTTTAACTATAAAAGTTAAGTCACAGTTTTTCCCCAGAACTTTGGATAGAGAATCCTGTACAAGACCGAAATACCTTGTCTCAATAGTGTTCTTGGCAAAGGAGGTCGGGCAACCCACTTCGGCGACCACCCTCTCCCCCGCATCGGTAACCGAGGCAAGATGGGTTTGGGAAAACCAGGTTGAAAAAATAGCCGGAGAAACAGAAACCTTAATAATCTCCAGAGAATCTTTCCACGCCTGAGTGTTGTCCATGTATTGCACTATTTACAAAGTTATCCACAATCAGTCAAGGGCCAATTATTGCGGTATAGCTATTAGTTCTGTTATAATTACAGCCGTATGAGTACTAAACGAACTTATCAACCCAGTAAAATAAAAAGAGCAAGGGTTCACGGCTTTAGAAAGAGGATGCAGTCAAAGGACGGAAGAAGGGTTTTGAAAAGAAGGAGAGAAAAAGGAAGAAAACATCTTTCGGTCTAGCCTCCTGATTTATGCTTGCAAAGAAATTTAAACTTACCGGTGTAAAGAACTTTGATCGCGTGCAGAAAGCCGGAAAGGTTTACCAATCCGCAAATTTTGGAATTGCGCGCTTCTCAAGGAATGACGAAGCCCCCAGCAAGTTTGCTTTTATTGTTTCGACAAAAATTGCAAAAGACGCTGTCGACAGAAACAGATTTAAGCGTGCAATGAGTGAGGCCGTAAGGATTTCTAGTATAGATTTGAAAAACGGTTATGATGTTGTTTTTTTGGCAAAAACATCAATAGCAAGAGTGCCAACATCCGAAGTTATGAAAGAGGTCCGCGTGGCCCTTAAAGACAGTGGTTTACTAAAATGAAGAAACTTTTGATTTCAGGGCTAAAAACGTATAAAAAATTTATTTCCCCGGTTCTTGAGACAATGTTTGGCAGGGCTTGCAGGTTTACACCAACCTGTTCTGAGTATACAATTACAGCCTTGGGTAAATACGGAGTGATTACGGGTTTAACCCTGGGTTTTAAAAGATTGGCGAAATGCCACCCTTGGGGTAGTTCGGGGTTTGATCCTGTTCCTGAGCTAAAATAAACATCAAATGGGAAGTATCGGAAACATTTTTACAATAATTCTGACACAGCCGTTAACAAACGGCCTTGTTCTTTTTTATAGATTTTTGGGGCAGAACTTGGGGGTTGCGATACTTGTGTTCAGCCTTGCTTTAATTTTTCTTTTACGGCCCCTGACCAAGCCATACCTTCAGTCTATGAAGAAGATGAGGGAAATGGAACCCCAACTTGCAAAGTTAAGGAAGAAGTTTGGGAAAGACAAAATGAGACTGTCACAGGCTCAGGCGGAGCTTTATAAACAGAACAAAATTAATCCCACCGCCGGCTGTATCCCCTACCTTTTGCAGTTTGTGGTGCTGATAGCACTTTTCCAGGTTTTTACGGCAGCGTTATCGGGAGCCGATATAGCCTCAGGTAAACTTAATGCTCTTTTATATGCACCGTTAAAATTTGCACAGGGCCAGGCAATAAACACAAAGTTTTTGTATTTGGATATAAGTAAGCCGGACACGTTCAATATTCACGGAATACCGTTTGCGCTTCCTGGTCTTTTCCTTCTTTTGGCTACACTCGCACAGTTTCTATCCGTAAAAATTACAACACCTTACATATCCGAAGAGGAAAAACTAGCCAAAAAGACCAAGTCGGGGGTTGATGATATGCAGGTTGCCATGCAGAGTTCGATGACCTATACACTTCCCCTTATGACTCTCATTTTTGGATTGAGATTCCCGTCAGGACTTGCGCTTTACTGGCTGGTTTTCTCTGTAGTAAACGTCTGGCAACAGGTTTCAATGTCGGGTTGGGGAAGTTTGACGCCAGCTATTAATCTGGTAAAATCAAAACTTACAAGAAATAAATGAAAAATAAAATAAAAATCTTACAAGAACTGGTTGACGAACTTTTGAGCCTGACAACCAGTCGGGCAAAGGCTGAAGTTTCCTACGACAAAGAAAATGAAGCGTATGTTGTGGACATTGAAGCAGGGGATGAAACAGGTCTTCTGATAGGCAAAAAAGGGGAAACTCTTTCGAGCATACAAACGGTTTTGGGAATTTTATTTAAACAAAAAACAAATGAATGGAATAGGGTAGTGGTGAACGTGGGGGACTATCGTGAAAAAGAAGAAGACTATCTAAACAGTCTGGCCGTTTCCACCGCCCAAAGAGCCAAAGAGACAGGCGAACCACAGAGTCTTTACAACCTTAAGCCCTGGCAAAGAAGGGTTATTCATCTTGCGCTTTCTGAAGACAAAGATCTAACTACGGAATCGGTTGGAGAGGGTGAGGATAGATATTTGGTAGTTAAGTTGAAAAAGTGATTGACCGCTACATTAAGGCAGAAAGGTTTCTCAATTACCTTCTGATTTTTTTGCTTCCTACACAACTTGCATTGCATTTTTGGCCGCCGTTTGCGTTTGTTTTCGGAATAAGGGTAAACTATCTGGCTCCCACTATTTACGCCACGGATGTCTTGTTTTTTTTGCTTTTTGTACCTTGGGCAATAAAAACACGCAGTAGGCTTTGGACCTGGATAAAGAAGAACGCGGTTTACATAGGTTTTTTTCTTGTGTTTGCCTCTACCAATATCTTTTTTTCCATTTCACCCCTCCCAACCCTTTACGAATGGGCGAAAGTGACCGAGTTTGGTTTATTTGCTTTTTACGTTTGGGTCAGACGCGAGGTTTTTGGGTCCGGTTCAGCTCAAACGTCTCTTTTTCTCTCCCTAACAATCTTTTCGATAATCGGCGTCGTACAGTTTCTTGAGGGTAAAACAATCGGTGGCATAATGTATTATCTGGGTGAGCGGAGTTTTAATCTTTCAACTCCGGGAATTGCACTTATAAGTATAGGAGGAAGAATTTTTTTGCGCGCATATTCTACTCTTCCACATCCTAATGCTTTGGCGGGTTTTTTGGCGGTCGGGACTCTTATGTTGTCCGGCGTATATATTAAAAAAGTGTTTTCCGTAAAAACAATAGGGCTTCTAATTATCTTAGCGGCGCTTATCCTGACGTTTTCACTTGCTGCTTTTGTGGCAGCGGTTTTCTGCTTGGTCTTGTATTTGATAATGACCAAACTGACGGCAGGGAAGAATATGGTTTCGGTGTTGGTTCTTTTGTTTTTTGTTTTAAGTCTGTTTCTTCCCGGTATTTCCAAATACTTGCTTTCTTTACAGATCAACTTTAATCAAAGCATAGGTCAGCGTTTAGATTTGGCTGTGATTTCCGGTAACGTAATTTCTAGCAGGTTTTTTATTGGCACAGGTTTAAATACATTTGTTATAAACGAGGCGGAAGGAATAGTTACCAATTCTCACCTTTGGCTTTTACAACCGGTTCATAACATCTATTTACTGGCGATGAGCGAAGCCGGAATTGGTGGGGTTTTGCTTTTGTATATTCTTTTTTCCAAAATGATTAACGGGGCACTTATTCATGAACGAACGGGACTTTTTTTGGCCATCCTTTTTATAATGGTCACGGGGCTTTTTGATCATTACTGGTTAACGCTTCAGCAAAACAGCCTTCTTTTGGCGTTTCTTGCCGGTAATTCCTTCAGTGCCAAAAGTTGATTTTGTGGTACACTGGTTCCATGAAACAAAGCGAACTTTTAATTCATACTGATGGGGGAGCAAGAGGAAATCCCGGGCCGGCCGCCTGCGCTTTTGTCGCCGAAATAAACGGGACGGAACTTTTTAAACTTTCAAAACATCTGGGTATAAAAACAAATAATTTTGCGGAGTACCAGGGAGTGATTCTTGCTCTTGAATGGATTAATAAGAACAAAGAAAAATTTTCAGGTCAAGACATAACATTCTTTTTGGACTCGGAGTTAGTTGTCAGGCAGTTGACCGGAGTATACAAAATTAAAAATAGAGTTCTTGCCGGTCTAAATCTTCAAGTAATGGGATTAGTAAGAAGTTTGGAAAGAAAGATTGTTTTTAATCATGTTCTAAGGGGCAAGAATAAAATTGCAGATGCATTGGTTAATGAGGAACTCGACAAAAACCACTAATGTGTTTCGGGAATTTTTCTGTGAAAATTTCACGTTGCAGTTAGGATTTAGACGAGATTTGAAAGATTTATTTTTGCGGGGAATATTTACGCCATATGAACTCCGAGGGTAAACTATTTATCTGTCTTTTTTCCGATGCCAATTTCTTTGCGTTGAATATTTTGGAAAATTTACTTTCCAAAAACTGTTTGGTAAATATTATATCTGACGACACAGAGGGCTGGGAAGAAAACACCTCACGCCTTCCGGTGAAAAACAGATTTGGGATAACTTCACGGAAAAATTTTAACTCTGAACAAATTTATGATTACACAATTTTTTGCGGAGGTTTTTTGAATAAGGCTAATGCCTACCAAGAATACGAAAAATTTTCTTTATCGGTAAATTTGCAGAGGGCAAAGACATTAGTTCTTTTTCCATTTGAAATTTACGACGTCAAAAATGCCGCCAAAATCAAAATAAATGATAACTCCGCCGTAATTTATGTGGGGGATTTGCTTGGACCCAGACTAGATCTGCAAAGTGATTTATTTTTACCAACTTGTATTTCAGAGATTGTTGGTAAGAGGAGTTTGACCTTGGGAGTCGGAGAGATATTTTATCCTGTGTTTGCTCCCGACGCGGTTAGGTTGTTAATTAAGTGGTTGTTTTCTTTTGGGCCATACGGCAAAGAACTTCTTCTAATTGGTCCCGATATGTCGGAAACCACATTCTTTGAAAAGAATAAGAGACTTGTAGGTGAAATTTCCATGAAGATTGACAAATCTATGGAAAACCGGGTGCTGCCGAGGGGGATTGAGATACAGCGGCTTAACCGTGACCCAGCATTTTCATTATCGGAAACGTATGGGTGGCTTAGTCAGAATTGGCACAAATATGTTAATTCCGGAAAAATTTTGAAAAGGTCAAAGATGCCGGTACACAGGTTTAACGTGAGGGTTTCCAGAAGGATAAAAACAGCAGTTTTGCTTTTACTTTTAGTTTTAATTTTTCCCTTCCTTACCCTTTCGATTTTTGCCGGCATGTCGTTTGTGGCTTACAAAGAGTTTCTTTCCGGCAAAGACGATGTTGCAAGGAATACAATTTTAATCGCTGAGACAATTGTGGTTACAGGAGGTGAAGAAAGTAAGGTTTTAAGTTATATTCCGGTTGTCGGACGTCTTTATAAAGAAACGGATTATGGTGCCAGTCTTTCCAAAGATTTATCATTAGCCGCCGAAAACGCGGTTCCTGTTGTTAGAAACACAACATCGCTTTTTAATAATATGTTGGGAGACCAGGCCTACGACCCCACGGCAGTTTCTTTAAGTTTGGGGACTAACCTGTCAAATCTTTACGACAACATTCTTCTTCTTCAAAAAACAACCCAAATAGCGGCTTCCGAAAACGTTGTCTTGGCAAAGAACGTTTTATCACGGGTTGATTTTGAAAAATACAAAAACCTTGTTTCCCAGGGAAAGATCCTTGCAAGTAGGGTTCCGGAGATTCTGGGTGAAAACCAAAGCAAAACTTACTTAGTGCTTTTTGAAAACAATATGGAATTAAGACCCACGGGTGGTTTTATCGGTTCGTACGGTCTTCTTACGTTCGACAGCGGCAGACTATCTGACTTAACCGTAAACGATGTATATTCTGCAGACGGACAACTCAATGGTCATGTTGAACCACCCGCACCTATTAAGAATTATCTTGGAGAGGCCAATTGGTGGTTGAGGGATTCAAACTGGGATCCGGATTTTCCGACATCAGCGCAAAGGGCGGAATGGTTTTTAGATAAAGAGATAGGAAAACAAGTAGACGGAGTGGTGGCCATCGACCTGGAGCCAATAAAGGAAATCTTAAAATATACGGGTCCAGTTTTTCTGTCGGACTACGACCTTGATATCTCCACGGACAATCTTTATGAAGAAACACAGGCCGAAGTTCAAGACAATTTCTTTCCGGGAACACATCAGAAGGCAAGTTTTTTGACGGGACTTTCTCAAACTCTTTTGGGAGAACTGGGTAAATTAGATTCTCAACAAAAGATGTCGGTTTTACAGGTGTTTTATACGGCACTTGAAGGACGGCATGTGCAAGCATTTTTACACGACACCGAGTCCCAGAACGCTCTTAATTTACTGGGGTGGGACGGCTCTGTTAACACCCCGTCTTGCGGACAAACATGCTACGCCGACCTGGCGGGGTTAGTTGAAGCCAATCTCGGGGTGAATAAGGCGGACTATTTTATTCAGAGAAGCATGACTCTCTCCGTGAACGTAGGTTCTTATGAAATCGACAGAACCCTGGAGTTAAACCTTAAGAACACGGCAAATGTGGGATTTGGTCCATCCGGTATCTACAAAGACTATATAAGAGTTATAGTTCCCGACGACGCAACCGCGATTGGCGCTGAAAGTATTTCCGGTCAAGACCAGGAGAGTCTTCCTGTGGATGTCACTGAGGAAAACGGTATAAAGGAAATTGGTGTTTGGGTTACGGTTTTGGAAGGCGACGAAAAAAGCATCGCCTTTGAGTGGAAATCGCAGTTACAAGCGAACTCTCCTGTAACCTCATACGGTTTGTATCTTCGGAAACAGGCGGGTGTTGGGGACGTCCCTGTTACACTAAATATCAAGCTACCTGGTGTTACTTCAAACACAGACCCGAGGTTTAGCTTGACCCAGGACGGCAGTTACCTTTATAATACAACCTTGACCCAGGATTTGTTCTCAAGTTTTTCCTGGTAAAGATATGCAAAAACAAGAATTAAAAGCTGAAGTCAGAAAAATTTCAGGGCGGAAAGTAAAAAATCTTCGAAAAGAAGGAATTTTACCCGGAAATATTTTTGGCAAAAAAATTAAATCAGAGGCGGTTCAGGTAGTTCTTAAAGATTTTGAAAAAGTCTATAAGGAAGTTGGAGAGACGGGTTTGCTTACTCTTGTAATCGGTAAAGACGAAAAGCCCGTTTTGGTTCATAACCTTCAGGTAAACCCGGTTAGCGATGCCCCCGTCCATGTCGATTTTTTGCAGGTAGACCTTAAAGAGAAGGTTGAAGCAGAAGTACCTGTCGAGCTAACGGGAGAGTCCCCGGCGGAAAAACAGGCGATCGGCACCGTTGTCCAATATATAAACGAAATTAAAGTTGAAGCGCTTCCAATGGACTTACCGGAAAAGTTTACGGTCGATATGTCGGCCCTTGCTGAAGTTGATCAAGCAATACTTGTCAAGGATTTGAAAGTTGACAGGAGCAAAGTTGATGTCAAAACAGGGGCTGACGAAATTGTTGTCAAAGTTGAACCCCCTCAAAAGGAGGAAGTTGTTGCACCTCCGGCCTCGGCTGAGGGTGAAGTTCCCGCGGAAGGTGCGGTTCCTGCAGAAGGTGAAACACCTGCCGAGGGACAACCGGCAGAAGGCACAGCTCCAAAAGAAGAACCTAAGGCCTAATGTAGTTCGGATCAATTTCTTTCATTTTGTCGGTTCTTCCAATTTCTATCCACCCCGGAATATAGTTGGGGTTTTTATTTAGAAAATCTTCCCAGAATTTTTCATTCGAGCCAACTTGTGTTTCAATGCCAAGTACTTTTTTGGGAGCCAAATAGTTATCAATATTTACGGAAGTTAAAAGTAAAACAAAGAGGATTGCTACAAAAATAAGTAAATCTATTGCGGCCCTGTTGACCGTTTTGGCAGACATATGATATTCTAAATTATGGACCCAAACACACCACAGCCGCAAGGGGATGGAGAAGCGGTAAAGAAGCTGGAAGAAGATTTGCAAAACCTTTCCGTAAAAGCTGCGGCTACTCAACAGCCGGTAGCCCCGCCACCTCCACCTGTTCAAACACCTACTGTTCAATCTGTTGTTGAGGATATACCTGCCGCACCCCCCGCTGCTCCGGTTGAACCGAGCACTCCACTTCCCGAAAGCCCGAAGAAAGGTTCACCTTTAATGGTGGTTGCGATAATTCTTGCTGTAATTGCAGTACTGGCGGTTGTTGCATATGTTTTCGGGGCGAAACTTCTTTCGCCACAACCCGTTCCAACTCCGATAACAACGATTGCACCGCTCCCGACTGTAATTCCTACCGAAACTCCGGCGGCAACCGGCTCAGGAACTCCGGTGGCTAGTGCTTCGCCTTCGGCAATTCCGTCGGCTTTGCCATTAGTTTCTCCTTCAGCATCACCTGCCGGGTATTGACCTTCGGGCTAATCAAATTAGTAAGCTTTTGGCCAAGAAGCGTTTATTAGAAGTCCTTCCTCTCCCATCTCGTGCCAAACTTGCTCCGTCAGGAAAGGCATGAAAGGATGAAGAAGCTTAAGGAAGTCAAGAAACATCTTCTTTATTTCTCGTTTTTCAATAATATTGTCTTTACACTTTTCAATTAACTCATCACAATACCAATGCCAAAATTCGGAGTAAACCTTTTCAGTGGCAAATGTAATATCAAGATTCTTTAAATGTTTTGATATTTCTCTAATGTTTTTAGCCATTCTTTGCTTAGCCTCTTCCAAATAAGCTTTCTTGGTGTCTTCTTTAATGTCAACGCCCGAGAACTTTCTGGAAACAAGGCCAACATCCTGTATTTCATCTATCGGTTCTAGAATTAGATAACGTGCTGCATTCCAAATCTTGTTGGCAAATTTTCTCTGTGCATTGATGTTTTCCTCGGAAAGTGCAACGTCGTTTTCAACGAGTGCCCCCCACAAAAGTCCCATCCTCAGGGCATCCGCTCCATATTTATCCGCCATCTCAATGGGGTTAATTACATTTCCCTTCGATTTACTGATTTTTTGCCCCTCACGATCACGGACGAGTCCGTGGATGAGTACTTCTTTAAACGGTACCTTGCCTGTTGCATAAATTCCCAGCATGATCATTCTTATTACCCAGAAGGGGAGTATGTCATATGCGGTTTCCATAACTGTTGTTGGATAAAATCTTTCAAAATCTTCTGCTTTTGTTGTCTTAAGAGTTGCAAACGGCCACTGCCCTGAGGAAAACCAAGTGTCAAAAGTATCATTATCCTGTGTTAATTTGCCGTGTCCGCATTTTTCGCATTTTAATGGTTCTTCTCCGTCTGTAATTGTCCACTCAAGACACTTTTCGCATCTCCAGGCGGGGATTCTTATGCCCCAAACAATTTGACGGCTGATATTCCAATCCCTTAAGTTTTTAAACCAGTTCTTGGCGATTTTTTCAAATTTCTCGGCTGTGAATTTGACTTCACCCTTTTTCATTGCCTCAAGGGATTTCTTGACCAGCGGCTCAACTTTCAGAAACCATTGTTTGGAAACCATCGGTTCAATGGTTGAGTGGTCCTTATAACATGTTCCCACGGGGTGGTGGATTGATTCTGTTTTTACAATCTTGCCCGCGGCAATTAAATCTTTGACAACCTCATCGCGTGCAGTTGCCGCTTTCATACCGATATATTTGCTCGGAGTGCCAGTCATACGCCCGTTTTCATCGATTACGGAAATTGTTGGTAAATTATGAGCCCGTCCGATCTCGAAATCGGTTGCGTCATGTGCCGGTGTAATTTTCAGGGCCCCTGTTCCGAAGCTTATATCCACCAACTTATCCTCAATTACCGGAACTTCGCGGTTAATAAGCGGGATTTTTGCGGTTAATCCTACCAACTTTGCATACTTTTTGTCCGCGGGGTTTACGGCAACGGCCACGTCGGCGAAAATAGTTTCGGGGCGTGTTGTTGCGATCGTAATCGGTCCGTAGTCTAAATAATAGAGTTTGTCGTCGCGTTCCACATAATCAACTTCGAGTTGAGAATAGGCGGTTCCGCATTTTGTGCAATAATTTACGATCCTTTCACCCCTGTAAACTAGACCGTCGTCATAGAGTTTTTTGAATGTTTGGTAAATAATTTTTATTATTTTGGGATCCAGTGTGAATTTAAACCTTGTCCAATCGCAGGAAGCGCCCAGTCTTTTGAGTTGGGACTCCATTGTTCCTGTATTCTCCTGGACAAAGTCCCAGATCATTTTGTAAAGCGTATCACGGCCATAGTCGAATCTGCTTTTGCCTTCCTTATCCAGCTTTTTTTCAAACATAAACTGGGTTTCAATTCCGGCGTGATCACTTCCGGGGAGCCAAAGTGTCGGCTCACCAAGCATTCTATGGTAGCGGATTAGAACGTCTTCAATTGCAATAAACCTAGCGTGGCCAATATGGAGCGGGTCGTTTGCGTTGGGGGGAGGCATAATAATAGTAAAAGGAGTTTTATCATTTTTAGCAGGGGAGAAAGCACCTGAATCCTCCCATTTTTTATAAATATCCGTTTCGTATCTTTGGTGGTTGTATTGGGGGTCCATGGCTACAATTGTAACATCAATCGGTTATCTTTGCGTTTGGTTTTCTATCGACACTTTCGGTTTTTGCAAATTCTTGACATTCATATTTAAAAGATGCGGCAACTCCAATCATGGCGGCGTTATCACCCGTGATTTTTTTTGAATACGGAAATAGGACTTTAATTCCGAACTCTTTTCCGAGTTTTCTTAATCTTTTGCGGACTTCCACGTTGGCGGCAACTCCGCCTCCGACCAAAAGAGTGCCTGGTTTTACCGCAAAATCATTTCTAAGAATATATTTGATGGTTCTGGTTAAGTGGGAAAAAGCTACATCCTGAAAACAAGCGGCGAGATCGTAAATCTTTCGCTTTGTTAGAGGTTTTTCTGATTCCACCAGACGGTACATTGCCGTTTTTAAACCGGAATAGGTGAACATTCTGCGTGCTTCTTGTCCGACGATCGGAATGGGCAATTTATATTTTTTGGAGTTTCCAAGTCTTGCCATCCGTTCCAAAACCGCGCCGCCCGGGTAGCCGAGGCCCATCATTCGTGCACCCTTGTCAAGAGCTTCTCCTAGAGCATCATCTGTAGTTTGCGCCAAAATTTGGTAGGAACCGATTTTTTTAATTTTGATGAATAGTGTATTGCCACCGGAAATCACTAGTCCCAGTGCGGGGAAGACAATATCACTGACTTTTTTATTATTTGCCAGCGGACTTAACACATGGCCCTCTAGATGGTTTATGGCGATTATTTTTATATTGTGTTTTATTGCCTGCTTTTTGGCTCTGTCGATTCCAACACCAAGTGCAATCGAAAGTCCGGGGCCAACCGTTACCGCAATAGCATCAATTCCGTTCAGGTTTTTATAATCTTTTCCCAGTGCTCTATCGATAACCCAATCGATTCTTTCCTCATGCATGCGTTGTGCAAGAGATGGCATGACTCCACCGAATTTCGCATGAGCCGAGGCCTGAGACCAAATCACGTTTGATGTGATGTTTGTTCCTTCAGTTACCGCGGCGGCTGTTTCATCGCAACTTGTATCAATTGCCAAAATTTTCATTGTGTAACCCCCCAAGAAATTTTTCTTTCGTTTTCCTTTTTCCCAAACTCCAGTTTTATCCAAATGATTATTGCCTCGTCGTCGAACTCACGAATAATGTCGGCAACCCTTTCGGCCCACTCGATTGAAACGACAGACCTGTTTTTAATAAGATTTTCAAACCCTAGGGCTCTTAGTTCAGTCGATTTATCGAGTCTCCAAGCATCAAAATGAAATAATTTTTTCTTACCGGTTTCGTATTCATTTTCGAGTGCGAAAGTGGGGGAGGTAACCAGTTCACTTATTCCCATAGCACGCGCGAGGCCTTTGGTAAAAATAGTTTTGCCGGTACCCATTTTTCCTTGAAGAGCAAAAATAATTGCGCGTTTTCCTATATGCATTTCGTATTTTTGCCAGATTTCTTTTGCAAGATTTTCAGTGTTTTCCTCACTTCTGGTTAGTACCTCGTTTTTATCGGTTAATTTAATTTTCCCTTGGCGCAAAGTTACTGGATTGTCCAGCGTCGTATCAATTACTGTCGAAGGTTCATTGTGTGGAAGAGTTCCCGCATCAATAATTAAATCAACCAGTTTTTTTTGCTTTGCGCTAATATTTTCAAGTATGTCGGAAATTTTATAAGGACGTTTTTTATAACTTGCATTTGCGGAAGTCGAGGTGATGGGTTTCCCAAATTTTTTTACAATTTCTATTACCAATTTATAGTCGGGGATACGTATTCCTAAAGTTCCGTCCTCGCTTTCAACACCCGTGGACACTTTGTGTTTTCCTTTAGATATTACGGTTAAAGGGCCGGGAAGAAATTCTTTGTAGAGATTACTGGCGGTTTCGTTTAGTTCAACATAATCCTCAGCCATTTTTCGGTCGGTTACGGCAATAGAATAAGGTTTTCCAAAAGGCCGATTTTTGTATTCTGTCAGTTTTTTAATAGCCTGAGAATTAGTTGCATCGGCCCCGATGCCATAAAGAGTTTCGGTCGGATAAACAATAAGTCCGCCCTTTTTCAAAATTTCTACCGCAGCTCCGACGGCTTTACCTTTTAATTTAATTACCTGCATGAGGCTATTGTACCAATTTTGAAGCTAAATTGCTGGCCCTGTTCCTCGTAAATAAACCGCCTGCCAGGGTTGATAATTACTGACAAAGGTTTTTTGATAAATTTGTTTTCCGTCTCTTGTTACCGAATAATTAAATACAACTTTTGCACCGGATGCCGCAAAATCGGTTTGTTTAATTGTTCCTGCCGGTAGCGTTGGGTCATCTTGATATAAGGCTGGGGGAGCAGGGGTAATATTGGAAACAACAGGTTTAGAGGTATTTGCGACTCTTCCGTCACTGGTGCCGTAAAGTTCAAAGGTAAGAGAGTAGTTTTTCGGATCGTCCTGGGCCTCTATTAGTATGTATGCCGGAGTATCGTTTTTGAACTTCAGGTCCGGCTCAGGCCCGTAAACAGTTGCGTCGAATCCCGGGGGCGAATCCTGCTCGTAGTAACCAACTCTGTACGCGTGTGCTGTCCTTTCGATTACAGGGAGACCGGCATTTAAGATTGCTCTGAAAAGAGTGGTAGAAACCTGGCAAACACCTCCTCCGTCACCGAGAACCGTTCTTCCTTCAGAAATAATGTAAGCTTGCTGGTATCCTGTAAAGGCAGAAACGTCACCGAGTGTAGTATTAAAAGAAAAAGTGTCGCCAGGTTTAACCAATGTGCCGTTTATTCTGGAGGCAGCAAGGACGACGTTGTGGACGCGGGAGTCGGCCGAATGGAAATAAGTCGAAACGCCTCTACCGATAAGCTCCTTAATACCAAGATTGTTCACTTCATCAGTTGAAACTTCGGGTAGGTTTTTAGCAACAGGAATGTCGAAAGTTTCGGACAAATCTGCGGTGGATTCGAGTTTGTCGAGTGAAGCGGTAAGTTGGTTTTTAAAACTTTCTTGGTCGGTTTTGATCCCGTCCAGGGCCGGCTGAAATTCGGTTACTTTTCCGCCGGTAAAAACAAACTTTGGATTTACAGGATTCCGATCAACGGAAGTTGCAGTTTTTTGAATAAAATCCGTAATAGCTTGCTCGTTGTATCCGGATTCCGGATCCAGAAGTTTGAGTATATCGCTATCATTAAGTACTAATGTGTTGTACTCAAACTTCATTTGAATGTTTTTGCCGAGATATTTTGCCGCGCGTGACTGAAGGGAATCCGCCTCGGTTTGACTTAGTGTATTGTCGGTTATACTTACGGGAATTTCTATTTCTGCCGTTTTAGCCGTTGCCAGGTTTTTTTCGATCAACGCGGTTAGGGCTTCCTGATTAACTTCTATGCCGGGAGACCCTTTGTTAATAATTATCTTGCCGTCGACAAGATTAATTGTCGGGTTGACTGGTTTGACAGAAATCTGTCCTGAAATGGAAGAGAGAATTTTATTTAATTTATCATTATTGATATTTGTCACCAGGGGAAAATCTTTGGGGTGGACAATGATATCGAGACGGTTGACGAGATCTTTTAAGATAAACCCAGTCCGGGTATATTCATAAGCCGTCTCGGCTGAGACGGCGAAATCGTAGGAAAAGTCAATATCATTAGTCTTTATATTATAAAGATGGCCTTGGTAATATAGTGTTAATTCTTCGGGAGGAACTATGTACTGGTTTAGTAAAGTTATTGAATCGGTCGGGCTTCTTCCGCTAATATCCAAACCGGCAATCTTTGTATTGGGATAGATCTTTCCGTAATAGGCGATGAGATATGACGCAAATGAACCCAGAATAATTGCAAGAACAAAAAGAAGCGGTGTAATGAGTCGCGAGAACTTTATTTTACTTACTTGGCGGAAAACTTTCTTTGTACGCTTGAGATTATGTTGCTTTGCCATATTCCCCGCATATGATACCATTTAGTTAAGATTTAGACTCAGCAAAAACAAAAAATGCCACCCAAGGATATTTACGTAAATACAAACTCTGCCGCTTCGCAACCGGCAGGTCAAGTCCAGGTACCACCGCCCCAATCCGCCGTGCCACAGCCAATTATTCCTCCTTTACCAAAAAAAAGAATTCCAACTATTCTCATAATTGCCGGCGCAGTGGTTTTAATTTTGGTCCTGGCACTTTTGGTCGGTAGGATTTTAAGCAAAAAAAGTTCTCCTTCAGGACAAATTACATGGTGGGGACTTTGGGAAGATTCTTCTATTGTTTCGCCATTAATATCGGCCTATGAATCGGCGCATCCCGGAGTTAAGATTACCTACGTGGCACAATCCGACCAGGATTACAGGGAAAGATTAACAAATTCTCTGGCGAAAGGGACGGGGCCGGACATTTTTGCATTTCATAATTCTTGGGTTCCGATGTTTAAGGATGATTTGGACAGTTTGCCAGCATCCGTAATGGGCGCAGATGAATATTCCAAGACATTTTATCCGATTGCCTCATCGGATTTAACGAACGGGAGTTCGATTGTCGGGATTCCGCTTGAATATGATGGCCTCACACTTTTTATCAATGAGGATATTTTCAATGCAGCCGGAAAAACACCCCCGACTACATGGGACGATCTGCGGACCACCGCCAGGGAGTTGACCATTAAAAATGATCAGGGAGTAATTACCCAATCCGGAGTGGCACTGGGAAGGACCGAGAATGTTGATAATTGGCCGGAGATTTTGGCACTTCTTATGTTGCAAAATGGGGTTGATTTAAATAACCCAACAGGGAAGCCGGCCGAAGATGCCTTGACCTTCTTTACCGTTTTTTCCACAATCGACGGGGTTTGGGATGCGACGCTTCCTCCGTCCACACAGATGTTTGCTGCAGGAAATTTGGCAATGTACATCGGACCGAGTTGGGAGGCTTTTCAGGTACAGCAGGCGAACCCAAACCTTAAGTTCAAAACAGTCCCGATTCCTCAACTCCCTAAAGATAATCCAAATCAGCCGGATATAACCTACGCTACATATTGGGCACAGGGGGTTTGGTCAAAAAGCACCAACAAAGCTGTTGCCTGGGATTTTCTCAAATTTTTAAGTACTCAAGATTCCCTGCAAAAGATGTTTCAGAACGAATCGGTAGAGAGGTCTTTTGGTGAACCCTATCCCAGACCCGATATGGCATCACTTCTCACAAACCATCCAATCCTCGGTTCGATTGTGGCCCAGGCACCCGGAGCGGAAAGCTGGTATCTTGATAGTAGAACTTTTGACGGACCCACAGGAATGAACTCGCAACTCATAAATTATTTTGGAGATGCAGTCAACGCGGTTGCTAACGGAAGTGAGACGGCGACCGAAGCTCTTGCCACTTGTGCACAAGGTGTAGCACAGGTTCTTGCCCAATACGGACTGGTCGCGAAATAATGCTAGATTTTTATGCAATTTCAGACAAAAACGGAGACCCCAAGGAAGCGTTAGGGGAAGGCGAGAAGCTCAGTGTTTATTATCACGACATCTTCGATTATCCTTTGACTTTTGCTGATCTCATTAAGTGGAATGTTGGGAGTGCATATCGAACTTCAAAACGAAATCTTTCTGTGGTTTGTAAAAACGGTTATTTTGTTTTGAAGAAAAAAGAAGGTCTGGTTTATAAAAGGGCACTTCGCGAACGGATTTCCTCCCAAAAGATGGAAATTGCCAAGAATGCGGCAAAGGTTCTATCTCGTTTACAAGGCATTAAGATGATTGGCGTTACCGGTTCATTGGCTATGGCAAATTCGGGCGAGGAAAGTGATATTGATTTTCTAATAATTACTAAAAGTGGTCATCTTTGGTCAACACGTTTGTTTGCTTATATTGTTATTAGTCTATTTGGTTTTAGTGCCAGAAGGTCAAATGATTCAAGCCAAAAAGACAAGCTTTGTTTAAATATGTGGATGGATGAGAGCGATTTAATATGGAGAAATCCAAGAAATATTTATACAGCTCACGAGATTGCTCAAATTGTTCCGCTTGTGAATAAAAAGGAAACCTACGAAGAGTTTTTGTCTAAAAACAGATGGATATTAAAATATTGGCCAAACTCCGTAAAGATCAAAAGCCCCAAGCTTAGAACTCGAAAAATGCACTCAAGACAAAACATTTTTGAAATTTTGGCATTCCGTTTTCAATATCTTCATATGAAGGGAAAACTCACCCGCGAGATAATTACAAGAACGCGGGCTATTTTCCACCCCAATGACTGGGGTAAGGTGGTTTTATCCAGGCTTAGCACTTGACAACAGCTTCGACACTAATTTACAATAGCACTCGTATGGTATGAATGCTAAGCGATTAGCATTCTTTTTTCGCTAAAATGGCAAAACTTAATTTAAAACCGACAGCAGGATATCTTCTTATAGAACCCTTGGAAAAAGAGGTCAAAACAGCATCGGGTATATATCTCCCTGACAATGCCGGAGAAAAACCTCAAAAAGGAAAAGTTCTAGCTTCAGGCTCGGCTTTGTATCAAGACGGAAAGGAAATATTGTCACCCGCCAAGGTTGGCGAGATTGTTTTTTACAAAAAATGGGGTGGAAACGAGGTCAAAATAGAAGGAAAAGAATATTTATTTGTTAAATTCGAAGATGTCTTAGCAGTTGAAGAATGAGTAAACAATTAAAATTCGGTAAAGATGCCCGTAAGTCTCTTCTAAAAGGAATTAACATTGTGGCAAAAGCAGTCGTAACCACTCTGGGTCCAAAAGGAAGGAATATTGCTCTCGATAAAAAGTGGGGCGCTCCAAACATTGTTCACGACGGAGTTTCTGTTGCCAAGGAAATCGATCTTCCGGATCCCTTTGAAAACATGGGTGCCCAGCTTGTTAAAGAGGCAGCCAGTAAAACCAATGACAATGCTGGAGATGGAACCACAACATCGACCTTACTTGCTCAGGTGATGACCCAAAAAGGAATGGCTAAGATAGACGCCGGAGCAAATCCAATGATTGTTAAAAAAGGAATGGAAAAGGCGGTTGAGGCTGTTACTACGGAGTTAAAGAAAATGGCAAAGCCCATTAAGGCCAGAGAGGAAATTGCCCAAGTCGCCAGTATTTCAGCGGGAGATCCCGAGATAGGGGCAAAAATTGCGGAAGCTCTTGATAAAGTCGGAAGAGACGGTGTCGTCACGGTTGAAGAAGGCAAGGGGTTAACAATCGACATCGAATACAAAGAGGGGATGGAGTTTGACAGAGGTTACGCATCTGCATATTTTGTTACGAACCCCGACAAAATGGAGGCGGAAATCGAAAATCCTTATTTGCTTTTAACAGATAAGAAGATTACTTCAATTCAGGAACTTTTACCTTTCCTCGAAAAATTCGTCAAAGTTAGTAAGAGCCTGGTAATAATTGCCGACGAAATTGAGGGTGAAGCCTTGGCCACTTTAGTAGTTAATAAACTTAAAGGAACGTTTAACACGCTGGCTATAAAAGCCCCCGGCTTTGGCGATAGACGCAAGGAATCGCTTGAAGATATTGCAGTTCTAACCGGTGGGACCGTTATCTCCGAAGATACGGGTAGAACTTTTGAATCAATTGAAGTGGCCGATTTGGGAAGAGCCGACAAAGTTTGGGCAGATAAAGACAACGCCAGAATAATTGGCGGAAAGGGTGATAAAAAGGCAATTGACGCTAGAGTTGAATCAATCAGAAAACAAATTAAGGCAAGTGACTCCGACTTCGATAAAGAAAAATTTGAAGAGAGATTGGCAAAGCTTTCTGGAGGTGTTGCTCAAATAAATGTTGGTGCAGCCACAGAGATCGAGCTTAATGACAAGAAAGAAAGAGTTAAAGACGCCGTCGGTGCGACAAAGGCTGCCGTAGAAGAAGGTATTGTTCCGGGTGGTGAAACTGCTCTTCTAAGGTCCCGCAAAGCTTTGAAAGCGGTAAAAGTTGGAAAAGGCGATGAACAAGTCGGGGTTAACATTGTTTCCGAAGCATTGGAAGAGCCTATCAAATGGTTGGCAAAAAATGCCGGGGATGATGAACTTATTGTTTTGAAGAAAGTTTTGGCTTCAAAAGACAATGACTTTGGCTACAACGCTCTAACCGGTGGTTATGGTTCAATGACAAAAATGGGTATTGTTGACCCAGTTAAAGTTACAAGAAGCGCACTTCAAAACGCCGCAAGTGTTGCTATGATGGTATTAACCACAGAAGGATTGATAACCGATATCCCCGAAGAAAAGAAGGAACCCATGATGCCACCCGGCGGGATGGGTGGAATGGACTACTAAACTCCAGTTGCTTGTAAAAAATCAGTTTTTGTGTAAATATTCCTCGAATGTCGGTTGAAGTGAAGGAACAAAGACTACCGGAAAGGGAAGGCGTCTACTTTTTAATATATAAAAGCGGCAAAGTTCTTCTTGAAGAAAGGAAAACCCCCGAAAAAGCATATTACGGATACACAATTATTCCCGGAGGTAAGGTGGAAAAGTCAACAAATGAAAGTCATGAGGAGGCATTAAAAAGAGAAGTTAGGGAAGAGTGCGGTGTCGAAATTACTGAATTTATTTGCCTGGACAGATTTTTATGTACTTCTATCAGTAATCACCTTTATGATATTTCCGCTTATTTTGTAACCGGTTATGATGGTGAAATAAAGAATGTCGAAGGAAAGTCAAACCACATATGGGTTGATGTCGATAAAGCTTCAGAAATGTTGCCTTTTGCAGATTCTAAGTATGTAGTTTTACTTGCCCAGCAGTATTTATTGGGACAAGACAGTTAGGGGATTAAGGTGAACTCCGTTTTGGTAGATTTCTAGGTGAAGGTGAGGACCCGTGGCATGACCCGTTTCTCCCAATTTACCGATTTCGGTATTTACATCAATTGTTTGTCCGGTTTTGACCTCTATCTTTGAAAGATGAGCGTAGTATATTTCATAAGTGTCATCGGCGGTTTTTGAGCCAATTACCACCAAGTTTCCGTATCCGGAATAGTCCCAGCCGGCATAAGTAACAATTCCGGCCATGACAGGTTTAATAGATTCTCCCAGTTCTCCTCCAAAATCTATGGCTGGATGAAGGAAGCTGTAGTTCTGGTTAATAAGTACGGGCTCAACTGGGTATTTCATGCTCGTTTCGGTTACAAGGTTGGTTTGGGTTTGAATAATAGCATCGTCACTTTGTGCACGTACGCTCGAGGTTTGGGGAATAAAACTTGCAGATATCGCAAGAACGGCAAAGCTGGAAGCAAAGATCTTCCTTATGCTTTTGTGGTCTGCAAAGTACCTGACAAGTCTCCCCGTAAAGGTCCCGCTTCTGTATTTTTTGTTTACAACTGATCGGGTGGGGACAAGAGTTTTATCCAAGAGAGGCTTCCGCCTTTTGACCAGTTTCATATCAAACTGTAAGCGGTATACAGGTAGTTCAAGGCTGATTTTTTTCATAGGCACAAAAAATCCCGCTTTGTGCGGGATGAGCCGTTAGTTTACCGTATGAAAACGGCTAAAGTCAAGTTTGAGATGAGGCCGGAGCGGGAATCGAACCCGCGCATAACGGTTTTGCAGACCGCTGCGTTTCCTCTTCGCCATCCGGCCGGATGCTTGTATTTTATCACGCAGTGTCAGCTTTGCGTACCACGAGGCTTGTATTTAGCCGAGTGGCAAGCTTTACTTGCCATGTGTTAAACTCGGACACAATGAAGACTGTCAATATAATACTAATTTCAATTGTTTCTTTGGCCTCACTTGTTGCAGCAGCACTTTTTTTAATCGGTTATTTTAAGCCCAAACCCGGCGGAATTTTGGTTGACACCAGTCCTCCCGCAAGCGTTTATATTAACGGAAATTTAGTAGGTACTACCCCGTATCAAGGTTTTTATAAAGCAGGACAAATTACTCTAAAACTTGTGCCAAATGCCACGAACACTACACTAACCCCTTATGAGACTCAAATAACATTGGTCTCCGAAATACAGACGGTTGTACGAAGAGAATTCGGAAGTAGCGAGGATGCTTCGTCGGGAGACGTTATTTCATTTGAAACGCAAGCAGGGACTACTGCCGGCATGGTCGTTGTTTCTACGCCGGATAATGCCCAGGTTTCGGTTGACGGTGTAACACAAGGTTTTGCCCCCTATGAGACATCTACAATTTCACCGGCTCAGCACCAGATCACGGTTAAAGCCCCCGGATATGCCGACAGAGTTATGTCAATTAAGACCTTGGTTGGTTATAGACTTACCGTCTTTGCAAAGCTGGCAAAAGGCGTTTCGTCGGATGAATCTTCTCTATCGAACCCATCACCGTCGCCAACCCCGGAACCTTATGTTCAGATAGGAAATACTCCTACTGGCTTTTTAAGAGTGAGAACCCTTCCCGGGGCGGCGGGAAAAGAAATAGGTGAAGCCAAGCCCGGAAGTGTTTACCCGTATATTGATATAGATGCTGCAACCGGTTGGCTGGAAATTCAATATGAAGCCTCATCATCGGCAGTCCCAGGTGGAGTAACAGGTTGGGTTTCAGGCCAGTTTGCTCAAAAAATTCCTCAACCCTTAATATCGACTCCGAGCGCGACTCCCGCTCTCATACCTTAATTTATATTGCGGCAATTCCACCATAGAGGACCCAATAAATGAGGCCTATCCAAATAAGTACCGTCGCAATAAGCATTTTATCGGTTAAAAGGAGTTTTTCCGGCGTTTCAGTTTTACCTTCGAAAATCAGTGATTCATATCTCATTACCCCAAAAATTGTAACGGGAATAGTCAGCATAAGAAGTTTGGTAATGGTTGTGGTTTTGGAAATTTCCGCCAGGACCAACCAGAAAGGAACAGATGCCCTTGGGCTTTCGAAAAAAGTAAACAAAGCCCAAGACATCCACGATGCGTTTCCAAACATTGTTACATAGGAGTTTAAAAGCTCCTTCTTGTACGTTCCCAGGCTTTTTCTTGTTCCAAAATCCAGGTTTTCGGCAATATTGATTTCAGCCCTTCGTTTACCCGAGGCAAGGAAAAGTGCGGCCGAGATTACACAAAGCAAAAACCAAACGGAAAGGTGAGCATCGATCGCAAATGCACCTGCATAGACCCTAAAAACAAACCCCGCTGCAATGATTATGATATCAATGATGGCAACATTTTTAAGTCCAAGACTGTAGAAAAACTGCATGACAAGATATGCAATTAAAATTGTTATAAAAAGCGAATTTAACCCCCCCGCGACAGCTATCAAGATTGAGGCAATAATCAAGATTGCCGATTCAACGACAGCGACCCGTACTGGAAGTGCTCCCGAGGCAACAGGCCGAAACTTTTTCATAGGATGAAGTTTGTCGGATTTGATATCCAAGATATCGTTAAATACATAGGTGGCTGAGGTGGTTAAACAAAAGGCCACGAAAGCCCACAGGACTTTTGTAAATTGTCCTTGGTCGAAAAGAAATCCTGTAAGGAAAATTGCAGCAAACAGGGAAATGTTTTTGATCCAATGGACCGGTCGCATTGCCTTGAAGGCGGCGATTATCAAATTATCTTTTGTTCGTTCCGGTTTTTCGGCCTGTAGGTTAGCCATAAAATAAGACCTCCAATAAAGGCAACAATACCTATCATTGTATAGAGCTTGGAGGCGGTATTCAAATTTATTGCCAGAAACCCAAGGATGGCTGTGACTCCCCAGTAGAAATAAGCCACTTGTCTTTTAGTTAGCCCGGCGTCCAATAGCCTGTGATGCAAATGCCCGCGGTCTCCCCAAACGGGAGATTTATGATTGATTAAACGGCGGACAATTGTGTAACCGGTATCGATTAAAGGAACACCCAGAACAACCATCAACGCCCCGACTTTTGTGGTAGAAAGAATTGAGAGAATTGCCAGAAGGTAACCGGCAAGCGTGCTTCCGCCATAGCCGGGCATAATTTTTTGTGGAAATATATGCCAGGGCAAAAAGCCCAAATAAGCACCGGCCGTGATTGCTGCCAAAATTATCACTGGCCACTGGGTGATATCCGCCGAAAATTTCAGGGATAGGAAGGCAATGGTTAGTGCGGCAATAACGGTCACGCCGCTAAGTTGTCCGTCGACTCCTTTCGCCCCCATATTTACCATATTCATAAGAAACGTAATCCAGATAAGGGCAAATAAGTCGGAAAGAATCCAGATACTATGCGTTGCCCCGAAAAGTACAAAACTTATTTGGGGATGGCTAAGATCAAATATTCCACCCAGCGGGTTTGATATAAACGAAATGCCGATTCCCGCCGCAATTGGGGCCGCGGCCGCAAGAAAGCCCAAGGCCAGTCTTAGATATGGGTTAAGGTTATATCTATCGTCAAGCGTTCCCATGACAACCAGAAGTACGGCTCCTATTAAAATTCCGATGATTTGTTTATCTAGGGGAAGAAATAGTAAAGAACTAACAAGAAGAGCAATGAAAATCGGAATTCCTCCTCCTCTTGGTACAGGGTAAGTATGAATTACTTTCGGATGCTTATTTTTTCTCGGGTCGTCAATTATTCCGAGTTTGCCGGCAAGTTTGATGACAAGAGGTGTGGCTAAAAAAGCCAAAATAGCCGATGTTATCCAGGGGATTAAGAAAAGACTGCGCAGATTATTCATATTAAAAAAATCCGACCAAAAGAACTATTTTTATAACAGTAATTACCGTTACAACTGAAATAACAAGAGCTGAAGCGGCGAGAACCCTTTTAAGGAAAACGTCTTTTGTCCAAAGATTTAAGAACAGATTGATTATTGTAATGAGGATGGAAACGGCGGGAGCTATGACAAGACCTAGGGAAGTAGTAAGCTGGCCTTCACCCACGGGACGTCCGTAGAATAGAGGAACTACGGGGGGAAGGAAACTCCTTAGTACAATAGGTACCAACAGAGAAATTGCATTTAGAATAAAGGCCGCCAGAAAATAGTTGTTAAAAACAATCTTTTTCCACATCCAGTAGCCTTATTGTACGATATTACTTGGCTGGGGCAAAATCTAACCTGGCATAAACACTGGCGTCGTCTATCCGGTTAACAAGGACGTACCTTTCTTTTATCAGTGGGGTAAGTTCCGGGTAGGGGTTACCGTCAGTCAGTATAATGAATTTTGGAGGGTTCAACGCAATATTTTTTGCTTCCTGGGCCGTCGTTGAATAATCCAATATATGGTAATTTACAACATATTTGATCGGGGGAAGACGCTTGCTTAGCGCATAGACTGTTGCGGAGTCCGGGTCCCACATAAATACCCGGTCGGCCGGTGTACTCGACATTACCAAAAATTGAGCCAATTCATAGTCCCTGTTTACCGTGGGAGAGAATTGGGTAAAATACTGCTCCTTAGTTTCGCTATGCATGGCAAAGTTGATAAAGCGTGTGTAATAACTGACGGTTGGGTAATACCAGAATTTGTAATAAACGGGTACGAAAAGTGTTATGGCCAGGGGTATGACCGTAAGGGATTGCTCAAGATTTTTTTCGGTAAAAAGCATGGCCAAAAGAAATGAGATCGGAGCCACCGCCTGGACAAAGTAGTGAGGGTATGGTCTTTCGGAAAGTGCTATGGCAAAAAGAGCAAAGAGAGTCCAGAGGGTAATGAGAATGAATTTGCCTGAAAGCTTTTTTCGGAATAAAAAGAGGGCTGCCGAACCGGCAAGAACAATTAGTCCGCGGATAAGAAGCGGTGCATTTCTAATGAGGAACGGTTTTTGGATATCTCCCGGTCTAAAACTGCTCAAATAACCGACATTTTGCAGGAATGCTGCATTGATATACTGCGGAAGCGCTCCTTTGAAAAAATACCAAATAAATGTTAAAAATAACGGCAATATAAATCCGGCTCCGAGAATAACTGAATCTTTAATTATTTTTTTCCAATTGCCAAAGCCTTGGGTTATAAACCAGTAAAAAACAATTACAGGGGCATCAAATGCTGCGGGGACTTTAAAAAGAGTTCCGAGTCCAAAAAGGATACCTGCAAAAAAGACCTTCTTGGAGCTTAGATTCTTTTCGAGAAGTATCAAAAGTGCGAGGATTGTAAAAGCTATCATGAAAAGTTCAGAGTTAACGGTTTGTCCTTCCAGTAGAGGAAGAGTTGTTAAAAGACCAAAAAGTAAAGTGGAGAGCTTTTGTGTTTTGGGGTTATTCTCAAACAGCTTTTTTGCAAGTTTATAAAAAATGACAATCGTAACTAAATTCCAAAAAGCCAAAATCACTTTAAACCAGAAAAGATTTCCGGCGACAGCTGCGGTTATATAAAGGAGGGGTGGTTTGTTGTCGTAGATATTTTTATAAAGAGTGAGTCCTTGTCGGATTCCCTGTCCAAGTGTCAGATAAACCATTTCATCGCCGTAATAGTATGGTTCAAAAAAAGACGGAATTCGGAGAATAAAAACCAAAGCAAGAATCCCAACAAGCCAGTTGGGGAGGGAGGGAAGGTGAAGTTTGTCCGAGATTATATGAAGTTTCTGCCAAAAGGATTTCATATAAAATCAGTTTAAGGTATAATTTGGCCATATGCAAAGTATTTTGGTCACCGGCGGGGCGGGATTCATCGGGAGTAATCTTTGTGACTATTTGATTGGAAAGGATTACAAGGTACTTTGTCTGGATAATCTTCTGACGGGCTCCAAGGGGAATATTGGGGAGCTTTTGAAAAACCCAAACTTTGAGTTTATTGATATGGACGTGACGAAACCGCTCGATAAACTGAAGGGTAAACAAGTTGATTATATATTTCACCTTGCATCCCCCGCATCTCCTATTGATTATCAAAATTACTCGGAAGAAACACTTTTAACCAATTCTATGGGAACAATTGAGATGCTTAAATTGGCAAAGAAAATCGGAGCTAAAATACTTATTGCCTCAACTTCGGAAATATATGGAGATCCCTTGGAGCATCCTCAAAAAGAGTCGTATTACGGAAATGTGAATACTTTCGGGCCCAGGAGTTGTTATGACGAAAGTAAAAGATTCGCCGAGGCCGCAACTTATGTTTATTTGCACAAGTACGGAGTCGATGCAAGGGTAATCAGAATTTTTAATACATATGGCCCCAGGATGAAGAAAGACGACGGGCGTGTGGTAAGTAATTTCATAAACGAATCATTAGCGGATAATTCCATCAACATTGACGGGGACGGAACTCAAACGAGATCTTTTTGCTACATATCAGATATGATCACGGGGATATGTGCAGCAATGTTTTCGGATAATACAAAAGGAGAAATATTTAATTTGGGAAATTCAGATGAATACACAATAAAATATTTAGCTGAAAAAATTATTAAATTGACTGGTTCAAAATCGGAAATAAAATATATGGGAACTTTTAGGAAAGACGATCCAATGAGGAGACAGCCCGATATTTCAAAAGCCAAAAAAGTTTTGGACTGGGAACCTAAAGTGAGTTTGGATGAAGGGCTTCAAAAAACAATCGAGTACTACAAATCTCTCTAAACTTTCTCCGTAACCCGATACTCTATATATTTTCCCAACATTAATCTGGTGTGGGCATCAATGCCCGGAAGAGCAGAAAAGAAAAAACCCGCAATCGGCATTAGGACAAATTCAAATGGAGTTAAAATTGTTCTGAAAAGGGAAACCTTGTTCGGTCTTTTGGGTTTATGCATGCTATCTATTGCAATCATTATGACGAGGAATCCTAAAGAAATTGTTAGAACGAAAGATGAAAGTTTGGGAACAGTGTAACCCAAAACCGTTCTACCAAAAGCGGGGTTTAGAAGTGTCGGGATGGTAAGACCCAAGGTAATAAAAAACCAATTGACCGGCCAGAGAAAATGAGCCCAAATGACTTGCATGAGTCTGGTTGTTTTGTCCCAAAAAGGAATGTCCCGGGCCAAGAAGTAGCTTTTAATTATCCATGGATCATCGCTTACACCCCAGGCCCATCTTTGGATTTGTTGGTACTGGCTCATTATGGTTTTCCAGAAGGAGGTGGATTGCGCCGCGTCGGCCATTAGAGGCAGATAAATCGGGTCAACCTCAATTCCGCCACCCTTTTTATAAAAGGCCTTAAAGAATATTCCCCAATCCTCGGGAATTTTATCCGCATCCCAATATCCGACTTCATCAAGAAGTTTGAAAGATAGGGAATAATTTTGAGCATTGATTAAACGGTCCTTTCTGGGAAGCTGGGAAAGATTCCAGATTGTCATCAAAGTATTGGGAACTCTGGTAATTGCCGGAATTTCCCAAATATTGTTGTAAAACATAACTGAAGGTTGCCAAAACATTTTGAAACGATTCGGGTTGTCCAGAAATTTATAAGTTAAGTTAGCAAAGTGCTTGGGGTGAAACTTATGGTCGGCATCGCAGGATGTAACCGTAAAGTAATCTATGTCCAATTTGTTGGGGTCGATAAAATTTTCCTTAACCCAAATTGCCGCGAATCTCTCGTTTGAAGCTTTGCCGGCAACCTCTCCGATTTCAAGCTTGTGGACCGTCATGAACAGATGTCCGAAAACTTTTCCGTATTTGTTTTTTAGCGCTTCCCATTTTGCGTTTCTATCGGCGGCTTGTTCCTTTTCTTCCATAGCCAAAACCGGAATTATAAATTTTGTCGGAAATTCTTGGGCCGCAAGAGAATCAAGTGTTCTTTCAAGAATATGAAGGGGCTCTTTGTAGGTGGGAATAATTACAACATGCCGTACTTTTTGCCAATCGGGGAAACCTTTGACATCTCCCATCCAGTCGTAAACTTTGGCGGCCTGTATCCGGGTATGCGAGATAATTGAAGAAACAGCGATTTGAAGAGATTGGTAAAACCAATAAATGTTAAAAAACAGAATGAAGTAAGCAACAAAAACCGGGAAAACGAAAATTCCCCAGTAGGGAAGTAAAATCAAATTCCAGGAAACAAAACCTGGAAGAATTTCCAAAATCCGCAAAATTCCTTTTTCATGCTTAATAATATAGTCGCGCATAGCTTGTATTTTAACTCAAACGGGGGAAAAGCGGGGATCCTGCTTTAATTTTCGCCGAACCGAATTGTCTTTCGATTTTTTCTGCAGTTTTCGGAAGAAACGGTTTTAAGTTGTATGCGATCGAACGTAGATGGTCAACAAGGTGAGTTAATACTTTTTTGAGTTCCTCTCCTTTGAGAGTCCAAGGTTCTTCCTTGTTTATAAATTGGTCGGTTTCACCAACCTCTTCCCAAATGGTTTTTAATGCTACATCGAATTTATATTCCTTTAACGCATTTTCAATATTTTTATCTAAGGTAACCTTGGTTGGGGCAAATTCAAAACCGGAATTTTCGCAAAGTTTGGCAGTTCGGGAAACGAGATTCCCAAGTCCGTCGGCAAGCTCGCCGGAATAGGCATTCTCAAATTTTTCAAAAGTGAAATCGGAATCTTCATAAGGATTAATTTTGGCCAAAAGATAATAACGGAGAGCGTCGGTTCCGTATTTTTCGGTTACGCTAACCGGATTAATAGTGTTCCCCAGACTTTTACTTATTTTTTGTCCGTTAACGGTAATAAATCCGTGAATAAATACTTGTTTTGAATTCGGGAGTCCGGCGGATAGAAGCATCGCTTGCCAAATTGCCGTTTGTTGGCGTAAATTGTCCTTTCCCGCAACCTGAACTCCCGGCCAAAAGTCGGTAAACGTCTTTTTGTCTCCGGGCCAACCCAAAGTTGAAATGTAATTAATAAGAGCGTCAAACCAAACGTACATTACGTGAGTATCATCCCCGGGGACATCAATTCCCCATGGCATCTTGCTTTTGAGACGGGAAATCGAAAAATCCTGCAAGCCGTCTTTGACAAAAGTCTTTATTTCGTTAAATTTGCCGGACGGGATCACGAAGTCCGGATTTTTTTCATAAAAATCTAATAGGACTTTTTCGTATTTACTAAATTTGAAGAAATAGTTTTCCTCCTCGATAATTTCGATTTCGAGTTTGGGATGGAGCGGACAATGACCATCGACAAGTTCGGAATCGGTTTTTTCCAACTCACAGCCGACGCAATATTTGGTTTTATAGAGTTTTTTATAAATATCTCCATTTTTATCGCATAATTTCCAGAATTCTTGTGCCGCGGCAATGTGATGCGGATCGGTTGTACGGATAAAGTGGTTGTAGCTTAGATTAAGAGCGGTTTTAAGCTCGTCAAATTTTGCGGCGTATTCATCACAATATTCCTGGGGGTCACGTCCCAGCTCTTTGGCTTTTTGGTATATTTTTTGGCCGTGCTCGTCGGTGCCAAAGTTAAAAAATATTTCCTCTCCGGAAAGTCCATGGAATCTGGCAATTGCATCTGCCTGCACAATTTCCAAAGCAAAGCCAATGTGCGGCTCAGCGTTAACATAGGGAAGGGTGGTGGTTATATAGAATTTGTCTGCCATGCCACTATTATACTGTGGCTAGTCCTTCTTGCCTAGTTTCGTATTTCTGTTATTCCAGATGAGGTAAAAAAGCATGAGACCCGAAATAAAGAAGTGTGAGGCAAGAATACTGGTTACTAAACCTACCTTTGAAGAATTAAGCCAGGGAAATTGGACAAACCACAAAATGAACGAAACGGTAAATATTGATAAATTTTTAAAATTCCACTTCATTTTAAAAACGGCGGCAACAAAGATTGGGAATAAAACGACGAAGTAGTGTTGCCAGGAAATAGGGGAAAGGAGTATTGCGGTTATGACAGACAATTCGAAATTGGCGGTAATGGCAATAAATAAAGAGGCGATGATTAATACCGGGATAAATATTATTTTGTATAAATCAAATAGTCCAAATCTAAAAAGGGTGCTTTTTAAAGATTGGTTGTAAGAGTCTATCCCGGAAGAGGCTAATGGTGAATTATTAAGACTGATAAATATATTTTGAAAATAATATTTATACCAATCCACCTTGATAAAAGTTAATGACAGAAGTGTTAATAGGACCAGTGTTAATAGAAAGACAATAAGGAACTTCTTGTTTTTGATAAATGCCAAAATTGGGAAAAGTAAGATTGTTTTCAAAGAAGAAGCAATAGCTAAAGATATTCCTTTCAAAACACTGTTTTTGCTGCAAATTATGTAGGTGATAAACAATGTGAGTAGAATAGACGGTTGTCCCATCCCCAGGGAATATCGTGGCAAAAAGGCGGAGAAGAACACAATAACCAGGACAAGAAATGTGGTTAATAAATATTTTTTGTTAAACTTTTTCGCAAGCAAGAAACAAAGAACGAATCCTGAGGTAATGTTTATTAAGGTTGCTACCACTCTTGCTTTTTCTAACGCAAGAAAAGAAAAAGGGAAAAAATATAAAAAAACCAACGGTGGCCCAAGAGAAAAAGTCAGACCCGGCGAATAGGGGTTAATTCCGTGTTTTATACTGTTGATAAGAGAATAATACAAATCAAAATCGTAGAGTGGAGTTTTTTGGAAAAAGATTCTTTGTAAAAGAGATATCTTGGTAAAAAGAACGACCAGGATTATGATTAGCGAGCTATTTATTAGTTTTCGTAATATTTTTGATTTTTTCACTCCATTGATTAGCCCATTCTTCCGCCTCGATTTTTTTGAGTGCGAGTTTGATTCCATCTTTCTTGAGAGATTTTTGTGCTTCAGAGATTTCTTTGGGGGTTGCCTTTAAATTTCTTTTGATGTTTTCATTGTCCCTGCCCTTTTTTAGCCAGTAAGCAATTGCTAACCTCTTAATGTATTTTTCAAGCTCCGCGTCATCAAAAAAATCCGTCAAAAATTTTTCAATTTCTTTTTTATCTTTCAAATCGTCCATCATTTGAGCAAAAGTCCGGAGTAGTTGCCGTTTTAGTGAGGAATTCATTTCAAGCTGAAATATAACTCGATGCAGAGAGCAATTGCAAGGATGAGAATCAAATTAAGGATGTTTCCTACGCCCAGATATGTAAGAAAAAGGAAAAAAGTTGTTGCAACTGTTGCCACCATTCCCCTCCGGCTATTGGCAAAAATTAACGAGAAGGTAAAAAGAAGGCAGAAAAAAACAAGAATAAAGAAAAGCGGAACCACGCCAAAGGAAGCAGGGTCGATAAAATAAATAAGCCCGGCTAGGAGTCCCCAAAGAAAAATTGTTAATAGGAGGGTTGGCAAAAAGTTTTTTCTTTTTAAAATTTGTTGTTTGTGCGAATTCTTTTTCATTTTCCCTATGCTACAATACCTTTGAATATGGACCCCGTAATTATCCTAATTATAGTCCTGGCGGCTTTGGTTATTGTAGCCGTTTTTATCAACAAGAAATTAACCGATTTGAAGGATGCACAAAAACCTTCCGACGAACTTCTTGAATATTTGAAGACAACCAATACACGGCTTGATGAACAAAACAAAAACTTTACACGCACCCTTTCCGAGTCAACGAGGAATTTAAACGAACGGCTTGATAATGCGGCAAGAGTTATTTCTGGCGTGCAGAAAAATATCGGAGAATTTTCTGAAATCGGACGGGGAATGAAAGACCTGCAGGAATTTTTAAGTTCTCCAAAACTCAGGGGAAATATTGGCGAACAAGTTTTGAAGGAACTGCTTAAGCAGTTTTTGCCCAAGGAATCTTTTAATCTTCAATATACATTTAAATCTGGGGAAAAAGTTGATGCTGCTATAAAAACTTCAGGCGGCATTATTCCAGTTGATTCCAAATTCCCGATGGAAAACTTCAGAAAGATGTCGGGGGAGGGGGATGAATCTTCCAAAAAAATTGCAGCCAAAGACTTCGAACGCGATGTTAAAAAACATATTGATGACATTGCCAGAAAATATATTCTGACGGAAGAGGGGACAATCGATTATGCCTTGATGTATATTCCTTCAGAATCGATTTACTACGAGATTGTAAATAACCAGGCACTTTTTGACTATGCGGGAGAGCAGCGAGTTCTCCCGGTTTCCCCGACAACTTTTTACGCATACCTTAAAGCAATCCTAATGAGTTTTGAGGGGCAGAAGATTGAAGACCAGGCAAAAGAAATCCTAGCATCCCTCAGGGCCATAAAATCCGATTACGGCAAAGTTGAGGAAAACTTGGGTGTTTTGCAGAAGCATTTAACGAATGCACATAATACGATGGGGAATGTTTCTACATCTTTTGCCAATCTGGGTCAAAAAATTAGTTCTACGCAAAATTTAGGAAGCGGTGTTGAGAAAAAGAAAGTGTTAGAATAGCTTCGTGGATAAAACTTCAAATCTCAGGTTAAACAAAGAGCAACAGGACGCAATTAAATTTGGGCCGGGGTCACTTCTTATTATTGCTGGGGCGGGAACCGGAAAAACCACAGTTATAACTGAGCGCATAAAGTATTTAATTTTTTCCAAAAAGGCAAAAACTTCGGAAATTTTGGCCCTAACATTTACGGAAAAAGCGGCAAGGGAAATGGAGGAGCGGGTAGATATTGCCATGCCTTACGGTTATACACAAATGTGGATAATGACCTTTCATTCTTTCTGTGACAAGATATTGCGTCGCGAAGCACTTCATATCGGGCTTGATCCGAAATACATATTAATGTCGGAGGCGGAGTCGGTACAGCTGCTTCGAAAAAATCTTTTTAAACTTGATCTAAATTATTTTCGACCGCTTGGGAATCCCGATAAATTTTTGAGCGGAATGCTTCAACACTTTTCGCGTCTTCAGGATGAAGACGTTTCTCCTACCGAATATGAAGCCTGGGTAAAGAAGCAAAAAGTGGTGGTGCCTGAAGAAAAAATCGAAATTGACAAATGGCGTGAGCTTTCTAAAGCCTACAAGGCATACGATGAAATAAAAGTCAGGGAGGGCATGATGGATTTTGGTGATGTGATAGTTAAAACCTTAAAACTTTTTAGAGACAGACCAAACATTCTTAGGGAATATCAAAAACAGTTTAAATATTTGCTTGTTGATGAATTCCAAGATACCAACTATGCCCAAAATGAGTTGATAAAACTTTTGGTAGGTAAAAACGGGAACATAAATGTAGTGGGGGATGACGACCAAAGCGTTTACAAATTTAGAGGAGCGGCAGTAAGCAACATTATTTTATTCAGAAAAAGTTTTCCCAAAACAAAAGTTATTGTTTTAACAAAGAATTATAGAAGTACTCAGGAAATTTTGGATAGAAGTCATGATCTGATTGAACACAACAACCCCGACAGATTAGAAGTAGTTGAGAAGATTGATAAAAGTCTTAAGTCTCAAATAACTAAGGACGGTAAGGAAATCGAATTTATTCATTCAGACAGGGTCGAAAACGAATCCGACAGAATTGCAAAAAGAATATTGGAACTTCAAAAGGAGGAAAAATATTTGTATAAAGATTTCGCTGTCTTAGTCCGTGCCAATAACCATTCGGAACCGATCATGAGAGCACTTGGAAGAAATGGGATTCCATACCAGTTTTTGGGACCGGGCCGACTTTTTAAACAACCGGAAATAATTGATTTAATTTCCTACCTTAAAGTTCTTTATGATTTTACCGATTCAGTTTCTTTTTACCGTCTCCTTTGCATTGATCATTTTGAAATTGCAGGGAGGGAACTTGCCGAACTGGGGAATTATGCCAGAAAAAATAATGTTAGTTTATTTGAGGCGGCGGAAAAAATTGGTAGCGAGAAAGTTAAGAGTTTAACGGATATTATTAACAAACAATTTGATAAGGTTTCCAAAGAATCGGCAGGACAGCTTCTTTATTCTTTCTTGGAAACTACGGGGCTATTACAGAAGCTTTTATCTCCCGAATCGGTCGAGGCAGAGAATAGAGCCAAAAATATTTCTAAACTTTTTGACAAGTTAAAGAGTTATGAAGCCTCTCACGAAGATGCTTCTGTTGCTGCTGTTGTTGATTGGTTAAATCTTTCCATGGAACTTGGAGAAAGTCCATTGGCAACGGACAGCGACTGGAGTGATATAAACGCGGTAAATATTTTGACAGTACATTCCGCTAAGGGATTGGAGTTTCCGGTGGTGTTCATTGTAAATTTAGTCGGGCAAAGATTTCCCAGTATGGAGCGGCGTGAACAGATTCCGATTCCCGATAAACTTATAAAAGAAGTTTTGCCGGTAGGGGATTATCACACCGAAGAAGAGCGTAGACTATTTTATGTCGGAATGACCCGGGCAAAAGAAAAGTTAATATTTACCGCCGCGGATTATTATGGAGAAGGTAAACGCGAAAAGAAACTTTCGCCGTTTATTTTTGAAGCCTTAGGGGAAAAGACTGCATTAAAAGAGAAACCTTCCATAAAGGTTGACCAATTATCTTTTCTTGACTACAAACCTGTCGATTCGGTAAGTTCCACCAAGAAACAATCGTTACACATTGATTACCTATCCTACTCTCAAATAGAAACTTTCCAAACTTGTCCGATGCATTACAAACTTCACTATGTTTATAAAGTTCCGACGCCTCCTTCCGCATCGCAAAGTTTTGGGACTGCAATGCACGGTGTACTTAAAAACTTTTTTGAAGAAGTTGCATCAGGTAAGAAACCAACAGATAAATTGCTTTACGATTTACTTGAGACAAACTGGGTTAGTGAGGGTTATATAAGCAAAAAACATGAGGAAGATTTTTTTGGAAAGGGAAAACTTTACCTTTCGGGATTTTTAAAACAGGGATTTAATCCTAAGATTCCAGCTATTGCTTTGGAACAGCCGTTTACGGTTCCTTTAGGCAAAGATCTGAAAATCGGTGGAAGACTTGACAGAGTTGATGATATCGGTGGCGGGGAAATTGAAATTATTGATTATAAAACCGGCGCAACAATTCCGTCGCAAAGAGAAGTCGATAAAAACCTACAATTAAGTTTTTACGCTTTAGCCGCAACAAAAATCCCGTCGCCGCCGTTCGGAAAAGCTCCGGATAAAATCAAACTCTCTCTATATTATTTGGATCAACAGCAAAAACTTTCTACAACGCGTACGGCCAAGCAATTGGAAGAAGCGGCGAAGAAAATATTTGAAGTACGTGATGAAATAGAAAAGTCGGACTTTGAGTGTAGCGGCCATATGTTTTGCAAAGTGGGTTGTGAGTTCTCACTATTTTGCAAAAGCGATTAATTATTTAAACCCAATTATTTGAAGGCCGGTTTTTGCTATGTCGCTTTGAGACCAGTATTTTTGCTCCTTAGTGTTTAGGACAAAGGTAACTTCTTTTTCGATTTTTCTACCCGTATATTTCTTTAACTTTGGATCATATTCCTCCAAAATTAAAATATCGCCGGGTTTGCAATCAAAGTTGGCTAAGCGGGCATCAAAAGTTTTTTCTCCGGAAAGTATTTTTTCAAATGCGTCATTCCAGGTTTTCTTACGTATTTTCATATAGGAAGTCTATTCTGAATGAAACACCCGGGATATTCAACTTCGTATCCACCAAAAGAGCGTTTGAAGTGAGAAAAACCTAGCCAGCTTTTGTTGGGGAAGCGGGAATCATAGACTCCTTCAAAGTCAAAAATCTTACAACCCATCTTTTCAGCCCATAGTATTCCCTGATAGAGGAGTGAATACTGGGCGAGGGAAGTGCGCCCTTCGGAATTTGTAAATCCGTACCAATAATATGCAAAGTCGTGTGAAGAACGCGTGAAAAGCACTCCACCTATAATTCTGCCAGATATATTGTGCGACGCAAGGAAAAGGGAGTAAGTGCTGGGAAAACTTTTGCGTAGATTAATTAATTGTTGGACCGGCGGCACATATCTTTTATAATTAACCGAATTTTTCCACGCCTCACGCCACGTTCTGATTTCATCGGGGGTCGAATAGGACTTAATTAATAATGACTCTCCCCTTTTAATGGAATACCTAGCGTCTTTCTTAATGTGAGCAAAAATCTTTTTTCGGGGTTGTGTCAGGTCAATTTGGAGGGTTTTTGATGGCAGGTATGGCGATTTACTCAGTCTGAAGCCAATAGAGGCCAGGAACTTGGCATCTAGTTCGGTTTTTGGTTCAATAATTATCTGGAATATGCGGTATTTTCGGATTAATTTGCGTACTATATCAATTTGTATTTCTTCGGGCCGCTGAACTTTTAGAATTGATCCAATAATGGGAAATTTTTTGATGAAGTAGTTGATTTCCCCGATTCTTTCTACCGTCCAGCCTTGTCTTTTGAGATAATTGGCAAAATGGATGGATTGGCGGATATCTGCCATAATTTAAAATCTGTGTTTTGAGAGTCCGAATTGAGCTGCCAACTTTAATGATGGCCACCGGATCCATTCGCCGATTTTATAAAAAGCGTAAAGCGGTTTATTTATAATCAGGTCCCATGTTCCTAGGAATTCAATTACTTTAGGGTTATAACCTTCTTTGAATTTAGTAAATCCTTTACCCTCTTCCCTTCCCCAAAGGTCGAAGGTGGTAAGTCCTAATTTTTTGCCGAATCTTATGGCTTCCCACATCATTAAATTATTGGCCATAACTTCTTTATGTTTTTCGGTTGAAGCGCCATAAGGATAGTAAAGAAATTTTTTCCAGGCGAAAAGGATCCAGGTGGTAATAATTTCTCCTTCATATGTGGCGGTCATTAGATGAGCGATTCTGGCTTTTCTAAGAATCTTCCACATTAGGCGGTGATACCTTTCGGAATGGGCATAAAAACCCTGTCTTGCTATTGTTTCGCGTGTTAATTCCAGGTACCTATCGAAGGCTTTGTCGGAGCTATCTTCTTTTATAATAACTCCTTTTCTTTCTGCAAGGTGGATATTGTAGCGGGTTTTACTTGAGAAACTTTTCATCAAGTTTTCTTCGCTTGGGGTTAGGTCAATCCAAAAAGTTGTCGGGGTGAAAAGTCTGCGGCCATGAATTGCTCCTTCGGACTGCATTAACTTAACGAGTTTGTCGCTTTTGGGACAATTTGGTTCGAGTTTAATAAAAATCAAATTATTTTCGTGGCCAATTTTTTTCAGGTCCATTAGCATCTCTTTAGTTGGAATTGGTCCTTTTTCAAACATAGCAATTTTGTAGTTCGTATGGGGGATTTTGTGAAGAGTCAAAATTCCATATTTCGTTTCAAGTATCTCGTTCCCCCACTCCCGACGAAATTCCTCCCAGGCCGAGGTTTGCAAAGGGTGCGTAGCGATTTTATCTAAGTTATTCATTAATTTGTATTATACATTCAAACAAATTGGCTTTGGTGTATATTTGAAATATGGTTGAAGTAAGCTCTGTTATACGCTCGGAAATATCTCGGCATGGTTGGCCTGCAACGGAAAAGTTGGACAAAATAGATTCGCTTAGAGTTACGGCTGAGAGGAGAATTCGAGCTTTTAGGGAATTTATGGGTAAGAATGTTACTGGAAGACAAGATGCGACCGAAACCTCTTGGACTAAAGTAAGGGATTATAAAAGAGATGGTGAAAGTTTTAATTTTGGTGCCGAACCATTTGCTTTAGATTCAATTGTCGTTGAAAAAAGTAGTTCGACATTGACAGCTGATGGCTCAGAAAGAATAAGAAGAACTTACTGCTGGATTTCAACTGAGAAGGACAAAAAATGGGGTTTGCCATTTATCTATATAGCGAATGAAGGATCCAGCGGTAAAGGGGGTACAGAATTTTCAGAAGTTCGTTTAATACCTTATATGTTTAAGACTCAACTTGATGCAACAAATTTTGCTAGGACCTTTTTGAGAGCTAAAGTTCTGACGGAACCTTCGGGTCATGTCACGAAAGAGATAGAAGTTTGGAAACCCGGAAAATCGGAGAAAGAAGAAGGTAAAGAACAGGCCAAATCAATGAGTGGAATTATGCAGCCAATCCCGATACCTGAAAGCTAATTATTTATTCATGGTCTAGGTATTTCTCAATAATGTCGTCAAAAGTTCCTTTAATGTCCCCGACTGAGTCCAATTTTAAATCACCCGCTGCGGAAAAACTATTTTCCCCCAGGTTTTCGATCAGATCTTCAGGAATATCCATAATGAACCTACTGGGAGGGTTACTGATTTTTTCTCCGAAATAGAGGCGGGAAGCGGCATAGGTAAGGTATAGGAGTTCTTTGGCACGGGTAATCCCGACGTAGGCAAGGCGGCGCTCCTCTTCAAGTTGATTTGTATCCATTAAACTTCGGGAATGAGGGAAAAGCCCTTCTTCCATTCCTACAATAAAAACAATCGGAAACTCAAGACCTTTGGCTGCATGAAGTGTCATTAAAGTTACGGCATCTTTTTGCATATTTAGGCCAATATGTTTTTTGGAATCCTGTTGGGCTTCAACCAAGGCAACGTTCTCCAAGAATTCGTTGATGTTGGGGAATTCGGTGGCAACACTCCTAAGTTCTTTTATGTTTTCAAGCCGTGCAAGATTTTCTTCACTCTCACGTTGGAAAAGGCTCAGATAATCAGTTTTTTGAATTACTGCATCCAAAATATCAAGGGTTGTCATCCCTTCGATCGTGCCCATTTCTTTTAACTTTTCAAATCTCCGGAGTCCTATTTTTTCAATTCTTTTTCTGGAGACGGAGTCTTTCGGATTGACCAGATATTTAATATAGCTGATGACATCTTTAATTTCTTTGCGGTCGTAAAATCTAACTCCGCCGACTAGGGTGTAAGGAATTCCGGCATGCAATAGGGCTTCTTCCAAAACCCGGGATTGGGCATTGGTCCTGTAGAGTACGGCAATATCACTATATTTTCGGGATTGCGATAAAAGCGACTCGGTTTCCGAGACAACAAAATCGGCTTCATCAAAACCGTTTCTGGCGGCGTAAAGTTTAATTTTTGCCCCGGCAGATTTTTCCGTCCAGAGTTTAAGAATCGGGTGTGTTGTGTTTTTTGAGATGACGAGATTTGCAGCGTCCAGAATATTTTGGGTAGAGCGGTAGTTTTGCTCGAGATTTATTACTTTTATATCGGGATAATCACGTATCAAATAATTAATGTTTCTGTAATCCGCCCCACGCCAGCTATAAATACTTTGGCTTGCATCCCCAACTGCAGTAATGTTTTTTGTTTTTCCCACCAAGAGTTTTGTCAAAGCATACTGAATTTTATTTGTGTCCTGCCACTCATCGACAAATATATGAGTTAGAGTTCTTTGCCATTTTTCCAGAACCTCCGGCACTTCCCTGAAAAGTTTTACGGTCCTGATCAACAAATCGTCAAAGTCCAATGCCCCGATTTCTTTTAACATCTTTTCGTATTCGCTATAAACTTTTGCGACAATTTCCTGCCACTCGCTTCTAATAAATTCTTTATATTCTTCGGGATTAAGCATCTGGTTTTTGGCTTCAGAAATGCCGGATAGGATTGCGGCTGGGTTGTATTGATCCGTAGAGAGATCCATTTTTTCAAGAATCTGTTTAACTACGTCTTTCTGGTCCTGTTCGTCATAAATAATGAAGTTTATGGGGATGCCTATTTGTCTGCCGTCGATTCTTAAAACCTTAGCGCAAAAGGAATGAAAAGTTCCGGAGAACGGCGGATTGCCGTTTGTGAGAGCCGAGATTCTTTCCTTCATTTCGCCCGCTGCTTTATTTGTAAAAGTGAGTAAGAGAGCATTCTCAGGTTTAATTAAGCCCCGGGAAATAAAGTAAGCTACGCGGTGGGTCAGAACTTTGGTTTTTCCGCTACCGGCTCCTGCTAAAACCAAAAGTGGCCCTCCCGTGTAAGTTACTGCTTGTTTTTGTTGTTCGTTTAAACCAGCTACGACATCATATGTCGAACCAGCTTTAGAAGCTGTTATACTTATGTCTGACATGTCTGATAATTCTACAACACATTCCAGGGGACGGGAACGTGGTGCTATAAATTCTGAAGGAATTTCTATTACGCAAAAGACACCTGAAGTGTTGGAAAATACTCCTCTAAAGAAAAATAAACACGCTTGGTTAAAATGGGTTATTTTGGTAGTTGTTTTGGGTTTGTTGTTTTCATTTTGTATTTGGGCGCGTGCCGTTGGTCTTTCTACATACATAAAATCCGCTTATAATTTTTTGGCTGTTCCGGAAGGACAAATAGCTTCAACAAATGGCCGGGTGAATATTTTAGTAATGGGAAAGGCCGGTGGGGCAAGGCCCGAAGATAGCCCAGATTTAACGGACACGATGATTCTGGTTTCGGTTTCCCTGACAAAGCCGGATTTGGTGATTGTTTCAATTCCAAGAGATCTTTGGATTCCCGATATCCGCGCGAAAATAAACTCGGCTTACTATTGGGGCGATCAAACTACTCCATATTTTAATAACTCGGGTTATCCTGGAGGAAAAATTGGTTTTGCAAAAACAATTACTGCTGAAGTTGTCGGAGAGCCGATTCAATATGGAGTAGTAATTGATTTTTCGGCCTTTAAGGATATTGTTGATGCCCTCGGCGGCATTCAGGTAAATGTTCAAAATAGTTTTACGGATAATCTTTATCCGGTTGCCGGTAAGGAAAACGATACTTGCGGTGGTGACCCGACTCTTGCCTGCAGGTATCAGACAGTTAGCTTTAATGCCGGTTCTCAGACAATGAATGGTGATACAGCTTTGGAGTTTGTCCGCTCCCGCCACGCCGCAGGGATTGAAGGAACGGATATTGCAAGAGAGGCACGACAACAACTGGTTATTGATGCAATTAAAACTAAAATTATGCAGCCGAAAGTTTTTCTTTCACCGAAGATTGATCTGGCAATGTTGGGAGTTATCAAAAAATATGTTGAGACGGACTTAAATTTGCCGACAGCCGGGATATTGGCAAGAAAGGCCTTGGAGGATGACAAAGACATAAAGCAGTACCTTATCCCCCAGGAACTTTTGATTAACCCGCCGGTAAATGCGGTTTATGATCAACAGTCGGTGTTTATTCCAAAAGCCGGAAACGGAAAATGGCAAGATATTAATCAATGGTTTTTATCAGTTCTTCAATGAAGAGTAAACGGTCCAAATTGGGTTTCCCTCAAGGCTGTTAACTGTTTTAATGGAAACATATTCCAAAGGCGGAGTAACTTGGGGTTTTAGAACCAGGATTTGAGATGAAAAACAGTCGGGATTATTGGGGTCGTAAATAATTTTATAGTTATTATTTATGCCCAAGTAATATTTTGTCAAAGTTTCTTCGTGCCAGTAATCGGTGTTTAAAAGACAAAGACTTTCACCTCCTTTTGTGTTGGTTTTAATTATTGAAAATATTTGGCTTTGTCCATACTCCCACCAAGCCTGGGAATTTATGGGATAATCTTTAAAATAAATTGTCAAAAATCTTGAAAGTTCGAGGGAGAAAGCAATGAATAAAATGATTGAGAATATTATGAAGAGTTTTTGGCCTTTTTCCCAAATTAATCTTGCCCCGAGTCCCGCAAGAATTGCAAAAGCTACAACGCCGATAAGCGTTCTGGTTGCGTGAGGAACTCCGTCATTTGTTAAACTTCCTCCCAAAGGGAAAACCAAGAACCACAAAAGTAAAAATTTATATTCTTTTTTTGGTATGTTTTTGAAGGTTTCAACGAGTCCAAGAATAATTAACGGAAGGAAACTCCAAAATAAAACTCCAGTTCCTGCCCCTTGTCTAAGATTTGGATCGCCGTTTATAAATAGAAATGAAGGGGTTAGGTGAGAATAATAATTTCTGACAAAAATCCCTAGTGTGGTTTTATTAACACCGCCAGCGAACGTAAAAATCCTATCCGCTCTTTCATGCATTAGAGGTTGAGTGGCGGAAATATACAGGTAAGGAATGATCAAAATAGAAAAAATTGCAAGACTCGCAACTACCGGGACGTAGTGTTTCTTAATTTCGCGGAAGTTGAGAGCGAGTAAAATGACCATAAATAAAGGCGAGAGGAATTCCGAAGATCTTGTCGTGTAAACCGCAAAAGCAAAGAAAATAAAAGATAAAAATAGAAAAATGTTCTTCTTCTTATGCAAAAAAAGGAAGAATAAAATTATGGGAAGAATAATAAACGGAAGGAAAATCCCCGGTTCCCAGCCAACACGGCTGAAGTGTATTGCCCAGGGAGCAAAGGTAATGACAAACGCGGAAGTTGCGGCAACAATAGTGTTCTTAAATAACAACAGGGTTAGGTAGAAGACAAGGGCTATTGTAATAGTTCCTGAAATTGCCGCAGGCAGACGGACCGCCAACGTGTCATTACCGATGGCATATGAAGTTAAGGCAGCTAAGTATCCGTAGACCGGTGGGTAAAGTTCGAGCCGGTTGTAGAAATAAAGTTCGGGTTTTCCATTGATATCTTTGCCGCTTTCAATCATGCTTTTTGCGGAAAGGATTCCTCTAATTTCGTCACTAAAGAGTTCCGGAGGGTTGGATTTCAAATTCCACACACGGAGTAATAATCCAATAGCCGTAAGGGGAAGAATTACAAGAAAGATTATGTTTCTTTTCATTATTAAAAACTCACCCAGCCAAATTTATTAATCCAAGTTACACCCCAAAGGTTAACCAGAATTGAAAGAGTTAGGAGTAGATAGTGGTGCCACTTTAGTCCGGTTTTGGCCGCGCCTTTTATTGTTAGGAATATCAAAATCGGATAAAAATCTACGGCAAATCTGTAACCGAACTGGGAGAAGCCGGTGGTACCATGACTGAAAATCAAAAGTGAAATTAAGAGTATTGAAAGCCAGGAAAACCGTATAATCTTTTCTTTGATGTTGGCTATTAATGCATAAATAAAAGCGGGTGTCGTAATCCAAATGGCGAGCCCTGCCCACGAAGGTTCGATATAAGGAAATTGGGGAATAAATTTTGGAAGGGCCAGAAATATTATTTTTAAATGATTGGGGATATTAAGTGGACTGAAAAGTCCGTTTTGATACCAGCTTTCGTTAAGTACCCCCGGAATTAAAATGTAAGATTTGTCCCAAACGACACCAAACCTTAAAAAGTTATAAAGAAAGTCGGTGAAAATAAAAGGAGCAAGGCCCATTGCCATTTTTAAATAGTTTTTTAACCAATTTTTGTCCCAAAGAATGTATAGAAAAAAGGGTAGAGATAAAATTATCTCAATTCTGCTTAGATATGCCGCGCCAAGAAGTACGCCAATTAAGATTGGTCTTTTTTTATTTAGAGATTCGAGTATTGCGGCGCTCATAAAAAAAGCGGCGCTAACTTGGCTAAGATACCATGCCGAACCGGTTGCCGCCAAAAACCAGATAATAGTTCCGAAACCCGCCAAAAACCCAGCCCAAATGGCGAGTTTTTTGTCCTTTTTGATAGAAAATGATATACACATGGTCAGAATCACAATTCCGGCCCCTAGGAGTTGAGCCAGATATTGCTGTTCAAACAGTTGCCCAAAAATTAATCTGAAAGGCATGGCCAAGATTGCCGGCATAGGGGGATAAACTACGTAAAATTTGTTTGGTCCTGCCGGAATCAGTTCGTTAAGCCATGGCGGATTTTGGGTCAGGTACAACTTTCCCTGTAAAAAAGAATCTGAAAGTCGAGTAAAATAGTCATAAGGGGTTCGTCCTGCCGAAGTAAGTAAATAGACAATGAAAGAAAAAATAAAAGCCAAACCCAGAAATTTCTTCATACCCAATATTGTATACGTTTTGGTTATCGGTCTCATCGTCAGATTTATTCTTTCTTTTTTTGGAACACTTCACCTTGATCAGGGAACCTTTATTGCCTGGAGTACATCCCTGGCTAATTATGGACTCAAAAGTTTTTATAACAGTTGGAGTGACTATCTACCCGGGTATCTTTATTTTTTATGGTTACTCGGAAAGATCAACGTTCTTGGCATTTTCCCTCAGGTGGTTTTATATAAAATTCCGGCAACACTTTCGGATCTATTGACGGGCCTTTTCATTTACAAGATTCTCAAAAAATCCAAGGGTGAGAGGTGGGGCATAATCGGGGCCTGCATTTACATATTTAATCCGGCTATCCTTGCAAACTCAGCTCTTTGGGGGCAGGTAGACTCACTAACTGCCTTAACTTCGGTTTTGGCGGTGTATCTTATGGATACTTCTTATTTGGCTTCAGCGGCAATCCTTTCTTTGGGGACTCTAATTAAACCGCAAACGGCATTTATTTTACCGGTGATTTTGTTTGTGATGATAAGGGATAAATGGAAGTTTTCTAAGTTTTTAATTTATTCATTAACTTCACTTGCGGTTTTCATAATCGGTTTTGTGCCGTTTTGGAATTCTGGAAACTTAATCGGATTTATTTTTTCGCGGCTGGGGATTTCCTTAAATCAATATCCGTATACATCACTCAACGCTTTCAACTTTTGGAGCCTTTTCGGATTTTGGAAGCCCGACAATATTTATTTTCAACTATTCGGATATCTGGTGGTTCTTGGCGTGACGGTACTTCTTTGTTTTAAGTTATCAAAGATAAAAAACGCACCTTATTACTTGATTGCTTTTGTTTTCGCATCAAGTTTTATGTTTTTTACAAGAATGCACGAAAGGCATCTTTTACCGGTTTTTGCGCCTTTGGCCATAATTGCGGTTGAAAATCCTCTTTTTTTAATTCCGTACATTGGTTTTTCCGTGACATATAGCGCTAATCTTTATTACTCTTATATTTGGATAACGGACAACTTCAAAGAAGTTTTTTCATATATGGTTGTTAAATTTTTTGCGGTAGTAAATATTTCTTTTGTAATTTATATTTTTTACCTAGCTTATAAAGGCCTAAAATCGGAATGGAGCAAAATGTTTGCAGCTATAAATCGTTTTATTGACAGTAGAAACAAGCCGACTGTTAAAACTGAAGAAGTTATTCCCAAGATTCACCTGTCTAAACAAAAGGCAAGGATTTTTCTGATTATCGTATTGGCTTTTGCGTTTATTACCCGAGTTTTTAATTTAAGTTCCCCTTCCACAATGTATTTTGATGAGGTCTATCACGCCTTTACCGCAAAAGTGATTATGGGCCCCGATGCGGCTAAGGCCTGGGAATGGTGGAACACGCCCCCACCCGGTTTTGCATATGAGTGGACACATCCGCCTTTGGCCAAACTGGGAATGGTTTTGGGAATGACAATATTCGGGCAAAATTCATTTGGCTGGAGAATCCCGGGTGCGCTTTTGGGAGTCGGGTCGGTGTTTTTGGTTTATTTTTTGGGAAAAGAAATTTTTGACGATGAGGCAATAGGACTTCTGTCCGCGGGAATATTTTCTCTTGATGGGCTTGCACTGGTTATGAGCAGAATTGGAATGAACGATAGCTATATTCTTTTCTTTGCTCTTTTATCAATTTATCTTTTTATGAAGAAGCACGACTTCTGGTCGGCGATATCTTTGGGTCTTGCTCTTGCTTCAAAATGGTCGGCCGTTTGGGCGATTCCGATTTTGGGAGTTTTATGGTTATGGAGGAAAAAGAAATTTACCAAGTCGATTCTTTGGTTTTTAATTTTGCCGGCTGCGGTTTATCTCCTAAGCTATACGGACATGTTTTTAACCGGTCACAATCTTACAGTTTGGTGGGGAATGCAGGAGCAAATGTGGTGGTATCACACTGGACTTCGGGCTACTCATCCGTATAGCTCTCTTTGGTGGAGCTGGCCATTTTTAATCCGGCCGATTTATCTTTACACAAGCGATGAGGTAAGCGGAATGGTTGCAAGAATTTATGCCTTTGGCAATCCGCTGGTTTTTTGGTTCGGATTTGCATCGGTTGTGGTCTCCGCGATGGTTGCTTTTGTTGAACGTAATAAAAAACTTGGTCTTGTGGTTTTCAGTTATTTAGTAATGTTTGTTCCCTGGGCGCTTTCTCCCCGGATTATGTTTTTGTACCACTATCTTCCTGCGATTCCGTTTTTGACGATTGCAACAGGATATATTTTAAGAAGAACTCCGAAGTTGATAATCCCATTTTTTGTTGCCGGGGGACTTTTATTTATTTATTTTTATCCTCACTGGGCGGGGCTTTCCATTCCCCTTTGGCTGGATAAAAGTTATTACTGGTTTTCAAGCTGGAGATAAAAACAAAACTTGACCTTAAGCTGGGCTTAAATAGAATCCTCCCTTCCCCAGGAAATATATAAGAGCTCCGAGTAAAAGAATTACTATTAAGAAATAAATGATAGACCATTTTCCGGCTTGTGGGAAAAATTGGTCGAACGGGTAATATGAGTAAACTTTTACCTTCAATTTTCTGAGAGAAGCTGTTGTTGCCAGAAAACCCAAATAGGAAACTATAATAATACCTATTGCCACAAGGATATTTACAAAATTTGCGTGGATAAAATTTAGGAGAGGTTTTGTTAAGGAAATTAGTGTGTCCACAACTTAGAACTAAAGAGCCAAGAGAAGCGAGCCGATTACAACAAATATACCAAGTCCTGCCCCTGCAATTGTTGGCCAATCCGTCCCAGAGCTGGGAAGAGCGGGAGCTGTTGGGGTTGGTGTCGGGTGACTAGTTCCAGTAGGAGTTGGTGTTGAACCCGGACAATTACAGTCTGTCTGGCTTGGGCAAGAAGGATTTCGGCAAAAGCCAACACTCGTATTACAATAGTAGCCGCTTGCGCAGTTAATGTTGCTGCCGCAAGTTCCTCCACAGGTATTAGGAGTTCCGGTTGGTCCTGGAGTTCCTGTGGGTGTGGCTGTTGCCGTAGCTGTAGCAGTGGCTGTTGCCGTGGCAGTTGCGGTAGCTGTTGCAGTTGCGGTTGCAGTCGATGTCGCCGTAGCCAATGTAAAAGTAAGTGTGCAGGAAGTTACTCCTGCAGCGTGGGGAATACTTGAGGGAACATTTGGCGCAACCGGTTGCTGTCTGAGCTGATAAAGTCTAATGGCTGTGAATACGGCAACTCCGGCTAAGATAACGGTGAAAATCAAAACTACAACTGTTCCCAACTTACCTTTCATAAAATTTTTCATAATTTATAATTAAAAACTTTCTCCTACCCAGCCCTTTGTAGTATCGTGAATCTTCGCCGAAACCGATATAGTTGTGTCTGATGCCTGAATTGTGTATAACTGGCAGAAATCACTAGAACTCGGCCTCTTGGTAGTAGTTGCCGCCTCAACTGTTGAGTTGATCTTGAAGTCTGCCTGATCGAACGTACCGTTTGAACCGCTAACACAGAAATTGATCTGTGCCCCAGTGGTTAGTGCCGAAAGTTGGGCAGAAGTCAGAGCGGTCCATGTTGGGGTGTATGCCGTGACAGCCACACAGGAAGGAGCAGTGGGATTATTCGGCGGGCTGGATGGCGGAGCCGAAGGTCCAGAGACACATCCGTTAACACCCACGGCGCAGACATATCCTGCAGCACAACAGGTCATGCCCTTTCCTGTCATGTTTACACACCAGGCTCTACTTTGGCTAAGACAGGATTGATGCTGATCCGGCTGACACAAAAGACTTGTGCAAGCGTCCCCACCCTGGCAATGGCAATCGCTTCCAGTTGTGCAGGCCCCGCCGACTGCCGCACTTCCGCAGTCTGCTACGTTCGGGTTCGGAGTTCCACTACAGGTTCCTCCACAAGTATTTGATGTGAAAGTTCCGTTGGTGTCGTTTTCGATACAGCTTCCGTTCGAGCATAGATACTTATGACTTACCGTACAGACTGGTGAGGACGGAACGGTCGAATTAGCGAAACAACAACTAGTAGCGGGTGAACAAGCTGAACAAAAACTGCCCGGACTGGAACCATTTACACACTTTGTTCCTTGAGGACAATACTGTTTAGTTTGACTGAACGCACCGTTATTGCAGACAACCCCCGTGGCACTATCCAGGCAGCCGATTTTTCCATCGGCGATTCCTCCGCTACAAGAAGCCCCTCCTGAGGATTTTCCACAACTGGAATCATTTTGTACACAGCTTCCATAGCCAGTTCCTGATGAGTTACAGGTTTCAGTTCCTGCGCAACCATTTGATTCTGTACACGATTTTGTACTGGTATTTGGTGTACAGGTTTGACTGTTGCAGTTTGTTGGAGTACTACTTCCGCCACAGTATGCATCGCAGGATTCAGAAGCAGGAAGGCAACCACTTCCTCTGACACTGCCGTCACAATTGTAACACTTACAAAGATCTGGAGCCGTGACAGGACAAATAGTGGATGCTTTTTGTTGAAGAAGCTGGGGTTGCTGAGTTAAAACTATTCCCGCGCCAACTCCCCCAACCAAGAGGAATAATCCCAATATCGTTGCAATTATTCTTCCTCCCCCGAATTTTTTCTTGGGTTTTGAGGTAACGGAAGAAATATCGGGAGGGGCTGCCGAACCGTTGTCGGAAGGAGGTGATGTATTTTCTTTTTCCGAGGCCGCGACAGGAGGTGTTGGATTATTAAGATTTTGAAATGCGGGAGGAAGCGGCGGGAGGTCTGCCTGGGGAGAGATAACCGGAGGAACAGGATTTACTGGGGTTGGGTTTTGGGTAGGGTCGTTTTGATTGGGCATGTAAAATTATTTTTCTGAAAATCTCCACACAAAAACGCTGAAAGCAAGAATTGCTAATCCCATGATAGATAGTAGGAACGTGGGAGTCAAGTCACCAGTAACTGGTACAGGTTCCGCGGTTGGAGAGGATATTTCAGTAGGAATTGCGGTTGGAGTTGCCGTAGAAACAGGCACAAGAGTCGGGACAGGACTTGGAGAGATGGTTGATGTGGAAATTGGAGTGCCCGAGGGGGAGGCAACAAAAGCTGGCGCCTCACCCGCTTGAACAATAAAATCCCGGGTTAATGTTCTTGTGATTCCGGAGGTGTCTATCCAGGAAATTGTAATTGAATGAGATCCCGCGGAAAGGGTTGAAGGAGGACTCCAACTCCAGGAGCCATTGGTAGGAATTTTGACGGTTCCCGAAACTACATCCTGTGAGTGAACGGTGACCGTAATCGTTTCCCCTCCCGGACCCTTACCAAAGAATTGGGGTTGGTTGCTTGTTACTGTTTCTCCCTCGGTTAAGCTTTCCAGAATTACACTTGTTGGAGCGGGGGTTGCCGAGGTTGTGCCAATGTTGATTTTTGATTCTTGAGTTGCCGTGGCCGGCAAATTTAAATTGGCGCTGGGATTTTGGCCGGATTGTTGCGGCTGTAGACTTCTGTAATCTTGGGTTTGCCCCAGGATAAGGGTGGGAATTGGATTGGCGGATTGGGGAAATATTTGAGCTGAAGAAGTTTCGCCGTCTTCGGCTTCTACGGATATTTCCAAAAGGGTAGTGGCGGGATCAACTACGGCATAGGAAGTTAGGTCCGAAGTGCGCACTTGTGCCAGTTGTATGACAAAACTACCCGAATCAGATGTCAAAGTCGAAAGAAGGTATCCGTTTACCGTTACGTAAACAATTGCTCTGGCTGAGGGTTGGCTTGATGCCGTGATGACAGAGCCTGAAATAGGCATAGAGTTTTGATTTGCTGCAAGTGTCGACCCTGTGGTAAATTGCCAGGGAACGCCGTTATTATCGAAAGTTGTTCCTTCAGAGTTAATTTTATAAAAATATGTGGTTGAAGCTTTTAACCCGCTTAATGTAATACTGTGGTTGAAGAACTTTTCATTGGTTTGGCTTTCATTTTCAATACTGCCTACATTTTGTGTGGTTCCCCAGTTTAGAAAGTCAGATGTCTGGCCTCCCGTTGTCCAGGAAACGGTGGCTGAAATATCCGAGAGATTGCTTACCCTGACATCTTTTGGAGTTGAAGTTGGATTGGCGCCGATCCTAAAAACTTGATTTCTTCCCAGGAAAAATACTCCCGCAAATGTTCCTACAAGAAGTACTACTATACCTAAGATTGTTGGAATTTTACTTCTTTTAATCATGTTTTATAGTTTCGGACTGTCTCCTCATGGTGTTGCGCTTGGGCTGGCGGTTGGTAATGAACTTGGCGAGGCAATTGGAGTAGCAACCGGTAAAAGTGTTGGTAAAACGGCCGGCGCATTAGTTCCTGCGGGGGTGATAATATTTTGCGGGATTTGCGAACTATTTAAAAGAATCGATGATTGAATTTTTTTGATAGCGTTTGGATCCAGCAACGGTGTCAAAGGTTGAGAAATTGCCTGCGGAACACTAGCTGTCGGCTTGGTAGATATGGCACGGTAGATATTTAAGGAAACCCAGATAAAGGCGGTGATAAGTGTCAGTATTAAAATCAAGATTGGATTTGGTAACTTTTCTTTCTCCATATTATTGACTACCTAAAAACGGTATCCTGCCGGAAATTACTGCAACTATAACTCTTCCTTTATCGGTTACGGAAGAACTAATTGTGAGACTGTCGATTCTTGATGCCAGCCCCAGATTTTCGAAGTCGTTAACGAAAGCAATTAAGTTTGTGTAGGGACCTTCGATACTAAGCGAAAATGGCATTTCGTATGCTCCTTGCGGAAGAGGTGTTACCCCGGTTATTTTCTTTGTGGAGTTGGCACCAAGAAGAGTTACTTGATTGACGGAAATTCCGAGTATTTCTACAGCATCTTTTGATGCGAGCCCCTCCGCTTGCTCCGATAGGATATCGGGGTTGGGTACGTTTGGAACCGCCGCATCAATAGACGGAATTAAATTTTGGTCTTGGTCAAGAATACCGTTTACTGTTTGCAGATCATTTACCTTTTGGGTTAATCCTACGAGTGTTTGTTTCTTTTCATTTATTTGCTGAAGAAGATTAATTATAGTCAGAGCGGTGGGTTTTAAGGCGAACAGCAAAAAAACAATAACGGTTGTTATCGAAAGGACGATTTCCAAAAAAGCCCGTAGATCGGCCTTTTGTTTATATAGGGCGGCGATATTCAGGAAAAACCCTCTGTATCTGTAATATGATTCTCTCCAACCAAGTGCCATAGTTTTAGTATGTAATGTTTATAGAAAAATTAGTTTGTGACGGATTAATTTCAGACGAATTCAGTTGGCCCAAGTTTACTGTCTTAAAAGTTTTGTCCGCCTCCAAATTTGAAATGAACTGTGAGATACCGGCTTCCGAATTTGAAACTCCGTTAATTGCAATTGAGGCATCTGAAATTGTAAGACCTGAAAGGGTTACGTCAGGGGGAATTTTTGACGTAATATTTGCAACTTTTTGAGAAGGTGTTGGGTTTTGGGCAATTTGAGTGAATATCGCTAACTTTGTTTGTAGCCCCCTGAATTGACTTTCAATTGAACTTTGTGCCGAAATTTGTGCAACCTTAATGTTAATCGAGTCATTAAGATCGGAGTTCTGCGCGTCTAACCAAAAACGTGACAGAAACGCTCCCATAACAATCATCTCGGTAACAATAACGATAATACGAAAAGTACCCATGGCCCAGTGCAATATGCGGCCTAAAGTTGAGACTTCAAATTCCTCTCCGGGCAATAAATTTATGGCGTTATTTTTGGGCATGACGGCACAGTAACCTTAAGTTAAATCAATATAGCATAAGTCAGAGCGTGAAAGAAGCTAATTCTTTTTTGTGGCTTTTTTTGAAATCTTGGGTAAGAGTTTAGCCAGTTGCGATTTAATTCTTGCGGCTTTATTTTTGTGGATTACCTTTTTCTTTGCCGCCCGATCAGCCATCGAAACTGCAGCTAAAATTTTTTCGGTTCCTTTACTCCTTTTTGCAATTCTCACTGCAACCTCAAGCTTTTTTAAGATAAGCTTGTTCACAAACTCTTTATTTTTGGAACTCCTCAACGCTCTTTTGGCTGTTGTCGTTACAGGCATGTAGTGAGTATAATCGAAACAAAGCTAAAATGGAAGATCTAATCGCACGGGGAAAAAAGATTATTAACTCTCAGCAAAACTCGGTTCTGTCCGCCGCCAGCCTCATTATGCTGATGATCGGAGTGTCGATGGTTTTAGGTTTGATAAGTAATCGTGTTCTGGCAGGCTATTTTACGCCCGATTCACTTTCACTTTTTTTTGCGGCATTTAGGCTCCCCGATGCGATATTTCAGATTTTGGTTTTTGGAACTTTTTCATCCGCTTTTATTCCGGTTTTTACTAAGACTCTCCGCGAAGGTGAAGGTAAAGCCTGGCTATTGGCCGGTAAAGTCGTTTCTATAGGCCTTGCGATATTCCTTTTTGCCGCCGCCATATTCGGATTCGGTGCCGTTAAAATTTATTCGGTTATTGCCCCGGGTTACGGACCTGCCGGAACCGCTGAAATTGCGTTTCTTGCTAGGATCCTTTTTGCGGCTCAAGGTTTTTTTGTTGTCAGTTATGTTTTAACGGGTGTTTTGGAATCTCTCAGAAGGTTTCTCGTTCCGGCACTTGCGCCGATTTTCTATAACCTGGGAATAATTTTCGGTACGGTGGTCCTGACGCCTTACTTGGGGTTAACCGCGCCGGCTGTTGGAGTTGTAATTGGGGCGTTTGCCCATTTTCTGATTCAGTATCCTCTTTCCCGAAAACTTGGCTTTAAGTTTACGACAGACATAAAACCGGACGAGGGAGTAAAAAGTATAGGGAAATTGGCACTTCCGCGGGTAATTGATCTTGCCTTTGACCAGATTGGTCAAAGTACGGAGCTTTTCCTTTCATCAATTATTTCTCAAGCGTCCTACACTTACTACACTTTTGCCAACTCTCTTCAACTTCTTCCCGTAACGCTTTTTGGAACATCTTTAGCTAAGGCGGTTCTGCCAATGCTTTCGCATGTTGAGGGAAACTGGAAAGAATACAGGAAAATTCTTTTGGTTGCGGTTTATCAGGCAATGTTTTTTACCCTGCCGCTTTCGGCGGCTCTGATTGCTCTCAGAATTCCTGCGGTCCGGTTGGTTTATGGAACAAAAATCTTTGACTGGGAATCAACAATTGAAACAGGAACCGTTCTTTCGGTTTTTGCAGTCTCTATAGTATTTCAAACATTAATGTCGGTTCTTGCCAGGGCTTTTTTTGCCCTCAGGGACACAAAGACTCCGGTAATAGTTTCGTTTGTCGGGCTTTTTATTCTGGTGGTTGGGGATTTTACACTGGTAAAAGGATTCCACTTTGATGTCTGGGCCCTGGCGGCTTCTTTTGCGGCCAGCACAATTGTTGAGGCGGTAACCTTATTGATTTTAATAAACAAAAAGGTTGGGGATCTGATTAATTCCAAATTCCTGATTCATATTCTTAAGATTCTAATTGCTACCGTCGTTTCCGGCGGTGCAATGTATTTTATTCTTAAGGTCTTTGATAAATCCGTTTGGGTAAAGAGATTATCTTTCTTAAATGGAGTCGATGTCACTTCAACCTTTCCGTTTCAGAGATTTATGCTTGATACCCGCTATACCGGAAACGTAATAATTTTGACCGGAATGACATTCCTTGTTGGAGCAATTGTTTATACCCTTTTATCGCTTCTTCTTAGGATTGATGAGGCAAGCTATTTTTTAAATGCTGCGAAGAAGTTGATTGTTAAGAGGATGCTTCCCCCTATACCCCCGAAGGAGCAGGAACCAATTACTCCAACCACTGGCACCCAGGCACAATAGAAAAGGGGTATTGACAACATTTAGCACTCGTGATAAGTTACTGCTAATATAGATATGGCAGACGGACTTACATCAAGACAGACGCAGATTCTTAAAACTATAGTTGATGAATATATCACGACAGCCGAGCCTGTCGGTTCGGAGGCGATGGATAAAAAATACAACCTTGGAGTTTCCCCGGCGACGATTAGAAACGAAATGGTTGCATTGACAAAGGCTGGTTATTTGAAACAGCCGCACGCTTCAGCCGGAAGAATTCCGACACCGGTTGCCATGAAGTTTTACATAAACCAACTGATGGAGGAGAAACAAATGAGTCTTGTTGATGAGGTCAAAGCCAAAGAGGAAGTTTGGGACTCCAGGGATGATATTGACGAACTGATGGATGAAGCAACACATGCGTTGGCCACAAGGACAAGGTCTTTGGCTGTTGCAGCTATTAAAGACAAAAAGGACAGATTTTGGCAGGCGGGACAATCTTACCTTTTTAACAACCCCGAATTTGCAGAGATGGAAGCCTGCCAAAGTTTATTTTCGATCTTTGATGAATTTGACAAAATGGACAGATTATTTTTTGGCATGACAGCATCCGCCTCCCCCCTCGAAGTATTATTCGGCGAGGAACTCGGTTGGCCGGAGCTCGCACCAGCAGGAGTAATTGCCACGCACTTTACGATAAAAGGAAAGCCGGGAGCTTTGGGAGTGATTGGGCCGGCAAGGTCAAACTACGGGACCGTGATCCCAATCTTAAGATATTTTGGAAATTTAATTGAAGAAGTTGCAAATGGCTAAATCGAAAAAAAATAATCAGGAAGTCGAACTTTTAAAGGGGCAGCTCGCCAGGGCTTTGGCGGATTATGATAACCTAAGAAAAAGAGTTGAATCCGAAAAGATTGCTTGGGAGCAGATAGCGGCGACAAGGGCCATTTCGGGACTGCTTCCTGTTTTTGATATGCTTTTAGATGCCCAGGAGCATCTTAAAGACGCGGGACTGGAAATAGTGATAGGGGAATTTAGGAAATCAATTCAGGACTTGGGGGTTGAAGAAATTCGGGTGGCAGTTGGGGATGAATTTAATCCTCTGGAAGAAGAGGCTATAGAGATGGTCGCCGGAGGAAAAGAAAATACAGTTGCAGAAGTAGTGCAAATAGGCTGGAAAATTAAAGATCAAGAGTTCATAATTAGACCGGCGAAGGTTAAGGTTTTTAAAGTAAGTAACTAAAAAAACATATGGGAAAAATAATTGGTATTGATTTAGGAACAACAAATTCATGCGTTGCCGTTATGGAGGCAGGAAGACCCGTGGTTATTTCGGCAATTGATACCGGCAAGAATACCACTCCTTCAGTTGTGGAACCGGTTAAAAATCTGGTTGGAGATGTTGCCAAGAGGCAAATGATTCTTAATGCCAAAAACACGGTCTATTCCGCGAAACGATTGATGGGTAGGAGATTTACGGATAAAGAAGTCAAAAGGACTATTGAAATGGTTCCTTACAAGATTGTTGAAGGTAAAAACGGAATGGCCGATATCGAAATCGAAGGCAAGAATTACACTCCTCAGGAAATCGGCGCCAGGGTTCTAATGAAGCTTAAAAAAGATGCCGAAGCCCACATCGGTGAAAAAATTGACCAGGCGGTTATCACGGTCCCGGCATATTTTGACGATGCCCAGCGCCAGGCAACCAGGCAGGCCGGAGAAATTGCAGGACTTAAAGTTGAGCGCATTATTAATGAGCCTACCGCGAGCGCCTTGGCCTACGGGATGGATAAAAAGAAATCCGAAAAGATTGCCGTCTACGATCTTGGGGGCGGAACATTTGATATTTCCATTCTCGATATTGGCGACGGGGTAATTGAGGTTAAGGCAACAAATGGTGATACCCATCTTGGCGGCGATGATTTTGATGCTGTAATCGTCGATTACATTGTTTCGGAATTCAAAAAAGAAAACGGAGTTGATCTCAAAGCCGATGCCCAAGCCCTTCAGAGAGTCAGAGATGCCGCCGAAAAAGCCAAGATTGAACTTTCCGCAGCCAATGAGGTTGAAATAAATCAGCCATATATTACCCAACACGATGGCCAACCTCTCCACTTAACCATGAAGCTCACCCGTGCCAAGATGGAAAGTTTGGTTGACGACCTGATCCAGAAAACAATCAAACCGGTAGAGAACTGTTTGAAGGACGCCAAACTTGATGCCCATGATCTTGATGAAATAATAATGGTTGGAGGCATGACCAGAATGCCGAAAGTTGTTGAGGTTGTTAAGAATTTCTTCGGTAAGGATCCTAACCAGTCGGTTAACCCGGATGAGGTTGTTGCGGTTGGAGCCGCGATTCAGGGCGGAGTCTTGGGAGGCGAAGTCAAAGACATACTTCTTCTTGATGTGACGCCTCTAACCTTGGCTATAGAAACCATGGGAAATATTGCAACCCCGATGATTCCCAGAAACACCACTGTTCCTACAAGTAAAACCGAAGTCTTCTCAACCGCCAGTGATAATCAGACTCAAGTACAAATCGTCGTAACACAAGGAGAACGTCCGATGAGCGCCGACAATAAAACCCTCGGAACTTTTACTCTGGATGGAATTCCCCCCGCACCCCGCGGAGTCCCTCAAATTGAAGTTACTTTTGATATGGACGCGAGCGGAATTTTAACCGTTACCGCAAAAGACAGGGCAACAGGAAAAACCCAGAACATAAAAATTACCGGTGCGATAGGACTTTCGGACGACGAAGTTAAAAGAATGCAGGAAGAGGCCGAGAAGCATAAAGAGGAAGATGAAAAGAAAGCCGATGTAGTTAAGACGAAGAATAATGCCGACGCGATGGTTGCGACAGCCGAAAAGGCCTTGAAAGACGCGGGTGATAAAGCACCGGCTGATGTTAAAGAGAAGGTTGAAGAAAAAATTAAAAAAGTAAAAGAAGTTACGGCCAAGGAAGATTCTTCAAAAGAAGATATTGAAAACGCAACCAAAGAATTGTCCGACACTTTGAGCCAAATTGGACAAGCTATGTATCAAAAGACCGAAGAACCCAAGAAAAACGGAGCAGAAGAAGCTAAGCCCGAAGAAAAATCTGACAAAAAAAATGAGAAAGTTGAAGAAGGCGAAGTAGTAGAATAATGGACTATCTCCCCCCGGATTTATTGAACCCGTCATTACTTACAGAAGAACGAAGAGAAAATGCCTGTGACAGATTAATGCAAGGCAGGTTTCACTTTGTTGATATTCAATTCTGCGCTGAGGATTTGTTTAATTACTCACCACTTAAGATTTTGGTTTCTGGTACATCTGGAAGCAACATATCTGCTTCGAGTATTCAAACAAGCACCACGACCAGTTCGACCAGGACGAATGGTTTTAGTGGAACGACAACCACTACCTCTGGCGTCATTCCCGTTGGGTCAGCAACTACTACGACCTTACCTATGCAAGTTGTAAACTAGGCCATGGCAACAAAAACTGATTACTACGATATTTTGGGAGTTTCAAAATCTGCTTCTGCTGATGAAATTAAAAAGGCCTACAGGAAGCAGGCTTTGGAGTGGCATCCGGATAGACACAAGGATGATAAAGAAGCCGCAGAAAAAAGATTTAAAGAAATTAATGAGGCTTACCAAATCCTAAGCGATCCGCAAAAGAAATCCGCTTACGATCAATATGGTCATGCCGCCTTTACCCCGGGTGGAGGAAATCCATTTGCTGGAGGCAATCCTTTTGGAGGCGGACAGGGTGGTCCCTTTACTTACACTTATACTACCGGTGGGGATAATCCATTCGCAAATATGGATTTTGGCGATCCGTTTGACATCTTCGCCCAATTTTTTGGCGGTGGGAATCCGTTTGGCGGACGAGCCCAGCAAAAACCCAGATATTCAATAAAAATTGATTTTATGGAGGCGGCTAAGGGAGTTTCAAAAGAAGTTTCGATTGACGGTAGGAAAAGAAATATTAAAATCCCCGCCGGAATTTACGAGGGGGCAAGAATTAATTTTGATGATTTTACTCTGTCGGTAAACATTAAACCGGATAAACTTTTCGAGAGGCAAGACGACGATATTTATGTAACCGTAGTCATTCCTTTTTCGCTGAGCGTTCTGGGTGGGGAAATTGAAGTGCCGACGATTGACGGGAATATAAAATTAAGAGTCCGCCCCGGAACTCAGGGGGGAACGATGATGCGTCTCCGCGAGCGAGGCGTTCCCCATCTTCACGGACGCGGAAAAGGTGATGAATACGTCCGTATTAACGTTTTAATTCCCGAAAAGCTCAACCGTGAACAAAAAAGAATTGTTGAGGAGATGAAGGAAGAAGGACTCTAACTGGTTGCATTTCCTCTAAGCAGCAGTTCGATTACGGATGCCGCCGAATTTCCTTTGGTTTTATCAGGTGTTGGAACCAAAACCTTTCTTACATTTTCTTCGTATTGTTTGATAATCGTGTTAACTTCATTGTTTTTTCCGCCTGCATTAATATTTCTGATCCCTTCGATAAAGCCACACATAATAGAAAGATAATGAGCGTTGGCTCCGTCTTGAAAGGCGGTAATACTTTCATTTGTTCCTGTATTAACGAAATCAAAAAAATCTTTAACAGGTCCTGCTTCAAGAGTCATAGTGGAATTAAAATGATGCACCTTGTTGATTATTATTTGTTTATCGTCGTCTTCCATGCCTCGTACGGTTTGAGCAATAGCTCTTGCTATAAATGATTGTGAACCATTTAATAATATGAGCTTTTGTTCGTACGAAAGTGTTTCGGAGAACCTATCATCCCTTATGGGACCTTCAAAATTTTCACCAGTTGGCATACCAATCTCCTTTGCGAGTTGATCCAGGTCTTTTCTTAAAAGTAAGCTCTTCCGCAAAGCCTCGGGGTTATCTGTTCCTGCTGAAATAAATGATTTTTTATTCTCGTATCCAAATTGAGAAAAGGGATCTCTTTCCTCTTGGGTCGGATCTTCAACTCCGGTTATACCCCTCCAAGGCATAAATGGTAATCCACCATCGCCCATAAAAGGTTTTTTATCTTTGTCTTCTCCAATAAACGAGAAACCTTGATATGAATGTTCGGTATCTAATACTGAAGCCATCTTTACAGCTATTCGTAGCGATCTACCACTGTGTTTTATGTCATCCACAATTAATCTTTTTTGCCGTGTTGAATTGGTTTCGCTTCCGGTCAGTAATTTCGTTACGGTTTCGGTATTTTCTTCTCCGTATACTTTCGCGATTGAGTCGGGAGTTAATACTTGTTCTATTACTATTGGAGTTTTTATTCCTTGTTGTTCACTCCATTTTACTAATGGAAAGAACTTTTCTGTTCCGATATTGAGGAATCGTATGTCTGGCAGTTGTGTGTCAGGATTAATAATTGGAAAGACCCTTCTGAATAGATGGGCAAGAGGCCGTGCAGATTTATCCATAAAAATAACCATACCCGTGTCCTTTGCCTGTTTGGCTAACTCGATGGCCCGTTCTTTCAGTACCCTTCTTTGTTCTGGGTTTGTTAATATTCCATATTCGGTTCCCAGATTTGTCTCACCCTGTTCTTGAGAAAAGCCTTGCCCTGGAATATTGGTTTCAATCGGATTTTCCATTTTTTTGATTATAGTCTTTTCATGGGTGCTGGACTATCTATTCTGTTTGACTTCACCCTCTTCTTAGGCTAAACTTACACTTGGAAATCGGGTTTTTAGGATTGGTGGGAGAAAGTCCCGCCTTTTTTTTACAAAAATTATGCCAACAGCAAGAACGGAATTTTCACAAGCATTAAAAGCGATAGCCCAAGAAAGAGGGCTTGATCCTGATGTGATTTTGGAAACTATTAAACAGGCCATAATTGCCGCTTATAAAAGAGATGCTTTTGAGCAAGGTGTTGAGGTCGACAACTTTGATTACGATGCCGTAATCGATCCCGTTAATGGTGAAACAAAGGTTTTTGCCTGGCCCATGCCGGCGGAAGATGCCACAGAAAAAGATATTGAGAAGGCCAAGAAAGAGAAAAAAGATGTAACTCCCCCGGGATTCGGCCGCATTGCAGCCCAAACCGCTAAACAAATTATCCACCAGAAGATTCGTGAGGCTGAAAAAGGTGCCATTATGGAAGAGTTTCAGGAAAGAGTTGGAAGCTTAGTTTCAGGCTTAATCCTTAGATTTGACGGACCGAATGTCAGAGTTGACCTTGGCAGGACCGAAGCTATAATGCTCGCCGAAGATCGAATCCCGAGTGAAAGATTGAATCTAAATCAGAGATTGAGCTTTTTAATTAAGGCCATCAACGAAACCCCAAGAGGCAAAGAGATATTTTTGTCCCGCGCCGATCCCCAGTTTGTGGTTAAACTTTTTGCCAGGGAAGTACCCGAAATTTCTTCCAATTCTGTTGAAATTAAAGCCATTGCGAGGGAGCCCGGAGTTAGAACCAAAGTTGCCGTGTTCTCTACACAAACCGGAGTTGATCCTGTTGGAAGCTGTGTTGGCCAAAAAGGAGTCAGGGTTCAGGCAGTTACAAATGAAATCGGCGGAGAACGTGTTGATGTAATCCCCTGGAGTGATGATGTAGCCGAGCTAATTAAATCTTCACTCTCTCCCGCAGAAGGAATTGCAGTGACGCTTGATAAAGAAATGAAGATTGCCAAAGTAACGGCCCCTGAGGACCAGCTTTCGATGGCAATCGGAAAAGACGGACAAAACGTGCGCTTAACCGCAAAACTTACCGGTTGGAGAATCGAAGTCGAAGGCAACGGACAGGCAACACTAAACCCGGTTGAAGAAACTCCTAAAGTTGAGGTGCCCACCGAGGTGAAAGAAGAAAAGAAAATTACAAAGACAAAGGCCAGAAAGTTAGCCAAAAAGGCAAAAGAGGTAAAGGCCCAAGAGTCGGAGATTGAGACCGAAACAGAAAAGATTGAGAAAAAGGAAGACGTTGCCGTTGAAGTACCTGTTGCCGAAAAGCCGGAAGAGGAAGAGCAGAAGCCCGAAGATACTAAATAACATGGAAATTTTGGTAAATTTCAAAAAGTTATCTTCATAAAAACTTCAAGCTTCCTCGAAATATTATGGAAGCAAATAATAAAAAGGTTAGTCAGGTAAGACCCCCGATTGTAGTCGTTTTGGGCCATGTTGACCATGGAAAAACCTCGCTTCTTGATGCCATAAGAAAAACCAACGTTACGGCAGGAGAGGCCGGCGGAATTACTCAAAGTATTGGGGCTTCGACTGTCGATGTTAAAGGCGGGGGCAAAATCACATTTATTGACACTCCCGGGCATGCAGCTTTTGGAAAAATGAGAAGCCGGGGAGCTAAAGTTGCCGATATTGCAGTTTTGGTTGTTGCCCAGGACGATGGGGTTCAACCTCAAACCAAGGAAGCTCTTGAAATAATTAAAGCCGCAAATCTTCCCTTTGTGGTTGCCGGAACCAAAGCGGATATTCCCGGAGTTAATGCCGAAGCTTTGAAGGGACAACTTGAAAAGGAAGGCGTATTTTTTGAGGGGCGGGGTGGACAAGTTCCTTTTATTTCGGTTTCTTCTAAAACCGGCCTGGGAATTGGCGATTTGATGGAAATGCTGGTTCTGATGTCGGAAGTGGCCGAACTTAAGTCCGATCCAACGGGGCCACTTGAAGCCGTTGTTATTGAATCCGGCAGGGATAAAATGGGTTCGGTTGCAACCGTAGTTGTCAGAAGCGGAAATATAAAGGTCGGACAAACGATTTTTGCGGAAGAGCTTGAGTGCAAAGTCAGGGCTCTATTTGACGACAAAGGAAAGGTGATAAAGGAAGTTCTTCCGGGAGAGCCCGCGAAAGTTTTCGGATTTAGTCAAGTTCCGCCGGTTGGGGCTTTGGTTACAAGAGAGCCCCATACAGTTGTTAAAGAATTACCTAAACCAAAAGGAGTTTTTGATTTAAGGAGACTCAAGAATGATGAAATTGCGTTGATACTAAAAGCAAGTAACGCCGGAAGTCTTGAGGCAATTGTCGCCTCACTTCCTCCGAAGATTGTTGTGGTTGACAGCGGTGTGGGAGATGTTTCTTCATCGGACATTATAAATGCAAAGACTGGAAATGCTTACGTTTTTGCCTTTGAATCGAAAATTCCAAATGATATTGCTAAGCTTGCTGAAGAGGAAGGAGTCAAAGTCGAAAGATTTGAAATAATTTACGAGCTTCTCCAAAGACTTGAAGAAATTTTGAAAAAGGGAAGAGTGGAAATTGTTGGACATGCCCAGATTTTGGCAAGTTTTCCGTTTAACGATAAAAAAGTCGCCGGATGCAAAGTACTTGACGGCAGAATTTCAAAAGGAGACAACCTGATTCTTCAAAGAGCAGGCAAAGATGTTAGTAAAGCCAAAGCAGTAACTCTTAGAAAACAAAAGTTGGAAGTAGCCTCTGTTGGTCAGTCCGAAGAATTTGGAGTAATTACCGAACCTCAGTTGGATTTTCAGGTTGGAGATATCCTCTCTTCAGTCCGTTAGATTCGAAATGATACTATAATTTTTTACCAAAGGAGCATAAAGTATTCTTGGATGAAGCAAATAAAAATCAGAGCTAAGGATAATTACGATTTTGGCTATCAATATGGGCAGCAAATTTCTGGCGAGATTAAGCCGATAATTAACCTCATTAAAAAATTTTCCAGGGATAAACTGGGCATATTTTCTTTCGTTCTTCCTCTGGTTTTGACTTTTTGGGCGACGTTTAAAAACCGGATTGGGAAGGATTTTTTGGAAGTTATTGACGGTATGGCGGAAGGAAGCGGAGTTAACAAAATATGGTTGTATTTTCTGAATTCTGTTTATGATTTCGGCGCACTATTTAATGGTGTTTTTAGGTTTTTGGGTTGTTCGGCATTCGTTTATCCGCAAAAAGATGGGGAACATGTAATTATCGGAAAAACCACTGACATTATTCAGGTGGATTATTTTACAAAGGAGCTTATCAAGTCCCGTTTATATTTGAACTACCGGATCGGTGATTCGAACTTAGTGGAGACTGTAACTTTTGCCGGCCAGATTGTTTCCGATTTTGCCATTCTAAACCGTTCGATTTTTGTCGGGTTTAACGATGGGGGACTTGAAACCAAAAAGAATTACCCGACCAACTCTTTAATTCAATCAGTACTTTTTGAACTTTTTAAAAAGGAAAAAACTTTTGAGGCTGCGGTAGACTATCTTTTGAAAGCCCGTCCAATTCACCCTTTTATTGCATTGGTTTCTGACGGCACAGTAGCCCATACGGCAAGCATTGACATGGTTCCTTCAGGCTCGTTTATTACCGAAATGGATGGCAGGCTTATCGTGACAAACTTCCTTTTGTCGGAGGCCAACAGGAACCGTTATTATGTAAAAAATTGGCGGACGGACAAGGACTATACATCTCCGGTTAAGAGGTTTGAGAGATTAAATAGCAGTCCCGAAAAGTATCTCGATATTGATAAGGCTAAAAAACTCTTGTCCTCGAGAGAGCAAGACGCCGATATTTACAAAGGCTCGGTAAATAACCGTGCAACATCGGACGCGGTTGTCTGGGACCCAAAAACTAAGAAGTTTTTTATCCCTGAAGGCGACTGTTTTCCCCTGCTTGATACAAGGAAATGGCTGGAATTTTAATTCTCTTGATTTCTAAGTGGTAGAAGTGCTACTATCCGAGCGCAATGGAAAATAGCTTCGCATCCCTTGTTGATTCTGCCTCCTCAATTCTTATTGTTTTGCCTACACGCCCCTATTTTGATCAGGTAGCTGCGGGACTTTCTCTTTATCTCTCAATTCACGATAGAAAAGAAGTTGCCATTTTTTGTCCCAACCCGATGACGGTAGGATTTAACCGCTTGATAGGAGTTAATAAAATTTCCACTGAGATTGGCAACAAGAATTTAATGATTAAGTTTGCCGGTTATGATGCCACAAATATTGATAAAGTCAGCTACGATATTGATAACGGCGAATTTAAGCTTACAGTAGTCCCGAAAGCGGGGCAAATGGCTCCTCAAAAAGACCAAATCGCGATCGGCTATTCGGGAGTTTCCGCCGATCTTGTGATTTTGGTCGGAGGAGCGGATGATTCTCATTTCCCGGTTCTTTTGTCTGAAGGACTAGCCGGAGCAAAGGTTGCTCATGTGGGAACCCGAGTTCTTGACTCGAAGCATGAGGTTATGTCGTTTGCCTTGCCCGGAGCTACCGTTTCCGAGCTGGTTGCAAATCTTATCAGGGAAAACGGTTTTACAATTGATGTTGATACTGCAACAAATTTGGTAATGGGAATTGAAGAGGGAAGTTCCAATTTTGCCTCACAAGAAGTCAGACCGGAAACTTTTGAAACTTTTGCATACCTACTTAGAAGCGGAGGCCAGCGCATGCCAAAAGTTAAACTTAGCCCAATAAACTTTCCCCCGGGAGCAATTCCCAAAAGACCCTTTAATTTGAGGAACCAGGTTCCTGTTTCTATGCCAAAACCCGTTACTCCTCCCGCCCAGATTGAAACTCAACCCGAAACTGTTGCTCCGGAGGCAACACAGGAGAATCCTGATGTAAATCCTCCTTCCGACTGGTTACAGCCCAAGATTTATAAAGGAGCCACTTCCAGCCAAAATCAACCAACTACTTTTAGTGAAAACAAAGGTTAATTTCCTCTTGGAAACCCACAAAAAGTGTGATATTATTCCCAAAGATGTTAGCAAGGTCTGGCGGGGAGGTCGCCTCACTTTGCTCCACATGACAATAATATGGCATTAGCCAAAGACGAAAAAGTCGACGTAATTAAAAAATTTGCAAGAGAAAAAGGCGACACGGGGTCTCCCGAAGTTCAGATCGCACTTCTTTCGGTTCAAATTGATAAACTCGTTGCACACCTTAAAGAACATAAAAAAGACGTTCATTCGCGTCGCGGACTTCTTTCGATGGTAGCTAAAAGAAGAAGGCTTCTAAGCTATTTGCATAGGCGCGACGAAGAACGCTACAAAAAACTCCTTGCAGAGTTAAAACTTGAAAAATAAATGAAGAAAATCGAGAAATCCATAGAACTGGGAGGCCGAACTCTTACTTTGACCACCGGTGAACTTGCGGAACAGGCATCCGGTGCCGTTGTAGCCAGGATGGGCGATACTGTGGTTTTGGCAACCGTTACCGCGGCTCCTCTTAAAATGGAGATGGATTATTTTCCTCTTACCGTTGAATATCAGGAGCGCCTTTACGCCGGCGGACGTATTAAAGGAAGCCGTTGGGTAAAACGCGAAGGCAGACCGACTGATGAGGAAGTTCTTTCTGCAAGATTGATTGATAGATCTATCAGACCCCTTTTCCCCAAGACTTATAAAAAAGAAGTCCAGGTTATGGTGATGGTACTTTCGGTTGATGGCGAAAACGACCCCAAGATTTTGGGAGCAATTGCTGCATCCGCCGCCGTTCATATCTCGTTTCTTCCATGGAAAGGTCCCGTTGCACCACTGACTGTCGGAATAAAAGACGAAAAGTATGTAATTAATCCAACAACAACCGAATTATCAACTTCCCAAATGGACTTAACCGTTTCCGCAACAAAAGAAGCGGTTTTGATGGTTGAGGCCGGAGCGAAGGAAGTAACCGAAAAGCAAATTGTTGAGGGAATTGAGTTTGCACAAAAAGAAAGCAAAGCAGTCCTGAAACTTATTGAGGATCTTGCTAAAGAAGTCGGAGTCGAGCGTGAAGTTTATACAGAGGAAAAACCTTCAGTCGAGCTTGAGCGTGAAGTTAAAAAATTGGTCGGAGATAAAATGGCCGGCCTTGTTAAAAACATGGCCAATCATGAAGGTCCTTCAGATGAGTACGCAGAGTTTATAGAAGCCATAAAAGATCATTTTGAAAAAATTGAGGAAAAGAAATTCGTTTTGGATATAGTTGATCATTTAAAGAAGGATTATATCCGCGAGCAGATTCTTAAAAAAGGAATTAGGCCCGACGGAAGAAAGTTAACTGAACTTAGAAAACTCTCCGCCGAGGTAGGTATTTTGCCCAGAACTCACGGCAGTGCCCTCTTTAGTAGAGGACAGACTCAAGTTCTTTCCGTTGCCACACTAGGGGCTGAATCGTTGGGACAATTACTCGAAAGTGCCGAAGGTGAGGAAGAAAAGCATTATATGCATCACTATTCTATGCCTCCTTACGCAACAGGAGAAACGGGAAGAGTTGGTTCTCCGAATAGGCGCGAAATCGGACACGGAATGCTTGCCGAGCGGGCACTAGTTCCGGTTATTCCTTCCCAGGAAGAATTTCCTTATGCCATCCGCGTTGTTTCCGAAGTAATGAGTTCAAACGGTTCTACATCAATGGCATCAGTAGTCGGTTCGACTCTTTCATTAATGGATGCCGGGGTTCCAATTAAGGCTCCCGTTGCCGGAATTGCGATGGGACTAATTATTGAGGATGAGAAAAACTTTGCGGTTCTTACCGATCTTATGGGTATTGAGGATTTCAATGGCGACATGGACTTCAAAGTTGCAGGAACGGAAAAAGGAATTACTGCACTTCAAATGGATGTTAAAACACTTAGTTTAACCACAAATATTTTGGAGAAAGCTCTTGATCAAGCTAAAGATGCTAGAGCCGAGATAATGAAAAAGATTTTGGCTACAATTGCCAGTCCCAGGAAAGTTGTTTCACAATATGCACCCAAGATTAAGATGGTCAAAATCCCCGTTGATAAAATCGGAGAATTTATCGGTCCCAGCGGCAAGAATATTAAAAAACTTATGGCCGATACCGGAACCCAAATTGATGTTAATGATGATGGAGGAGTAAGTGTTGCCGGAGTCGATGAGGAAAAGATGCAGCAAGCCGTCACTTATGTTGAAGGTTTTGCCAAAGAAGTGAAAGCAGGCGAAATTTACGAGGGAGAAGTTGTAAGAATTATGCCTTTCGGGGCATTTGTAAATATCTTGCCGGGCAAAGACGGAATGGTCCATGTCAGTGATATGGGACAAAAAGAATTTGTCAGAGATGCGGGGGATGTTGTTAAAATCGGACAAAAAGTCCAGGTTAGGGTTAAGGAAATTGATGATCAGGGAAGAATCAACCTTTCTATGAATATGGATGCCTCACAGGATAAACCTAGGGAAGAAAGGCCTAGAGGAGGATTTGGCGGAGGACGGGGTGGGTATGGTGGCGGACGCGGCGGATTTGGTGGAGGCAGAGGCGGATATTCAAGAGGACCAAGTAGAGGGGGGTACGGTGGCAGTCGAGGTGGCTACAGTAGAGGCGGAGACAGGGGCGGATTTTCAGCCGGAAGAACCGATAGAGGTGAAGCAGGCGGACCCCATTTCCCAACTTCAAGATTAGTTGATGACAGCAAGAAAGATAGCTTCGGAAGATAACTTCATTGACAAGACAATTTGTGTTACTATCAATTAGAAAATTATGGAATCGAGCGAAGCTCCTAAACAAAAACTTTCAGTAGCAGAAATAAGGCAAGCTGTTTCTCGCGAGTATGCCTTTTTGAAAGATCCTTCGGAGCAAGTGGAACGCGCCTCTCAAATTGAATGGCATACTTTTTGTAAGGTTTCTCCTGAACAGATAACCATTGAAATGGTGGTCGGAATGTTGAGGGCGGAAGAAGCTTATTATAGGGAGGAGGCTACTCAGAGATTGTCGGAGTCAGATTCTGATTATATTGTTGAGTACGATTTGTGGGAGGGAATACACGACGCTCTTCAAGGGGCTACCGGCAAGGCGCCTATATCAAAGACAATCGAATATTACAGAAAAGAGGCCGCGGGTTGGAAAAAAATGGCAGACGACCAACGTACCGAGGGTGAAACAAAAGGATTTAGAGTATTTTCAAATCCCTTAACAGCTGCTGCTTCAGCGGAAGGTCAAATTAAAATATGGGACAGAATAGCTGAAAATTGTAATGCAGCTGCGAGACTATTTGAGAATAGACCAAATTTTGTTGTGGCGAGTGAGCAAACCCAAAGCGCTTCGTGAGATAATTCATTAGTGCTACACTAGATTTATGGATTCTGCTGCCCAGGAAATTAATGTTTTAGTTGATAGGATTAAAAAAGCCGATTTGCCGGAGAAACTCCGTGAGATTGTTTTGGTCCGCTTGGGACAACTTTCCAAACTTACAAATTCTCCTTCATTTTTGCCGGAGTTTGACAGCATGGTGAAGTATATCGATTGGATTACAATTTTGCCTTGGAACAAAAGAACGCAGGATACTCTGGATCTAACTAACGCCAGGAAAATTTTGGAAATTCACCACTACGGACTTACCGAAATTAAAACCCGCGTTTTGGAATATATGAGCGTGATGAAACTTAAACAGGAAAAAGGGGAAACTGCCGATATATATAGAGCCCCAATTCTTTGTTTTGTGGGTTTGGTTGGAACCGGAAAAACAACCATCGCTTATTCAATTGCTGAAGCCTTGGGCCGGCCTATTGCCAGAATTCCGTTTGGAGGAATGGGAGATCCGCTGGATCTTAGGGGACAATCCCGAATGCACCCCGAGGCGGAGCCGGGAAAAGTTATGAAAGCTCTAAGGGATACTCAAAGTAAAAATCCAGTGATTCTTCTTGATGAAATAGATAGAGTAACCGAACAAGGAAGGAGTTCGATTATGGGAGTTTTGGTGGAGCTACTGGATCCCAAACAGAATTATGCTTTTGTGGACCATTACATTGATTTTCCCTTCGACCTTTCGGAGACTTTATTTATTGCAACCGCCAATAACACTACAAATATTTCTACGGCTGTGATGGATAGACTGGAACCAATTTCAATGCCCTCCTATACCGACCAGGAAAAAATTGTGATTGGGCAGAAATATATTCTCCCGACCGCTATGAAAAGTTCAGGACTCCCCGCCGGCAGTTTGACTATTGATGATGATGTTTGGGCAAATATAGTCCGCCCGCTTGGGTACGATGCAGGAATACGTACCTTAGAGCGAAATATCGACGGTGTTGTCAGGAAAGTTGCAATGAGTTTGGTTGAAGGTAAAGCACAAAATGTTCACGTTACCTCAGCGAATGTCAAAGAATTTTTGCCCCAATAATATAGAATAGGAAATATGAAGATATTAGTTATGTCGGATTCTCACGGTCATGTTGCGAATTTAAAACTTGTAATGGGTTTTGCAAAAAAGTATGGAGTTTCCGCCGTAATTCATTGCGGCGATTGGAATACGATTGAATCTGTCGAAGCAGTTGTTTCTTTTAAAATCCCTTTATATACCGTTTTGGGAAATGCCGATATCCGGCCGGAAGTAATTAAAATTTTGGAGTTGAAAAGTAAAATGTTTTCGGAAGATTTTCTTGAATTTGATTTGGGTGGCAGGAAAATTGGCATAACTCATAAACCGAGCGATTTAAAAAAATATTTTAAGGATAAAAAACTTGATATTATTTTCTGCGGTCACATACATTCAAAAGACGAAAGTATTGTTGCAGATGTAAAAGTTGTCCGGCCCGGGGCGATTATTAAAGGAAATAACTTTGCAATTTATAATACGGAGACAAATAAGGTAGAATTTATAATAGATGACTAAGGCGGAAGAACTTCAGAAGTTAAAAGAAAAAATGGAAGCGGACGATTCCCTTCCTCTTAAAAAAGTTGCCACAAGACTTGTTTTTGGAGTCGGAGATCCCGAGACAAAAATTCTTTTTATCGGTGAAGGCCCGGGTTATTGGGAAGATATGAAAGGAGAACCTTTCGTTGGAAATGCCGGTAAATTTTTAGATCAACTTCTTAGGTCAATCGAAATGCCCAGAGAAAGTGTCTACATTACAAATGTTGTTCATCACCGACCTCCGGAAAATAGGGACCCGCTTCCGGAAGAAATGGCGGCTTACGGAAAATATCTGGACGAGATGATTAATATAATCGATCCCGAAGTTATCGTTACACTCGGAAGGTACTCAATGGGAAAGTTTTTGCCCTCCGCCAAAATTTCCTCTGCCCACGGAAAACTTTTTAGAGTAAACTGGAAAGACAAAGATCTTTTTGTAATTCCGATGTATCACCCGGCCGCGGCGCTTAGGAATGGGGAAGTAATGCGACAGGAGAAAGAAGATTTTTTACGGCTCCCCGATGCACTCAAAAAGATTGCCGAGGAAAAGAAAAAAAATATTCCGAAATCGGAACAAATGAGTCTTGTTTAACAAAATGTCTGCCTTAAAATTCATAGCCCTTTCGGGCACTACTGGAGTAACCGAGAATCTCTACGTCTACGAGTACGGCAATGATATGATTGTCGTGGATTGTGGCGTAGGATTTCCCGAAGCCGAAATGTTCGGGGTCGACCTTGTTATTCCCGACTTTTCTTATATCAAAAATAATGCTGCAAAACTCCGCGGTGTTTTGATTTCCCACGGACATGAGGATCATCTTGGTGGTCTTCCCTTCCTTCTTAAAGAGGTAAAAACTACGATATATGCCACAAAACTTGTGGGAGGATTTATTCAGGATAAATTTGAGGATTACGACATGGAACCTCCAAAAATTTCCATATTTAACCCCGAGCGGGATATTTTAACTCTTGGAGTTTTCAAGGTTACTCCTTTTAGGGTAAGTCATTCGGTTCCTGACGGAGTAGGTTTTTGCATCGATACACCGGAAGGGAAAATTTTCCACGTACCGGATTATAAATTTGATTGGACGCCGGTTGATAATAAACCTTTCGATGCAGCCAAAGTTGCGACTCTGGCTTCGCAAGGAGCGCTGGCACTTGCCTCTGATGCTTTGGGGGCTAACACTCCAGGTTATACCGAAAGCGAGCGGGCGATTGAAGGGAGAATCGAGTCTATTGCTCAGGACGCCAAAGGAAAAATTTATTTAACCACAATCTCAAGTAATATCAGCCGTATGCAGCAAACGATTAATGTTGCCGCGAAGCTTGGAAGAAAAGTGGTTCTAATAGGAAGGTCGATTGAAAGAAAAGCTTTAATTGCAAAAGATCTTGGTTACTTATTCTACCCCAACGGATTGGTTATTAAGTCAAAACAAGCTTCGCATCTTCCGCCGGAAAAAATTCTCTATATTATCTCCGGAAGCTATGGACAGCCGGGAAGTGCTCTTTATAGATTGGCTCTGGGGGATCATGATTTCTTAACTGTCGGCAAAGGAGACGTTGTGATATTTTCTTCCGATCCTGCTCCACCTGGAAGTAAAGGAAACGTCGACTTTTTGGTGGATAAACTTATAGAAAGTGATGTTGATGTTCACTATTACGATATGCAGGAGGATTTGCATGTCTCCGGTCACGGGAGCATAGGAGATATTGAAATGCTTTTTGCTTTGGTTAAGCCAAAGTACTTTATTCCGATTGGCGGAACGATTAGGCACATGATAGCCTATGGACTTATTGCCCAGAGAATGGGAGCAACCGAAAGTGACATACTTGAGCTTTTGCCGGGAGAGATTGTTGAATTTAGTAATCAAAACGCAAGAAGAGCAGGTAAGGTGCCTGTAAAAGAAATACTGGTTGATGGTCTTGGAATCGGAGATGTCGGAAATGTAGTCCTTCGGGATAGGCATATTCTTTCTAAGGAAGGCATAGTCATTGCCATAATTCATTTTGACAGAAACGCGGGAGCGATTATGGCACCACCGGAAATCTTAAGTAGGGGTTTTGTTTTTGAACAAAAGTACGGAAGAATTTTGGAAGAGGCATCACGCGAACTTGCAAAGGCAACTCAAAAAAAGAAGTCGATAACGGCCCAGGTGGTTAGAAATATCGCGATTGATTTTCTTGAAAGATACTTTTATCAAAAAACAGGCCGCCGCCCCATGATAATGCCTGTGGTTGTTGAGGTTTAACGTAACTTCGATATACAATGGGTTTAGCTTATGGCACTTAAGAAAAGAAAAAGATTTACTAAACGTGGTTTTAGGCTGAAGCTTAAGCAGGAATCTGTTTTTTCAATTTCCCAGATTATTTTTTCTGCGATTGCGGTTCTTGTCCTTATTTCCTTCTCGCGCCAAGGGGCGATTCTTATTAAATTCAACGATATTTTACTTAATTATTTCTCCTGGTCTTCGGTTTTTTTGCCCTTTATCTTCTTGGCATTTGCATTTCTTCTTTCCAAAATTAAATTTGTTCTTGGACAACCGAACGTAATTGTCGGAGGCTTGCTTTTCTTTATTGCCGTCGCTGCTTTAGGACGGGCCGGAATTGTAGGACTTGGAATTTGGGATGCAATTGCCGTGCTGGTTACCGGGGTGGGTGCGGCAATAATTTTTGCCGGTGTTGCCCTAGTGGGACTTATTATTCTTTTCAACACCTCGATAGATCAGGTTTACAAAATCGGCAAGGAGTTTTTCCGCCAGATAGGAATATATATCAGGGGCGGCGGGGAACAGTTTAAAGTTGGCGGGAAGCCGCTTTCCAAAAGTCCTTTGAAAGTTTCGGGTGGTGCGCCTTTCCAATCACCCGCAACATCAAGAGTTGGTGGTCCTACGAATCCTCCCGAGACACTGGAAGAAAAACTTGTGAGCAATATTCCCGGGGAGGAAAAAGTTTGGAGATATCCGAGCCTTGATATCTTAAGTGAAATTGAAACAGGTAAGGCGGATAGAGGCGATATCAAAGGAAATGCGGCAACAATTGAAAAAACTCTTGAATCTTTCGGTATCACGGCGCGTGTGGTTGAGGTAAATCTGGGACCGGCGGTTACCCAATACGCTCTCGAAGTTGCCCTTGGAACCAAACTTTCAAAAATTACCTCTTTGGAGCGCGATCTGGCCTTAGCCCTTTCGGCGCCTACTGGTACTATAAGAATTGAGGCTCCTATTCCCGGACGCAACCTTGTGGGAATTGAGCTTCCGAATAGATCCGCCGAGTTTGTGCCTTTGAGGAAGATGATGGAATCTGAGGAAATGCAAGCTGCAAAATCAAAACTTGCAGTTTCCCTGGGATTGGATGTTTCGGGAAAGCCGATTGTTGCCGATATAGCTAAAATGCCTCATGTTCTTATTGCCGGTCAAACCGGTTCCGGAAAATCCGTTTGTATAAATGCTTTCCTGGGATCTCTTCTTTTTAGAGCGGCCCCGACTGAGGTCAAACTAATTCTGGTTGATCCGAAGAGGGTGGAACTTACGCATTACAACGGAATTCCGCATCTTCTTTCCCCCGTCATAGTTGAACCGGATAAAGTTCTTTCGGCCCTTCGCTGGATTTTGGCCGAAATGGATAGGCGCTATAAACTTTTTGCCCAGGCGGGAGCCAGGAATATTGACGCATATAACGAGATGTCAGGTTTCCAGGTTCTTCCCTATATTGTTCTTTTTATTGATGAACTTGCGGATATTATGCTTTTTAGTCCGGTTGAGGTTGAAGATGATATAACCCGGATTGCCCAGATGAGCCGGGCAACCGGAATTCATATGGTGCTTGCAACACAGAGACCATCGGTTGATGTCATCACAGGTCTTATTAAGGCCAATATTCCGTCCCGAATTGCTTTTGCCGTTGCCTCGCAAGTAGACTCGAGAGTTATTTTGGATACTCAGGGGGCCGAAAAACTTTTAGGCAAGGGAGATATGCTTTATCTTCCTCCTGAGCAGGCAAAACCGGTAAGAATTCAGGGTGCTTTTGTAAACGACAGAGAGATTGGAGCGTTGGTCGCTTTTCTTAAGGATCAGGGTGTTACACCTCAATATACGGATGAGGTAACGACTATGGCCAAGGCAGGCACAGTTTCGGTTGCGGGTGTGGAGGGGAACATTGACGATTTGTTTAGGGAGGCTGTTAAGGTGGTTTGCCAGTACGATAGAGCATCGGCTTCACTTCTCCAAAGAAGACTTTCAATTGGTTATGCTCGTGCGGCCCGGATTGTTGATCAACTTGAAGCCGCCGGTGTTATTGCACCAACTACAGGAGGCAGTAAGGCGCGTGAGGTTTTAGTTCAAAATGCTGATGAGTTTTTGGAAACGATGGGCAAATGAAAACAATTGGCCAAATCATTGGCGATGCCCGCGCCAAAAAAAGACTTTCTTTTAAGCGCCTCGAAGAAATAACCAAAATAAAGGCTGTGTTTATTGAGTCTATTGAGAAGGAAAAATGGCAGTCCCTTCCCCCTTTCCCAACGGTTTTAGGATTTGTAAAAAGTATTTCGGGTCCATTAGGAATTGACGAAAAGATGATAATTGCGGTTCTTAAACGTGATTATCCGCCTAAGGTCTTAAACATTATTCCCAAACCCGATGTTTCCTCCCATTTTGCCTGGAGCCCGAAACTTACTTTTGCGGTAGGGATAGGCTTTGTTATTCTTGCGACTCTCGGGTATCTTGGCTATCAATATAATAGATTTATCTCATCACCCGGCTTAACTGTAGATAGTCCCAAAGAAAATCAGATTGTCATGGGAAACTCCGTCCTGGTTTTTGGAACTACGGATACGGATGTAAAACTTACCATAGATGATCAGCCGGTTCTGGTCGATCAGGACGGAAAGTTTTCTGTCTCAATTGGAGTTTCCCTGTCAACAAAAGAAATTGTTATTGATGCCGTTTCCAGATCAGGAAAAGAAAGAATTATTTCTCGGAAAATTACTGTAGAATAATAGATATGGATTCCGTTCAAACACTTTTGATAATAGTAGTGATAAGTTTGACGCTTTTACTTGTAATCGTGGGGGTTCAGGTAATGCTTATAATTATTGATCTAAGACGCGCTATCAAAAGACTAAATTCTATTCTTGAGGATGCAATTCTTGGTGGCGGATTAATCCGCCCGGAAAAGTTAAGTTCCGTTCTGGAACTTCTTCACAAAGGTAAAAAACTCGAAACTCACGGCGGCTAATAATGATATACTTTAGCCATGACGACTTCAGAAATCCGCAAAAAATATTTAGACTTTTTTATTAAACGGGGACATAAAGAAATTGCACCCTCACCCTTGGTAATTGATTCCGACCCGACGACTCTTTTTACGTCGAGCGGTATGCAACAGCTGGTCCCGTACCTCAAGGGTGAAAAACATTCCAAAGGGGTTCGTCTGGTTGATTCCCAGCCCTCTCTCCGTTTACAAGATATCGAGGAAGTTGGGGACAACCGCCACACGACTTTTTTTGAAATGCTGGGAAATTGGAGTCTGGGAGATTATTTCAAAAGAGAACAAATCCCCTGGGTTTGGGAATTTATGACTAAGGAGTTAATGCTTGACCCCAAAAAACTTTATGTAAGTGTTTTTGAAGGCAACTCAGAGGTTCCTAAAGACACTGAGTCTTTCAAAATTTGGAAAAGTTTAGGTTTAACTGATGACCATATTCATTTTTACGGTGCCGATAAAAACTGGTGGTCGCGTGCCGGGTCCCCCGACAAAATGCCGGCAGGGGAAATTGGAGGTCCGGATTCGGAAATATTTTTTGAGTTTGAAGATGTTAAACATGATCCAAGTTTCGGAAAGTTCTGTCACCCGAATTGTGATTGTGGAAAATTCCTGGAAATAGGAAATTCCGTTTTTATGCAGTATCAAAAGAATCAGGACGGAAAGCTGACCGAATTGCCGCAGAAAAATGTCGACTTCGGCGGCGGACTTGAACGAATTGCTGCAGCCGTTAATAATGACCCCGATATTTTTAAAATTGATATGTTTTCTGGTGTCATCAAAAAAGTTGGTGAGGAAGTTGGAGTTGATTATGATACTGATTCTGTCAAGGACAGAAGTTTTCGCATTATTGCAGATCATCTACGGGCATCGGTAAATTTGTTGAGCGAAGGAGTTATTCCTGGAAACAAACTTCACGGATATGCCCTTAGAAGACTAATCCGTAGGGCGATGTTTCATTTTCACCTCCTTGGTACCGGAATTTCGGGAGGGGAAGTCGCCAGTGTTGCAGAGGATTTGCGAAAGTTTTATCCAAATGTTGATAAAAATTGGCAAGTTGTTGAAGAAAACTTGACTGCGGAAGCAACAAGGTTTGAAACTGCACTAAAAAGAGGACTTGCGAAATTAACCGCTCTTGTTTCCGAAGGGACTAAAATTGACGGCAAAGTGGCTTTTGACCTCTACCAAACCGAGGGTTTTCCCCTCGAGCTGACTACGGAAATTCTTAAGCAAAACGGTGTGACTTTTACTCCGGCGGAAAAAAATGCTTTTGAAGCCGAGTTTGAAAAACACAAAGACGCGTCCCGCACGGCATCGGCGGGGATGTTTAAAGGAGGTTTGGCGGAGGCTTCGGAAGTTACAACCAAACTTCATACGGCAACACATCTTCTTCACGCGGCGCTGCGTCAGATATTAGGTGAGCATGTAGGTCAGAAGGGAAGTCATATTACATCAGCGCGGCTGAGGTTTGATTTTTCTCATCCACAGAAATTAACAGATGACGAAATTAAGAAAGTCGAGGATCTGATTAACTTAAAAATAAAAGAAGATCTTCCTGTAAGCTTTACCGAAATGCCGCTAACTGATGCGATTAACGCGGGTGCAATGCATTTCTTTGCCGAAAAATACGGCGAAAAAGTGAAGGTTTATACAATTGGGGATCCTGACGGGGTATTTTTTTCTAAAGAAGTGTGCGGAGGTCCTCACGTAACTCACACGGCCGCTATCGGTAGTGTTAAAATAATTAAACAAGAGAAAATAGGATCCGGAATTATCCGGATATATGCATCGCTTGAGAAATAAGCATGAACCTCAAAGACTTTTTAGCTAGTAGGGAACATCCTCCTGAACTTTATTGGTCGCTTGTGATAGAGGAGGATTGGATCCAGGCGGGAATTTGGTATATAGGTGAAACTGCCGCCGAAGTGATTAGTGTAAGTAGTGGTGCCGCCTGGTCAACCGATGAAGAACTTTTGGGTGCGGCGGATGCCGCACTTTCTTCCGCAGTTCAAAAGCTCCCCGAGGATTATAAAGAGCCCAATAAAACGGTTTTCGGAGTTTCTGCATCTTGGGTTAAAGGTGGAGAAATTAAAGAAGAGTATTTGAGTAAGATTAAAAAACTTTGTGCGGAGTTGTCCCTGGTTCCTGTGGGATTTGTAGTTCTTCCGGAAGCAATCGCCCATCTTTATAAATCCGAGGAAGGAGCGCCCCTAAGCGCCGTGGTTTTGAAATTGGGGGAGGAATATTTGGAAATATCGGTGTTTAAGTTAGGGAACCTGGTTGGTACGACGGAGGTTTCAAGAAGCGTCTCTCTTATTGAGGACGTTACGGAAGGACTTTCCAGATTTGAGGGAGCAGTACCGCTTCCGTCACGTTTTGTTGTCTACGACGGACGCGAAGGCGAACTGGAGGAAGCAAAAAATGTTCTTATGCAGGCCTCCTGGTCGGAAAGTGAAAAGGTTAAATTTTTGCACACTCCCAAAGCCGAGATACTAAGTTCCGACAGAAAGGTCTTGGCCACTTCTCTAGCCGGGGCGGCGGAAATCGGTCATGTGTCTCAGGTTGCTTCAGTAGAACCTCAAGATGAAGAAAAAACGGAAGACAACGAGGAGTTGATTGAAGAAACCGTACCACCTGAAAATATGGGTTTTGCCATCGGAGAGGATGTTGCCGCGAGAACCGCCGAAATCCAAAATGTGGTTCCGCCGCAACCGGTAATTCCTGTTCCTAGCCCAAAGGCAGCTTTTAATCCGGCAAAATTAGCCGGTGAGTATTTGGCAAAATCTAAGAATCTTTTTCATTCTTTCTCGGCAAAAGTTGGTGCAAAAACACCTGCCGCCCCGCGTGTAAAAAGTAATTCGTGGATTATTTTCTTGGTTCTTGCGGTTGTTGCCGTCATTGGAGCCGGAGTCTTTTGGTGGTTTTATCCAAAAGCGAAAATCACTGTTTTCGTTACTCCTAAAAGATTTGAACAGCAGGTGCAGGTTTCGTTTAGTCCAAACGGTCAATTTGACGCGGCGAACGGTATTATTCCGGCGCAAGTGATTACCGATCAGGTCAAAGGTGAAAAGACAAAGTCGGCTACAGGCACCCAGTTAATCGGGAATAGATCTACGGGTAGTGTTCAGATAGCTAACGGTAATGGTGCGGCAATAAATTTATCTGCGGGTACAATTCTTACCTCTTCCGCAGGCCTTAAATTTGTAACGGTTTCCACGGCTTCAGTTTCCGGACAGATCCTGCCGGGTTCACCCGGAACTGCAAATGTTGATGTATCTGCGGGTGATATCGGAGCCCAATATAATTTGGCAAAAGGTGAAGTTTTCAGTGTAGGAAACTATTCAAAGGCGCTTGTGGCGGCAACCTCGACTGCAGATTTTTCGGGAGGCAGCAGTCAGGAAGTATCAGCGGTTAGTAAAGATGATCAAACCAGTTTGGAAGCGGATCTTAAGTCCGAACTTACCCAGAATGCTCAGAGTGATATTTCGGCAAAAGTTTCAACAGATCAGATTTTTGTTACCGGTTTGGCCGGGTTAGATACCGTATCGGAGAGTTTTGACCATAAAGTTGGGGATCAGGCGGATAGTCTTAAACTTGATCTGGCTCTAAATGCCACAGGACTTGCTGCGGACAAGTCAAAACTTTTGGAATACGCCAAGGGTGTTTTGAATGATAAAATTCCTGCCGGTTATTCATTAAGCGATAGCCAGATAGATTTTCAATTTGTGTATGTCGGACAACTTAATGGAAATTATAGTTATAACGTTACGGTTGGCGCCAACTTTTTGCCCCAAATCGATACACAAAAGGTAATTAGTCTTATTGCCGGTAAAACTCCATCGGTGGCACAAAATTATCTGGATTCAATTCCCGGTTTTGGGCACGCTGAGGTGACAATAAACTTTAAATTCCCTCCGCCTCTAGACACACTTCCCAGGATTCCGGGTAATATTACCCTTGATGTACAACCCGAACAATAAGGGTTTTGTTATAGTACAATAATTGTCATGACTCAGAAGACAATTTTACGTATAGCGGCTGTAATTTCCGGTATTTCGGGGATAGTAATCTTGACCGGTGTAATTTATCCGATTGTTTCGTTTGATTCAACTTACGGAAAGAATTTTTCCCAACTTGTTTCCCCGATTGGCGAAAATCCCGTAAGTCAACAAAGTGTTCAGGGAGCAAGTACGGTTAGTACCAATACGAACGATTCAAATCCTAGTACATGGTTTGTTGGAGGAGCGTCATCTTCTGATTTTGCGGCATCATTCATTGCGTCAAAGGTCCGATATTTTACCATTAGTATTCCAAAACTAAAGATCGATAATGCGACAGTGGCAATAGGGGGACAGGACTTGGATAAAAGCTTGGTTCAATATCCCGGTACTGCTCTTCCCGGAAAACGGGGAAACTCTGTTATTTTCGGGCATTCGATATTACCAATTTTTTACAACCCGAAAAATTACATTTCTATCTTTTCCCTTCTTCCTACGCTACAACCGGGGGATTTGATTTATGTGGATTACGACAGTGTTTCATATACTTATAAAGTGGAACAAATGTTTGAGGTGTTGCCAACCGATATTCAGGTTTTGGACCAGGATTCGTCCGATTCGTTTTTAACTTTGGTAACCTGTGTTCCGCCGGGGGACCCGTCAAACCCAAAAAGATTAATAGTACGGGCAAGAGTTATTCCGCCGGATCAAAACACCGGTATAGACTAATGAAAATTTTAGGAATTGATTACGGAAGAAGTAAAATCGGCCTTGCTATAGCCGAGGGGAGTTTAGTGGAACCTCTAAAAGTTATTAGATATTCAGATACATCTATCGTGGCGGAACAAATAAAAAAGATTATTTCAGTAGAAGCAATCGAAAAAGTTGTTGTCGGAGTTTCTGAGGGGGAAATGGGCAAGGAGTCCAAAAACTTCAGCATAAGTTTTGGAAAAATGTTGACAATTCCGGTTGAAACATTTGATGAAACCCTCTCGACTCAGGAGGCTCAATTCCTATCTAAAGAAGCCGGGATCCACCAAAAAAAACGCCACGAAATGGAGGATGCCTACGCCGCCTCCGTAATGCTTCAGAACTATCTGGATTCAAAATAGTTTGACTCCGGGGTTTCCATGCTATACTCTAAGTAGCTATGTTTAAGAGTGTAATCGCACCGATGCAGGCTTGGCTCCTTTCTCAAGGGCGTTGTGTTGGTTGTGGAACCGAACTTTCCGAAGGAAAAAAGAAAAAAACCCAGTACGGTGAGCAGGTTACATGCAAGTGCGGAAGGATTTTTATCCACGACCCCAAAACAGGAAAGTACAGGCGAGCCCTTCTTGAAGAAGTTTAGCTAAGTTCCTATGAAGAAATTACTTTTTCTACCACTTTTGGCGATGGTTGTGGTGGTAGCTGCAGCTGTCTGGTTTTATCTGAATGCTTTGCCTGTTTCCGGTACCGCCAATTTTAGTTACTTTGTAATAAATAAAGGTTCCTCGGTTTCGGTAATTGGTGATAAACTGCAGAGCTCCGGATTTATTAAAAGCGCCCTTGCTTTTAAACTTTATATCCGCTTTACCGGCCAGACTGCGAAGCTCGAACCGGGAGAGTTCAGGTTAACCCCTTCTTTTTCCCTATTCCAAATGGTGGACACTCTATCCAAAGGACCGGTTGAGCTTTGGGTTACAATTCCGGAAGGACTTAGGCGGGAAGAAATTGCTGCAAAGTTTGAAATAGGACTCGATAGGGATAGTGCATTTGCAAATGAATTTTTGCAGGATTCAAAAGGGGATGAAGGATATCTTTTCCCCGATACTTATCTTTTTCCAATGGATGCATCCCCCGCCGCTATAGTTAAAAAAATGACGGACACTTTTGCCACCAAGACTCAAGGCTTAACTCCCCACGGCTCAAACCTGACGTTTGCCCAGTCGGTGATACTGGCATCTATGTTGGAAAGGGAAACTAAAACCGACACGGAGCGTCCGATCGTCGCAGGAATAATAATAAATAGAATTAATTTGGGAATGCCCTTGCAAGTTGATGCCTCGGTACAATATGCAGTTGGGACCTCAAGTGACTGGTGGCCGATTTTGACTTTGGAGGATCTGAAAGTTAAATCCCCCTACAATACCTACCTAAATCAGGGTCTTCCCCCCGCTCCGATTGCAAACTCCGGATTATCCTCACTTAATGCCGCTTTTAACCCAGCTCAAACTGACTATTTATATTATATTCATGACCCTTCAGGTCAGATTCACTACGCGAAAACTCTTGAAGAGCAGAATGCCAATATTGCAAAATATTTAGGCAAGTAATTTTGAGAATTTGGGTGTTGACAAGATGGGTTCAAACTATATAATGCTTCCTTAGGCGTACATGAATGGTACGCTCGTCCCGCTTCTTGAGGCGGGCATTTAGTGTTCTCAGGCCACTAAAAAACTAATGACATCCAAGAAATTATCTCGCAGAAATTTTGGGAAGGAAGAAAAAAATTTACCCGAAATTAATTTGAGTCAGGTTCAAAGAGAAAGTTGGCAGTGGTTTCTGGGAGAAGGAATTAAGGAAGAACTCATTGCAATTTCTCCAATTGATGATTTTACAGGAAAAAATTGGCAATTAACCCTCGGTGATCACTCCTTAGGCGCTCCTACAATTTCCCCAAGAATAGCTCAGAAAAAAGGAATTACATATTCATCTCCCCTCAAAATCAGAGCAACACTAGTGAATAAAAGAACCGGCCAGGAAGTTACTCAGGACGTTTTTTTGGGAGATATTCCTCAGATGACGACTTCGGGGACTTTTGTTATAAACGGGATTGAAAGAGCAGTTATAAATCAGATCGTCCGTTCCCCAGGCGCTTATTTTTCAGGAGAACTTGATCCTTCAAGCGGAAGAGTTTTGTATAAAGCAGAAATTCGTCCTCTTCACGGAAGCTGGTTGGAATTTGAAATAACCAGGGCAGACCTTATCTACGCCAGAATTGACAGGCGCAGAAAAGTATTAGCAACCACATTCCTTAGAGCGATGGGAATGGAATCTGATCAGGAAATTTCAGCTGCGTTTGCCGCGGTCGACAAAAACCCGGACCATAAATATATTGCGGCAACTCTAGCCAAAGACTCGACAAAGACGCAAGAGGAAGCACTGATCGAAATTTATAGAAAAATGAGGCCGGGAGAGCCTGCAGTTCTTGAGAATGCGGAAGCCCTTTTTGCGAGTTTGTTTACAGACGGCAGGCGGTACGATTTGGGCAAGGTCGGCAGATTCAAAATAAACAAGCGTCTGGGGGTTAATCTTCCTAACGAGAAAAGTACCTGGGTTTTGACAAAACAGGATTCGGTTGCTGCAGTTACGTATTTAATTGGTTTGCAAGGCGGAAATGGCAAACTTGACGACATTGATCATCTAAGTAACCGCAGGCTTAGAAGGGTTGGGGAACTAGTGGCGGTCAACGCTTTTAGAGTTGGTCTTCTTAGACTCGAAAGGAGTGTTAAGGAAAAAATGAGCCTAATATCCCCCGATGACAAACCGCTTCCGGCAACTCTTATTAATGCCCGCCCGTTAATCGCGTCCTTGAACGAGTTTTTCAGGTCAAACCAACTTTCAACAATTCTTGACGATACAAATCCTTTAAGTGAAGTAGACAACCTCCGTAGAGTTTCAGTGCTTGGAACCGGTGGAATTAACCGGGAAAGGGCCAGCTTCTCCATCCGCGATGTTAATGCTTCCCAATACGGAAGAATTGATCCTGTTAGATCCCCTGAAGGACCAAATATCGGACTTGTTACTTACCTTGCTCTTTACGCTAAAGTTGATGAATTCGGATTTATTGAGGCTCCATACAGAAAAGTTGAAAAAGTTGGAAAGAAAGCCCGAGTGACGGAAGAAGTGATTTATCTTACTGCGGATGATGAGGAAGACCATTATATTACCCATTCCGGAGTTAATGTTGATGCCGAAGGATTTATAACCGACAAGCGTGTGCCTCTCAGATACAGGGGTAAGTTTATCGAAGGTGCCGCCAACCTTGTTGAATACATTGATATTACGCCCAGAGAAGTAATCGGAGCTTCAGCCTCATTGATTCCTTTCCTGGCACATGATGAGGGAAATAGAGCCTTGATGGGAAGCAATATGCAATGTCAGGCGGTTCCACTGGTAAATCCCGAATCCCCAATAGTCGGTACCGGGATGGAGGGAGTAATTTCTTCAGGAATGCAAAGAGTGATACGTGCAAAACACGCAGGAGTAGTCGACTATGTAGATAGTGATAAAGTGGTTATCAAACTTGACAAAAAAGCGCCTGAGGAAGAGGAAGCTGCAAAAATTGAAGACAGGGAGTTAATGGATGACGGTAAGAAGGAAGCTTATTATCTTACCAAGTTTAAGCGTACCGCCCATTCGACCTGCTATAACCAGATAACCAGGGTTTCCCCGGGACAAAAAGTGGCTGTGGGAGATCTTTTGGTTGACGGCCCGGCAAGTCAGGATGGCGAGCTTGGTTTGGGACGCAATTTGGTAATTGCGTATGCGAGCTTTGGAGGCTACGGATTTGAAGATGCGATTCTTATCTCGCACAGGTTGGTTAAGGATGATCTTTTGACCTCAATTCATATCGAAGAGTACGAAGCAGAGGTGGTTGATACCAAACTCGGGCCGGAAGAGATTACAAACGATATTCCCAATGTTTCCGAGGCCGAGCTTGCTAACTTGGCAGGTGACGGAATTGTGATGATTGGGGCCGAGGTCGGACCCAATGATATTTTAGTCGGAAAGATTGCTCCCAAAGGCGAGACGGAACTAACCTCAGAAGAAAGACTTTTGAGAGCTATTTTTGGTGAGAAGGCGCGCGAAGTTCGCGATACTTCTCTCAGAATTCCACACGGTGAGCGTGGAATTGTTGTTGATGTCCAAATTTTGGATAGGGATAAGGGTGATGAGCTTGGTCCGGGAGTAATAAAGAAAGTGGTAGTAAGAGTTGCCCAGATCAGAAAAATTACAGTTGGAGACAAAGTTGCGGGACGCCATGGAAATAAAGGGGTTGTTGCCAAGATTTTGCCTGTTTCCGATATGCCTTATATGGAAGACGGAACCCCGGTGGATATCTTAATCTCTCCTCTATCCGTTATTTCCCGTATGAATCTTGGACAACTCATGGAGGCACACTTGGGTTGGGCATTACAGGCTAAAGGTGAAAAAGGTGCACTTCCGGTTTTTGATAAAATCGGAGCCGATACCATAGCAAAAGAGCTCAAAGATGCAGGACTCCCGGTGACGGGTAAGACCAGACTCTATGACGGCAGAACAGGAGAAGCCTTTCAAGAAGAAACAGTGGTAGGAATTAGTTACATCATGAAGCTAATCCACATGGTCGAGGACAAGACTCATGCCCGCTCAACCGGTCCATACTCTTTGGTTACTCAACAGCCGCTCGGAGGAAAAGCTCAAATGGGAGGTCAAAGACTCGGGGAAATGGAGGTCTGGGCACTTGAGTCTCATCGCGCCAGTCACACTTTACAGGAAATGCTGACCATTAAAAGCGATGATGTACTCGGCCGTGCTAAGGCATTTGAGGCCATTGTTAAAGGGGTTGACATTCCAGAGGCAACAATTCCGGAATCGTTTAAGGTTCTGGTTAGAGAACTTAACTCTCTTGGGCTTGCAATTGAACCCAAAGGTGTAAGTTTAGCTCAGCCTGATGTGACGGACGAGGCCGAGGGAGCGGAGTTGGCCAAGGCTGCCGGAGCCGAGGTGGTTGCAACGGAAGAGCTGACTGCAGACAAAGGACCCATGGAGGTTACCGAGGTTGTGAGTTAAAATCCTAAAATTATGGAACAATTAGCAGATCTAAAAAATTTAACTGACTTTAAGAGCTTACTTGTTAAGTTTGCATCACCGGAGGAAATCCGTGCCTGGAGCCGTGGAGAAATAACCAAACCGGAGACGATCAATTATAGAACTCTCAAACCGGAGAAAGACGGTCTTTTCGACGAAAGAATTTTCGGTCCTACTAAAGATTGGGAATGCTACTGTGGAAAATACAAGAGAATCAGATATAAGGGGGTAATTTGTGACAAATGTGGTGTTGAGGTCACACAAAGCAGAGTTAGGCGTGAGCGTATGGGTCATATTACCCTTGCAACTCCGACAGCCCATGTCTGGTTCTTTAAAGGAGCTCCTTCAAAGATCTCACTTTTACTTGGTGTTCCTCCAAGGGGGATTGAACAGGTAATTTATTTTGCCAGGTATCTTGTTACGGAAGTGGATGCTGAGAAGAAAAAAGACGCTCTCAAAAACATTCAGAAGGCAAAAGAGGATGGTTTGAACGAAGTAGCCGACAGTTTTAAGTCCCGCCGTGACGCCTTGAAATTGGAGGAAAAAGAAGCAAAGGAAAAAGTTACGGCTAAAATCAAGAATAAAGAGCAGGCCTCTTTGGCCATGGCCGAAATAGAACTCAACCTTAGGAAGAAAGAAGCTGCTATCGGGGAAGAGGAAAAGTCTACGGTAAATAAAACCAACGAGCTTTTTGACAACCTTATAACTGTTGCCAAGAGCCTGCATACGCTTAGCATTTTGAGTGAAGAAGAATACGATGAACTTTATGAACACGAGGCGGGAGAGTTCTTCACCGCAAAAATGGGAGCCGATGCTGTTCTATCCGCCATCGAGAAAGTTAATCTTGAAGAAGTTTCCAAGTCCCTAAGAGAAGAAATTGGCACAATTAAGGGAGGAAGTACGAAATACGTCAAACTTGTTAAAAGATTGAAGCTGATAGATGGACTTAGAAGGGCGAAAGTGAACCCCGCTTGGATGATTCTCCGGGTTTTACCCGTTCTTCCTCCGGACTTGCGTCCCATGGTTCAGCTTTCCGGCGGGCGTTTTGCCACTAGTGATTTGAATGACCTATATAGAAGAGTCATCAACAGAAATAACCGTTTAAAGCATTTGATTTCCCTGGGTGCACCTGAAATAATCCTCCGCAACGAAAAAAGAATGCTTCAGGAAGCGGTTGATTCTTTGATCGACGCATCCCAAAGAAAAGCTACCAGAAAAAGTCGCGGAAGGCAGCCTCTCAGATCGCTAAGCGACATGCTCCGTGGAAAACAAGGAAGGTTTAGACAAAACTTACTCGGTAAACGTGTCGATTATTCGGGAAGAAGCGTTATTATCGTTGGACCTGAGCTTAAACTTACCCAATGCGGACTTCCAAAGGATATGGCACTGGAAATGTTTAAGCCGTTTGTTTTGAGAGAAATGATTGCCCGTGGGATTGCTCCCAATGTAAAAAGTGCCAAGAACATGCTTGATAGAAGACCTCCAGAGGTATTTGATATTTTGGAAGAAATTACCAAAGATCATCCGGTTCTCCTGAACCGTGCGCCGACCTTGCACAAACTTTCAATTCAGGCCTTCTACCCGGTTCTTATTGAAGGAAGCGCAATCAGACTTCATCCGGCGGTTTGTTCAGGGTTTAACGCCGATTTTGACGGCGATCAAATGGCAGTTCATGTTCCTCTCTCCGAAAAAGCCGTTGAAGAGGCAAAGACACTGATGCTTCCGACATACAATTTGCTTAAACCTAGCGACGGAAGTCCTGCCGCAACTCCTTCGAGTAAGGAAATCGCACTTGGTGCATATTATTTGACGGCAGAAGACACGAGGCTTAGTGCTTTCCCAACTATATTTGCCGATAAAGAAGAGGCAATCTTTGCCTATCAGGCAGGGAATGTCCAAATTAGGCAGAAGATTCAAGTCAGATTGGGTAAGACAATTATCGATACAACCGTGGGAAGACTTCTTTTCAATGAAGTTTTGCCGGAAAACTTTGATTTTATTAACGAAGCTATAACATCTTCGGTTATTAAATCCCTCTTTGTCAAAGCCTATGCCACAGTTTCAAAAGAAAGAGTAGTCCAGCTTGTTGATGATGTTAAAGATTTAGGATTTTTCGGCGGAACACTCTCCGGAATTTCATTCGGAATTTTTGATGCAAAAGTTTATCCCGGCAAAGCTAAAGTCTTGGAAGAGGCTGATGCTAGAGTTTCCGAGATTGAGGATAACTTTAATCAAGGTCTTATTACGGCCGAAGAAAAAAGGCGTCTTACACAGGAAGTTTGGATTGAAGTATCAGAAGACTTGGCCGATAAAACCTGGAATGAAATGGAGGTAACAAACCCGATCCGTGTCGTCATTGATGCAAAAGTTGGCCGTGCCTCAAGGGATCAGGTTAAACAGCTCGCCGCAATCCGCGGTCTTGTTGTTGACCCTCTTGGAAAGATTGTCGAGCTGCCTATCAAGTCCAACTTTAGAGAAGGCCTTTCGGTCTTTGAGTACGTAACTTCATCCCGCGGTTCCAGAAAGGGTTTAACCGATACCGCTATTAAAACTGCAGATGCGGGTTACTTAACCCGAAGGCTTGTTGATGTTGCTCATGATGTAATAATCAGACTCGACGATTGCGGAACAAAGGAAGGTTATGAAATTAAGAAGGAGACCAGGCCCCAGGTATTCGCCCAAAGAATTATGGGAAGATTTGCGGCCAAAGATGTTATTTCCCCGAAGGGCAAGAAAGTTTTGGTTGTTGCGGGAGAGTTGATTGACGAAGCAATGGCCAAGAAAATTGACGAAGAGGGTGTAATCTCCGTAATTATTAGATCTCCTCTATCCTGCAGGGCAAGATACGGCATGTGTGTAAAGTGTTACGGATGGGATTTGGGAACAAAAGCTTTGGTTGAAGTTGGAATGCCGGTCGGAGTCGTTGCAGCCCAGTCCATCGGAGAACCAGGTACCCAGCTTACGCTCAGAACAAAACATGCTGCCGGTGTAATCGGAGTCGACGTTACTCAAGGTTTGCCGAGAGTTGAAGAGCTTGTTGAGGCCAGACTTCCTAAGGTTGTTTCGGCCCTCTCCGAAATTACCGGTAAGGCCAATATTGTCGAGACAGATGAGGGTTGGAAGGTAACAGTTACTTCAAAGGGAACTCCAAAAGAGGAAAGGGAATATATTATTCCAAAGACTCTTGAGCTTGCAGTTGAGGACGGAAAGACGGTTGAAGCGGGTGAATCTCTCGCAAAAGGGGCCTTGGATGTTAAAGATATCCTTTCCATAAAAGGTTTGAGAGCCGCTCAGGAATATATGGTCAACGAGATTCAGAAAGTTTATGAATCTCAGGGAATTCCGATTAACGATAGGCATGTTGAAGTGATTGTTAGGAAGATGAGCGACGAGGTTAGAATTGTGACAACGGGTGATACTCCGTTCTTGCCGGGAGAGCTTGCCAGCCGAGTCAGTTTTGAAGAAGAAAATGATAAAGTATTGGCGGCCGGAGGCGAACCCGCTTCTGCACAGCAAGTCGTACTTGGAATAACCAGGCGTGCGCTTTACACCGACAGCTGGCTTTCCGCAGCGTCATTTGAGCAAACCACGGACGTTTTGACGGAAGCCTCTCTTTTGGGACGTGAGGATAGGCTTGTAGGACTTAAAGAGAATGTTATTATCGGAAGACTGATTCCGGTTTCTCCGGAAAGAGCAGCTATGCCACAAGGATTATAATATGCCGACAATAAACCAACTTACAAGAAAAGGTAGAAAAAGGATTGTTAAGAAAACGAAAACAACAGCTCTAAAGAGATGGTTTAATGCCAAGGATCGTAAATTTTCCGAAAGTCACTCTTCTTTCAAAAGAGGGGTAGTTTTAGCGGTCCGTACAATGACTCCGAAAAAACCGAACTCGGCTCTCAGGAAGGTTGCAAGGGTTCGTTTATCGAATAAGCAGGAAATTACGGCTTACATTCCGGGAGAAGGCCACGAACTTGCGGAGCATTCAATCGTTATGGTCAGGGGTGGACGTGTTAAGGATCTTCCAGGAGTAAAGTATCATATCGTTAGAGGTAAATACGACACAACCGGAGTTGCCGGTAGGCAATCAGGAAGAAGTAGATATGGAGCGAAAAAGGGACAGGGCGGAGCAAAACCTGCTCCTAAAGCCCCCGCAGCTGCAGCTTAGAAATTTATTTATGGCAAGAAAAGGAACGATTAAACCAAACATTTTAGAACCGGATCCCGTCTATGGGAGCCGTTTAGTTACGAAGCTTATCAATAGGAGTATGCGCGATGGCAAGAAAAATGCCGCAAGACGCGAAATCTATGAAGCTTTTGACATAATTAAAGAAAAATCCGGCGGAGATCCGTTGAAAGTTTTCAATCAGGCTTTGGGAAACATCAAGCCTACAATGGAAGTTAGGCCCCGAAGAATCGGAGGTGCTGCCTATCAGGTTCCGGCTCCCGTACGTGGTGTCAGAAGTGAATCTTTAGCAATTAGATGGCTTGTTGCTGCAGCCAATTCAAAATCCAATTCAGATTTTCATACGTATGCTGCGAAACTTGCGGCGGAAATAACGGATGCCGCCAAAGGTGAAGGTGTGTCCGTAAAGAAAAGATTGGATGTTGAGAGAGTTGCTGAGGCCAACAAAGCTTTCGCCCACTTTAGGTGGTAATCCTCAAGTAGTTTTGCTAAAATCACTCTTGCTTCCTAATAAAGGAAGTTTATTTTTGTTAGAATAAAAATATGGCAGAAGTTGCAAAGAAAAAAGCGGCAATAGTAATGACGGCGACAAAGGACCGTAATGTTTCCTATGAAAAGATCCGAAATATCGGCATTATTGCCCATATTGATGCCGGCAAAACCACAACTACCGAAAGACTTCTTTTCGAAACCGGCCGCACTTACAAACTGGGAAGTGTTGACGAAGGAACAACCGTCACAGACTGGATGGCCCAGGAGCGCGAGCGCGGAATTACAATTGTTTCCGCCGCCATCACAACTTTTTGGGATTTAAAGAAAAATTCTTCAGTCGAGGCGGGCCACTACAGAATAAATATTATTGATACACCCGGTCACATTGATTTTACCGCAGAAGTTGAACGTTCTCTTCGTGTTTTAGACGGGGCTTTGATGGTTTTTGACGGTCGGACCGGAGTTGAAAGTCAATCCGAAACTGTTTGGAGACAGGCTGATAAATATAATGTTCCGAGGATATGTGTTTTAAATAAATTGAATTTAATTGGTGCCGATTTTGAAGGATCGATTAAATCAATCCGCGAACGCCTTGGTGCTAATGCCGCCCCGGTAATTATTCCAATCGGACTTGAACATGAACATAGGGGAATTGTTGATCTAATCAAAATGAAAGCCTTCACTTATAAGGCAGTTGAGGATCACGCTTTGACTGTCGAGGAAATTCCTGCAGAATTTCTTGATAATGCCAAGAAGTACCGTCAGGAACTTCTGGAGCGAGCTTGTGAATTTGACGATGAGGCACTTTCAATGTTTTTGGAAGGAAAAGAAATTGATGAGCCAATTCTCAAAAGAGCAATTCGAAAGGGAGTCATAGCCGGTAAGTTCTTCCCGATTTTTGGAGGTGACAACAGAACCGCCGAAAGCCAATTGCTTTTGGACGGAGTTGTTGAATATCTGCCGTCTCCTTTGGACCTTCCTCCTGTTGAAGGAACCGATCCCAAAACTGGCGAAAAAGCTACCCGTGAGAGGAAAAATGAGGCTCCTTTTGCAGGGCTGGCCTTTAAAGTTATGACCGATCCTCATGTGGGACGACTTGTTTATGTCAGAATTTATTCAGGAACTCTTTCCGCCGGTCAGCAAGTTTATAACTCGTCAGTGCAAAAGACCGAAAGAATCGGAAAGCTGGTTTTACTCCATGCCGATCAAAGAGAATTGATCGAAACTGCTTATGCCGGAGAAATTGTGGCGGTTGTTGGAATTAAAGATACAACTACAGGCAATACTATATGTGATCCAGGGCACCCGATTGTTCTTGAATCTATTAACTTTCCGGAGCCTGTTATTTCATTGGCAATCGAGCCTGCAACAAAGTCAGATCAGGAGAAGATGGGACTGGCTTTAGGAAAGCTCTCCGATGAGGATCCGACTTTCCGCATCAAATCAAACCCTGAAACAGGACAAACTATTATTTCTGGAATGGGTGAACTTCAACTCGAAGTATTGGTCGACAGAATGAAGCGCGAGTTTAATGTTTTGGCAACTACAGGTGCCCCTCAGGTTGCCTACAAAGAAACCGTCAAGAAAATCGGTTCCGGTGAAGGAAAATATATTCGTCAAACCGGCGGCCGCGGACAGTACGGACATTGTCTTATCCGGCTTGAACCTCTGGGACGTGGTGAAGGATTTGAATTTAAGAGTGAGATTAAGGGGGGAGCAATTCCTAATGAATTTATTTCTCCAATAGAAAAAGGTATCAAAGAGAAAATGGAGAATGGAGTCTTGGCCGGTTTCCCGATGGTTGATATGAGAGCAATTGTCTATGACGGAAGTTATCACGAAGTTGATTCTTCAGAAATTGCCTTTAAGATTGCCGGTTCGATGGCATTGGAGGACGCTTTTAGGCATTCCGACCCGATTCTTCTTGAGCCTATCATGAAAGTCGAGGTTTCAACCCCCGACGAGTTTATGGGAGATGTAATAGGCGACCTTTCTTCTAAGCGTGCTCAAGTTTCAGGAACGGAAAAAAGAGGTTTAATGACCGTCATTAATGCCACGGCACCTCTTTCCGAACTTTCCGGATATGCCACCAAGCTCAGATCCCTGACTCAAGGCCGTGCCAGTTATTACATGGAACCTTCACACTATGAAGAAGTACCGAGAAATATTTCTGAAGCGGTTGTTGCTAAAGCCGGCAAAGTTACAATGGCCCGCGGCAATTAACCCTTGACACGCATGATTAGCCTCGATTATAATTAGCACTTGTATGGCAGGAGAAGCAAAGAAAAAATACGAAAGAACAAAACCGCACGTCAATATTGGCACTATTGGCCATGTTGACCACGGTAAGACCACTTTAACCTCAGCTATTACTATGGTTTTGGCCAAACAGGGTTTGGCTGTTGCCAAGAAATACGAAGAAATTGATTCCGCGCCGGAAGAAAGAGAAAGAGGAGTTACCATCAACCTCTCCCATCAGGAATACGAAACCAAGAAACGCCACTACGCCCACATAGATGCTCCAGGACACGCAGATTACATCAAGAATATGATTACGGGTGCCGCCCAGATGGATGGTGCCATTTTAGTGGTCTCGGCCGCAGATGGGCCTATGCCTCAAACCAGAGAGCATGTTATTTTGGCCAAACAGGTTAACGTTCCGGCAATTGTAGTTTTTCTTAATAAAGTCGACATGGTTGACGACCCCGAACTTATCGATTTGGTTGAGGCGGATGTAAGGGAACTTCTTAAGAAATACGGTTATCCGGGAGATGAAGTGCCTGTCATTAGAGGATCCGCTTTGAAGGCTGTTGAGGGGGACCCTGAGGCGGAAAAGCAAATAATGGCCCTTATGGATGCGGTAGATAATTATATCCCGGATCCGGTACGTGACGTAGATAAACCGTTCCTGATGGCAATTGAGGATGTATTTACAATTCAAGGCCGTGGGACGGTTGTTACGGGAAGAGTTGATAGAGGCAAGATTAAGGTTAACGAGGAAGTCGAAATAGTGGGACTTAAACCTACCCAAAAATCAGTTGCAACGGGCTTGGAGATGTTCAGAAAAACTCTCGATGAAGCCATGGCGGGAGACAATATCGGAGTCCTTCTTAGGGGAGTTGAAAAGGATCAGGTTGAGCGCGGTCAAGTTCTTTGCAAACCGGGTAGCCTTACTCCTCATACCGAATTTGAGGCTGAAGTTTATATTTTGAGCAAAGAGGAAGGCGGACGTCATACCCCGTTCTTCACAGGTTACAAACCGCAGTTCTATATTAAGACAGCAGATATTACCGGTGAGGCTACTCTTCCGGAAGGAATTGAGATGGTTATGCCCGGGGATAATGCCAAGATGAAAATCAAACTCATTCAGCCGGTTGCAATGGAGGAAGGATTTAGATTTGCAATTCGTGAAGGTGGACACACAGTTGGCGATGGTGTAATAACAAAGATAATCGCATAAGGTTAGGCACATTAAGATGGCAAGCTCAAGACTTAGAGTAAAACTCAAAAGTTACGATCATAGAGTTCTGGACGAAGCGGCAGCAAAGATAGTAGATACCGCTTTAGCTACTGGTGCGAAAATAATCGGACCCATTCCGCTTCCCACCGCCAGGACGATGATGGCCATCAAGGAATCTCCATTTACAGATAAGGATGCACAAGAACACTACGAAATTTTGGTGCATAAAAGACTGATAGATATTTTGGACCCGAGCCCCCGTACAGTCGATTCCCTTGGTAACCTCGACCTTCCGGCCGGAGTCTCCATTGAAATAAAGATGTAAGTTATCCCATAATTTGCTTTTCCTTCATTTTTGACGTATATTTCCAGTTATCTCGTAAATCCTTACGAGGGTATCTCGTACTTTGTAAATTTGTGGAGGACGGTATGCCTAATCGACAAATCAAGTTTGTTTTTGAAGGCAAAACCTATTGGGTTGATACAGCCGCCTGCGAAAAATGCAGTATGATTCTACCTGACGGCCGGCAGCTGAGAGCCGATTTTTGGGTTAAAAAGAACCCAGTCGGTTTGCACCGTGTTCCCCACGGCTACGGCAATTTCGTTGCCGAGGATGTCGCCAAGATTCTTGACGTACCCCTCGCCGTTGAGGCCTAAGACCCAAAAAAAGAATAGAAAGTACGAGATGGGCGCTTGCCTGATTTTTTGAATTCAGGTGAGCGCCCTTCTTGTTTTATAGGCCACTTCTTGCGCAAGTTCATTTCATTTGTTATAATTCCCCTCGTAACATGCAAGTGGTTATGTCAGTTACTAGCCACGGTTGATCTTCATAAGGTTGCCTCCCCTAGGCGCCCTTTGAAGGCGCCTTTTTTGTTGTTTACTGGCTCCGGGACGTAAAGTCCGGGGGTTCCAAAACCAAAATGATTAATACCATCTTAGGTTCAAAAGGAGTTAACAGCCAGACGTTCGTCGAAGGCTTTAGGATTCCCGTTACGTTAGTTACGGCGGGGCCCTGCGTCGTGACCCAAATTAAAAAAATGGACAGCGACGGATACTGGGCAGTTCAGCTTGGATTTCTCTCCAAAAAAGCTAAAAACACTTCAAAACCGCTTCAGGGACATCTTAAGTCAACCTCAAAAGATAAAAATTTTCCGAGATATTTGCAGGAAGTCAGGGTTGAAAGTGAGCCGGAATTTAAGGTCGGAGACGAGATAAAAGCCTCCGACATTTTTAATGCAGGAGATGTTATTGCCGTTTCCGGGGTATCAAAAGGAAAAGGTTTCGCGGGTGTAGTTAAAAGACACCACTTCATGGGAGGACCAAGGACCCACGGGCAATCCGACCGTGAGCGTGCTCCGGGTTCCATCGGACAGACAACAACTCCGGGAAGGGTCTATAGAGGAAAAAGAATGGCCGGGAGAATGGGATCGGAACAAACTACTATCAAAAATCTTCATGTGATTTCAATAAAAGATAGCGGTGAGGTTGAGATTTCCGGACAAATTCCGGGAACGGTTGGAAGTCTTATTACTATTAAGAAAATTAAATCCGGAAGTCTTAAAGAACTTGAGCATGAAGTTGTGGCCCAGGTAGTCGAAGGTGTAGCACCGGCCGGTGAAACGGCTGAGGCAGGGGCGGAAGCTCCTAAGGCCGAGGCGCCAAAAGCTGAAGCACCTAAGGCAGAAGAGAAAAAGACTGAACCAAACAAAGAATAATTATGACTAAAGTACCTGTTTTTACAATTAAAGGAGTTAGAACCGGTGATCTTGCTCTTCCAAAAGATTTTGAGGAAGAGATTAATTTGCCGCTTTTGGCTCAGGCGGTTTATGTTTATGAAGAAAGAAACCATGTGGGACTCCGGAAAACAAAAACCCGTTCCGAAGTAAATAGGACCAGCAAGAAACTTTATAAACAAAAAGGGACTGGTGGTGCCCGCCACGGAAGCAGACGTGCAAATCTTTTTGTTGGCGGTGGAGTTGCCTTGGGTCCAAGGCCTGTTAAGAGAGTTTTGACTCTTCCATCCAGCCTTAAAATCAAGGCTAAGGGAATTGCATACGCTCTTAAAGTCGGTGAGAAAGAATTGGCCGTAGTTTCGGGATTATCAAGGGTGGATAAAACAAAGACGGTAGGTGATTTTCTAAAGTCGTTAGCAAAATCGTTTAAAGCAAAAAGTTTTACGTTTATTCTTTCCAACGACGCGAAAGAAACAGTTAAGTTCTTAAGAAACTTGTCGAGCGTTAGGACAATCTTTTTCAAAGATGCAAATGCTTTTGATATTTATACAGGAGGTCTTATTCTAATGGATGCGGGAATATTTAAGGTGAAAAGTGAGCCGGCTCAGAAAATAGTTAAAAAATCAGTTAAGAAAGTGACTAAATAATATGATCAAGCCTATTTTTACGGAAAAAAGTTTAAAAGCAGCAAAGCTCGGGGGTTATACCTTCCGGGTTGACCGGGCAATGAATAAAAAACAGATTGCGGTGGAAATATCAAAGATTTTTGGCGTTACGGTAACCGGGGTGAGAACAATTGCAACAAGTGGGGAAAAAGGTAAAAACGCCCGGGGAAATAATTTTTCGGTTCATACAGGCAAGAAAGCAATAATAACCTTAAAGGAGGGTGACAAAATCAGTTTATTTGAGGAGGGCAAAAAATGAAGCTAAAAAGAATATTGGCTAAAAAATCAGGAAGACTTAACGGAAGAGTTACCGTGCGGCATCAGGGAAGCCGTGAGAGGCGATTCCTTAGGGAGCTTGATTTTAAGAGAGATAAAACTGATGTCTGGGGTAGAGTTATCGGTATTGAGTATGATCCCAATAGAAATGCGGAGGTTGCTCTGATATTATACGCAGATGGTGAAAGACGCTACATTCTTGCGCCGGTTGATCTTAAGGTAGGGACCAAAGTTGTGGCGTCCGAGGTTGCTCCGATTGAGCCGGGAAATACGCTTCCTTTGAAAGCAATTCCGGTCGGAACTCAGATTCATAATATTGAAATAACAAAGGGTAAGGGAGGGCAAATGGTTAAGGGAGCCGGAAGCGCCGCGGTAGTTTTTGGTAAGGAAGACGATTGGGTTTTGGTTAAGCTTCCTTCTGGGGAAATCAGAAGATTTGATCCGGCATGCCTTGCCTCAATCGGTCAGGTTGGAAATGTTGAGTCCAAAAACGAAGTAATTCACAAAGCCGGACGTGTCAGGCACATGGGAACCAGACCGAGTGTTCGTGGAGTTGCCATGAATCCGCACGCTCATCCGCACGGAGGCGGAGAGGGAAGAAGTGGAGTCGGAATGAAATATCCAAAGACTGTCTATGGAAGACGCGCGGTTGGTAAAACCAGAAACAAGAAAAAGTTTTCAAACCGTTTGATAATTCAAAGAAGGGGAGGAAAAGCAATTCTAGGCTAATATGTCACGAAGTTCTAAAAAGGGGCCGTATGTTGACCCAATACTAGTTAAAAAGATCGAAAAAGGAATGGGTTCTAAAGAGAACCCGATTAAAACGTGGTCCAGGAGATGCCAAATCGCACCAAGTTTTGTCGGAAAATATTTCCAAGTTCATAACGGACATGTTTTTATCGATGTTTTTGTAACCGAAGATATGGTTGGGCATGCCCTGGGTGAGTTTTCGCCCACAAGAACATTTAGAGGACATGGAGAAATAGTTAAGAGGACACTTGAAAAGACGTAAACGATATGGAGAAACAATTTAAGGCAACACAAAAATATTTACTTATGAGTCCGAGAAAAATCAGGCTTGTTGTTGAAGTGATTAAGAAAATGAAGCCGTCTGAAGCCGTAGCCAAACTTCCTTTTGTTCAAAAAAGGGCCGGGGCTGAGCTGGCAAAGGTGATAAAAAGTGCAATTGCTTCGGCCAAAAATCAGGGAGTTAGCGAAACTGATTTGGTATTTAAGGAAATCCAAATTGGGGAAGGACCACGTCTTAAAAGAGGAAAAGCGGCAAGCCGTGGTATGTGGCACCCTTTCAAGAGAAGAATGGCTCACATAAGAGTTATTCTTGTGTCAGTTAAACCCGAGATAAAAAAGATTGAACCGAAAGTTGAAAAAACAGTAGAAGAAAAGAAAGCCGTAAAAAAGGAGGTTAAAAAATAATCATATGGGACAAAAAGTTAACCCAATTGGTATAAGAATAGGCAGTTACCTTCCCTGGAAATCTAGATGGTTTGCCGATGAGGGAACATTTAAAGATTTCCTGCTTGAGGATATAAAAATCAGGAAGGGATTGACCAAAAAATTAAAGCTGGCCGGAATTAGTGGAGTTGAAATCGAGAGATTGCCAAAAAGCATGGTCGTAATAATTACCGTCAGTAGACCGGGTGTGGTTATTGGCCGTGGAGGAACGGGAATTGAGGACGTTAAAAAATATATCCTGGATATTATCAGTGAGGTCAGGGGTAAGAAGATTAAGGATCTTAAAATCGACATAAGGATTAATGAGGTTAAAAACCCCGAACTTTCGGCATATCTAGTTGCCGAAAGAATCGCCGGGGAGCTTGAGAGAAGAATCCCCCACAGACGTGTGGTCCAGAAAACTATGGAACGGGTTATGGCGTCGGGTGCCTTGGGAGTTAAAGTTGTTCTTGGGGGACGTATAAACGGAATTGAAATTTCCAGGGTTGAAAAATTCCACCAAGGTTCGGTTCCAACCCAGACACTGCGTGAGAATTTAGATTATGCCCAAGTCCCGGCCTTACTCAAAAGAGGTTATGTAGGAGTAAAGGTCTGGATTCACAAAAAGTCAGAGGAGTAGTTTTTATATTTATGTTGCAACCAAAAAGAAGAAAATATATTAAAGATTTCAGAGGTCGGAGACAAGGAGTCGCCACACGCGGAAGTGCAATCTCTTTCGGAGATTTTGCCATGAAAGCGCAAGAGGTGGCTTGGGTTACCTCGGCACAAATTGAGGCGGCCAGACGTACAATAACCCACGGACTTAGAAAGGGCGGAAGAGTTTGGGTAAGGATTTTTCCGGATAAGCCAATTACTGCAAGACCCGCCGGAAAAAGAATGGGTGGAGGAAAGGGAGACATTTCAACTTATGTTGCGGTAGTTAGGCCCGGAACAATTCTTTTTGAAGTTGCAGGAGCGGATCCTTTAATTGTTAAAGAAGCTTTCAGAAAAGCTTCCGCGAAATTACCGATTGATATAAAAATCATCAGTAGAACCGAGGAATAATAAAATGAAAAGAAAAGATTTTACCGAATTAAAAGGAAAAACGGCCGAAGAACTGGTTAAGCTTGCTTCTCAAAAGAAGTTGGAGACAATGAAGGTTAAGATGGAAATTTTGGGAGGCAAAGAGAAGAATCTTAAGGCTTACAGGAATTTAAGGGTAGAACTTGCTAAAATACTAACCTTGATCCGCGAAAAGGAGATTTTGGCGAAACTTGCACCCAAGGTCGAGAAAAAAGCAGAGAAAGTTGAAAAGACGGAAAAATAACTATGAAAATATTTGTTGGAAAAGTAGTTGGCACGAAGATGGCGAAAACCGCAACTGTTGCGGTGGAAAGGGTTGTTATTCACCCGCTTTACAAAAAGAGGTTCAAGAGATTTACCAAGTTTCAGGTTCACGACGAGCTGGGAGTAAAGTTGGGAGATAGGGTCAAATTTGCCGACAGTAAACCTTATTCAAAGACAATAAAGTGGATAATTACCGAAGTAGTTAAAGAAAAAGGAAAGGCTAAAAAATAAATGGTGCAACTAAGAACAATGTTAACTCCGGCAGATAATAGTGGTGCTAAAAGGATAATGATAATCGGCGTTCCGGGGAAGGTTGGTAAGTTTGCAACCCTCGGAGATGTAATTTTGGGGGTTGTTAAAGGAGCCGATCCTGCAGGAATCGTAGCGGATCACGAAAAGGTAAAGGTTTTGATTGTCAGAACCAGAAAAGAAGTTGGACGCTCGGATGGAAGCTATATCAGATTTGACGATAATGCTGGAGTTGTAATTGATAAACAGGGACTTCCCCGCGGGACCAGGATTTTGGGTCCTATTGCCAGAGAAGTTAAGGAAGCGGGTTACAATAAAATTGCCTCTTTGGCGAGGGAGGTTATCTAATATGATCAAATTTAAAATTGGAGACACAATTAAAGTAACTGCGGGTAAAGACAAAGGCAGAGAAGGAAAAATCGAAAAGATTTTACCAGTTGATGCCAAAGTGGTTGTGGCCGGGATAAATCTATACAAGAAGCATGTTAAGGGTTTTGGAGATGTAAAAGGCGGAGTTTATGATATTCCCAGGCCTTTAGGATTTGGAAAGGTTGCTTTGATTTGCCCCAAGTGCAAAAAGATAACCAGAGTCGGTTTTAAATTTGCAGGAGACGAAAAGGTAAGAATTTGCAAAAAGTGCAAAAAAGAGATTGACGCCAAATAAAAAATGAACAGATTACACGAAAAATTTGAAAAAGAGATAAAAGATACACTCTCAAAAGAATTTGAGATTAGGAATAATTTGGCCATTCCAAAAGTAACCAAAGTTGTTGTAAACATGGGAATAGGTCTTGCGGCTAAAAACCAACAGCAAATGGATTCTTTGAAGAAAGATTTGGCCGTAATTACGGGACAAGCCCCTGCAATTAGAAATGCTAAGGTGTCAATTGCCAGCTTTAACTTAAGGGCGGGAATGCCGGTGGGACTTAGTGTTACTCTTAGAGGGGACCGGATGTATGCCTTTCTGGACAGACTTTTTTCGATCGTTTTGCCCAGACTTAGGGATTTTCGCGGAGTTCCTTTGAAATCTTTTGATGGCCGGGGCAACTATACTTTAGGATTTGAAGAGCATACGGTTTTTCCGGAAATAGATCCGACAAAAGCTGCCGCTGCACACGGACTTGAAATAACTATTGTTACAACCGCGGGAACACCCGAAAAGGCCAAAAGGCTTTTGGAACTTCTCGGTTGCCCGTTTGTTAAGGAGGAAACTAAAAAATGAGTACAACTGCGAAAGAAGTAAGAGAAACTAAAAAATTAAAGTTCAAAGTCAGGTATCACAACAGATGTAAAATCTGCGGGAGGTCGCGTGGATATCTTAGGAGATTTGGTATTTGTAGACTTTGTTTCAGAGAGTATGCCCTAAGGGGAGAAATCCCGGGGGTTAGAAAGGCATCATGGTAAACACAAATTATTCAGTAGGAGACTTTTTGATAAGAATTAAAAATGCAGCCAGGGCGAAAAATAAAACGGTAACCCTTACCGCCGATAAACGAATAGTCGCCGTTGCGGAGGCTCTTAAAAAATTGGGATTTTTGGATAGTGTTAAGAAAGAAAAAGAAAGTTTAACCGTTTCTTTAACATTCAAAGATAAAAAACCTCTTCTTATGAATTTGAAACTTGTTTCCAAGCCCGGACTTAGAATTTATATGAATGTTACCGATATAGAGAAGAAAAAAGGTCCCTCCAACTTCCTGATTTCGACGCCCAAAGGAGTAATTTCTTCGAGGCTTGCAATTAAAGAAAGAGTCGGAGGAGAGGTCATAGCTGAAATTTGGTAAAACAAAAATGTCAAAGATTGGAAAACAACCAGTAATAATTCCGTCAGGAGTAACAGTAGAAGTAAGTGGTCATAACGTAAAAGTTACAGGGCCTAAGGGAGTAATGGAAAGGCATTTTCCGCCCGAGATTAATGTCGAAGTTAAAGACGGAAAAGTTCAGGTATCCGCCAAGGGCAGCGGGAAGTATATAATGTCACTTTTCGGCACAATTCGCGCATTAATTAATAACGATGTTAAAGGAGTAACAGAGGGTTGGAGTAAAAAATTGGAACTTGTGGGAACTGGATTTAAAGCCGAAGTTGCCGGAACCACACTTTCTTTGACCGTAGGGTTTTCCCATCCGGTTGAGGTCGAGGCGCCGAAGGGAATTGGTTTTAAGGTTGAAAAGACGATTGTCACGGTTGAAGGAATTGATAGGGAATTGGTGGGACAAGTCTCCGCCAATATCAGGGGTGTAAAACCTCCGGAACCGTATAAAGGAAAGGGAATAAAGTATGTTGATGAGGTTATAAGAAGGAAGGCCGGTAAAGCTGCCGCAACAAAAGCCGGTCCGGTAGGAGCTTAAAAAATATATGAAGAGAAGAGAATTAAAGGCAAAAAGATATTTGCAAAGGAAAAATAGAGTTAGGGCGAGAGTGGTGGGAACTGAAAAACGCCCAAGGCTCTCTGTTTTTCGTTCAAATACGCATATTTATGCCCAGATTATTAATGATGAAAAAGGTGTAACACTTGTTGGTTTTTCCGATGCAAAAATTAAGAAAGAGAAAATGACTAAGACCCAAATGGCCCAAATGGTTGGTGAGGAAATTGCCAAGAAAGCATTGGCCAAGAAAATAAAAACAGTGACTTTTGACAGAAACGGATTCAGATTTCATGGAAGAGTTAAGGCAGTTGCGGAAGGGGCTAGAAGTGGAGGATTGGTTTTCTAAACCAATATTAATATGGGATTTACGAGAAATAGAAGCACAAATAACTATGAAGGACCGCCCAAAGAGTTTGAGGAAACAGTGGTCCAAATCAACAGAATCAGTAAAAAGACCAAAGGCGGAAACCAAATCAGATTTTCGGCTCTTGTGGTTGTGGGCGATAGAAAAGGAAAAGTCGGAATAGGACTTGCTAAGGCGACAGATGTCAGAAACGCCATCAGAAAAGCAATTGATGCAGCCAAAAGAAAATTGACGGTAATTCCTTTGGCCGGAACAACCGTTCCTTACTCAGTACACGAGAAGTTTTCGGCGGCGAAGGTTTTACTTAAACCCGCTCCTCCCGGATCCGGAATTATTGCGGGGGGGCCAATGAGAGTTGTTCTTGAGGCGGCCGGAATTAGAGACGCTGTAGGAAAAATTCTCGGAACAAAAAATAAGATTTCAAATGTTTACGCAACATTAAAAGCTCTGGAGAAAATTTCCGAAATAGTTGAGATGAAGAGAAAATAAGCGAAGCTTATTTCAGACAAAATATGACAAGATTACCTAAAGTTGTTCAAAGATCAAAAAAGAGAGTGGGACGCGGTATGGGAAGCGGCAAAGGGAGCCACACCTCCGGACGTGGGCAAAAAGGACAAAAAAGCAGGGGAAGTGTAAACGTTCTTTTTGAAGGAATGAAGATGAAAAAATCTCTTTTGAAAAGACTTCCCAAAATGCGCGGAAAAGGAAAATTCCATGAAAATATAAAACCCATTGCCATAAGTTATTCAAAAATCGAGGTTTTACCGGTTGGAAGTGGAATTACGGTTGAGCTTTTGGTCAAAAAGGGATTTTTGAAAGCAAAGCTGGCCAAAGTTCATGGAGTTAAAATAATCGGAATCGGCAAGAATGAAAAGAAATTTACATTTAAAGTCGGAACCCCCAAAAAGTCACAAGTCAAAGCTCTCGAGAAATCTTCAAAATAACTTTTCAGAAACTTCCCGCCAGTTTCTCTAGTTTTGGGCCTATCTGCTTCCGCATGATGATTTCTTTGGTTTTGTATCCTGATTTTAAATCTGGAATTTCAAGAGCCTTTGTGAATAACTTTCTTGATTCTTCGTCAATCATGTAGAAAATATTAAATCCTTCAAAAATATCTATTCCCGTGAAGAAAATGTAATCCAAATGATTTTCTTTTTTAAGCCGGTTAAGTACTTCCGGTAACTTTTCACCCCATTTTGCAATTCTTGCTTCAAGATCTGTTATTTCTATTTGTGCTATCCCGACCGATTTATTACCATAATTTTTAATCGCAAAATCTTGGTCAATAACTTCATATAAATTACCTGAAGTAACATTTGATTTTGAATTAAACATTGTCTTTACATAATCATCTGGCAAGGACATAAAGTTTTTAAGCCAGTTGACGGCATCTTTGTCACGCTGTGTCGTAACCAAATTTTTGAAATTTACGGTATTGGAAATAATCGCGGAATACAAATAAATTGCGGCATTTTCAGAAGGCTCAACCTTATTCTTTTTGAATTCTTCGGTGATCAAAGTTGCACATGACCCGACGAGTTCGATTTTTGCTTTGGCATTTATATATTTCTCAAGAAAAACTTGTTGCCGGTGATCAAAAATTTCTATTATGTTCTCGGGTGGAATTGAAGGTTCTATTCCATTAGGATCAGTAGTATCGACAATGACAAATTGAGTATTGGCTTCATATTTTCCTTCATGTTTTTTAATAGGAAAATAATTTGTATATTTTTTAACGAACTCATCTTCCAAACCCAACATCCCAAAATATGTCGCTTCCGCCTTCTCTTTGAGTTTATTTAGAAGTTCTGCGTAGGCAATTGAGCAGGCGATACCGTCAATATCCGGACTATTGTAACTAGCTACAACGATCATATGGCAATTTTACCACGCAAATGGATCTTTTCAGAGACTTTACAACAGCAATTTAAATTAAATTTGGATAAAACTCCCTGATGATGAAGTGGAATGGGGCACCAAACGCGGCTGGATTTTCTTTTAGAGCCCTTACAAGTTCTTTCTCCTCAAATCTTTTGTAACCAACCGCCTCACTATCAAGTACTGGTATCTGATTGGAATAAATTTCATAAAGAATGAAGAGGTGGTTTTCTTTATTTCCGTTAACCTCGCGGTTGTAGATTCTTTTGCCGATATATTTGAAATCAAACTTTTCTGTAAGTCCGAACTCCTCGCCCGCCTCTCTTCTTAAGGCATCTTCGTTGCTTTCACCCGATTTAACATGTCCACCAACCGCAGAAACGAACTGCCCGACATCCTGTTTGCCCGGCGCTTGTTCAACAAGTGTCCAGATTCTTCCTTTTCCGATAACCTCGGCAATCACGGTTCTATGAAGTAAACCCTTTTGGTGCATTTCACTCTTCCACCCGGTTCCGATTACTTCGTCGTTAATGTTTATTAAATCAAGTAGTTCATCTGCCATGGGAAAAATTATTGACCCCAAAATCATAAAATATTTTTAACATTTTGGTGGCGTGAGTTTCGTTTGTGTAACGATGGTCAGCTCCCTCGATTGTTATTAGTTTTCCGTTCGGAAGAAAATTCATAAGTTTTTTGCTTTGGGAGAGCGGAACGTCTTTGTCGGCGCTTCCGTGGACAATAAGTACCGGAATATTAATTAACTTTGCGGCTCTATATGCGTTATTATTTTTAAAATCTTCGATAAATGTATATTTTAGTTTTACAGTTTTCCCGTCATCTTTGTAATTCCTGTAGCCGGTTCTTTTCCAATCCCCGAATTCTTTTTCGGTAAATCTTGATTTCTCAAGTTTCAAATAATCGGAGACGGGGGACTTTAGGCTGAGGAATGAAACATCCTTGCTTTTTGAAGCTGCCATGATACTTGCTATTCCTCCAAAACTCGAGCCCAGAAGTCCTATGTTTTTATATCCCTGCTCTTTTACAAATTTTATTGCCTGAAGAATATCACCAACCGTTTCGGAAATTGTAATATCTTCAAAATTTCCTCCGCTTTTGCCATGGCCGTAAATATCAAATCGAAATGAACTGATTTCTGCTTTATCCAACATTTCCGAAAGCCGTACCAGGTTTTTGGAGTTTTTGTTGGAATTAAAACCGTGGACCATTATTAAGATGTTTTCGTGGTTTCCGGTTTCATTTAAAATCCCGGCTAGTTTTATCCCATTTGAGTTTTCAAAAGTTATTTGTTTTTCCACGGCTTTAGTTTAACAAAAAAGGCCGGTGCTTTCAGAAGCTTATTGGCAGTTGGCGTTTACAAAGGGAAGTTCAAAGATGGTGCTTAAGGTCCAACCATTGGTACGGGCTAAAAGAAGGTGCCCACAAACGCTCGTTCCGCGAGTTCCTCCTAAAGAAATTACTTTTTCATAATCCGCTATAGCGCTGGATCTATTAATTTCGTAATAGTAATTGTGAATATCGCCTCTATTCATTAGTGCCTGAATATAATTCGGATTTATGGCAAGAGCCTTTTCCAAATCGGGAAGTGCATCTTTAAAATCTCTCATACGCATATATGTGTAGGCGCGGTTATTGTAAACTTCGGCGTCTCTGGGATTGAGACTAATGGAAGTTGTGTAGTCGGCAATTGCTTTGACACAGTTTCCTGTGTCGTAGTCATAGTTACCTTGTAAGAAATAATCCATTGCCGTTTTTAAACTTGCAGGTGGAGAATCGGTTGTGGTATGTGTGACTGAACATTGTAGATCCGCCTGGTTTTGGGATTTGTAAACCGCCAAAGCGAGGACTCCCAGTAGAATAACTGTAACTAAAGCTGTAATTAGAACTGCACTTCTTTGGTTTTTTGATTTTTTGTTCCGGACCTTTTTTTGAGAAAGAAAATAATAAATAACTGCGGCAACTACAGTTATGCCGATGAGGCAAATCAATAATTTCATTAATTCATTGTAGCACTTGGATTTTTGCCAACAAAAAACTCGGGGGTCTTTTTGGGATCACTCCGAGTTTTTTGCAGATCAAATATTTTTATGCGGGCGGGCCTTGGCCTAGAGTTTCGAGTTGATATCCTCGAGGATCATTCCTTGATCCTTGTGGGGTACGCCGATCTTGGTAAGAGCCTTACCAAGGTAACCCAGAAGATCGGAGTAGTTTTCAAAAATGACGGCGATCTCGCGGTCTGGATTATTCGGCACATATTCCGAGTAGGATTCACGAGCTGTTGTTAACCCCAGGGAGAGAAAACGGCTCCTGTTGGAAGTGTTGAGAACATCCATTTCTTCCATTGTATGGGGTAAGCAGGCCGTGTCGGCGTGGCGTTCGCAGGGATCCAATTCCTTCTCGTTACAATCTTCCGGTTCCTGGATTCCGCGCCATACTTCGTAGTTATCTCTTACGAAGTACCTGATTCCTGATCCCTTAGTTTCGACTTCCATCTCGTGAACCAATGCGATTTCGATCTTTCCACATTTTCCGTTCTCGAAAGTGGCCCTGAGAAGAAAGCTGTGCTTAAAGGTCTTTCCAACCGATTGAAATAGATCGTACATACATTCTCCTTTTTTGTGTTTATGAAACTTCCCGGATATGGTGTGTTGCTCTTTGGATGCCAGATTATCTGAAACCCAAGGCGCAACCCACCAACTTTAGGGATAGCCTCCGCAAATATTTGAAAGTGCAAATGATAATGAGTGCTAAAAACAAAAATCAGGCTGCAAACCAGCCTGAACTTGATTATTTAGCCTCGTAATATTACCACAGAGAGATAACTTCGTCAAGATTATAGGATTTTATCCGAAAAAACTCTGTCTTTGGAATCGGAGTTACGGTATAATTGTCCGTACAAATGCTTAAATCTGTTGGCCAATTTTTTTCGAAAGCGGTTAAAACTCCTTCTATAAGGAAGAAGCTACTTATTACGGCTTTAATACTTGTTGTTTTTAGACTTGCCGGACATATTCCTGCGGCGGGGATTGATAGAACCACGCTGGCCGCACTTTTCGCAGGGAGCCCGCTCCTTTCTCTTTTGGATGTTTTTTCCGGTGGAACTCTGGCAAACTTTTCAATTTTGGCATTGGGCCTAAACCCTTATATCAATGCCTCAATTATTTTCCAACTTTTAGGTTACGTTATTCCGTCGATTGAAGAATTACAGAAAGAAGGGGAATTCGGACAGGAAAAAATAAATCAATATACCCGGCTTTTGACTGTTCCTTTGGCGGCTCTTCAGGGATTCGGGATGTATGCGCTTCTTCGGAGTCAGAAAGTTATTCCTAACTTAACTCCAATTGCACTTCTTACTCTTGTAATTACCATGGCAGCCGGAACAATTTTTGCCGTTTGGCTCGGGGAACTTATTACTGAATATGGATTTAAGAACGGAGTTTCGCTCCTTATTTTTACGGGAATCGTTGCCCGCCTTCCTGTTACCTTTGGTCAATCTTTAAGTGTTCTTCAATCACAAGATATTCTTAAGGTAGCTCTATTTTTAATTATTGCGGCAGTGATTGTCGGCTTGGTTATTTTTATCAGCGAAGCTGCACGTCAAATCCCAATCCATTATGCCAAAAGACGGACCGAGAGCGGCCTTGCAATGACTTCGTACTTGCCGTTACGGCTTAATCAGGCGGGAGTCATACCTATCATTTTTGCCGTATCTTTGGTCCTATTACCATCCCTGGTCGGGCAGTTTCTGTCGGGTGTGAGTAATCCGGCTGTTGCAAATATTGCGCGGAGTATAAGCTCTTCATTTAATCCGCAAGGCGCAATTTATAATATTACTTATTTCTTCCTGGTTTTTGGATTCACATATTTTTACACAGCTGTTGTATTTAATCCCGAGAAAATTTCGGAGGATTTACAAAAAGGCGGCGGATTTATCCCTGGAATTCGTCCCGGAAAAGAAACAGAAAAATATCTTGGTCATGTTCTTTCCAGATTAACTTTGGTGGGAGGTGCGTTTCTTGGCGCCGTTGCTGTTCTTCCTTCACTTTTCAAAAATTTTGTTGGGGCAACTAACTTGGCCATCGGGGGCACGAGCGTTTTGATTGTTGTTTCGGTGGCACTGGAACTTATTCGTGAGATGGAAGGGGAACTTATCATGGAAAGGTACGAAGGGTTTATATAATGAATATTCTTTTAATTGGCCCTTCAGGTTCAGGAAAAGGCACTCAGGCTAGGATTTTGATAGAGAAGTTCGATCTTTTTTATTTTGAATCAGGCGCGTATTTGAGGCGAATGGCTGAAACCCACCCCGACCTGAAAAAAACTTTGGATTCTGGCAAAATAGTTCCGGATAAGGAATTTACCTCGTACTTGGCTGCCTATCTCGATGAACAAAATCTTTATGATAATATTCTTTTCGACGGTTTTCCCAGGACTGTTTCCCAGTATGAATTTTTTAGAAGTTGGTTGAAAGATAGGCATGTAAAAATCAATTTGGTGATCGTTTTGACTGTCAGCGAGAAAGTTACGATTGAAAGACTTTCGGCCAGACGCATGGATCCGGCCACGGGGAAAATTTACAATCTTATTACCGATAAACCCCCTGCCGATATTGATCCTAAAACCCTTGTTCAAAGAGAGGACGACAAACCTGAATCTATTAAAAAGCGTTTGGCTTGGTTTAGAGGGCAAGTGGAACCCCTTATTGAACTACTGAGAAGAGAAACTGAGGTTATTGATGTTGACGGTGAGCAGCCGGTTGATGCAATCTCCCAAGATTTGGTTAAGCTCATCGGGGAAAGGATAAATAAATGATCTCCATTAAAAGTGACTCCGAAATTAAAATAATGGCCGAGGGTGGGGCAAAGCTTGGCAGAGTTAAAAACGCTCTGGCGGCTGCGGTCAAGGAAGGCGTGACGGCAGCTGACATTGAGGCACTTGCAGTGAAGCTTATAAAAGAAGAAGGAGCCGAAATTTCGTTCAATAAAGTTCCGGGATATCACTGGGCAACCTGTATTAATGTAAATGACGGATTGGTTCACGGGATTCCTGTTTCAAGCCTGATTTTCAAAGAGGGCGATATCGTAAAAATTGACGTGGGAGTCTATTTCAAAGGTTTCCATTCCGATACTTCGATTTCAGTCGGAATTGATTTAAGCCCCGAAAACAGGAGATTCCTGAATACCGGCCGCGAAACATTGGATAAAGCTATAAAACAAGCTCGGGCGGGGAATCACATTTTTGATATTTCCAAGGCAATAGAAGATTCTATTGAAGGGGCGGGCTACACAACCATTAAAGCCTTGGTTGGGCATGGGGTTGGTAGGGAGCTTCATGAAGATCCCCAAATACCCTGTTTTGTGCCTGGGAGGATCGAGGACAGTCCTCTAATTAAAAAGAATATGGTACTGGCTATTGAGGTAATGTATGCCATGGAGAGCGACAAAGTCGAGCAATTGGAGGACGGGTGGACAATCGCCATGCGTGATGGTAAAATATCAGGACTTTTTGAGGATACTGTTGCGGTAACTGATAATGGACCCAAGGTCCTAACGCGATGAAAACCAAAAATGTAGTTTTAGTCGACGGGAGTGTGTCTGCCGCTCTTCCCAATACAATGTTTAGGGTGGAGCTATCGGACGGAAGGACAATACTGGCGACTTTGACCGGAAAGATGCGCAGAGCCTATGTCAGAATTTTTCCGGGAGACAGGGTTAAAGTTGAGATGACACCATATGACGAGGCTAGAGGAAGGATAGTTTTTAAGTATTAAAAAAATGAAGGTACTAAGTTCGATAAAAGTCAGGTGTAAAGATTGCAGAATTGTTAAGCGCAAGGGCGTTTTATACGTTGTGTGTAAAAACCCCAGGCATAAACAACGTCAAGGCTAAAATATGGCAAGAATTGCAGGAGTTGACCTACAAGATAACTGGAAAGTAGACTTCGCCCTTACCAAAATTCGGGGTATTGGTTGGTCGTTGTCAAAAAAGGTTGTGAAGGATGCCGGAATTGATACTAAAAAAAGAGTTTCCGAGCTGACAAATGACGAGGTTACTAAAATTACAAATCAACTTGATAAATACCAGATTGAAGGGGATCTGGTAAGAAGCGTCAGGGGAAATATCCAAAGGCTTCAAGTAATTGGATCGTATCGAGGCTCAAGGCACGCCAAAAACTTGCCCGTTAGAGGTCAGAGAACTAGAACAAATGCACGTACAAAGCGCGGCAAGAGAAAGACTGTCGGAGCCTTTAAGAAAGAAATACTATCGAAGCTGACGGCGGGTAAGGAGGAAGAGAAGAAATAAACTAAGTTTATTTCGGACAAAACATGGCAACCAAAACTAAAAATACAAAAAAGGAAGTTGGTTTGGGTAGAGTTTATATTTCTGCGTCTTTCAATAATACCCTTGTAACCGTTACAAATACCTTGGGAGAAACTTTGGCCTGGGGTTCATCGGGTGCGTCCGGATTTAAAGGTACAAGGCGCGCCACCCCGTATGCGGCAACAACGGCGGTTGAGAAGGTAATTGGTAGAGCAAAAGATGAATTTGGAGTAAATGAAGTTGAGATTTATGTAAAAGGTCCGGGCGCTGGGAGAGATGCAGCCCTTCGTGCGGTTAGAGCCGCGGGAGTCAAAATTGCCCTGATTGCAGATATTACACCGGTTCCTCATAACGGACCTAGGCCGAGCAAGAAGAGGAGAGTTTAAAATATGGCAAAATACGTAGGACCAAAAGACAGGTTATCAAGGCGCGAGAATTTTGATATTTTCAGCGCGGGGGCGAAATTGACGAGACTTAATGTCCCGCCCGGAGTTCATGGCCCGAAAGGAATGAGAGGTCCTTCCCAATACGGCAGGCAGCTAAGGGAGAAGCAAAAGGTTAAAAGAATTTACGGAATTTTGGAGAAGCAGTTCAGAAGGTACGCTGAAGATGCTTTCAGGACCAAAGGCAATACGGGTGAAGCAATCCTAATAAGTCTTGAAAAACGTCTTGATAATGTTGTATTCAGGCTTGGATTTGCTCCGAGCAGACCCGCCGCCAGACAACTTGTTTCCCACAGGCACGTTCTGGTAAACGGTAAGAAAGTTAATATTCCCTCCTATAAGTTATCGGTTGGAGATATAGTTTCTATTGATTCCAAGGCCGCCGCTATTCCGGAGATCAAAAAAGCCATAGAGCAAAAGGATTGGAAGCTTCCTGGCTGGCTTGAGAAAAAGGCCCTTGTGGGTAAAATTGCCGCTCTTCCCAAGAGGGAGGATATAACCGAGCCTATCAGCGAGCAGGATATAGTCGAGTTTTATTCTCGGTAAGCGCTGCTTGATTCCCAATTAGCCTTGGGTTATAATACACCCTAGTCTTAAATAAGACTGTATATTGAAAGAAATATGAACGAGCCATTATTTGAAATTAAAGAAGAAAAGAAAGACGCCGGATACGGCAGATTTACCATTTCCCCTTTGGAACAGGGGTATGGGCTTACGATTGGGAACTCCCTTAGAAGAGTGCTTTTGACCTCACTTCAAGGAATTGCTATTACCTCCGTAAAAATTGCCGGAGTTAAACATCAATTTTCCACACTTGCCGGAATGAAAGAAGATATTGTTGAATTTGTTCTTAACCTCAAAAAGGTTAGATTTTCAGGAAAAGTTGAAAAACCTGTTAAGGCAACAATCGAAGTTACCAAGACGGGAGAGTTTACGGCTAGTGAGATTAAAGTTGGAGGCGGAATTAAGATTGCCAATCCTGAACTGGTTTTGGGAACCCTAAATAAAGGCTCAAAACTCTCCGCTGATATTACAATTGAAAGTGGAGTCGGATATTCTCCGGCTGAGGATAGACCTACAGATACAATTGGTTTAATCCCGGTGGATGCCTCTTTTTCTCCGGTTCAGCGTGTTAGTTACAAAATTGAGGAAACCCGTGTAGGGAGACTTACAAATTATGACAAGCTTCTTCTCGAAATTTGGACGGACGGAACTGTTGCCGCAAAGGATGCATTAATGGAATCTGCCAAGATCCTAATGTCATTCTTCGCACAAGTTGTTAATCCTAAGAAGGTTGAAAAACCGACGGAAGCTCCTAAAGATGAACTAGGCTTGGTTGGAAAGCTCTCTGTTGAAGAAATCGGGCTCCCGACAAGAGTTGCCAATGCTTTAATTAAAGCCGGATTCGAAACAGTTGAGCAACTTGCACACGCAAAGAAAGAGGATTTGGTTAAGGTTAGAAATTTGGGTGAAAAATCCCTCAAGATTATAGCTGCTGCACTCGGAACAAAGGGAGTCGAGTTCCTCGCTATTAAGTAAACTTATGAACAAGAAAGTGTTCGGAAGAAAACTTTCCCGATCCCGTCCGGCCAGAGAAGCTTTGTTTGCTTCACTAACTAGGGCGTTGATTCTTAACGGGAAGATAGTTACCACCCGCGCAAAAGCAAAGGCGGTTCAGGGTAGTGTGGATAAAATGGTGACCTTAGCCAAAGCCGGAGGACTTTCTGCCAGACGCAAGGTTATGAGCAATCTGGATAATGCCAGAGATGCAACAGAAATTTTATTCCAGAAAGTTGTAAAAGCATTTCCTTCCAAAACCTCAGGTTTTACCAGAATTATTTCACTTCCCAGGAGGGTTGGGGACAATGCCCAACAAGTTAGAATGGAATGGACGGAAAAAGTAGAGCTTGAAGACAAATCCAAAAAAGCGGAAACAAAAAAAGAAGTCGTTAAGAAGGTAGAACCCAAGAAAGAAATCAAGAAAGCCAAAAAATCATGAAAACGTTTTCTCCCACACCAAAAGATATAAAAAGAGAATGGCATTTAGTTGATGCTAATGATCAGATATTGGGAAGACTTTCCACAAAAATTGCAGGACTTCTCATGGGTAAGGGTAAAGCAACATTTAGCCGTCACATGGATTCCGGTGATAATGTGGTCGTTATCAACGCCGATAAGATTATGGTTACCGGTAGAAAAGCTTCCAAAAAAGTTTACATAACCCATTCGGGATACCCGGGTGGATTTAAGGCTAAAAAATACAGCATTTTGATGGAAAAAGATCCGGGAAAAATAATCGAACACGCCGTTGCTGGAATGATTCCCGATAATAGATTAAAAGATGCCAGGATGTTAAGATTGCACGCGGTTGCAGGTGACAAAAATCCATACGAGGACAAATTTAAAACTATCGTGGTGAGTGAGTCAGACGAATCGAACCATGGCAAGAATTAAAAAGATAGATTACACATATGCAGTAGGCAGAAGGAGAGAAAGCTCGGCAAGAGTGAGACTTTTCAGAGGTAAGGGAGAAAACACGGTTAACGGAATGCCGGCTGAGAAATATTTTCCGGGTGAAATTGCGGCAAAGGCAATTGCTAAACCCTTCGGTGCAACTGAAACTTCCGAAAAATATTATTATTCGGCGAGAGTTTCGGGAGGCGGAAAAGAAGGACAGTTAGGTGCATTAATTTTGGGCCTTTCCAGAACTTTGGTAAAAATTGCTCCCGATAAAAACAGAGTTACCCTTAGGAAATTAAACCTTCTTACCCGCGACTCAAGAATCAGGCAAAGAAGAATGGTCGGAATGGGCGGAAAGTCCCGCAGAAAAAGGCAGTCTCCAAAGCGTTAAGCTTTTTGCTTCAATTTTACCTTTGTGTTATTATTTCGGCGTGAGTGCTGAACTGACAAAAGGTCAAGGTGGGCAAACCGCCGTATCTGAAGAAGCGATACTACTTCCGGAGAATCCGACTCTTCAACAATGGAAGGATTGGTTTGAAGCACGGGTTGAAGCAAGAGCGAGAAAATATCATGAAAAATTTGTAGCTCTAGAACGCTCTCAATATCATCCCCAAGGTTGGAATCCAACATTTGATGGTCCAGGTGAGTGTGGACCAAAACATTAAGCTTCTGTTTATGATAAGCACAGCTTACCCTCTGTTTTATGACAACCTCATGGTAAAGGCACTTTCGTGATAAAATACGCGTGACGGGGTGTAGTTCACCGGTAGAATTGGCGCATGGGGTGCGTCAGAACTGAGTTCAATTCTCAGCACCCCGACTGAGAATTTTTCCTCATTGCATTTTGTTTGGTACCATAGTAAAAAGATACCGGAATGGCGAAACAGAAAAAACCCGAAGTAGAGGCTCCAAAACAAACTGAGGGAGGATCGGCAAAACTACAGGCTATAAGACTTGCCATGGATCAAATCGAAAAGCAGTACGGCAAAGGAAGCATTATGCGGCTTGGTGGGGAAGGCCAAAAGTATACAATCGACGTTATTCCTACAGGTTCCATTGCTGTTGACTTGGCTCTTGGAGTTGGAGGGCTGCCAAGAGGCCGTATCACTGAAATCTTCGGTCCTGAAGCTTCCGGTAAAACCACACTTGCTCTTTCGGTTATTGCTGAAGCACAGAAAAAAGGCGGGCAGTGTGCATTTGTTGACGCCGAACACGCCTTGGACCCGCAGCGCGCCGAAATACTTGGGGTTGACCTTGATAACCTTCTTATGTCCCAGCCGGATACGGGAGAACAGGCCTTGGAAATAACAGAAACCTTAATCCGCTCGGGGGCAATTGACGTAGTTGTAGTGGACTCGGTTGCGGCTCTTGTACCGCGCGCGGAACTTGAAGGTGAAATGGGGGATGCGGTTATGGGAATGCAGGCCCGCCTTATGTCTCAGGCCCTTAGAAAATTAACCGGTGCCATTTCCAAATCAAAAACGGTTCTTATTTTTACAAACCAACTCAGACAAAAAATCGGAGTTATGTTTGGTAATCCCGAAACAACCCCGGGTGGCCTTGCTCTCAAATTCTATTCGTCGGTCAGAATTGATTTGAGAAGAATTGAGGTTCTTAAAGACGGTGAAAAAGTCATCGGTTCCCGTCACCGCGCAAGAATTGTTAAAAATAAATGTGCACCTCCGCTCCGTGTAGCTGAGTTTGATATTATGGAAACCGAAGGGATTTCAAAGACCGGAGGACTACTCGATGTCGGACTCGAACTGGGGCTAATCGGCAAGAGTGGATCGTTCTTCAATTATGAAGGTAAACCCATTGCCCAGGGTAAAGAAGCCGCAAAAGCATATTTTGCTGAGCACACTAAGATTGCAGAAGAACTGGACAAAAAAATCCGCGAAATGGTTGCTTCAGGTAAAAAGCTCCCCAAGGAAATTGGAGAAGAGGAAAAAGAAGATTAGAATTACTTTGTGCCGGTAATAACTTCGATAAAACAACAGAAAAAAAAAGACAGGGTAAATGTTTATTTGGATGACAAGTTTGGGTTTGGAATTGACCTGACGAACTTTGTTTTACTCCACTTGAAAGTTAATCAGGAGCTGACTGAAAAGGAAGTTGAAGAAATTGTTAGGAAAGCCGAATTCCAGAAAACTCTGGATAAACTTTTTAGGTTTGCGATGGTCAGGCCGAGAAGCGAGAAAGAAATTAAAGATTACTTCCGCCGAAAAAAAGTGCACGAAAGCATGCACGAAAACCTATTTGAAAAACTTAGGCATTTTGAGCTTTTGGATGATGCAAAGTTTGCCAAATGGTGGGTTGACCAGCGAGCCAACTTTAAGCCCAAGCCAAAAAGAATTCTGATACAGGAATTGAGAATTAAGGGAATTGATAAGGGAATAATTGATGAAGTGTTGGGTGAGGAAGTTGTGGATGAGGAGAAAATGGCGAGAGATTTACTCGAAAAGAAGGCCTATAAATGGAAAGGTCTGGAACCCCGTTTAAGACGGCAAAAAATATCGCAATATCTGGCGGGGAAGGGATTTGGGTGGAATGTGATTGAAAAAGTGGTAGCGGAGGGTTAAAATACCTCCTAGAGTCAAAGATATGAGCAAGAAGATGACAAAATTTGCTTCTTCGTTCGTTTCCAGCCTAATTTAAGGCTATCTTTCTTTGGCTCCACATCTAAAAATGACCACAAAAGACGAATATACCGAAAAGTTGAGCAAAGTGGCTCATATGACCTCTGATGAGGCCAAAAAGGCCCTCCTGGATGAGGTTCAGACCGAACTTACAGGAGAGATTGCCAAGAAGATCAGGGCAGCTGAGGAAAAGATAAAAGAAGAGGCCGGCCAGAAGGCTCAGGAGATTCTTCTCGATGCTATGAGACATGGTGCGACAGGCTATGTGGCCGAATATACCGTTTCTTCCGTAACTGTGCCGAATGAGGACGTAAAGGGCCGTATAATTGGCGCAGGAGGCCGTAACATCCGCACTTTTGAGAAGGAAGCGGGGGTTGAGATTGAAATTGATGAAACTAATGAAATCAGGCTCTCCTCATTTGACTCGGTCAGGCGTGAAATTGCCAAAAGGGCCCTCGAAATCCTTATAAAGGATGCCAGAATCCAGCCTTCAAGAATTGAAGAAGTAATTAGACAAGTGAAAGCTCAGATGGAAGACGTGCTTTTGGAGGAAGGCAAGAAAATTACCCACGAATGTGGAGTTTTTAACTTGCCGGTTGAGCTTATGCGGCTTATCGGGCGCTTCAGATTTAGAACTTCCTACGGACAAAACCTTGGAATTCACACGATTGAGGAAACCAAAATCGGAGTTGCCATTGCCGAAGAAATCGGGGCAAATGTTGATATTGTGCGACTCGGATGTCTTCTTCATGACGTAGGAAAAGTGGTCACAGATGAAGAGGGAAATCATGTCGAGTTGGGGGTAAACCTTCTCAAAAAATACGGAATACCGAAAGAAGTTGTCGCCTGCGTTGCCGAACATCATGAAGACAGACCATTTTCTTCTAATGAAAGCGTAATTGTTTGGATGGCGGATGCAATTTCCGGTTCGCGGCCCGGTGCAAGGTACGAACCCCATGAAGATTATGTCAAAAGGATGACTAAGATTGAGGAGATTGCCAAAAGCTTCCCTGGGGTCGATACTGTTTATGCTTTTCAAGCCGGCCGCGACGTTAGAGTAATTGTTAATCCTGAAGAAGTTGATGATGACAGATTAACAATACTTGCCCACGACATTGCAAATAAACTTGAGAAAGAAGCGCAATATGCAGGCCAAATCAAGGTTTCTGTCATACGCGAAGTCCGTGCGACGGAAACTACCTCGGCAAAATAATCTCCTCTGGGTAATTTTAATTGCCCTACTAATTTTTGTGGCAATTTTTGTATATTTCAATAAAAGTGTTTTCCAACCAGCCGTAATAAAAAAGATAGTTCCGGTTTTGACTCCTTCAGCTTCATCCACACCAAAAGCAACTCCAAAACCTATGACCTTCGCCGAAATGAATACACTATATGGCCCTTGTGTCCATTTGCCGGTTCTAATGTATCATCACATCCAATCGGAAGATGCAGCGAAAGCGGATAAACAAACGGGATTAACCACTTATACTGATTTTTTTCAGAAACAGATGCAGTATCTCAAAGACAAAGGTTACAACATTGCCAGTATGAATGACTTGGTTAATTTTTTTGACAGCGGTACGCCAGTTCCTTCAAAAAGTGTTCTTCTGACTTTTGATGACGGTTATGAAGATTTTTATACGGATGCATATCCGGTTTTACAAAGTCTGGGTTATAAGGCAACGATGTTTGTTCCGACGGGACTTATGGATAACCCTGATTATCTTACGTGGGACCAAATTTCAGCAATGAATGGACCGGTTCTTTTTGCAAACCATACATGGTCGCACAAAAATGTCGGAGTTTCGGTCAGCACGATGCAGTATGAAATTTCTACTGCAGATACGCAGTTGGCCAATCATGGACTTGGCAGTCCCAAGGTTTTTGCCTATCCCTATGGACTTCATACAACCCAATCGGAACAGTATTTGGCTTCTTTGGGATATCAGGCTGCATTTACGGAAAATTCCGGAAGTATTCTATGCAAGGGGCAAAGATTTGCTCTTCCAAGAATTAGAATTGGCAGCACGTCTCTATCGTCTTACGGATTTTAATGCCGGATTAGTCCGAAATCTTGACATTTGTCTTAGAGTGCATTATGCTCCTTGCTTAGAATGACAAAAGCAGAACTTGTCGAGCAGGTTGCAAGAAAAGCGCATCTTACAAAAAAAGCTGCAGATGAAGCTGTTGAAGTTTTTCTCGACGAAGTAGGAAGAGTTCTTGCAAAAGGAGAGAAAGTAGTTCTTTCAGGATTTGGAACTTTCAGAGTAATCTCCATGAAAGGTAAAACAGTTAAAATTCCTAAAACCGATAAAACAGTTTCCATAAAATCTCATAGATCTCCGCGTTTTACTTCAGGAAAAAAATTAAAGAGGCAAGTCAGCCGTTAATTACAAATTAAAAATTCGAGCGTGTTATACTTCAGTTAATGGATCGGACTGTCATTGTTGATAATCTCGTAAAAAATTTTGAAATTAATCAAAAAGAACCGGGTCTTTCCGGTGCGTTTAAATCCCTTTTTTCCCCGAAGAAAAAAACCGTTAACGCAATTAGGGGAGTTTCTTTCGTAATTCAACCAGGGGAGCTTGTTGGTTTTATCGGTCCAAATGGTGCCGGGAAAACAACTACCCTTAAGATTCTTTCAGGACTCCTTTATCCGACAAGTGGTTTTGTTGAAGTTTTAGAACATGATCCATGGCAAAGAAAACCTGAGTTCCTTAAACAAATTGCCCTTGTAATGGGGCAAAAGAATCAACTTTGGTGGGATCTTCCGGCGATAGAAACTTTTGAGCTAAACAGAGCAATTTATGAAATTCCGAGACGTGAGTACGAAGAAAATCTTAGAGAGCTTGTTGAACTTTTGGAACTTAGTAAACTTCTGAACACTCCCGTCAGGAAACTTTCTCTGGGACAGAGAATGCGGATGGAGTTAACTGCAGCTTTACTATACAGGCCGAAGGTTCTTTTCTTAGATGAACCAACTATCGGGCTTGACCTTGTTGCTCAGCAAAAAATGCGAGATTTTATTTACGAATATAACAAGAAGTATGCGGCCACGATCCTTTTGACTTCTCATAATATGGACGATTTGGTAAATCTCGCCCGCCGTGTAATCGTAATAGACGAAGGCAAAATTCTTTTTGACGGAGCGCTTGAGGAACTGGTTGAAAAGTTTGCCAAGGAAAAGATAATTAAGGCCACCCTTTCAAAAGAAGACGGAATTGCGGATTTGGAAAAAATCGGAAAAGTTAAAAAATTGGCATTTCCGGAAGTTATTCTTTCGGTTCCGCGTTCCGCCACAGCGGTTGCGGCCGCTGAACTTCTCCAGAATTTTCCGGTCGACGATTTAACAATAGAAGAAATTCCGATAGAGGATGTAATCCGTAAAGTATTCAAAGGCGGTCTTAGAAAGTGAGAGTTTAAATGAGAAAGTATTGGGGTGTCTTCAAAATCTCTTTTGAGCAAGAATTTGCCTATCGCCTGAATTTTATTTTGTGGAGGGTAAGAAATGTTTTTCAGATTCTTTTGACTTATTTTCTTTGGAGTACGGTTTTTGCAAATCCTACAACACAAATCTTTGGCTATGACAGAACTAAAATTCTGACCTACGTTTTCGGAATAATGATTGTAAGAGCTCTGGTTCTTTCCGCCCGGGCGATGGATGTGTCAAGCGATATTGCACAGGGTGACCTATCAAATTATCTTCTTAAGCCTATGAGTTATTTTAAATATTGGTTCACACGAGATATTTCCAGTAAAGCCTTAAATTTAATTTTCGCGGCGGTTGAGTTTTCCGTTCTTTTTGTTATTTTGAAGCCTCCATTTTTCTTTCAAACCAACCCTGTTGCACTTTTGGCTTTTGCGGCAACAATTATCCTTGCAATCTTAATTTATTTCTTCCTTCTTTTTCTAATTAGTTCAATTCCGTTTTGGGCCCCTGAAATCGGATGGGGATCCCATTTTTTGGTTACCGTTGTAATTATTGAATCCCTATCCGGTTCTCTTTTTCCCATAAATATTTTACCGGGCATCTTTCAATCAATAGTTTTGGCAACACCGTTTCCTTATCTTATTTATTTTCCGGTTGAGGTTTATCTGGGTAATATCTCCGGCCCGGCGCTTATTGGAGGATTAATGGTTGCCATAGCCTGGACTGGTGTACTTTGGTTTACCCTGAATTTTGTTTGGCAAAAAGGTCTCAGGGTTTATCAGGCGATTGGGAGATGACGTATAAGCGAAGTTTGTTTCTCTATGAATCGAAATGAAAAAATTTAAAAAATATTTCAATATATGGTGGATGATGAGCAGGAATTCTTTCTCTGTAGTTATCGGCCAAAAACTTGCACTTTCAGTATTTTTGATAGGAAAAATTTTTAGATTTATTTTCTTTTTCGGTTTTCTATATTTCCTTCTTGTGGGTAGCGGTAATTTGGCCGGTTATTCAAGCAATCAGATAATATTTTTCTTTTTGACATTCAATCTTATTGATGTAATTACCCAATTTTTGTTCCGGGAAGTCTACAATTTTAGACCGATGATAATAAACGGGGATTTTGACCTGGTTTTGGTTAAACCAATTAGTGCTCTATTTCGCGTTCTTATGGGAGGAGCAGATGTAATTGACCTTATTACAATTCCGCCGTTAATTATTCTTACTATTTATTTCGGAAGTTTATTGCACCCCGGTTTAGTTCAGATCGGACTTTTCCTTATCCTTTTGGCAAACGGTTTTTTGATTGCGACGGCTTTCCATATTATTGTCCTTTCTTTTGCAATAGTTACACTGGAGGTTGATCATACAGTTATGATTTATAGAGACTTAACAAGTTTGGGCAGGCTCCCTATCGATATTTATCAACAGCCGCTCAAGGCGTTTTTGACTTACTTAATTCCGGTTGGAATTATGATTACGCTTCCGGCCAAAGCAATAATGGGGCTAACCAGTCTTCCGGAAGTATTGATAGCATTTTTGGTTGGTCTAATTGCTATTTTTATTTCATTCAAATTCTGGAATTATGCGTTGACGAAATATAGTAGCGCGAGCAGCTAATATGAACAAACTTCTTGTTATTTGTGGTCCGACGTCGACGGGAAAAACCAGATTGGCGATTTCTCTCGCAAAAAAAATTGATGGTGAAATAATTTCTGCCGATTCAAGGCAAGTGTACAAAGGGCTCGACATAGGCACAGGCAAGGATTTACCTAAGGGGGCGAAAATTAAGCTGCCATGGTTTAAAAAATTCGGGTTTTACGAAATAGAGGGGGTAAAAATTTGGGGATATGATTTAGCCGATCCGAGGCATGAGTTTAACGTTGCCCAATATTTGAAATTTGCCGAACGGATTCTATCCGATATTGCCAAAAGAGGTAAAATGCCGATTTTGGTGGGAGGGACAGGGCTTTATATAAAAGGTGTGGTTGACGGAATTGCCACTGCCTCAATTCCTAAAAATAATTCTTTAAGAAAAAATCTCGAAAATAAAAATCCGGAAGAACTTTTTGATATGCTTGCACAAATTGACACTATCAAGGCGGGACAAATGAATGCTTCGGACAAGAAAAATCCAAGACGGTTACTTCGTGCTATTGAAGTGGCAACCTGGAAAATCGGTAATGTCAAAAAAGAACAAAAGATTGAAAAAAAGAAGGTAGGATTGGATGTGTTGATAATAGGTTTAACCGCGTCGGAAGATGTTATTAATAAAAAGATTGAGACGAGAGTCATTCAAAGGATAAACGATGGTATAAAAAAAGAAATAAAAAGTCTTTTGGAAAATCAGGTCAATTGGAATATGCCTTCAATGTCATCAATCGGATACCGGCAGTGGAAATCTTACTTTGACGGTCAAGAAACTGAAAGCGGTGTAATTAGAAAATGGGAGGATGAAGAAAAAAGGTATGTAAAGCGGCAGATGGTTTGGTTTAAGAAGGATAAAAGAATTCATTGGTTTGACATTACAGATCTTAATTATCCCGAAAACGTAGAAAAGTCGGTCGAAAGATGGTATAAAGAGAAACGATTGTAGAAGTTGATAAATATGCCAAGCAAGATTGAAATTTCCCATAAGACTGTGATATTTACAGTATTTTTCCTTTTGGGACTTTGGTTTTTGTTTTTTGTCCGCGAAATTATTTTGGAACTTTTTGTTGCCCTTCTCCTTATGACGATTTTAGAACCGCTTGTTGCGGGATTGACCAGAATTAAAATCCCCAGAGCATTATCGGTTCTTCTGACCTACATTCTTGTTATCGGAATTTTTGGTGGGGTTATTGCTTTGGTCGTGCCGACCTTGATACAACAAACCGCAAATTTTGTAACTGCACTTCCTTTCTACCTTTCCAATATCGGTATTAATTCAACAACAAGCGGCGATATTATTAAGGGTTTACTCACCCAATTGGGTGGTGTTCCCGGACAGGTATTGAATTTTACATTTTCGGTTTTTTCTAATTTATTGATTATTTTATCTATTTTGGTGTTCGCTTTTTACATGCTCCTGACTAGAGACAAACTTCAGGACCAGCTTGGATTCTTATTTGGCGAGGCGAAAAGGGAAAGGATCGGACGGTTCATAGACATATTGGAAAGAAAGCTTGGTAAATGGGCCAGGGGACAACTGATACTTATGTTTTCCATAGGGCTCGGAACTTATATAGGGCTATTCCTAATCGGAATTCCATTTGCATTGCCACTTGCGATTTTAGCCGGAATATTGGAAATCGTGCCGATTTTAGGACCGATCGTATCTGCCATACCGGCAATCTTAATCGGTTTTGGAATTTCGCCTCTTGTCGGGTTTGGTGTTGCCGTAGTTGCGTTTCTGGTACACCAGCTTGAAGGGTATGTCTTGATACCTAAAATTATGGAAAAGTCCGTCGGGGTTTCTCCATTGGTTGTTCTTATTTCACTTGCAATTGGTGCCAAACTGGCCGGAATTATGGGTGTAATTGTTTCGATTCCTTTTGTAATAACACTCCAAGTATTGGCGAAGGAATACTTTATTAAGAATTAGTTTTCAAACGGAAAAGTTGGTCAAAAAGTGCTATAATTGCCTCACTCTGGAGAAAGGATGATCGCTGCGTGTGGGCTTGCCCATGCGTAGAGGAAAGTCCAGGCAGCAGAAAGCAGGGTGTCCGGCGTAAGCCGGAGACAGGCTCAAGGGTAACCTTGGGTTTGGCCAGTACAGAGCCACAGAAACTATGTCGAGTCCTTAACCCTAAAGGTTGGGGAAAACGAGTGAAAAGGGGCAATCCTCCCCGCTGCAACCTCCGAATGGGACGATATCAGGACGCTTTCCCGAGTCCCGAGGACCGAGGGCGTAGATGGATGATCATCGAGAAACAGAACCTGGCTTACTAATTTCCAGAGTATAAAGGAGCTCACCGTAAGGTGAGCTTTTTTATTGGTATAACAAACTCCTTATTACTAAGACACTTCAGTATCAGTTGAAATTAGATTAAAATGGTCTTGCGATGGCTGCCGAAACGAATGAGATAAAAAGACAAAAATTTAGTGCTTGGATAGTCTTCTTACGGCAATTTAAAAACCCGCTGCTTTTAGTTTTCCTGATTTCCACAGTTGTGGCATTTGCTCTCGGTCAAAAGGCCGAAGCCCATGCCATCTGGATTGTTATGGCGATATCTATAATTTTGGGTTTTGTGAATGAGTATCAGGCGGAAAAAATAGTTAGTGATTTAATTAAAAGAATTTCGTTTACAGTACATGTTGTCAGAAATGGAGTTAAAGAAATATTACCCGTAGCCGAAATACGCGTGGGGGATGAGGTCCACGTTCATCCTGGATCAATAATTCCTGCCGATATCCGTTTGATTTCATCAGAAAATCTTGAAGTAAACGAATCAATTCTTACAGGTGAATCCCTGCCATTGGCAAAAATTGACGGTGATGAGGTTTATATGGGAACAGTCGTAACCGGCGGAAATGCCCACGGAACCGTAATTGCCATCGGGACAGACACTAAATACGGAAAAATCTCGGAACTTGCGGCAAAGGTTAAACCATTAACAGAATTCCAAAAAGGCCTTAAAGATTTTAGCCTTCTTCTTGCAAGAATAGCTGCGGTTACAGTTGTTATCGTTATCGTGTTGGGATGGTTTTTGCATCATCCGATTGTAGAAACAATTCTTTTTGCGTTAACGGTAGCAATGGGAATTACGCCCGAACTTCTTCCGCTAATCGTAACGCTTTCTCTATCCTATGGTTCAAAGAAGCTTGCGAAAAAAGAAATAATTGTTAAGCAATTTGTTTCAATCGAAGACCTTGGAAATATGGAAGTTCTCTGTACTGATAAAACAGGAACTCTGACTGAAGGAAAGATATCTCTTAGTTCCTATCAGAATGCGTCAGGGAAAGAAGATCCTGAGATATTAAAACTCGGACTTATATGTAATTCAGGTTTTACTCACGGTCATGTCGCTGCGGATTCAATTGATAAGGCAATAGTAACTTTCGCAGAAACAAAAAATATGCAGCTTTCCGAAAAACCAAGAAAGATTTACGAAATGCCATTTAATTATGAGAACAGGTTTATGTCAATAGCCGTATCGGAAAAAGGTAAAGATATTTTGATTTGCAAAGGTTCTCCTGAGGCGATTATTTCTCGTTTGAAAGAAAGTGAAGATACAAAGAGAAAATTAGATAAGATTGCAACCAATTTGCAACAACAAGGACTTAGAGTTATAGCAATTGCCTCAAAAGAACTTAAAGATTTCAACATAAAACTTGTTAAAAGTGAATTTAGGGAATTAAGGTTTGAGGGATTTATGAGTTTTGCCGATGTTCCCAAGAAGGATTTGGCTGAAGATTTCAGGAAGTTTGAAAATCTGGGAGTGGTTATAAAAATTGTGACGGGTGATAACGAAATTGTTGCCGAGAAAATCTCCAGAGACGTCGGATTTAAATACAAAAAAGTTTTGACAAATCCGGAGATAGAAAAATTGAATGACAGTGAACTGGAAAAAGAAGTTTGGGGGACTGATATTTTTGCCAGGATTACTCCTTCACAAAAGACGAGAATAATTCAGGCGCTGAAAAAAGGCGGTCATACAATTGGATATTTAGGTGACGGAGTTAATGATAGTCCGGCTCTTCATATTGCCGACGTTGGAATTTCGGTAAATACCGGAGTTGATGTTGCCAAGGACGCTGCCTCTGTTGTTCTTCTCAGAAAGAGTCTTGGAGTTATTGCCGACGGAATTCATGAGGGGAGAGTTACCTTTCAGAATACAATCAAATATATTTTGATGGGTACGAGTAGCGACTTTGGAAATATGGTTAGCGCTGCAATAGGATCTATAATTCTTCCTTTTTTGCCAATGACCCCGGTGCAAATTTTATTGAACAATATTTTGTATGATGTTTCTCAAACTTCGATTCCGACTGACAGTGTCGATCCGGACCAAATTCTTCGTCCTAAAAACTGGGACCTGGATTATATCAAGCGCTTTATGATTCTTTTTGGTTTGATAGGAACTCTATATGATCTTCTTACCTTTGCCGTGATGTATTTTGTATTTCATGCACGAGGTAGTTTCTTCCAGACGGGTTGGTTTGTGACATCATTTATTACCCAGGTGTTGGTTGTGTTTGTGATAAGGACCAGAAAGATTCCTTTTTGGAGAAGCAAGCCCAGTTTGCCGTTTTTGCTAACTTGTTTGGCAGTTGTGGCGATAGCGTTGTATTTGCCTTTTAGTCCTTTTGCGGTTTACTTTAGTTTTGCGCACCTTCCTTTGCTCTATTTCGGTTTTCTAATCGGAATTACGGTGACATATTTAGTGGTTGTTGAGATGGGGATGTTCTTTCTTAATAAAGGAAAATTTGACTAAATGAAACTAATTGTTCAAAGAGTAGAAAAGGCAAAAGTTGTTTCCGTTAAAGGCCGCAAGCTATTAGGGGAGGTTGGAATTGGCCTTTTTGTTTTAGTTGGAATAAAAAAAGGAGATTCGGAAAAAGAAGTTAAAGTACTCGTCCAAAAGCTTTCCAAACTTCGTGTGATGAGCGACAAAGCCGGTAAGATGAACTTGGCGGTTAAGGATGTGGAGGGAAGTTTTTTGGTTGTTTCCCAGTTTACACTTCACGCGGATACATCAGGAGGAAACCGTCCAAGTTTTATAAATGCGGAGGATCCCGAGAAAGCGAGGAAGCTATATAAACTTTTTATAACCGAGTTGAGAGAAACAGGAATCAATGTCGAAACCGGGAGTTTTGGGGATTATATGAAAATTGAAGCAGTCCTTGATGGCCCCGTGACAATAATATATTCGGATTAGATTAATCCTTTTTCTTTAAGGAACTCTTCTAATTTTTTCTTCGAAGTGAATTGTCGGCCAATTGAAACAAAAAGCTTATTCATTTCCGGCCAGTATTTTTTGGGTATTATCTTAACCAACTCTTTTTCCGTTTGTTCGGGAGTTTTGGTATGAACCCAGCCTAAGATATTTGAAATTTTATGGACATGGGTATCGACCGCGATTGCAGGAATTTTGAAAGCACGGTTAAGAACCAAGTTTGCAGTTTTTCTGCCGACTCCGGGAAGTTCCATTAATTTTTCCCGGGTATTGGGAACTTTTGTAATCATTTTTGATAATTCTTGGATATGTTTTGCCTTAGTTTTGTAAAAACCCACAGGGTAAATTAAATTTCTGATTTCTAATTCACTCAATTTACCTAAACTTTGTAGGTCAGATGCTTTTTCAAACAACCTAGTTGCAGCTTTTAATGTAGTATCGTCATTCGTTCGTGCGGACATAATCGTGGAAACTAAAGTTTTGTATGGATCTGACCCAAAAACCTCAAGGGGAATGGCAACATAATTTCTTTTGAATGTATCAAATACTTTGGAGTAATTTTTCATTTTACTTGGGGAACACAAAAGGGGCCGGTCATGCCGGTGCCCTTTTGCTTTAAAAGTTCAAATGTCGAAAGTTATTTGCCTCCGATTTTGAACATTGTTGTGCCACAAACTTCACAAACTGCTTTTGTAGCTTTCTTACCATTCTTCATGGTAACTTCTTGAGCATCTTTACCTTCTCTTTTCGCGCGGCACTTTACACAATACATCATAAATACTTTCACCTCCCTTCCCTAGGACAGAACACTTAAATCTATTGCGAACGTGTTCACCTTAAAATGAACTTGTTCCAGGCTAAGTATACCACTAGCTCCAGGATTAGAATGAGGCCAACCAAGATGAGGCTTCTATATATATTCTTTTTATTTACTGAGCCAAGCTCACCTTGTGCCAAAGATTCGGCTCTTTTGCCGTGCGTGAGTGTGGCTGAACCCACAATCTTGTCTGAATTCGATTCCCTCTTGACACGAGCCTGAGAAGCGTCTTTAGGCTCCCATGAAACCAAGAAACCGTAATGAGGATTTTCTTTGCTTTTTCTTGTCCGGTATGCGGCCATACATCTTTCTATATCTCCTTGACACTTACTTTTCAAGATGTAAAAATGACTGAGCCTGCCAAGAACCGGATGCAAAATTTAGTATTTATTGTTTTTTTAATTTTCGGAATTTGGCTTTTGGCGATAAGTGTATTTTTATTTCGCTTGGTTGCTCTTTTTAATAAACTGACCAAGGGGGTTGAAGTGACTGACCTTAAGAAGGTTTTGGAAAAAGTTTTGGCTCAAGGGGATGTAACTTCAAAAGAAATAAAGGAGATTGTCAAAAGAATAGATTACTTGGAGGAAGATGGTAAACTCCATATCCAAAAAGTTGGTTTGGTAAGATTTAATCCATTCAAGGAACTTGGGGGCGATCATAGTTTCAGTTTGGCAATTTTAGATTCCCTTGATTCGGGCGTTGTCATAACCAGTTTACATACGCGGGATAGGACGAGAGTTTATATGAAGGATGTTAAAAAGGGTAAAAGCAGCTTTGAGCTTTCGGTTGACGAAAAGAGGGCCTTGAGTAATGCACAAAAGGTAAGATAATAATAAAAGGTATCAAAATGAAAAAGTTTGATTTAAAGTCTTTTGTGAGTTCAAAGAAATTTGTCATAACCGTTAGTTTCATTGGTTTGTTTTTAGTTTCCGTTGGTATTTCTCTTCTTGTTTTTTATTATGTGGCACCAAATGCCGCTTCGAATTTAATAACCAAAGTAAATCAAAAGACCAAACTTAATTTGGCGCTTCCCAAAACTGCCGAGTGTCCGATAAACGGTGAAAAATATACCCAGGCTGAAGCCGATATTTGGAATACCAGACGTCCAATTTCGATGATGATTGAGAATAGTACCGATGCAAGACCTGAGTCAGGGTTATCCCGTGCGGATGTGGTTTATGAGGCGGTGGCGGAAGGCGGAATAACAAGATTTAATGCAATATTTTATTGTGCCGCAGCTGCGGAGGATGTTCAGGCAGCGCCCCTAAGAAGTGCCAGGGTTTATTTTGTGAATATGGCAGCGGGTTACGGAACTGATCCGATATTCCTTCATCAGGGAGAGGCGAATAATATTTGTAGCGACTGCCCGGGTGGAGCCAAACCTTCCAGCGAAATTAACCCGACGGTTAATGTTTTGACTTTATTTGATAAGCTGGGTTGGGATGGGGGAACTACAGGAAACAATCTTGACGGAGGTTATAACATCGGATTTCCGATTGTTGAACGCAATCAGTACCGTCTAAGCAGCACCGTAGCTGCAGCCTGGGAACACTCAGTTGTAGCTGATCTGGATTTGGTCTGGCAAGAAGCTGCAAAACGTGGTTTTAATTATAAAGACGCAAGCGGGGTACCTTGGACTAAAGGTTTTACAAAATGGTTGTTCCAAGATGGCAAAGCAACAAGCTCTCCTACCGCTTCTGATATTAAATTCAACTTTTGGGCCAGTATGCCCGGTTACGATGTTGAATGGAAGTATGATAGTTCGACTAACACATATAAAAGGTTTAATGGTGGTACGGCTGACGTTGACTGGGAATTTGATAAACCCCAACTTTCCGCCAGCAACATAGCTATAATGTTTGCAAAAGAGACAGGACCACTGGACTCCGAAAAGCACATGTTCTATCAGGTGATCGGATCGGGTAAGGCAATTGTTTTTCAGAACGGCGAGGTGGTTCAAGGAACTTGGCAAAAGGCATCGGCGCTTGACAGGGAAGTTTTTTATGATACAAATGGGAAAGAAATACCGATGGTTCGGGGACAGACTTGGGTTGAGATATTGCCCGCCGGAAACCAGGTTACCTATTAACTTTAGGTAGCCTTTGAATTATTAACCTGCTCCAAAATAGATGGCCAATTTGGGTGACATTATCACTTCTAAAGTCAGAATTAAAATCTTGGAGCTTTTTTTCTCCAACCTAAAAGAGCTTTATCATGTCAGAGGGATTGTTAGGGAAACCAACGAAGAAATTAATGCGGTGAGACGTGAGCTTGCCAAGCTCGAACAAGACGGAATTTTGAGGAAAGAACCACGGGGAAATAGGATTTATTATTCACTTAGACCCGAACATCCGTTTTTTGGCGATTTGGTTTCCATGGTTGCAAAGACTACAGGTTTGGGAAGAGCAATAATTGACGGCAGAAATAAAATAGGAAAAGTTTCCTTTATAATGTTTTCCGGAAAATTTATCAGGCATAAGGACAGAAAAAGAGAAGACGACGTAGATATTCTGGTCGTGGGCGAAGTTGTACTTCCCGAACTGGCTTCAATTATCAGGACGGAGGAAAGCAGGCGCGGAAAAGAAATCAATTACACCGTTATGAGCAGGGAAGAATTTGATTTTCGAAAAAAGAGGCGTGATCCATTTCTTCTCGGAATCCTGTCTGGTAGCCGTGTTATGATTATTGGAGATGAGGAAGACCTCGTAGGTTAATAATATGTTTTGGACTCCCATCAAAAGATTTATATTAATTGTTGTTTTGGTAGTCATAGCGACTTATATAAGTCTGCCGCCGTCTTTTGTCATATTCGGTAAAAAAATTTCGCGGCCTGATTTAAATCTGAAGATTGGTGGTTTAATTTTGCAGCGCAATTTCGATTTACATCTTGGTTTGGATCTTGCAGGGGGAAGTGAGTTGGTTTTTCAGGCCGATATGAGCAAAATTCCGGCAGGTGAACAGGCAACCGCACTTGAGGGCGTCAAAAATATAATTGAAAATAGAGTAAATCTTTTTGGGATTTCCGAACCGAATGTCCAAACCTCAGTTTTTGAAGGGAAAAGCAGAGTTATAGTTGAACTTCCCGGAATTAGCGATACGGCTCAGGCAATTTCCCTAATTGGACAAACAGCACAGCTTACTTTTGAAGAAGTAAAACAAATTCCGGCAACCAAAACTGCCTCGGCGTCTGCGACACTTGTTGATACAGGTTTAACTGGGGCCGACTTACAATCGGCTTCTGTTGTTTTTGATAGCCAAACCGGGAAACCTGAGATCTCAATTCAATTTACACAAGACGGTGGAAATAAATTTGCCGAAATAACGGGGCGGAATGTTGGCCAAGAGCTACCGATAATTTTAGATAATCAGATAATTTCTGCGCCTGTAGTTCAACAGCAGATAACAGGTGGTAATGCTCAAATAACCGGCAACTTTACAGTGGACGAAGCAAAGCAACTTGCAATACAGCTCAACGCGGGGGCTCTCCCTGTTCCCGTAAGCCTTGTTCAAGAAACAACAATTGGTGCAACCCTCGGGGCTCTTTCGGTTAATCAAAGCATTCTGGCAGGAATTGTTGGGGCAATAATGGTTTGCCTCTTTATGATCTTGGCATACGGTAGGCTGGGGGTAATAGCCGATATTGGTCTTTTTATCTTTACGGTTATCACCATCGCTCTTTACAAACTGATTCCGGTTACTGTAACTTTGCCCGGAATTGCCGGGTTTATGCTTTCTGTAGGAATGGCTCTGGACGGGAATATCCTAATTTTCGAACGGTTTAAGGAGGAAAAACCCAAGCACGAATATCATCAGGCTCTCGAAATCGCTTTTGGCAGGGCCTGGAATTCAATAAGAGATGCCTACGCCGCAACTCTCATTACTTGTTTTGTTTTGGCTAACCCTTTTGATTGGAGTTTTCTAAACACCTCTGGCCCAATCCGTGGTTTTGCAATCACTCTGGCGCTGGGAATTTTCATCAGTCTTTTTTCCGGAATTTTTGTCAGCAGGAATTTACTTAGGGTTTTTGTGAAAGGAGGGAAAAATGATTAATTGGATGAAGTACCGCTGGCTTTACCTTTTGATTTCCGGAACTGTGATTTTGGCCGGAATTTTCAGTCTTCTAACTTGGGGACTTCAAATCGGAGTTGAGTTTAAGGGCGGAACCTTAATTGAATATCAATTTAGTAAAGATGTTCCGACAAACGAAATTAGTCAGGTTGCAAAAGAAAATGGTGTTGAATTTGTGTCGGTTCAAAAAACCGCAAACAACTCAGATCTTCTCGAACTGGGGCAGGTAGACAGTACACAAAGAACTTATTTAAAAACCGGTTTGGAAAAATTGGGTGTAAGTGTTAATGAGTTGAGTTTTGAAACGATAGGCCCAACGGTTGGATCCGATCTTATAAAAAAGACTGCCTACGGCATGCTGATTGCGTCAATCGGCATTCTCCTCTGGGTTGCACTTCAATTTAAGAGTTTCAAATTCGGTCTGTCGGCGGTCTTAGCCATGCTTCACGACAGTCTTGTTGTTGTCGGAACATATTCCTTATTCGGTCATTTCTTTGGAGCGGAAGTTGATTTACTTTTCGTAACGGCGCTTTTAACAATTCTTTCCTTCTCGGTTCACGATACTATTATTGTTTACGATAGAATCCGTGAGTCAAAAAAGAATTTTGGTGAGAGCCTTTATGATTTGGCAAATAAGGCTACGAGTCAGACAATGGTAAGATCTCTCAACAACACATTTGTTCTTGTATTCATGATGGTTGCACTTCTTTTGCTCGGCGGTGCAACCATAAAGTGGTTTGTGGCAGCGCTTCTTGTCGGATCAATTTCTGGGGCATATTCTTCCCCATTCGTCGCGGTTTCTATTTTAGTTACTTGGGATGAGCTTCAGAAGAGATTTAAGAAACACTAGTTTGTACTTATTTTTGGGGTCGTAGTCGAAGTGTTTTTTGAAGGGCCTCTCTCTCATTTTTGATTTCTTTGTTAACGACTTTTTCAAATAAGTCATTTAGGATTTTGCCAACCTCGGGCCCAGGTGGAAGATTTAACTCTTTCATAACGTCATCTCCATCAATTTTTAGATCGCGGACCGTGAATGGTTGTTTTTGAACTTCGACCAGACGTTTCTTAAATTCTTCGAGCCTCCAAGAGGTTTCCCTTGCTCCACCGCCAAGTCGATCTGCAACTCTTAGTGCCAACATATCGTCCATGTATTCCAAACCTACGTTTCGTAAAATTCTTCTTATTGCGGAATCTGTTTGGTGTTCATCGACTGTAAACTGATGCCACCTGACAAGCTTTATGAATTTATCCTTTTCTTTATTGGAAAATCTAAGTCTATCGGCAATATTCTCAGCAATTTTTGTTGAGACCATCTCGTGGTTATAGAAAGTTATTGTCCCTGTTTCAAGTTTCTTATATGTTTGTGGTTTCCCGATATCATGTATTAATGTTGCAAACCTAGTAACGGGATCCGCCGATTTACAAAACTTCAGGGACATTAAAAGATGATTGCCGACATCATAAATGTGATGTCGCCCGGGTGACTTTTGTTCGACTCCGAAGCACTTTTCCATTTCCGGTAAAATCTCCTGCATTAGTCCACAGTTTCTGAAAAGAATTATTCCATCATAAGGATTTGGGGAAGCAAGTAGCTTAAAAAGTTCGTCTTTAACTCTTTCTTTAGCAATTTTGTTGATGAGCGGGGCATTTTTTTTGATTGCTTCAAATGTTTTGTCTTCTATTAAAAATCCGAGTTCGGCCGCAATCCTGACTGCGCGCATCATTCTCAACGCGTCTTCACTAAACCTTTCGTTAGGATCTCCAACTGCACGGATTAATTTATTTTTTATATCTTCCTGACTTTTATATAAATCGATGACCTTTAAATTTTTGTCCAGTGCCATCGCGTTTATTGTAAAGTCACGTCTGGCTAAATCTTCTTCCAAACTTTTGCCCCAGGTAATCTTTTTCGGATGGCGGAAATCGGAATAACCCTCCTCTTTTCTAAAAGTTGTTATTTCATGAGGACTTTCCGGATCATCGGGGTTATTGGTAAAGACTGTTCCGAATTGATTATTATAAAGTCCCCCCGGAATAATCTTGAGCATTTCTTTCGGAGTTGCATTTGTGGTAAAGTCCCAGTCATTGGTTGGGCGTCCCGTGATAATATCCCTGACCGCGCCACCAACGATATAAATTTCATACCCGGCTATATTAAACTTTTCTAATATTTCTTTTACTGATTTAGGTAATTCGATATTCATGATATTCTCATTATACTTTAGAAGTTATGACGAGCCAAACGAAGAAATGGGAGATCCTGAATAAAGATGTTCCTAAAAATACGAATCAGATTGTAAGCCTCCTACTTAACAACAGAGAGATAAAATCAGCTAAAGATAGGAAAGAATTTCTTTCACCGACCAATCCATCAAAAATTACCCTAAAAAGTTTGGGTGTAAAAGAAGAACAAATAAAAAAGGCACTCGAACGCATAAAGAAGGCCAAAAAGAACAAAGAAAAAGTAGTAATTTATGGAGATTATGATGCAGACGGAATTACGGCAACCGCTATTATGTGGGAAACGCTCCATTCGTTCGGACTTGATGTGCTGCCACATATCCCAGACAGGTTTGAAGAAGGATACGGAATCAATTCCGATTCGATTGAGAATCTAAAATCAAAAATCAAAGACTTAAGTTTGATAGTCACCGTCGATAACGGAATAGTTGGTTTTAAGGGAATAGAAACTGCGAATAAATTAGGAATTGATATTATTGTTCTTGATCATCATCAAAAAGGAAAAGAATTTCCTAAGGCGTATTCGATTATTCATACAACAGAAATTTGTGGTTCTGCACTCGCGTATTTTTTTGGAAAAGAGTTATTAACAAAACCGGTTGATATAGAACTGGCGGCAATTGGAACTGTAGCCGATCAGATGCCTCTAATCGGAGTAAACAGATCAATTGTAAAATTTGGTCTGGAAAATTTGAACTCAACAAAAAGACCGGGTCTTCGGGCAATCCTTGACACTTCGAAAGTGGAAAATGTTGGAACTTATGAAATTAATTACATAATTGCCCCCAGGATTAATGCGATGGGCCGGCTTGCTCAAGGAATAGACTCTCTGAGACTTCTTTGCACAAATCGGTCAGATAGGGCGCATGAGCTTTCTAAACTTTTAAACGACACAAATTTTGAAAGACAGAAAATTGTCGATAAAGTGGTTTTACATGCCAGACAAAAAGTAAAAAACGATAACGTTATTGTTCTGGCGGATGAGAATTATCATGAAGGAGTAATCGGTCTTGCGGCAGGAAAGTTGGTTGAAGAATTTTACAGACCCGCCATTGTTTTTTCGATTAAAGGAAAAATCGCAAAAGCCTCGGCCAGATCAATCTCCGGATTTAATATTATTGAGGCAATAAGAAATGTGAATCTTCATTCGGAAGGAGGCGGCCACCCTATGGCTGCTGGTTTTTCGATTGAAACAACCAAAATTGCTAAATTTACAAAAGAAATAAATAAATACGCGGAAAAATTATTAACGGCAGAAATTTTAGAAAGGAAACTGAAAGTGGATTGTGAAATAAATTTTGAACAGGTTGATTACAGTCTTTATAACAAACTAAAAGAGTTTGAACCAACCGGTTTAGGAAACTTTACACCCACCTTTGTCAGTAAAAGTGTTGAAATCATTGATATAAGACTTGTAGGTGCGGAATCCAAGCATCTAAAACTCAAACTAAAACAGAATGGACATATTTTTGATTCAATATTTTTTGGTGGGGGAGGAATTTACTCGAAATTGGTACCAGGTTCGAAAGTTAACGTTGTTTATTCAATTGAGGAGAACATTTGGAACGGATACAGAAATCTTCAGTTAAAAATTAGAGATATAAAGTTATAACTTATCTGTGTGCACCTCCTTGTAATCTTCGCTCGGGTCTACCGTTCTTGTTGGGTATTTTCGGATATGCAATCTCTAATTCTTGACGGGTTTGTGGGCCTTTCGCCGTAACGTGTATGGGAACGTCACCATCCAATCTTCCACATTCGTAAACGATTTTTCCACAATCTCCATCCTCGGGAAGAGGTGTACTATTTGAATCGACGTGCTTTGCGCGCCATTGAACAAAGCCGCAATCTTTGTAAAATTTACACTCATTTTCTGTTGCCATATTTGTATTATTGATTAACCAGTTTTTCTACTTCTTCAACCGCCTTTAAGGCGGATTCCAAGCCCAGATCGGCCCATTGCCTTGCTGAAAGCCCAGCGGCAGGTTTTTTATCCAACAAAGCTAGCGCAGTTTCCCTCGCTTTGTCGGAACCCAAACTTACCCGTTCCTTTAAGGAAATACCCGCGGACGGTTTTTGATTTAATCCTTCTTGTACTAAAGACATAGAGTTTCTCCTTTACATAAAAAAACCTCCTTATTTCTAAAGAGGTTGAACAAAAACCAAAAAGTTCAACCTCTTTAGGTTAAGAGGTTAATGCGAACAATTTTGGTCCAGGCTGATGTTTTCAACACAGTATGTATATTCTATAGAAAAGGCACTTCTTGTCAAGGCTATGTTTTAAATCTAGAATATAGACTATGGAAAGAACTTTGATTTGTGAAACACCAAAGAAGGTTGGGGAGAAAATCAAAATTCAGGGAAGTGTCCATGTTGTCCGCGCTCATGGCAAAATTGCATTTGCTGATATTACGGATAGAAGCGGAGTTCTTCAAGTGGTTGGAGGAGAAGATCTGGCTGCTTTAAGGCCCCAATATATTGTTGAGATTGAGGGAACGGTAAATGCCAGACCTCCGAAAATGGTAAACGATAAAATTAAAACCGGGACAGTTGAGCTGTCGGTGGATAAAGTTACTGTATTGGCAAAATCTGAAGAAATGCCTTTTGATATGGGTGCAGAGGAGCTTAATCTAGAGCTTCCGACACTTCTTGATTATCGTGCGTTGACGCTTAGGCATCCAAAGCAAAAGCAAATTTTTAAAATCCAAGCTAATATTGCTAAAGCTTTCAGGGAAAAGTCTGAAGAAATTGGTTGCATAGAGGTTTTTACTCCGACAGTTTCGGCGTCAGCTACAGAGGGCGGAGCCGAAGTTTTTAAGATTGATTATTATGGGCATGAAGCCTTTCTGGTTCAAAGTCCACAACTTTATAAACAAATAATGATTCCAGTTTTTGAGCGTGTTTATCTTTTTTCTCATGCATATAGAATGGAGCCTTCCGTGACAACACGACACTTGTCAGAAGTAGTCCAGCTGGATTGTGAAATAGGGTATATTAAAAATTTTGAAGAACTTTTAGATCATCTTGAGAATGTTGGGGTAGGTATGATTAAAAAAGCTGCAGAATATTCGGAGAAACATTTAAATATGTTTGGAGTAGAAATGCCTCTTTGTCCTGTAAAAATTCCGAGACTAAAACTTCGTGAAGCACAAGAAATTTTGGCGAAAGAAAGGCAGACCGAAAGAAGATATGACAACGATCTTACTCCCGAAGACGAGAGGGACATTTGTGCTTGGGCCAAGCGCGAGCACAAAAGCGATTTTGTAACAATTACTCATTTCCCGACAAAGAAACGGGCTTTTTATACAATGCCCGATCCGGCTGATCCGGAGTTTAGCTTATCTTACGATCTGCTTTTTAGAGGACTTGAGATAAGTAGTGGAAGTCAAAGAATAAATGAGTATGACCAATTGATTTCGGCAATTGAGGCACGGAGGATGAATCCGAAAGATTTCGAAATATATCTTCAGGCGTTCAAATACGGAATGCCTCCGGAAGGTGGTTTTTCTTTTGGACTCGAAAGGGTTACTATGAAGCTTCTGAATCTTGCAAATGTTAGAGAAGCCTCACTTTTTCCGAGAGATATGGAAAGAGTTGACTTCAGATTTTCCAGATAAATAATAATGAAATTTAGTAAGAATAAAAATAATTTTCTTTACTTGGTCATTTTGGCCTTTGTTTTTATTTCTACCAGTGCGCTTGCTATTTCCGGAGCTGTTCCCGAGGTAATCAAAAATCTTTCGATTTTACCTTCAGTTTCCAAAAACTTTCCTCCGAATCCTGTTTTGGGGGCGAGCACAACATTTCCTGTTATTTCCGCTGAAGGTGTTTTGGCGGTTGATCTGGATTCAGGGGTGAGTCTTTATGAAAAAAACCCGGATACCACGCTTCTTCCGGCTTCAACTACAAAGATTGTTACGGCTCTTGTTTCTTTAGATGCTTACAAGCCTGATGATGTTTTAACCGTCGGCAAAGGTGTTGGTGTAGATGGACAAAAGATAGGGCTTTTCGCCGGCGAACAGATGACTGCGGAAAATCTCCTTTATAGTCTTTTGGTTTATTCGGCGAATGATGCTGCCGAAACCTTAGCACAAAATTATCCCAACGGTGGTTATGACGGTTTTATTGCAGCGATGAACGCTAAAGCTAAGGATCTTTCAATGAACAGTTCAGGATTTGAAAACCCGGTTGGGTTGGATAATCCTTCACAAATTACAACCGCCAGGGATTTGGTTCGTGCAGCGGAAGTGGCTATGAGAAACCCCGAGTTTGCAAAGATTGTCGGTACGAAAGAAATTACGGTTACCGATGTTACTGGCAAGGATAAATATGACTTGAAAAATGTGAACGAACTTTTGGGTCAAGTTCCCGGCGTTTTGGGAGTAAAAACTGGATGGACTCAAAATGCGCGCGAAAATTTAGTTACGTACATTGAGCGGGATGGCCATAGAGTAATGATTGCGATTCTGGGAAGTGAAGACCGATTTGGCGAAACAAAGGAACTCATTGACTGGATATTCTCCAATTATCAGTGGCAGGGAGTTCAGTTGCCAAGTTGAGTTACTGCCCGTAGTAAGCCGGAGTTACGGCAGGAAGATAGGCAATAAAACCATTATCTCCCTCAAAAACATATATCGGTTGGTAAAAATCAGTTGCTACATCGGGATCAAAATAAGCCAAATATATTCTCCTGATTTTAAGCGTATCTCCGTCTTTATTTACACCTAGGTTTGCAATAAATGCTGACCCGGCTTGAAGTTCGGCGAAGGCTTGAGCGGGAGTTATAATCGGGTAAGTTGAAAATTGAGATCCGTCGACAGGGTAGTAATGGAATTCAGCCGCGATTATTTGTTGATTCTGAGTTTGTGAGCCGCTAATTATTGCCCAGACATTAGCCTGATTGGGATTTCCTGTAACACTCGGAAGGTTATCGTAGTTCTGTCTAAATAAATTGATTTTAATTACATCTGATTCAGAAAGCGAAAGCGCATTTACCAACTGTCCGTTAGAAAGTTTCAGAAAATCACTTGTTACTGGACCCGTTAAATCGGCGGGGAGAACGTTTGCTTCTGAAAGAATTGACCTAAACTCCGAAGCCGCAACCTCAGCAACAGGTGGTTTAAGGCTGAGTGGACTTTTATCGGTAGCAAGGTTGTAACTTATTGAAAATGTTCCTGTGATTATATTTATCTGCAGGGTAGACGGAAAATCTGCATTTGTGAAATTATAAATTGTATCCGATATTTGTTGAGGGTTGGAACCAAAACCCATAGACGCGGCCTCCGCCTTGGCGGAATCCAGAGATAGAAGATTTGGACTAGGTTTTGGCATAAAGTAAACTTTGGCCTGATTTGGAATATCAGTTGGAAGTCCTCCGCTGGGAGTTTCTAAAACATAAGTTAGCTTTGCTGTCGAACCAGTGTCAGGAAACGGGATTTTTGTTAGCTTTCCAAATTTTACGGTCGGGGTAGGAGGGGGTACAGGAAAAATTTTTCTGTAAATTGTGGTGCCTGAATCGAGTGCAATCTTTCCGACAATGAGAAAAATTATCAGGAAGATTCCATATCTGATTACTTTTCTTGCCGTAATGGCAATTTGGGTCAGTGAAGTCATAACTTAGTATAGCAGGATTCAAAAAACCTCAGAAATGAAAAATAATAAATGCTAAATGCTAAATTAGATGTTAGAATTGAAGCTATGAGTAAAATTAGAACAAGATTTGCCCCCTCCCCGACGGGTTTTTTACACATTGGCGGTCTAAGAACGGCTCTCTATGCTTACGCACTGGCAAAACACGATAAAGGGGATTTTATTTTAAGGATTGAAGATACCGATCAGAAGAGAAAGGTTGAGGGAGCAACGGAAGCACTTCAGGAAACCCTAAAGAAATTCGGGTTGGTTTGGGACGAATTTTACATTCAATCGGAGAGGCAAAAAACCGGAATATACGAAAAGGCAGCCCAAAGGCTAGTGGATGAGGGGCACGCTTTTTATTGCCAATGCAAGCCAAAAAACGCAAAAGAGGAAGGCTTTTCGGCCAATCTTAGAGATGTCTGCCGAGACAAAGGGTATACAACGGGAGCGATCAAACTTAAAGTTCCTGGAAACGAAACTCTCTCCTATCATGATTTTGTTCACAGAAAAGATATTTCGTGGAATAGTGATACTGTTTATGACGCCACATTACTCAAAACCGATGGATTTCCCACTTATCATCTTGCAATGCCAGTTGACGACTTGGATATGAAAGTTTCTCATGTGTTAAGGGGTCATGATTGGCTTCCCTCTACACCGATTCATTTACTGGTTTTTAAGTACCTTGGCGGAACCCGTCCGGAAATCGGACATTTGACGGATATTCTCTCAGCTGAAACCGGCAAAAAACTTTCCAAAAGACGTGATTCCGTCTTTGTTGAGAAATTTTTGGAAGAGGGGTACTTACCCGAGGCGGTTCTTAATTTTGTAATGCTTTTGGGGTGGGCACCGAAGGATAATCGTGAACTTTTTACTCTCAATGAATTTGTGGAACATTTTGATATCAATGGTTTTCAAGAGGCGAATCCTAAATTTTTGGAAGATAAACTAAATTGGTTTAACGGAGAATATATCCGTAAGCTTTCGGATGAAGACTTAAATACCAAATTTCAAATGGCCAGTGATAAATTTAAGGGACTGGATAAGGAAAAACAAATGGCAATAACACTTCTTGCGAAGGACAGAATTAAAAAGATTTCTGATTTCATTAGCCTTGCAGGTTTTTTCCTGGAAAGACCTAAGATTGAAGCAAAACTTCTCGGTCCTGATTACAAGAAACATCTTTCTGACGCTGTTTCGGTTTTGGAATCGGTTACTGATTGGAATCTTAAAACCCTAAATGAAAAATTAATGGAAATTGTTAAAGAGAAAAAATACAAAACGGGAGATTTTTTTATGGATCTTAGAATTGCGATTGCAGGAAGCAAGTTTACACCACCCATTAATGATTCAATGATTATTTTAGGGAAAGAAGAGGCGATTTCTAGAATAAAGTCTGTACTTAAATAAGATATGACACAACCTGCCAGCAAGTCTTATCGGCGTTTTGAGGAGGAAAAAGTTTCATCGGAATTTCTCCGTAATAAACTTAAACTCAAAAGTTTAGAAGCAAAGAAATCTCTTTTTGGAAAATATCCCCATGTAGAAAAGTTCTTCGCTGACCGCGGGGTAGATTTGGGAAAAATCCGTGAACATTCCGCAAAAGTTTTAACAACAGGTGCCTTGGCTGGTACACTTCTTTTCGCTCCGCCAAGTTTAGTAAAAAGTGTCCCGCCTTTGGCAAAAGTTGTAAAGAGTCTGGGTGAGTTTGAGAATGGGCAGCAGGGTGTGTCGTCACAAGAGGCTTTGTTAACTTCTTTGCAGCAAATTCTTCCCCAAAAAATTGGCCCGCTCGATCAAAGTCAGGAGAAAACACTAGAGCAAGTATTTAGTCAAACAATTGGTGTTGATGCAACAGCAACTTTGGAAGGGGAACATCTGAATACCACCTACGGTTATATAGGAGCTGAACAGCATCTGGCGCGTTACCCTGGCGATAACATGTCAGTACATCCGAAAGTTTCGGAACTTGATGAAGGAATGGCATCGGGGCTTGGCGCGTGGGGGTATTTTGCTCCTTCAAAGGCTGCGCTTACGCCAAGTCTTGCGGCGGATGAAGAATGGTACGCAGTTGTCCAAACGCTTTATCTTCCCGATTGGAACACACGTCAGCCTTATTTACAGAATTGGTATAAATATAGGAAAGTATTGATAGTAAATACAATGAACGGAAACGCAGTTGTTGCCGATATTGCGGATTCGGGGCCTGCTGCATGGACGGGAAAGCAGTTTGGAGGAAGCCCCGAAGTGATGAACTATCTTGGTGGTTCAAGGTACAAAAAGGGACCGGTGATAATATTTTTTGTAGATGATCCAAACAACCAAGTGCCTTTGGGACCTGTAGAATATAATAATGTTAATGCTCTTGGAGTAACAATGACTCAAGCCTAAAACTATGTCAAAACTTTTTTACGACCATCTTTTGTATCTAGAAGAAGTAGAGATTGAAATTAAAAATAGAGCCTCTTCTAAAGAAGAGAAAGAAGAACTTTGGGGGTTGGTTGATGAAATAATCAGCCACAAAGTTCTTGAAAAGGTGCTGGATAAACTTCCCCGGGAAAGCCATGAAGAGTTTCTTGAGCTTTTTCATAAATCTCCCCACAGCGAGGAAATTATATTTGGATACCTGAGAACCAAAGCCGGAGAAAATATTGAAGAAGATTTGAAGAATGATTTGAAAAATCTTGCAGACGATCTTCTTAAGGAAATTAAATCCATCGGAAAATAATTTTGGATAAAAATACCCCGCACCGCTTTTGACGAGACGCAGGGTATTTTCTAATTTTAAAACCTATTATTTTTTCTTGCCTTTTTTAGCAAGCATCATCCAGATAATATAGAGGGCAGCAAGTCCTACTAATATATAAATCCATTGTGTAATAATTCCCATGCCGAAAATCATTCCGACTAAATTGTAATTAAAAGCTCCTATAAGCCCCCAGTTAATTGCGCCGACCAATATCAAAATCCAAGCTATCCAATCCAGTGAGTTCATTTTCATTTTTATCACCACCCTTCCCTTACATTTCAGTATTGTCTCAGTTTTAGCGAGTTGTCAAGGATAGCGAGCTGTATAATTGAAATATGGAAAGAAATTTTGGTGGAGTTATATGGACAAACCACGCGATGGATAGAATGAGGGAGCGCGGAATAAAACAAGGCGATGCCTGGACAACATGGAGGAATCCGCAAGAGACACGTAAAGGGTCTATTTCGGGTTCGTGGGTTTATTATCGTGATTACGGAGCGACACAAATCGAAGTTGTTGCAAAACAAAACGAAAGGGGTGAGTGGGTAATCATCTCTGTCTGGTCACGCCCGGCCGTAAAAGTCAATAAAAATCAATCTTTTTTAGAGTTTATATTAAAGAAGTTATTCCACTAATTATTGCGGCAGGCTATACTTAAGAGTAGAATTCCTATTTGTTGTGAATATGAAAGGTATTTTTAATTTTATAAACAGTTTTAGGCAGAAACTGGGAAAGTGGATTTGGGTAATCCTAGCAATTGTTCTAATTATTGTCTGGCGAATAATCGCAACATCAAACAAAGTAATCAAAGTTCAGACGGCTTCGGTTACAAAAGGAGACCTTGTCCAAACGGTTTCAACTTCGGGTACAGTTAAAGCTGATGAATATTCAGCACTTACATTTCCCTCTGGCGGGAAAGTTGCAGCCGTTTATATAAAAGTTGGGGATTCGGTTAAAAAAGGCACTTGGATCGCAAGCCTTGATGCGATTCCTCTCAATGCTGCTTATGAAGATGCTCTGAATACTTATAGAGCTACCCAAGCCGCTGTTGATCTTGAACATGATAATGATAAAAATTATGGTTCGGCAGAAACATTTTCCGAAAAATCAACACGTACAGCTGCCGAAGTAGCAAACGATAACGCTTATAACAACGTTCTTGCAGCGCAGGACAATTTAGAAAACGCCAACTTAGTTGCGCCCTTTAATGGTGTTATCGATACGGCGATTCCCAGTTCTCCCGGAATTCAAGTACTTCCCGGAGTGGCAAATTACACGATTGTAAATCCGGCTTCTGTCTATTTTGATGCGGAAGTCGAGGAAACGGATCTTCCCAACGTTACTGTCGGCCAAAACGTTAATATAAAGCTTGACGCCTATCCGGACGCGACTTTTTCCGGAACTGTTTCGGTTATCGGGCTTGTTGCTTTTACTTCATCAACTGGAGGAAACGCCTATCACATCAGAATTTCTTTACCGGACAATACCTCCGAAAAGTTTAAGGTTGGAATGCAGGGGGATGTTGATATTATTTATAATACTGTACCAAATGTTACGAAAGTCTCTACATCAGCGGTTTTCTCCGACGGAAACAAAAGTTATCTTTGGGTAATTGAGGGAAACTATATTAAAAAGGTTGAGGTTGAAACTGGGGCGTCTTCTGATACGGAAACCGAAATCAAATCGGGGATAAGCGGTGGCGAAACAGTTGTAGATAACCCTCCGTCAAATCTCGTCGATGGCCAGAAAGTTAGCATTTAAATGGAGCCTCTAATTTCTCTTGAAAACGTCACGAAGCAATATAAGCTTGGTGAAGGTGTTGTAATTGATGCTTTGAGGGGAATCAATCTGAAAATTTATCCAAAAGAATTTGTTGCAATAATTGGACACTCCGGATCAGGTAAATCAACCCTAATGCATATCATCGGAATTCTGGATAAGCCGTCAAGCGGTACGGTCACTCTTGAGGGACACGATGTTGCAAAACTAAAAGAGGAAAGGTTGGCCGAACTTAGAAATAAACACATCGGATTTGTTTTTCAGGCCTTTAATTTATTGCCGAAGACTTCCGCACTGGAAAATGTTGAACTTCCTTTAATTTATTCGAGTGTTTCCGATCATGAAAGAAAAGAACGCTCGATTAAAGCGCTCGAGACGGTCGGTCTTGGTGAACGGCTGGATCATACTCCAAACCAACTATCCGGAGGTCAGCAGCAAAGAGTTGCGATTGCCAGGGCACTTGTAACAAAACCGAGTTTAATTCTGGCCGATGAACCAACAGGAAACTTGGATAGTAAAAGTAGTGATGAGATTATTGATCTTCTTGTCGATCTGAACAAGGAAGGGAACACGATCGTTTTGGTTACTCACGAAATGGAAATTGCCCGGAAAGCAAAAAGAATTGTCGAAATTAAAGACGGACAGATAATTTCTGACAAAAAACTAAAATGATTGCCATAACAGAGATTTCAAAACTTGCATTTAGAAGTTTACTGCGTAACAAAACCCGCTCTCTTCTGACCATGCTTGGAATTATAATCGGAGTCTCTGCCGTAATTCTTTTGGTATCTATCGGTCAGGGACTTCAAAATTATCTTCTTTCAACTTTCGAGTCACTTGGAAGCAATGTGATTACCATATTACCCGGACAAGTCGGCGGCAGCAGCGGAATTTCAAGTGCCCCAAACTTCGGTGGGTCAAAACTTACTGAAAAAGACGTAAATGATATATCACACCTTGGTGGGGCCGTGGTGGAAGCCGCTGGGGCGGTCGAATATCCGACCAATGTTTCAAATGTGGGAAAAAATAAATTTGTTACAGTAATTGGTGTTGATGCGGCCTATTTAAAGATTAGAGATATTACCGTTGGCACTGGCAGAACTTTGACTGACTCCGATACTAGAGTTGCAAGGAATGTGGCTATTGTAGGAACTTCAATAGTTTCCGATTTGTACGGTGGCGGGAGCCCTATCGGCAAAAAGATAACAATAGGCGGACAGAAGTTTGATATAGTTGGAGTATTAAATCAAATCGGTGGTGGAAGTTTTGGAATAGATGTAAATAGTTATGTATTTATTCCAATTACCTCAGCCCAGCAGGTTTTTGGAATTCATGGAATCCAGGTAATTGGAGCCAAGGCGGATTCCAAAGAAGATATTCCGATTGCGATTTCCCAAATTAAAAAACTTCTGGGAAAGCGGCTTAAAAGTGATGAGTTTTCTGTTATCGATAATAGTTCTTTGGTACAAACTGTTGACCAAATTCTCGGAGTTTTGACTCTTGCGCTCGGAGGTATTGCCGCAATATCTCTTGTTGTTGGAGGCGTGGGCATTATGAATATTATGCTTGTCTCGGTTACCGAAAGAACAAAAGAAATAGGGCTCAGGAAAGCGGTTGGTGCAAAACCCAGCGATATTCTTTATCAATTTTTAATAGAGTCGGTTGTTCTTTCACTCGGTGGTGGAATGATTGGGGTAGCGATTGGTGCACTCGGGGCTTGGGGCCTAAGTCATTTTGTTCAAACAGCGGTTTCTTTCTGGAGTGTGGCTCTTGCTTTCGGTGTTTCTGCACTAATCGGAATTGTTTTTGGAGTTGCCCCCGCGGCACGGGCTAGCAAACTTAATCCGATCGAAGCTCTTAAGTACGAGTAGCAAAAGTTTGTGCTTACTTTAATACAAAACCCTTGGAGCCTCCGTAATCAATGAAGCCATCCATATTAAGAAAAGTGTTTTTAATTAAGCAATCCGAAAAGCCACATCTGAGTATTTTTGCTTCTGTGAAATCTGTTTCTTCCAAGTCACATTTTTCAAAAACTGAATTTTCAAGCACAGATTTTTGAAAGTTAACTTTTTCCAGGTTGCACATTACGAATAAAGTTCCTCCCAAATCCGCACCCTCAAATTTACAAGTTCGTAGGTCCAGATTTTTTCTTTCACTTTTACTACCACCTTTTAATTTTTGAAAAAAACAGTTTTCTGCAACAGAGTTTGAGAAATCGCAATTTAATATTGAAGCGTTTCCGAAATCCAGAAAACTCAGTTTACTTCCGGGAAATTCACAAGACGAGAATCCAACCGAATCAAAGGCACTTTCGGAGAAATCACAGTCATTAAAGATGCATTTCTTGAAATTTATAAATTTAAAGGTAAGTCCTATGAATTTGCATGTTTCAAATACCGCATCTTCAAAATCTTCGCCTTGAATTTCATTTTGGACAAACAATTTCTTTTTGTATACCATTTTTTTATATTCTACTCCACCTCAGCACTTTTTCAGACGGTTTTTGTTATTCTATATATAATTTCCTGCCGCTTGGGGGTGATTAAAAATGATGAATTACTATTACGGTTCCAGAATTATGTATCCAATGAGAGGTGGTATCAATTTTGGATTGATATTTGGCGTAATTTTCTGGATACTTTTTATTTTTCTGATTATTGGGCTTGTTAGATGGTATGTTGCCGATAATAAAGAATCCGATGATGAACAAGAAGATTCAAGCCGGGCTTTGCAGATACTCAAAGAGCGTTATGCAAAAGGTGAAATTTCTTCCAAGGAATTTGAAAAAATGAAGAAGGATATAGCATAAATGGTAGAAAATACGGAGAACATCATCAATCCTGAAAATATTCGTGTTGAACCGGATATGGAGCTTCTGGATGCGGCGGAAAAACTCGGGCGTCCTATTATTTATACTTCTTACGTAACGAATGGTGAATTAGCTATTGCAAGATTCAACAAAAACGGTGAAACCCGTATATTGACTGAATTAACAAATGAGGTGGATTGGAAGAAAGATTATTTGTCAAAGTATATTGTTTCAAAAATGATTATAACAGCCACTGCTTACCTGAGGCGGCTGAACTTAATGGGGGAGAATGCCCAAAATGTTCTAAACATGATGACCGCAGGAATTTATTCTGACTTGGGTGATAGAAAGATCAACGAACTCGGGTTTAAGAAAGCAGAACCAGATGTCGGAATTTTAAGTACGTCACTGGATATTCTGCCTTTGCCTAAGCAGATATTTATTCCTGATAGGAAAATTGTTGTTTTTACGACTAACCAAATGGCTGAATCTGAAAAAGCAGAAGAACTTCGGAAAACAGGGATCATTGTTGTGCCGACAGGTGTCGAAGGAGCGGACGGGGCAAAAATTGCTGATTATTTAAATGTTCAGCATTACGAAACGGTAATGATGACGACAGGACCCAGAGTTCTTAAAGTATTTATGGATGCCGGGAAAATGGATTACGTATTCTTGAGCATAGTTGATAGAGAAATTTCGGGGAAAGTTGTAACTATTTTGCCCGAGGGAAAAGGCTTTGAAGACTACGGGTTCACACTGGTAACAACCGAAGGACCCGAAAAGGTTAAAACAAACGATGGGGGAGTGTATTCTCAGATCTATCAAAAGTGGGTAAAAAATGAAACATTAAAAGCTTTGAGAGTTTAGATCCTTAAGAATTGCCTCTGAATGTGTTAAAGGGTTAACTTTTTCGTAAAATTTAACAATTTCTCCTTTGGGACTGATCAAATAAGTATTTCTTATTGTTCCTTCAAATTCTCTTCCCATAAATTTTTTAATTCCCCAAGATTTATATTTTTTAATAACATCTTTGTCTTCGTTACTCAAAATTGTGAAGTTGAGATGATATTTATCTGCGAATTTTTTATGTGAGGCAACCGAATCCTTGGAAACTCCCAAAATTACTACTCCCAATTTTTCAAACTTATCGATTGAATCTCTGAAATTGCAGGCTTCTTTGGTGCAGCCGGGGGTATTATCTTTCGGATAAAAATACAGTACAACCCACCTACCTTTGTAATCAGAAAGTTTGTGGATTTTTCCGTTTTGATCAGGAAGACTGAAATCCGAAGCTTTCATAAATCAATTATACCAACGTACCAGGTTTGTAACAAAATGCTATTTCTCAAATGTATAATGAATATTAGTGAAAAATAAAAGTTCCCGTAAGTTGGTAATCATTTTGGCAATTATTCTTACCATTGCTATCACCCTTTATTCAATAATAGTCACACGTCAATTTTTTGTCGGTACCGATTTGGCTCAATTGGGGCCCCAGATAAAAGCCTTTGGCTTGTGGGCACCGCTTGTGGTTTTTGGATTAATTTTTCTTTGTATTATTATTCCTCCATTTCCCTTGCCAATTCCACCTATTGAGATACTCGCCGGTGCTCTTTTTGGTTTTTTGCCGGGAGTAATTCTCGTTTGGCTTGCGCAATTTAGCGCATCAATTACTGCTTATGCATTAATAGAAAATGTTTCAAAATCATTTTTGGGAAGGATATTAGGAGTTAAATATTACAAACCATATAGAAGATTTATTGAAAAAAAGGGTGTATTCGCAGTATTTATCGCAAGGGCCACAATGACCGCTCCTTTCAGTGTAAGTTATTTAGCGGGTCTATCCAAAGTAAAATTCAAAGGATTCGCGATTGCCACTGCATTCGGAATATTGCCGGAAGCTTTACTTTTTAATTATGCCGGTTCATTGGTAATGCATTATCTGGGTCTAGATTTTTGGTATGTGTTTATTCTGTTTGTAGTAGTAGGTATATTGCCATTTCTTATCTGGCTTACAGTGAAATTGTTTTCGAAATGAAGAAAACAATATACCTCCAAAAAGGCTTTTTGCAAATTTTGCCGATTTTGATTTTGTTGGCAATTGCGATACTGCCTTTAGTAATACTTTCCCCATCTTTAAAAAATAAAATAATTAATCATTTTAAGCAGGTTCCCATTGCCGCTACTCAAACTCCAACACCCATTGTTTCTCCAACAGAAGCGCCGGTTCCAATACCCGTAAAAACTACCAATCCAAAACCTACCATCATAGGAACACCAAAGCCAGTTGCTATTTCTCTGGCTCCGGTTACATCCAATCAACTTCCGGCAACGGGTTATGAAAGCATAAATGTTGTCTCCGATGTAGGAACTTTTAAAGTCGATATTGGAGCCGGCGACGTTTCATCAACAAAAGTTGTAATTGATACTGCATCAGATTCCGATTGCTCATCAAATTGTCCGGCCCTTCCTCTTTCAACTTTCATACAAAGAAGAAGTGCATATGCCGGAATTAATGGTACATATTTTTGCCCGGCAGAATCTGCCTATGCATCTTGCGGCGCAAATAATTCTTTTAATTTTTTGGTAATGAACATTAATAAATATTATTTTAATTCAGACATGAATGTTTATAGTACTAATCCGGGTGCGATTTTTTCAAGCAGTTATGTCAGATTTGTTGGAGCAATTCAAGAATGGGGCAGGGATACAAGTCCGGACGGGGTAATTTCAAATTACCCTCTTCTTGTTTCGGGCGGAAATATAAATTTTAGCGGAAGCAGTGATCCGAAATTAACCTCAAAAACTACCAGAAGTTTTGTGGCAAATAAAGGAAACATCGTTTATATCGGAGATGTGTTTAGTGCCAGTGCATCTGATGTTGCCCATGTGCTTCATACCTTGGGAGTTGATAATGCACTAAACTTAGACGATGCAGGCAGTGCCGCTTTTTGGTACGGAGGTTACAAAGTCGGACCGGGAAGAAACATCCCTAATGCAATTCTTTTCATTAATAGATAAACTAAGGCTTCATATTTTTCATCCAATCATGTGCATAAATTTCAGCTTCTCCCGATTTGATTCCCTCAACAATAACATTTGCAACAAATTCGGCGGAATCCGGCGGTTGAGGGCCTCCGGCCTCTGCTTCACCAGGCGTCTCTTTAATCGATTTGTCTCTAATTGTATTTATTTCAAAAGCTGTCTTAGTAATATATGGATAAACAACGCTGACTTTAATACCACTATCTTTCAGTTCTTCCCGAGCAACTAAACTGATTTGTGCGAGGGCCCGCTTCGCTCCCGAGTATGCTGCATTATTGGGAAGTGCCATTAAAGCTGTACCGGAGCTGATATTGATAATACTTCCGCCATCTTCCTTTTTCATAATTGGAATAACTTTCTCCATTGCGATAACAGGGCCCATAACGTCCAAATCTAAAATTTTCCGGAAGGTTGGAATATCTGTTTTTTCGATTGGGGAATCGTATCCTTGTCCCGCACAATTAATCAAAATATCAATCTTTCCAAAATGTTTATAGACTTCAGAAATCATATATTTTATTTCTTCTCCTTTACTCATATCTGCATTTATAAACATCGAGTCGGGAATTTGAGCTGAAATAGCGGCAAGTTTTACTTCATTTCTTGCGACAAGTGCAACTTTGGCTCCCTCCTCAGCTAGGAGCTTTGCCGTTGCAAGCCCGATACCGCTAGTTGCTCCGGTAACAATTGCGATTTTATTTTTTATTTCCATTCTTATAATTATGTTACCATATATCTTAAGTATGTCTGAGAAAAAATATTTTCAAGGTTTAACCAAAAATACTTTTCTTTTGACCTTCACTTCTCTTTTTGCTGATATTTCCACAGAAATGCTTTACCCGATACTTCCGATTTTTTTAACTCAGTATTTGGGGGTGGGAGGCAGCATAGTCGGGCTTATTGAGGGAGTAGCTAATGCAACGCAGAATATTGAACAAGGGTTCGCGGGATGGTTATCGGATAAAATCCATACGAGGAAATCTTTGGCGATTGTTGGTTATACAATTGCCGCAATATCCAAACCCTTCATGGGACTTTCTAATATTTGGCAGGGGGTTTTCGCTGCGCGTGTTGTCGACCGGTTTGGAACTGGTACCCGATCGGCTCCTCGTGATGCACTGGTTGCGGGTTCAGCCGATGAGGCTCACAGGGGTAAAGCTTTTGGTTTGGAGGGAATCGGAGATAATATGGGAGCATTTTTGGGTCCAATCCTCGCCGTAATTTTGCTTTTTTACTTCAAGATTCCTATAAGAAATATTTTTTATCTGGCAATAATTCCGGGAACTTTAGCTGTTATTATGGTTCTTTTTGTAAAGGAAAAATCGGATGGATTTAAATCCAAATATAAACTGGATGTTAACTTCAAAAAGTTTCCGAAATCTTACTGGAAATACATTGGTGTTACCGCGCTTTTTGGAATTGGGAATATCAGTAGCTCATTCATGATTCTGCAAACAAGGGCCGTGGGGATTTCGTTGATAGGAACAATTTTGATTTATGCAGTTTTTAATTTCATTGCTGCAGCTGTTTCTTTTCCATCAGGAACACTATCTGACCGTTTTGGTCGAAAAAATGTTCTTCTGACTTCTTTTTTGGCGTTTTTGGTTGCACTTATCGGTTTTGCCTTCACTCATAGTTTTTTGGTAATTGCCCTTCTTTTTGCTCTTTATGGGACTTTTTCCGGTATTTTCAGAGCTGTAGGAAAAGCATTTGCGGCGGATTTTGTTCCGCAAGAACTTCGTGCCAGCAGTATTGGCTTATATAATGCTACAGTTGGCATTTCTGGCCTCATTGCAAGTATCACCGCCGGATTACTTTATGACAAAGTAGGTCACCCCGCCGTATTTCTCACTGCCGGAGCATTTGTACTACTCGGAAGTATTTCTCTTCTGGTTTTACCTTATAAAAGGTCGATATAATTAAAGAGTGAATGTTTTTCAGATCATTATTACGCAGATTTTGACTTTTATCTCTATCGTTGGAGGTCTGTTCCATTTATCTCCACAATTGATAGTACAACCAACTCCCTCTATTCCGCTAAACCCGTTATCTATTCAGGCTATGAGGCAAAGAAATTATCCTGGGAGTGATATTACAATCGAGCAGACCCTCTCTCCAATGCCTACTTACAATAGATTTATCGCTTCATACGAATCCGATGGACTTAAGATCTATGCTCTGCTTTTAATTCCGAAGGGAATTAAACCTATTAACGGTTGGCCGGTAATTATTTTTAATCATGGTTATATTACCCCGGAGCTATATACTCCCGATGGGAATTACGTTGCATATGCGGATGCATTCGCAAGAAACGGTTATATTGTTTTTAAACCGAATTATCGTGGTAACGGGAAATCCGAGGGCAGTCCGACAAGTACGTATTATTCTCCCGACTATACGATTGACGATTTGAATGCAATTGCTTCAATTAAGAAATACCCTGGTGCAAATCCGGCTAAAATCGGAGTTTGGGGTCATTCAATGGGTGGGCAAATTACACTAAAAGATATTGTTATAAACCGAACTGATATCAAAGCGGCGGTAATTTGGGGCGGGGTGGTGGGTACATACAACGACATTATTAATAATTGGCAAAACAGGGTAAGTTATCAGCCTACAGCCGAAGATATGGCTTTAAGGCTCCAAAATCTCAATACACTGGAGGGGGAATATGGCACACCCCAAACAGATCCTGCGTTTTGGAATTCGGTTGACCCAAATAGTTTTTTGAAAGATATAACAGCTCCTGTTCAAATTGATGTAGGTTTGGCTGATACTCAAGTTCCCCCCGATTTTTCCCAAGGACTTTACAATAGGATGAAAAATGCAGGAAAAGTTGTTGTCTACTACTCGTACCCCGGCAGCAACCATGATATAAATCAAAGTTTTTCAACTGCAATGCAGAGAACAATTAGCTTTTTTAACCGTTATATGAAATAGTACTATTCCGAAACGTATCTTTTTGATTACGATCCGCTAATGAAGACTTACGTAAAATCAATTGATTTTTTAAGAGTGATTTCTATTTTGGCGGTAGTTGTTGTTCACACAACTACACGGACTTTAGAAGCCGCAAAATTTAATCTTATTGGTTTCTCGGTAAGTATTTTTTTGAATCAGGTTGCCCGTTTTGCAGTACCTCTTTTCTTTATTATCTCAGGATTTGTGTTGGAGGTTAGTTTTGACCAAAAGTTAGGCTATTTTTCGTTTATTAAAAAACGTTTCGCCAGAATTTTTATTCCATATGTTTTTTGGAGTGCTATCTATTACCTTTTCGTATATACCCAAAACCATGAGAATTTTATCCAGGTACTTTTAAAAGGGGACGCTTCTTATCAGTTATATTTTATTCCAACTCTTTGCATTTTTTATTTAGCCTTTCCTTTTTTCCATAAAATCTACAAAGTTATTTCAAACAAAGTCTTTTTCTTTTTGCTCTTTGTTTTACAAATGTGGCTTTTGTATCAGGATTATTTTATAAAACAATTTAGATTTGCCGACCCAATTCACATCGCAATTCTTGCATACTTCTTTTTCATCGCCGGAATTGTTGCGGCAAGAAACAGGGAAAAGATAAATTTATTTGTTCGCAAATGGAGATATTTTTTGGTTGCGGTTTCGGCATTAATAGGAATTTATGTTTTTTGGGAAGGAAGAAGCGGTTATCTTTCAACAGGAAATTATTTGGCTTATTACTCTCAGTGGCGTCCGAGTGTACTAATATATACGATTTTTGTCGGCTTAATACTATTTTATCTTTTTGAGAAACCAAAATTTCAATTTTCCTGGGCTGAAAAACTTTCAAAACTTTCGTTCCTTGTATTTCTAATTCATGTTATTGTCCTTGAAGCTACGTGGTCGCTTATCGGGAAAAATCTTTTTAATCTCTTTAGCGGAAATATCTTCGGCAAAATATTTTTTGACCCGATCTTTTTTGTACTTGTTGGAGGAATATCATTTTTGCTGGCTTTTATTATTCATAAGATTCCAAAGCTTTACATCTTAACGGGTTGATTTGTATACTAAAATGGTGTCCAAGAAAGTACTGTTAATTTTTCTGATTATTGTAATTGCGGCTTTAATTGTAGCCAACATTTATCTTAAAACTAAAAGTACAGTTACACCTTCTCCGCAATCGGAGATTCCTCCGGCTGAGGCTTCCCAACTAAAAAGTGTTGACTCTCCTGACGGTACACAAACATTATCAATGAAGACTTCAAAGACGGGTACGGAAACGACGTATTCTTTCTCTGTTGCGGGAAAAGAAATATTTACAAAAACCGTTGATCCCTCAATTTCTTTTTCGATACCTCTCAATGCCTTTTCGCCAGACAATAAATATGTTCTTCTGAAAGAGACCGGCCCTGCGGGAGAAAGTTTTTTTGTTTTGACGGCAAGCGGAGATCCTTCGACCCAAAATGAGCAAACGGCCAACATTACATATTTATTTGCCGGTAAATATCCAAACCTTACTATTGAGGATGCAACAGGGTGGGGAGGAATTGATCTTGTTGTTTTTAATACGGTTAAAGGCGGTGGGAGTGTAGGACCTTCTTTTTGGTTTGAGATGCCAAGCCACACAATTATTCAGCTTTCTACGCGTTTCTAGATAAAGCTATTTTTGCCGAAGCTCTTTCGGCGATACGGAGTCTTTGATTCGACATTGATTGCTGCCTTTTTTCTTTTTCCTGGGCAAGAATTTTTTCCACGTTCTTTTGGCAGTCCGGATCGGGGCATATTGTTTCTTTGTATATAACAAAGGCATTGCCTACTTTTTCTTTGTGTGTAGCTATTACGATTCTCTGCTTACCGCACTTGATGCAAATACTTGTGCTATCGGTAATCATATTATTTGTTTTCAGGTTAAGGCTTTTGTCAGGGCCTCGCGAATATTTTTGCCGCCGAACCAACCGTGAAGAAAAACAACGGCATGCTTATTTTTATTCCACTCTTGGAGGTAGTATTTGTCTACATGTCCGCCCTTTTTGACGAGAGCTTCGACGAGTTTGTTTACCGAAAACTTATTGTTGATAACTCATTATACCATAAAATCGGGTTCATTTCAGGTCCACGGCACACCTGAAACCTACATCATCTATCCCGGTTTTTGAAGCAACAGGACTCATATGGATCGTAAAAACCCCGCTATCATAACCATGTCTCCAGTTGCCCGCCCGGATATAAGTGTAGAGGGTTGTATCTTTATCGCCGATGGAGTTGTAGTGATAGATTTTGCCTATACCCTGAGTTGAATTCCATGCAGGGTTTGAAGAACTATAATCGTTGCTATATGGGACGGTTTGAAATTCTCCCCACGTCCAACGTAGATTTCCTTCACCTGGAACTATAGTACGTGGCTCATCTTTTCTTGCAATTTCTGCATCGATCCATTGCCAGACATTACCGGCAAGATCCCAAATCACCTCGCCGTTGGTCAAAGTTAGAGTCCGTTTTTGAGAACTTTTATCACCGCAAACATTTGTTCCGTCCGTTGTTGTTCCAAAACATGGTTTATCGTCGGTTGATTCGGGTAGGGCGTAATTGGGACTGCTGTCATTGTGTCCGTTGACTAAAATTTTACCGGGAGCTCCGGGAGAATACCCGCATCCGGTCCCGTCTTTGTTACACCAGTTTGCGGAAACGGTTTCTACATTTCTTGCAACTGTCATCCATTCGTTGTTCGTAACCAAGTGCCAACTGGCATTTTTACAGTATGTGATTGCATTTTGGTTGGTTCCGTCATCTTCAGGAATATAAGTGATAGGGGCACCGCTTGCGGTAGAAACTACCTGGAAATTTCCCTGGCATGAGCACCCCGGTAAGTCATTTCTGTAAACTCCTTCTTTTGTAATACATTTTGGGTTGGGGTTATCGCATTTGGCATCATATTTCATTAAACAAAAGTCACTTGTGGAGTAATTCGAGTTTCCCGGAACTTTTATGAATCCTGGAGGACAACTTTTCTGAAGAGTGGGTGCCGGGATTGTTTGTGATGGGTATTTAATGCTTTTTTCCGAGAACGGTTTAATTAGAAAAAATCCGCCCAGCACAATTAAAATTGCAACCAAGATAAAAATCTTTTTAGGGGACATGTTTCTGCAAGTATATTACACCAAAAGCATTATCCGAAGGTAAAGGTATAAACTTGGATTCCGGAGGTTTGGAATTCAAGTTTAAGAATGTGATTTTCCGTTTTACCTTTTAGATCGATAACGCTGTATAGTCTATTAGAATCAACCGTTATTATTCCGTTTTTGACGTCAGTTCCTGATTGAGCCGGACCAACTACCTTTCCGTCGAGGTAGACTTTAATTTTTCCAGCCGTACTGCCCTGATGCAAAACGATAAATACTTTACCTGCTTTGAAATTGTAATTAATAGTGGCGTTGACGCCCGATGTTGAATACTCGTTACTTATTGTCCAAGTTCCGCCATAACTAAAACTGTCTTGAGTTATATTATCTGAGAGGGTAAGTGTTTGAGTTCCATTGCCCAAACTTCCCGAAGGATAGTAAAATTGCATCCGTGACGACCCCAAGTATGTTTCCGGGGAAATCTCTGTGGTTGGTGCTTGGTCCGGAATATTTGTAAGCGGTGTATTCACTTTTTGTCCGGCCTCCTTCAAAAGTTCCTGAATTGCCATTTCGGTTTCGGAGTAATTTCCTTCACCAAAGTCGGTGCGTCTGATATTTCCGTTTGTGTCTATAAGATAGTCGGCAGGCCAATATTCGTTGCTGTAGGCATTCCAGGTTGAATAATTATTGTCCTGGGCAACAGGGTAAGTGATGTTATACATTTTTATTGCGTTTTCGACATTCCCCGTATTATGTTCAAACTGGAACTCTGGAGTATGAACGCCGATCACAATAAATCCCTGATCTTTATATTTGTTGTACCAGGCGGTGATATGGGGAAGCGTCCGGATGCAATTTATACAGGTGTAAGTCCAGAAATCTACAAGTACGACTTTTCCTTTTAAATCCTTAATTGAAATTGGTTTGTCCGTATTGAGCCAGTTGGTGATTCCGGTAAAATCCGGTGCTGGAATATCAGTATTGAAAAGCCCAGTAACTTCGGAAACCGGGGCGGGCGTCATTCCCTTGAGAATGTTTAGTTGATTTGTTACAAGCGTGCTACTTTCAAAGCCGTTAACGGCATTGCCGAATGAAGGAAATGTGTTAACAAGTTTTAACTGGAGTGTCTGGTCATAATTTGTGTAAATTGCAATTGCCGCAAGAATCATAATGACTCCGAATATTTGTTGGATTCTTCCGGTATAACGCGAAACTCCTTTAAGTTTTGAAATAATTTTTTGTCCGCCGTAAGCAAAAATAAAAAGCGGAACTCCCACCCCAATACAGTAAGAAACTGTTACCAAAATTACATCCATGCTGATTTTTCCTGTTGCGGCTAGAACGGCAACCGTGGCGAGAATAGGTCCTGCGCACGGGGTCCAAAGGATTCCAAGGGAAAGTCCGGTAACAAGTCCCGGTAAAAAGTCGTTGCCTTCATGGCCCTTGTTCGCTCCGAAGATGTTTCCAAGTTTAGTTACCAATATCTCAAATTTTGTGTAAAGTGCCGGAAAAACCATCGTTAGGCCCAGTCCGGCGATAATAATTACTGCAACAATTCTGAGAACATTGGCGTCCAGATGGAAAACTCGGACCAAAGTGGAAATTGCCAAAGTGAATACGGCGAAGCTAATTATAATTCCGAGGGTAATTCCCAGCGGACGTTTGTGTCCGTGGCCCGCGATTGCCGATGATAGAACAATTGGGAGAAGTGGCCAAATGCACGGAGCCAGAATTGTCACGAGTCCGGATATGAAAGCGAATAGCAGTAGCAATGCCATACTAAATTATATCAAAGTTGTCTTGTCCTTTTTCATTATATAATTGCAGTATGTCCAGGAAGAGTGTTTTGGCTTTAGTGACAGTATTGGTGGCAATCCTGGTTGCGTTTCTTTTGGTTTACAAATATTTTCTTCCAAGAACCTTAAAGAAAAATATACCTATTGCCGATATTATTATTCCTCAAAAAGAAGTCTTAGGGTTTTTGCCGTATTGGCTTACCGATAAAGCCCAAACGGATTATTCAAAGTATGTTACGAATCTAACCTATTTTAGTTTAACAGTAGACAAAGACGGAACTATTCAAAAATATACCGGGCCGGGCGAGAGTGAACCTGGGTATCTTGCACTTCAGCAAGGGAAAATTGATCCTTTTTTAGATTCCGCCAAAGCGAAAGGCGAAGATCTTTCAATAACCGCCTTTAGTGGAAACGATGGTGATATTAGTGAAATGCTGAAAGACCCCGCTATATCCGCCAATAATCTAACCCAAGATATTATTCCGATAATGAGGCAGTATGGTTTTACTGATTTAAACCTGGATGTTGAACAAACTCAGGATGCCTCACCTGCGGCAAGATTGAGTTTTACGGAATTTGTGAAAGATATTAAAGCAAACCTGGTTAATGCAAAAGCTGGAACGTTAAGTGTTGATATAAGTGCGATTTCCTTTGTTAAAGATACGAATTTGGCCGATCCTGTGGCTCTTGCTCCCATTGCCGATAAAATTATTCTTATGGCTTATGATTATCATAGTTCTGTTTCGTTTGTAACCGGTCCCGTCGCTCCGGGTCTCGGGGCAGGTACTATTTCGGAGTTTGATACTCAAACTGCGGTAGAAGCCGCTTTAAAAATGATGCCGTCCCAGGAGATTATTTTGGGGATTCCTTTATACGGGTATGAATGGGAAACAATCGGGGATGTTCCGCGTTCGGCTGTAATTCCTGGAACAAGTTTGATTATAAGCAACCAAAGAGCGGAGGATTTATTAGCCGGTTGTGCCTCCTGTAGTGCTGTTTTCGATAGTACAGATGAGGAATCTCATATTATTTACAAAACGGCAACGGGAACGTACCAGCAAATTTTTTATCCCGATAAAAACGCGACTCAGTTTAAGGTTAATCTGGCCAATGATAATTCTCTGGGGGGGATTGCTCTTTGGGCTCTGGGTTATGAAGGAAAAACTATCTTAGAACCCCTCGCCGGGTACCAGAATTAAATGTATAGGTTTGCCTCGCGGAAATTTCAACTTCATGACTGACATCTTTTAGATCGTTATAAGCTACAGTTGCTTGTCCAGATTTTAAACTTAAAGTGATAATCGGTTTTGCTGGATTTATTGAAACAGTGACGTCCCCATTAATTTCTGTCAAAAGATTTAGCGCCCTTACAGAAATTGCGTTGTTCCCTGTCTTAATAAACTCGGCGGTTCCTTCCACCTGATTAAAAACAATATTTGCAGGCAATGTCTGAATAATTTGGATATCAGTCTTTTGTGAAAGTTTCACCATGCAGGCACCTGTAAATACAAGAGACAGATTACTGTTCTTGCCCGTAGTTAATTCTTCGCCTTGTTGGATTGTAATTGGTGAAGAAATTTTTGCGGCTTCGGTTGCGGTTCTTCCGGTCCAATCAATCTCACCAGTCATCGCCGTTATCTGACCCCTGAGAGATTCAGTTGGTGCATTTTCCAGCGAGAAAGAGGAAGCCTGCGAGGGGAAAGTTTTAATAATAGGCAGTGGTGTTAAGATAACAACATTGCCGGCATTTTTCATTTTTAAAAAAGTAAAGCCAGCGGCAAAGCCGATGATAAGAATTATTAGTGGCAAAAGTACATATTTAACTGTTTTCATTTTGTTATAACAATTATACTATCAAGTTCGGATTGAAACTTTTCATCAAATTTTCAGATTTCAAAAATATAATTTTTTAAATTGGTTAAAAATCTTTTGAAGAAAATCCGCGGCTTCGGAGCGGTAAAGATAGTAACGCTTATTTATATTTTGATTGTATGTGTCTATATGATCTCTCATCGGATTTGGTTTTCCCCCGATCAGTTTTTTGTTTTTGGGTTAATCGGTACAGTTTTTATAGGAAGAGCCTGGCTTTTTCTCAAAGACTGGGTGCCGTTTATTCTTTTTTATCTGGGATATGAATTTTTAAGGGGACTTGTTCCTTTTATTAGTAATCATGCCCATATTTTTCCAATGATTAATATAGATAAATTTATTTTTGGTTTCATCCCGACAGTTCAACTTCAGGCCTTGCTTTATAATCCCAACCGTCTTATGTGGTATGACTACGTTGCCGTTATTCTTTATATTTGCCATTTTGTAGCTCCGATGATTGTCGGATATTACTTTTGGCTAAAGGACAGAAAATTTTTCAAAAAATATACTTTCGGAATTTTAGGGGTTTCCTATGCAGCATTTGTTACTTATATTATTTTCCCGGCAATGCCTCCGTGGATGGCCAGCGGTTTGGGTTATATCCCTCCCATAAAGGAAGTTACCGGGGTTGTCATGTCACATTTTTTTCAATCTAATATAACGTTGCCGTCGATTCTGTCTCTGGCTGGCGGAGACGCTGTTGCGGCTATGCCGTCTCTTCACGCAGCATTTCCGACCATAATTTTCTTATACCTTTACAAATGGAGTAAAAAGGCCGGAATTATTTTTCTGCCTTATATGCTGGGGGTTTGGTTTGCGGTGATATACCTTGGTGAACACTATTTTATCGACGTGGTCATGGGCGCACTTTACTCGATAGGCGTCTTTTTGGTGGTAGAAAATCTTGATCTTATCAAAACATCTTTTTTGGCCCTTGGCCATTTTTTGAGTTCGGCTTCCCGTTTTAAAGCTTCCGATTTGGATGAAAACTCTTCCCGATAAACTACTTTTTCCGGTTTGTGACTTTTGGTATATTTGGCGCCACGGCCACTAAGGTGGTCTTTAAATCTTTTGGCAACGTTATTTGTGATGCCTGTGTAAAAACTTCCGTCGCTGCATGAAAGAATGTAAACATACCACATAGTAGTATAATACGCTTAAATATTGCCATGGAGCCTACTTTTCATCCAAAAAAGGTTGTTTTGGCCTTGATTTCGGACAAAGGGAAATTCCTTTTGATCCGGAGGAAGTTGCCTTCTTTTAAGGTGGAATGGGCGTTTCCGGGCGGAATTATTGAGGGGGAAGAGACCGAAGAGCAGGCTGTTGTTAGGGAGGTAAAAGAAGAGGTGTGCTTAGACGTGGAGGTTGTTAAAAGACTTTTGGAGAGAAAACACCCGAATACTTTTGTTCAGGTTGTGTATTTCGACTGCAAGCTAAAGGGGAGCCCGGTGGCTGCTATAGGTGAGGCTTACGAAATTGCAGAAATTGAATGGGTTGATGCAAAAGAAGTGTTAAATAAGTTTACGTCTGATGTTGATCCTTTGATCCAAAAATTCATTCTTTCTCGGAAATAAATACTTCCAGGTGTTAAAATAGCCTTGTACATTGCGGGATCGTCTAACGGTAGGACACGGCCCTCTGGAGGCTGGTATCGGGGTTCAAATCCCTGTCCCGCAGCCAACACGTGCACCCCAGTGACCGTGAAGCCCAGATTAGCCCGAAAATACCTTCAAAACCTCTATTTTTTAACTCAAACATTCGTACCACACGCTCGCTGTCCGGAGAAATAATCTTGAAAAGCTTAGTTTGACTTTGTAGTTAGCCAGCCACTAATAGCCTCGTAGGGAATTTTTACATCTAATGCAATTTCCATTAAGTTATATCCTTTTTCGTTTTTTACACTTTCTATTTTCACCACCGTCTTAAAATCTGGCATACCTTGTATGGGAGCCTCAAATTTTATAGTTTTTTTACCTTCTTTTTCCTCTTCGCTATAAGTTCCTTTTTGTTCAGATGAAAGACGTTTTAGATATTCTAAAGATTTTTCGCTTTCAAGCTGAGGAATACCGGTAAGTGTTACAACTCTTGAAGTAACCGGTTCTGGTTTTTCCGCGCCTCTGACATTTTCCCAGTGATAAACCTCCATATAAAAAGCGTCAGGAGCTTCCTCTTGAGAAATTGGTATTTCTAATCCGTGTTGTCCCAAATCAGTACCAGCTTGTTTTTGCAAACCGATTCTCTTTGCCGCGGCATTGTATATAGTTGTTTTTAAAAATTCGTCCAATGATTTTGGTTTATCTTTTGTTAAATTTGTTTCCCAGTCGTACTTCAGACCTTTAAAGACAATGTCAAAAGACATCGAGGTCGATTCTATACCGCTTTTTGTCAGAAACTCTTCAAGATTATCAATTGGATTCTGCCCACTTGCCTGTTCCATGACTGTATTATATAGCAAAAATTCGTATTTTTGAGATGTATGCTGCTATTTAAGTGGTTATGGGATCGAACGGTTCCAGACCATGATGCTCAGCTTGGCTTCAAAAATGCGACGAATAATGGGTAATGTAGGGAGATTAAACTTGATCAAGATTTTAATATTAACAATTTTAGCCAAAAAAAAAGGTAGTACCATTTTACGTTCAAAATGGTACTACCCAATCGCGACCCGGGTCAATTTAGCTTATCGGCAAGGGAAACATCACAGCTTTGTGTGATGCGCCGAGCTTACTTCTTGGCCGGGGCCTTCTTGACCACGATCTTCTTGATTTTCTTGCTGTCAAGCACAGCTTTGCACTTGGACATGTTGGCATCCTCCTTTCCTCTAGAATTCCTGAAGGATTAAGTACCGGTTTTCGCCATTTGGAAATTTAGCAATCGCGTCAACCGCAAAATAGGTCGAAGCAATCGCTTCCTTCAGGTCTGGCGATAACCGGGTCATCAGGTTAAGCGCGCGGCGCTTGAAACCTGGGACCAAACCATGTTCCTGCAGATACCTCACAAAGAGGCAGTCAAGGTGTAATCCAAGTACCACCTTCCCGTCGTGAGTTTCCAGTCCTATCGGCCAAAGTCTGCAGACCATTGGTCGCTTTTTGTATATTCCGCATCTGCGGCAGGGGGCTTCTGCGTATTTGCAGACTGGGTATCGAGCCTCCACGTTTATATTACCATCCTCTGCGGTTGAAAAGGAGTGAATAAAATTCGGACCGTCGTTGATTTGCACGATCGGGACGCCTGATTCGACTAGCGTGTCCGACTCCTCTGGTAGTACCCAGATATATCCCATGCAGTCCGGGTCCTTACATTCCGCGCAAAACTGCCGCATGTCTGGGTAAAAAGTATCAAGCTCATTATAAAGTTCCTGGAGTGTCCGTATTTGGCCTCCTGAGCTTGTGAGCGGACAAATGGACCATGTGTTAGTGATGAGAGTCACATGCATGCTTGCCCAAACGCAGTAGCTGCAACCATTGTGGAAATCACTCTTTGGCTGCGGGCGGATGCCTGTGTGTTGAGAGGCAAGCGATCGGATATTACCGAGTGAGGATTTTGGGCGCCTCAATCCGATCTCACTGCAAGCAAAGACTTCTCCATCGCTTCTCACATACCATGCCGAATCGGAATCAATCCAACATCCGTCATCGAGGTGTTCCAGCTTTTCATTGTAGATTTTCTTTGCAATCCGACTGGAAAGCGCAGGAAGCTGGTCGTGATTCTTTAGCGTTAGCGCGATTACCTCGGGAGAGGTTAGGGCGCGTCCGGCCAAAGTCACTTCGCTGAAGTGAATTCCCGAACAGCCGTTCTGAATTGCGAGTGCTCCGATGTTTTCAAGATCTTGGATGTTGGACTCTGTTACTGTGACATAGACGTGGACCGGAATGTTGCGTGCGGTTGCTTGCTTCATTGAAAGGACCGCTTTTGTGAAGGAGCCCTTCCCGCGAATTAGATCGTTAGTTTCCGGTCGTGAACCATCGAGGCTTATTCCAAGGGCAACCCTATATGACGCCAATATATCTAACGTCTTAGGCGTCAGCAAGGTTGCATTGGTAATGACCTCGGCGGCAATTCCCGCGTTAACCGTCGCGGAAAGTATTTCCAGGAAATCCTTACGGCTGAACGGTTCTCCTCCTGTGTAACAGATCCTCGAAACCCGGCGTTGGGCAAATGTACGGATGATCTTCCTGATCGTTTCCGTGCTGAGCTCATCTGCTCTGGGTTCCCCTGATAACTGAATACACGTTTTGCATCGGAGGTTGCAGGCGTTTGTGATCTCCCAATGGATTTCGGTGGGAATCCTCATTTTACACCTCACCGTTCGGATCAAGCGCGTCTACCTGAAAGAGTCTGCTTACAAAGCGTCGGATTTCCGGTACTTCGACTTTTTCTTGAAACTGACCGATCAGGCTTTGTTCATCGACGGCCAATCCGTTGCAGATATCCTGGGTCATCTCCAATGCCATTGCATCGAGTTCCACCGTTTGATAACGGGTGACAAGCAGAGGAGTTTTATAACGCGTCGTGATTTTGGTATACCTATTGACTCTGAACCGACGCATCTGTTCGGGATAGGTTTCCGTAGGTTCCGGGTAAGTGAGTTTATCCAAAATTTCCTGGCTTGGACCTTTTAACCCTCTTACCGCATAATCTATACAGTACGTATCGGAATGGTTCACATCCACTTTGCAACCGGCTGCGCACTCCATGAGCAGCGGGCAAGACGCACATGGCTCCGTAACCCATCCCAAACACCGGAAACCGTTTAGTGACCGTTTGTGCCAGAGCATTTCGACGGACTGTTCCAGGACGTTTCCGTAGACCACTTTCGACTGGTTACAGATTCGGAATTCGCCCGTGGGTGATAGGACACAAAATGAAGTGCCTACGCCGCATGCGCTTTGGATTCCCTCTTCGATGATGCGTTGATCCAGACAATACGGAATGGCAGTTCCAAACCCTACCTTTCCATCCAAGCTGGTAAAGGCGTGTCTTGCTTCGATGATTTGATCGACTGCTATCCGAAACTGCTCAGGCGTTGGCTCCAAAGATTGGAACACTGCTAAGTTTTGCGCTCCGAGACCGCCGTCTTCGAATCGATCGACAAACACAGACTCCATTCCGAGATCAACTGCCAAGCGGATGATGTCGTACATCTGGTTGTAGTTGTAACCAGTAAGAACAGGTATGCACCTGACATCAAATCCCTGGCTGACATAGTACTTAATCGTGTCCAGTGTTTTTTGAAAACCTCCCTTGGACTGAGTGAACCGTTCGTGCGTTTCCGCATTGCTGCCATGAATAGGTATTCCAAAGCATGCGAGCTTCGGAGAGATACCTTCGAGCTTGATTCTGCCGTTGGTTACAATTGTCACGGAAGAATGTTGGCTTAAAAGCTCTACATACTTGTTCAGGCGTTCTTCGCGGAGCAAGCTTGGTTCGCCGCCAATAAGATATACGTGGGGTATTTGGCTCTCGGCCACGGATGCCACAATGGTATCCATTTTTGAGAGATCGCCCAGCTTCGTACGTTCCGGGTTGTAGCAGGCTATGCAATTCTGATTGCACGCATATGTCGTTTCGATCTGACAAAGCGATGGTATTTCAGAGTATGCAAGCTTTCGCCGTTGAACCATTTTACAGTTCATTCTGCACCTCCATTAGTTTTTTTCGCGTTAGCGAATTGGTAGGCACTATATGGCATACCCTGATTGATCTTTCTTCGGTATGCTTCCAAAATAAGCTCTTCTGACTTCCTGGGATCCATTTCAAAAGGAAAGTCATAAACTGAAGTTTGGAAGTCGTCCCATCTCTCGTAGTCTTCATTCCGTACCCACTTTTTTGTCATTTTATATAACTGAGTGGCGGGGAACGGGGTAAGGTACGAGATATTGAGAAGTGACGGTTCAATTTCCTCGACGAGAGAAATCGTCTGAAGGATATCTTGTCGTGTTTCTCCGGGAACACCGATGATGAGATATGCACCAGCTTTCATGCCTACTTTGTGGCACAACTCAAATGCCTGGACAATCTTTTCATGGGTGAAACCCTTTCGGAAATACTTGAGTATCTTGTCACTGCCGGATTCAACACCAAACATCACTTCGTTACATCCTGCAGAGAGCATTCTTTCAAGCATTTCCTGCGTAATGCAGTCGACCCTTCCTTGCGCGCTCCATGTGATTGGAACTTTGCTTTTTACGATCAGGTCGCACAGTGCACTAACCCGGCTTTTTCTTGTTGTGAAAAGATCATCATAGAAGAATATGTCGTTAGGCTTGTACTTTTGCTGTAAAGAGATCATCTCCTCCGCAATGTTTTGTACGTTTCGATACCTTACGCCATATCCAGTGACCGAGTGGTCACAAAAGACACAATGGAATGGACATCCTCTCGATCCGATGATACTTACAGAGTCCATCCCGGCTGATCCGATCCATCTTTTTCTATAGGCGGTGTTGTCGAATATTGTTCTATCCGGCAAAGGAATTGCATTAATATCAGGCGGCAGACAAACAGAAATAACAGTCTTGCCGTTGTTATGCTGACAGATCGCTTTTTCTTCAGGCAGCACGATTTGCACCTTCCTATTAACCGCGTCGAGAATTGATGGCAGTACTTCTTCTCCTTCTCCCTTCACAATTATGTCGATGTCATCCATTTGTGGAAGTACAGAAAAACCACTTGGCCCTGCACCTCCGAGGATAACCACAACACCTTCATTACGACGCTTGACGATTGAGGCTACTTTCGCAGCTCCTTTCATCTGTCTAATGGTTGCCGATATGAGTAAAACATCGGTATTGACCAGTTCGATATTCCGCCAAAAGCTGTGCTCGGATAAGATTTGCCCATCTATGAACTGAATGTCTGTTACGTACGGGCAATTTTTTCGGATGCTTGCAACAAGATATCCGATTCCTAGAGGCACATACGGCGTCTTTTCGAATTTGTACGGAAGAATTGGGGTGACAAACACAATTTTCATGGTTTGCACTCCTTTACCTGTGTTGTGAGGCTACTTGGAGTATCGCATCGAAGTTGTCGTTAGGGGCAGCCTTATTTCTCTTCTCACAGCCACACGTAGTGCAGCGGTGAACAATTACATACTGTCCCTTTTTAAACTCGACACGGACGGGTTTCATCATCCCTCTGCAGGCCGAGGCCCGATCCCCTGGATACACATCTACGTGCTTACTCCAGAGACAAGTGGGGCAATGATTCGTATATCCCGAACCCACAACCGTTTGTCCACAATGCTCACAGGTAAAATTCTCATTACGACGCACAAAATGCTTACCCATGACTTCCTTACTCCTTCCTTTCCAATGAGGTTTTTATAAGGATTTTTGATTATTTTTTGTTACTTTGTTAACGTGCCTAACAGACAGCCTATATTATACACCTCCGATTCAAAATATGCATAAATAAAGGACTTATAAGATAAAACGTTTTATTATTAGTAATCTTCTGTTAAACTTAAGACATCATGATTATTGACGCACACGTTCACGTTTCAACATATACAGGAAAAGGGAATAGTCTAGACGAGGCTACGGATACTTTACTTGAAGAGATGAATCTAAACGGAATAGACTACGCAATTGTTATTCCGGATAATTTAGAAAATGATCCTAAAATTGCTGACTTGGATCACACACTTAATCTTGTTAAAGATCAAAAAAGATTGTTTGCGTTGGGGAGCCCACAAATTATTCAAAGAGGTAGTAGTGAGATTGATAAATATAGAAAATTAGTAGAAGAAGGAAAAATAAAAGGTCTAAAGCTCTTTCCTGGGCATGATCCTTATAATGTTGCAGATGAGAGATGTACGCCTTATTACGAGCTGCTTCAGAATTTGGGTTATCCAGTAGTGATTCACACGGGTGATATTTCTTCCGATCCTAAAATAACTAACCCTCTTGATTACAACGATCCCAAATACATTGTTGAGGTTGCTAAAAAGTTTCCAAATTTAAAAATAGTGATTGCCCATTACTATTGGCCGAAGATTGAATATTGTTATGATATTACCAGGAGTGTTTCAAATATTTGTTTTGAAATCTCTGGGTGTGCAGATGATGAGGTGATAAAAGCAAGTGGTGGAAAAGAGAAGATGGTAAATGTTCTAAAAAGAACTGTTGATGATAGACCGGACAAAGTCATTTTTGGTACGGATTGGCCACTATGTGATTCTAAAACCGAAAGTGGGTTTAAAAAACATATAGATCTTGTAAAAAGTCTAAGTTTAAGCGAAGAATTAGAACAATCGATCTTCTGGAAAAACGCTAATAGGATCTACAACCTTGGATTGGGTGACTGAATATTCTAGTAGTGCTTTCTCTTGAGAATTAATACGTACCAAACGGTCCTCTAACAACTCTTCCTCCAGGCCCTTGAGGACTTTCGAGCTTTTTCTCGGTAGGTTGTTCTTTCTTTTTCAAGTCTTGTTTTACCCCAGTCTCTGATAGTGTTGGTGGTTGTAATTCAATTTCTTCGATACCATCTTTTTGAGGGTCCTGATTCGTACTGTTAATTATATGTTCCATATATTTTGTAATTATACATTGCTAGCTGACGGAATCAACTTTTTATTATGTCTCATTTGTCTCATTTAGCTTCAGGATGATTCACTGCTCTTAGTGGTTATGGGATAATAAAGTCCTAGACCATGATGCTCAGCAAGTTTATTACCTCAGCTAATAAACTTTTCAACTCCTGGTATTTTTCTAATTTGGTCTATTAAGTTTAAGTCTAGAACATATTTTTCATTTAAAGATCTTAAGACATTTGGTCTTCTTAAATTACCCTCACTGTTTTTGTGGGTATTGGCAAGGAAGATCACTTCTGGTTTTGGAACTATAAAATCCCTATTATCAAACTCAACCACGCAAAAATAATCCCTTAAAGATTGCTCCACATCTTGTTCCTTATAGAGTAAAAAGTCTGGTAGCGTCTTTCCAACATTGTTTTCATCAATATTGTATTGTCTCCAAATGGGAATTATTTCTTTTTCAAGGTCTCTATTAACTAGGCATATATCAATATCACCATGGGATTTTATTTCAGTGGGGGCAAATGAGACATTAAGCTTAGTTTTAATTTGAGAGTGAGAGTCTATCGGCAATATCCTATCTGCCTGTAAGGCCAGTTCTCTTGACCAACCCTTAACAAAGACATATTGAATTTCTTTGTTTTTCCATTGGGGGAATTTGTTACAAAAATTAATAAATTTGTCGTATGTAACCTCCCTATCTGAAATTCGTAACGATTCAGAAACCTCTTCAGGGTTAACAGTTTGGTTCCTGGCTTGCACCATCAATTTATCCAACCACTCCTTCGTAGAGGTCTGAAGTTTCGGTAAATCAGTTTTCTCTTCAGTCATGGCTCATTTTACTACATACGTTGTACAACAACTATTAACCACCCTTTGATACTGCCTCATTTGTCTCATTTAGCTTCGGGGTGATACACTACTTTCAGATGGTTATGGGATCGAACGGTTCCAGACCATGATGCTCAGCTTAAAGTTTAGCCTCAAATAACTGTATCAAATTGAACAACCCAGACAGAGATTTGAACTGGGTTCAGGGTTTAAAGAAAAACAAACATAAGTAAGTTATACTTTTAGTATGGAATCTTCCGAAATAATGGTTGATCAATCAGATGTACAAGTCTCTCAACCTAAACCAATCGAAACAAGTTCGCCAGTGGAGGAAGATCATTCTCCAGAAAAACTTAATAATTATGTAACTTTGTATATCCATATTAATAAGGAAAGTTTAGATTTTATAAATAAAAATGGTTTTCGGGCTAAAGATAATCAGATGGGAACGAAAGGTCCGGAATTAGAACAAATATTTTCCCAAACAGGAAAGGACATGGGTTTCCGTGTTGATAGAACGAAATGTATATTTGCCTATCCTCGTAAGCCGGACGAAGTAAGGTTAAGTTTGTTTAACCCCGGTAAACAAGTACTTTTTGAGGTCCAAGTAGATCCCAAAGATTGTATTGTGGCTGATGGTGCCTTTGTTACTGAAGCAGGAGCTGATATAACCGGACTCGAAGGGATAAAAGGAGCAAGAAGCTGGGCCAAATCTTACTGGGAAACCGCAAAACCACTTAGTCAGTATTTGTCAGAGCATCATACAGGTGAAGAACAAGATTTAGATGATTTTGAATTTCCTGAAGTGTTAATACCAACTGACATACCTGTGGACAGAATCAAAATGGTTGAAGATTACAAATACGTCAGTTGGAATGAAAAACATTACGATTGATTAGAGATCCAAAAATTGCTGACTTGTTTGGTAAGCTAACTTAGGATGTTTTATGATTTCTGACCAGTTTACTGTTCGGAAATTTTCAACCAGGGCCAGCTCAAGTTTGGTATACTTCAAATATGAAACAGTGGAACGAAGTTTTTAAGGAGCACGGAAAGGTTTTTCTTGAGCCACAAGAAGATATTGTGAAAATTGTGGGTATTCTTAAAAAGAACGGCGTTAAAAAACTTTTAGATTTAGGTTGTGGGTCAGGGCGACATGTTGTTTATTTTGCCAAACATGGTTTTGACACCTATGGTATCGATATAGCGGGAGAAGGTATTAATCTTACAAAAAAATGGCTAAAAGACGAGGAATTAAAAGCAGATCTAAAAGTCGGAAACATTTATAAAAAATTACCTTATAAAAATGATTATTTCGATGCTGTAATTTCTACACAAGCACTTCACCATGAAGTTATCGAAAAAATTAGAGAAGCTATCAAGGAAATAGAAAGAGTATTAATTCCAGGTGGCTTTGTTTTTATAACATTTCGCAAAAGAAAGTTTAGGAAGTTTTATCCCAGCCACACAATAATAGAAAAATATGGAAAGCAAAAGACCAATTATAAAGTGATTGCTCCAAGAACTTATGTGCCTGTCGAGGGTGGAGAGAAAGGCTTGCCACACTATCTTTTTAACAGAGATATTGTAGGAAAAGAATTTAAAAACTTTAAGAATAGAAAAATTTGGGTTGATTCCGAAAAGAGGCATTATTGTTTTTTGGGTCAACTAAAAAACAGTTATGGGTCTTAAATGCCTTAGACCGTGATGTTCAGCCAAATATTTGCAAAGTCTTCCAAATAGTGAAAAACTATTATTAACGAAAGAGGGTGATATCTAAATGCTAACTTCAGTTTTACTCGCAAAACTATTTGGCTTTATTTTGGTAATAGTAACGGGAGCTTTACTTTTAAACCGGAAAAATTTTGATGGTGTTCTTAAAATGTATGAAGGCACGATGCCCATGCTTGTCAAAGGGGTTATCAATACACTTTTGGGAATTGGCCTTTTGCTATATCACAGCTCCTGGATGACAAATTTGGACATATCTACTACATTGTTTTCCTGGCTGATTTTGATTATCGGCCTCGTAAACTTATTCTTTCCGAAAAGTATGAACGGCTTTGTCAAAAATATAAGGAAGAATAAAGGATTGGGGATGTTTGCACTGGTAGCCTTTTTATTTATAGGAATATATTTCCTGTACGCCGGATTCACTTACTAAGATCAATAGTGTTTTATTTGCCTTAACTATTATGGGATCTAGAGGTGCCAGACTGTATGCTTGGCGGTGCCATTTGCCACTCTTGATATATAATTCGCTTATTCCTAAACTTACTTATGGCTGAAAATATCGAATCAACTAGCCATGAAGAAAAGCTGCAAAATCATAACATCGCAGTTGTAACTACCACCTTTTACAAAGAGTGGTCTGCCGCCCAAACCGGTTCTGCAATTAATTCTGATCAATTAAGAGGCGATTTAGCCATTCAGACGCTGCAACAAGCCAAAGAAAAAGGTTATCAATTAGTAGTTGTAGACGGTGGAAGTTCTGGTGAATTTAAAAACTTCTTAAGAGGGATTGGCGTTGATGTCCGTGATCAAGAGGAAAAAGGAATGAGTGCAAGCAGACGGCAAACATTTAGAGAGGCCGCAGTTCTTCCTGGAGTTGAAGCAATTTGCTGGACAGAACCCGAAAAGATTTCTATGATTGAAAATCTCAAAGAGGCCGCTAGACCAATAATAGACGGATCTGCAGACATTGTGATACCAGCCAGAACAGCTCAAAGTTTTAAAACCTACCCAGAACAGCAGGTCAGAAGTGAAAAAGAACTAAACCGTTTATTTAGCCGTGTTTTACGATTAACTGGTTTGTTGCCAAAAAATAGTTGGGATATGGATTTATCCTTCGGTCCAAGGATATTTAAAAACAGCCCCGAAATTCTTAGTCTTTTTACCAACCAATTTAGATTAAAAGAAAATTCTAAATTGGCCCAAACGGTTAAACCAGATAATTATTCTAATGCCACCTTTTTCCCTATCATGTTAGCTCTTGAAAAGAAACTAAGGGTGATTCCCGTTCCCATAGACTATGTTCATCCCAAAATACAGACTGAATATGAAACCGGGAACACTGAATATGAGCATAAGAGAATTGGCCAGAAGAATGACATTGTAAAGGGAGCAATACAGCTGGCTCGTTATTTAATCAATAACCCTCAGAAACCAAGTGAATTATTAGTTTTAAATAGCCCGATTAATGCGAGGGTAGAATAAGGGCAAAATATAATCGGTTATGGGATCAAAAGGTCCTGGATAATGATGCTCGGTATGCTTTGTAAATTGAGAAATCTTCTTCCAGTAGGACTGATATAATTTATTAATGAAGAGCTTAAAAAATGCGGCGATAAAAGTTCCGGAAATTACGGCTTACTTTTGGATTATTAAACTGCTGACCACCGCAATGGGTGAGGCAACTTCAGATTATCTAGTTCATTTGCTTAACCCTATCCCGGCAGTTATTCTTGGAGGCGTTTGTCTGATTTTGGCACTTACATTGCAGTTTCTGGTACGGCGCTATATAGCGTGGGTTTACTGGTTGGCGGTTGCGATGGTCGCTGTATTCGGAACAATGGCGGCGGATGTTATGCATGTCGGGTTAGGTGTCCCGTATATTGTATCTAGTATCTTTTTTGCGATTGCATTGGTAGTTGTTTTTATTACCTGGTATTTTAGTGAGAAAACCTTATCTTTCCACAGTATTTATACTACCCGTCGCGAGATATTTTATTGGGTTACCGTCTTGGCTACCTTTGCATTGGGTACCGCATTGGGGGACTTAACGGCAACAACTTTTGGTTTGGGATATTTATCATCAACCGTCTTATTTGCCGTAATAATTGCAATACCAGCTTTGGCTTACTGGATCTTCGGTTTGAATGACATCATTGCTTTTTGGGCGACTTACGTTTTGACTCGTCCACTTGGGGCCTCGTTTGCAGACTGGATGAGCCGGTCGAGAAACCTTGGCGGACTTGGGTTGGCAGGTCCAACCAGTCTCGTCTTAACTATTTTGATAATTGGTTTCGTTTTATACCTGACATTTACGAGGAAAGATGTTCGAAGTGAGAGTTAAAATCTCCGCTTACGCTCCCAAAATTTGACAAGGTTTTACCGTGAGTGAGATGCTTAATCTATGAATCCGCAGGAAAAACTTTGCCCTTTTTGTCATACCCCGATTGCTGATTCGTATTATTTTTGTCCTAATTGCGGAAAGAATCTTAAACCAGCGCCTCTTCCTACCAAAGTTCTGACCCAAATAGGAATTTATGCTCTTAGTATTTTTCTTCCCCCATTAGGTCTTTGGCCGGGAATCAAATACTTAAATCAAGGTAATGAGAAGGCAAAAATAATCGGGACTGTTGCTATATCCCTGACGGTGATTTCCACAGTTGTTACGATTTGGCTTGCCGTGGGTTTTATTAATCAAGCTAACCAATCAATTAACGGACAGTTGAATCAATATCAAAACCTCGGGCTTTAAGGAATACTTCAGGGGACGTGATAAAATTTGAGATATGCTTCAAAAAAGATATATTGCGGTTGTAATTGTTATTATAATTTTTGTTCTGGTTATAATCCTTTCTCGACGTAAAAACCAAGTTTCGATTCCCCAGCCGACCATTATGCCTACACCAACTTTAGAGGTGACTCCAATTCCAACCCCCTCGGTTTTGCCGAAGGTAATAAAACCTGTGGGGAGTACTACATCTTCGGTTCCGGGTGGCACCCGCGGACAAATAACTTGTGACTACCAAATGCCGCCGGCGCCCGGTCAATTTGGTTCGGCTAATATTGAATCCAATTGGAATAATATTGTTGTTGGAAAGAACGGTTCTTCCAATGTTGAAATTTGTGTTTTCGTCAAAGGCACCAATAGTCTAATGTCTGAGGATGGTCGAAATAATGGCTCGAAGGTTGATAATGCTCCGTGGATTTCCCTAAATTCGGATTATACATTTACTCTTTATGATGAACATGGGGGCGATTTGCCCGATTGCGGTGGGGTATTTCTTTCAAGTTGCAGAATAAGTACCAATTAGAATGATAAATTTTTGGTATTTTGTTCCTAAATCCGGTGTTGCCTTTATCTTTCTCAGTGTTTTTTTGATAGTGATCTGGAATAATTATAAAGCAGTTATTCCGCACCCCTATATTTGGATTTTTTCCGGTGAGTTGATATTATTTTCGATTTGTTTTTATATTGCAAACAGAGAAAGTAACGCAAAAAGAAGAAAATAACATATAATTGACGGAATGAAACATTTTTTTAGAATCTTAATTATTGTCATTTTTATATCGCTAATTTCTTTAATGATTTATGGCACAACGCAGCAAATGCTTAGACTTGGAGCAAATGAACCCCAGGTGCAACTGTCCGAAGATACGGCCAATAAACTAAATGGCGGACTTTCGGTAAAATCAATAAATTTGCCTGAAAAAGTTGAGATTTCGCAAAGTCTATCTCCTTATATAATCATCCTTGACCAAAACAAAAAAGTTTTATCTTCTTCCGCAACCTTGAATGGAATAGTTCCGGTAATTCCTTCCGGGATTTTTGATAGTGTTGCAAAGAACGGTGAAGAAAGAGTGACATGGCAACCTCAGCCGGGAGTTAGACAGGCGATAGTTGTAAATAAGTATTCGGATGGAAGTTTGAACGGCTTTGTCGTTGCCGGAAGATCACTAAGAGAGACGGAATTCTTGATTGATAAACTCGGTCGTGATATTTTCGTCGGCTGGATAGCAATCAACCTTTTTGCAATAGTTTCCTATTCGATAATTTGTTCTTCTTTCTTCAAGGACAGAAATTGAACCCAATCGTCCAAAAAGCCTAGGATAAGTTTGAAAGGTGCTTCAAGTATGAAATCAAATGCGAATGCTAAAAAGTTTAGTTTGGAAAGACCCTGGCTCAACCGGCTACCAATTGCAAGAATGGGGATTGCAAGAATATCGGAGAAACTTGATTTTTCTCTACCGTTATTTTTCCACGAATAAACGTTGGCAATTTGTATAATCCTGTAGGCAAAAAAAGCAATTACGCAAAGGAAGAAAATAAATATTGTTTTACTGAAAAATGTAAAACCGATTTTTCCAAGGGCAAAGAATATTAATGCAAAGACGCCTACAAAGCAGATTCCGTAAAGAATAGAAAAGAACCACCACCCCAGTCCTTTTTCCTGATCACTGTCGGTGTCAATTAAAATATCATCTTCCATCTTAAGCGAGTCCGGATTGGAAATAATTGTCCAAGTTCGTGCGATTAAATCTTCTTCTTCTTTTTTCGACGGAAGTTTAATCTGAGTAGTGGCAAAAAGCATTAGAAGCGGCGGAAAGGCCAAGTTTATTGCCAAAGGCAGTCCGTGTAAGTGCTGGTAAAAAAATATTTCCAGAGGAACTTCCAATCCAAATGCCAAGATCATTTTTGTAAGAAAAACATAAATCACACTGCGGGTTCCTGCAGTTCTAATCCTACCCGAAAGCTGTTCTAACTGTATTTTTAAAACTTCACCCGCACGGGTTTTAAATTTTGTAGAATCGGCAACGACTTCCTTGAAATCCAACGGTTTATAAAAATAAATGTCTCTGAGAAGTACCAAAGGCGGCATCTGGCGACGTACAAACTTTCCGATTCTGGAAACATTTTTGTTTGTTTTGGCCAATTGAAAAAGTCTCCAGGCTTCTTTAAACATTTCTTTAGTTGTGTTTTCACCTGCTAACTTCAAGATATGGTATGCAATTTGTTCGTCGTCCGATCCTGCGTAGACTTTGTCAACCGCATAGTAGATAAGCAAATCAATGTTTTCATCATGAATAGCAATTTTCTGCTTAATTATCTGAAATGCGAAAAAAGTAAATTGCTTGTAATCTGTGTTTAAGTTAAAAAACTCTTCAATTTCTGCAGAGGCAATTTTCACAACCCATTCAGTTGGAACAGAATTGTTAAGGAAGGAAATATATTTTCCCAGGATTTTTTCGAGCCCCAGTCTTTTTGTGTTTTTCACTTCATCGGTCGATAGATATCTTGCCCACTTGAGTTCCGTTAAAAGCTTTTCTGTAAGGGTATGAGGATCTTTATTTAGAAGGATTCTTCTCCTTAAAATCCGCTCAATTGCAGCACGCCGGACAAGATTATCGGCTCTGTATTCAAGCGCATTTCTGGCTTTTTCGTAAGCCCGGGCCAAAGTCCCCACAAAATCGTTGACAGTTTCACTCTCAGATTTCTCTCCCTGGCCATAGGTGAGAAGCGAAGTCAAGGCTACTAAAGATTTATCCATAGTTAGCATTTATACAACTTTTTATCCCGATAAGGAAATTTTTGGTGTAAAATTAAGGTTATGAAGAACTGGTCTCAACTTGCAAGTGACGAGTCAATCCAAAAAACCAAGACTTCATTAACAGTGGAGGGGGTTGAAGTATTTGTTGTGGAAAATGCCGAGGAAGCCAGACGGAAAGTTTTGGAAATTCTTCCAAAAGGCGCCGAAGTAATGACAATATCTTCACAAACTCTCGAGGCAGCCGGAATTACTAAAGAAATTAACAAATCCGGAAATTACAATTCGGTTAAGGCAAAGTTAATGAAAATGGATAGAGCAACACAAGGCGTTAAAATGCAAAAATTGGGAGCGGCCCCCGATTGGACGTTGGGGAGTGTTCATGCGGTCAGTGCCGATGGACATGTTTTTATTGCCAGTAATACTGGAAGTCAGTTGGGAGTTTATGCCTATGCCTCACCCCATGTTATATGGGTAGTGGGATCTCAAAAAATTGTCAAAAATTGGGATGAGGGGATTAGAAGGGTCTATGAATATTCGCTTCCGAAAGAGTCTGAACGTCAGAGGGGCTTGGGGAATGCTAAAGGAAGCAACATAGGAAAACTACTGATTTTTAATAATGAGTTTAGACCCGGAAGAATAACAATGATTATCGTTAAAGAAAACTTAGGATTTTAGGCAGGAAAAATATAGCCCCTATTACAATAGCGGCAAACGAAGCTATCAAAACTGCTGCTGCGGAAACATCTTTTGCGATCTTGGCCTTTTCTTGAATTTCGGGACTTACAATATCCACTATCGCTTCGATTGAAGTATTAAGCAGTTCCAAAATAAGAACCGCCGCAATAATTAGAATTAAATCAACCCAATCAAAATCTGATATTTTAAATAAAACGCCGAGGATAACCGCTAAAGTGCCTAAAGCTACTTGAATTCTGAAATTTCTGCCTCTCACGAATGTAACTTTCAATCCGTCGAATGCAAACCGGAAACTTTTGACGAGTGAATGGTTTGATTTCATTAATTAAATGATACCATGAAATGAAAGGATAAAAGCAGACTTGACAATTAGCAATCGATCATTTAGACTGCTAAAATATGCCTGTAAAACAAGATATGACAAGACGGGTTCCGATAGTTCCGGTTAGAGGTTCGGTTGTTTTTCCGCACACGGATACACTTCTGTCTTTTGGGCGGAATAAAAGCGTTGCCGCAATAAATTCTGCGTTTCAAGAAGACAGAGTTATTGCCATTTTTTCCCAGAGGGATCCCAGGACTGCAGATCCTGTGTTTGAAGATCTCAACAACATCGGAACGATTGCCACGATTACACAAATGATGTCGACGGAGGGTGAAATTCACGCTCTGATTAGGGGTCAGGCAAGAGTTTCTCTAAAAGAAGTAATTGCTCAGGAACCGTATTTGATAGGAAAAGTTGAGGAAATTCCCGAGGAAATCGAGGGAAACACGGAAATTGGTATACTTTCCAAGAAACTCCAAGAGCTTTTCAAAAAATCTATAAACCTTGGCAAGCAAGCCGAAATAATGACTGTAATGAAACTCGTTTCGGGTAATGTTGAACCTGTTGAAATGAGTGATCAAGTGGCATCTCTTCTGGAAATTAAACCTTCCGAAAAACAGAAAATTTTAGAAGAAACTAATGTCAGAAAAAGGCTTCAGGTCGTTTTGGAGTATTTGGCAAAAGAAGTTAATGCGCTTGAGGTTGAAAGGACAATTTCCAATAAAACCCAAAAAAGGTTTGAGGATCAGATGAAAAAAGCAATGCTTAGGGAAAAGAAAATGACAATTGAAGAAGAACTGGGAGAAATGGATGAAGAGGGTGAAATAAGCAGCGAAGAGTTTAAAGAATACAAAATCAAAATTAAGGAAGCCGGAATGCCGGTAGATGTCAAAGAGCGCGCCGAAAAAGAGTTGAAGCGTCTAAGTGAAATGCCTCCTAATAATCCTGAGGGTGCGTATATTAGAAATTACCTGGACTGGCTCTGCGATATGCCCTGGAGCAAGGCTACCCCCAATAATGTGGCTATGAAGAAGGCCGAAAAGATTTTGGAAGACGACCATTATGGAATTGAGAAGGCGAAAGAGAGAATTTTGGAATTTTTGGCGGTAATGAAGCTTAAAAAAGATCAGAAAGGCCATGACAAGGGTGTAACGGAGGCCCATCCTACAATTCTTTGCTTTATAGGCCCGCCTGGGGTTGGTAAGACTTCTATTGGTAAGTCTATTGCAAGGGCTTTGAATAGAAAATTTGTCAGGGTGTCTTTGGGTGGAATTAGGGATGAGGCTGAGATCCGAGGTCATAGGCGAACTTACGTTGGGGCTATGCCCGGGAGAATTATTCAAGGTGTTAAAAATGCCGGTACAAAGAATCCTGTGTTTATGCTTGACGAAATAGATAAAATCGGAGTTGACTTTCGAGGGGATCCGTCAAGCGCACTTCTTGAGGCGCTGGATCCTGAACAAAATAAAGAATTCTCCGATCATTACCTTGAAGTTCCTTTTGATTTGAGCGAAGTAATGTTTATTTGTACCGGAAACATGCTTGATACGATTCCGGCTCCCTTAAGGGACAGAATGGAAGTAATTACTTTTCCGGGTTATACCGAGACGGAAAAGTTCCACATTGCCAGAAAATTCCTCTGGCCGAAGCAGCTTGAAGCACAAGGTCTTGAAGGTTGGAAAATTGAGATTTCCGACGCAGGTCTCAAGGAGGTTATAGGAAGCTACACACGTGAGGCCGGGGTAAGGAATCTGGAGAGAAATTTGGCCAACGTATGCAGGAAGGTGGCTAGACTTGTAGCCGAGAAGAAAAAGTATCCCAGAAAAATTGAAGTAGCCGATGTCAGAAAGTTCTTGGGATCTCAGCGATTTACGTCGCAAATAGCCGAGAAAAAGGATGAGGTCGGAATGAGCACCGGGCTTTCGGTTACTCCATTTGGTGGGGAAATACTTTTCATCGAAGTTTCATTAATGCCGGGGAAAGGTAAGCTTCTTTTAACGGGGCAGCTTGGTGACGTCATGCAGGAAAGCGCGAAGGCGGCATTTACCTGGACCAGGTCGCATTATTATGAACTTGGCCTTAAACCAAATTTTGCCGAAAATATAGATGTCCATATTCATGTTCCTGAGGGAGCGGTCCCCAAGGACGGTCCTTCAGCCGGAGTTGCAATTACCACTGCTTTGGTATCGGCCCTCACAGGGAACCCTGTCAGGCGCAACATTGGAATGACCGGCGAGGTTACGCTTAGGGGTAGGGTGATGGAAATAGGCGGGCTTAAGGAAAAGTCAATTGCTGGCCATAGAGCCGGATTGACCACGATAATCGCCCCTAAGGATAATAGGAAAGATATGGACGATATTCCAGAATCGGTTAAAAAGGATATAAAATTCGTTTTTGCCGAAGAAGTGGAAGATGTGTTGAAGGTTGCCGTCAAAAACTGGCAGCCAAAATCAAAACTCGAAAAGAAGTTTACCCCGATTTCTACGTCTCTGGCTGCTAATTAATTCACACTTAGCTCTGCTCAACAGCACTTACACTAAGGTTTGTTCCGTCGTAATTGAATATGAAGCTGACGGGTTTTTCTAGGCTATCGATAATATATAAATTTCCCAAAGGACTTGGACTCATGATTGCAACACCATACTCTTTAGGCACGTCAGGAATAACAGCAAAGTTGTGGTTTGAAGGTGCATACGCATTTAAACCTGCGTCTTTTGCAGTCCAATAAATAAGTGAAGCTAGGTGGCAAACTCCGTCTCCGGTCAAATCTCCATCACTCTTAAAGCCTTCATCCCACATAAAGTGGGCATTTGTAGTTTTAACCACGTTTTCGCTGTAGTCGGGAAGGGTAGAGTCGTGGAAAGCAAATTCCTGCCCAGGCTCAAGGGTGAACTCATAATTAAAAGGAGACTCAACTTGGTTCCAGGAAATGTCAGCCTTATCTTTAATGGAGCCGTCCATATAGGCAAGTGCAAGTAAGATGTTGTCTTTGAACACGTCATTTACGAAGGTATTTGAATACCTATCCTCAAGCGAGAAGCTGTGGGAGGCCAAAACCACGCTCGAACTGCCTTGAACTTGAGGCTTGGCAGAGGTCCTTATTAGCATAAGTAAACCGATAAGTGTGCCTAACATGTGATTAAAAAAGGTTCCCTCTTGGGAACCTAATGAACGTATTATATCAAACTATAAGACATAAATCAATCTTACTTAGTTATGTTTACAGAAAGAGTAAAATCCGCTAATCTGGAGTGTATGTCAAAAAGATCCTCGAGAAAAAAGTTCAGATTTTTGGGGATTGGTACGGCTATTTTGGCAATCTTTGTATTAGGTTTTACTGTTCTTAAGCTTTCATTTAAGTCATCCTTCTGTGCCAATTCAGTTAGTTGCATAAGCGATCTTTCTGGTAACTATGACCCGAATGCGAAAACAGGACAATTTATGGGCGAAAAAGTTTCGGTCCCGTCATATATTGCTGAGGAGCCGGTGGTTAAGAATAATGTTCTCGGCACGGTTCCACCTGAGGCTAAAAGAATTGAAGTTGATCTTACCAATCAGATGCTTTACGCATACCAAAATAACCAGGTTGTAATGAGTTTTCCTATTTCCAGCGGAAAATGGCATCCGACGCCTACCGGCACTTTCCATATTTGGGTAAAACTTCGCTACACACGTATGACCGGCGGAATGGGAGCTGATGCCTATGATCTTCCCAATGTACCCTGGGTAATGTTCTTTGCCAATGACCAGGTGGGAGAAGGCGAAGGTTTTAGCCTCCATGGAGCCTATTGGCATAATAATTTTGGCCATCCGATGAGCCACGGATGTGTCAATATCAGTCCGGAAAATGCAGAGAAATTGTATGAGTGGGCAGACCCTCCAACGGAAGGCAATACGACTTATGCTACGGCTGCAAATCCCGGAACGGAAGTTGTAATTTACGGAACTGCCCCGGGGGTTGTTGGCCAATAATTAGTTTTCCAGCTTCAATTTTGGTATACTGCAGATGTTGTGCTTGTTTAACCGACAGGGCCCCATCGTCTAGCGGTCTAGGACACCAGGTTCTCATCCTGGTAACTTGGGTTCGAGTCCCAATGGGGTCACAAATAACAATATGATACCCTTTGATTTCTTGACATTAGCCTGCCTAAAGGTTAAAATCTCCCTCGTTGACCTAAAAATATGACTTTTTATTTCTCCACTGATTGCTTTGATAACCACATTAAGGTTATCTAATCTTGGAGAAAAGTTGTAAATTACAAGCTCTCCAAGATAAAGGAGAGCTTTTGTTTTAGATTAAAAGAATATGAAAAACGATTTAAAGCTTACGAAACAGGGCCTGGAAACCTTGAGGAAAGAACTCGAGGAGCTCCGTGATGTTAAAAGGCCAAAACTTGTGGAGCGTTTGGCCAACGCCCGTTCACAAGGGGATCTGAGTGAAAACAGCGATTATCAAAGTGCTAAAGAAGAGCTGGAGTTTTTAGATGGAAGGATTGATGAGCTTACCGAAGTCGTTAAGACCGCAGCCGTGGTTTCCACTGGTGCTAAAGGCGGTAAAGACGGGGTTTCTGTTGGAGCTAAAGTTACCGTCAAGGTAAACGGTGCCAAAACTATTTTTGAAATTGTTGGCGAATGGGAAGCGGATCCTATTAATAAGAAAATTTCCCATGACTCACCACTTGGTATTGCTTTATCCGGTAAAAAAGTTGGAGATAGGGTCGAAGTTGAGGCTCCGGCGGGAAAACTTCAGTACGAGATATTGGCTATCGAATAAGCCGCGGTATCCATTGAATAATACTCGTCGTGAAGCTAGAATAGGGTATGCATTGGGCAGATAAGGTAGCTAAAGAAATTGTAGACTCGGGGAAATATCAACCTTATTGGGTTGATGATATGAAGACCCCTTCAGGCTTTGCCCATATCGGTTCTATGCTTGGCCCTGTTATTCATAGCTGTATTTACCGAGCTTTAAAAGACGCGGGTCAGGAAGCGACTCTCACTTACGTTTTTAATGACTTTGACTCTGCCGATGAATTTCCTCCGGAACTAAAAGAAAAACTATTCGATCATTTCGGCGAACCTCTGAAGATGGTTCCTTCGCCGGACCCCAATTTTAAAAACCTTGCCGATTTTCTTATTAATGATCTTAAAAAATCCCTTGAAACTTTGGGATTTGAAGCGAACTATTTATCTTCCTGGGACATGTATCATGAAGGAAAATTTGACGGCGTAATCAAAGAAGCTCTCGATAATGGAGAAAAAATACAGGAAATTTATCAAAAAGTCTCAGGAAGCAACAAAAAGGAACAAGGATGGCTTCCTTTGCAGGTAATTTGTGAAAATTGCGGAAAACTGGGCACAACCAAAGTGACTGGATGGGACGGAGAGAAAGTCACTTATAAATGTGAACCAGACCTTGTAACTTGGGCAAAAGGTTGCGGTCATACCGGGAAGATTTCTCCTTTTGGGGGAAATGGAAAGCTTCCGTGGAAAGTTGACTGGGCAGCTCACTGGAAAGTTATTGGGGTAACCATAGAAGGAGCTGGAAAGGATCATGCCTCGGCGGGAGGCTCTTATGATATTGCCATGGCGCTTTGCCGAGAAGTTTTTAGCTATCCGCCTCCATTTAAGCTTCCCTACGAGTTCCTTCTCATTGGTGGGAAGAAGATGTCTTCCTCTAAAGGCTTAGGTCTTAAGGCACATGACATAGTTAAAATTTTGCCCGCCGCGGTTGCCCGATATCTTTTTGTCCGGAAAGATTATAAAGAGCAATCCAACTTTGATCCCTACGGAACCGATGCGATTCCCGATCTTTTTGACGACTATGATGAGGCTTGGAAGGCGTATATTGACGGAAAAGAAACCGACCTGGCAAGAACGTTTGTTCTTTCTCAGATTAAACATGAACTTCCCGAAAGAAATAAGGTTGAAATTCCAAGATTTAGGGAAATTGCCAATTATTTATCTCAGGGATTGACTGACGGTGAAATTAAAAATAAATTTGCCAAAAGTCCGAAAGATTTAATTACCGAAAGAATTAGATATGCGAAAGTTTGGCTTGAAAATTATGCCCCCGAGACTTTTAAGTTTGATCTGACAAAAGAAATTCCCAAAGCAGTCGAGAATTTTACCGAAGATCAGAAAGAGTATTTGCATGCAGTTGTTGCGAAATATAACGAATTGGGCAAAGATGCCGAAGCAATGCAGGTAAGTCTTTATGAAATTTCCAAGGACAAAAAAATTAACGCCAAAGACGCATTTGTGGCGATTTATGTGGCGCTAATTGGGAAAACTCATGGCCCGCGAGCTGGCCTCTTGCTTTATAATCTTGGAAAAGATAAAGTACTCGCAAGACTTAAGGAGGTGATTAATTTATGAAAGATGATATAAAAGACATGAAGTGGATGAAGATGAAGTGGATGCAAAGGCAACTCAAAATGGATATTTTAATGTCCATTTCTTTTTCTGTTTTTGGAATGCTTCTTATTTTTGGACTCGGATTTGTTTTTCCGTCAATTAATCCATATGTGGTAATTAAATGGATTATTATTGTTGCCGGAGTTGTTTTCCTTTTTTCGTTTATCAAATATGCGGTTTACTGCATTATGAAAATGAGAATTAAAATGATGATGAAGGATGAGTGGAAAGAGATGAAAGGAAAGAAGTCCTCCAGGAAATAAATAATAATGACCAAAGGCGAAGCTTTAGAACTTCTGCATTCAAATATGCAGTCGCAAAATTTGCGTAGGCATTGCTATGCCGTTGCGGCTGTAATGAAGGCATTGGCTAAACATTTTGGAGAAGATGAAGCAAAATGGGAAATTATTGGTCTTCTCCATGACGGTGATTACGAAAAAACAAAGGAGACTCCTGAAAAACACACTGTTTTGATGGCTCAGTGGTTGAAAGAAAAAGGAGAAACGGATAAGGAAACACTGGACGCAATTTTGTCGCACAATTATTCTCACACCGGACAAAATCCTCCCAAAAATAATCTTGAATGGTCACTTTATTGTTGCGATGAGCTAACGGGGCTTATTGTCGCTGTCACTTTAGTCCGGCCCGAGAAAAAACTTTCGGTTGTAACTGTTGAAAATGTTTTAAATAAATGGAAACAAAAGAGTTTTGCCGCAGGGGTAAAGAGGGAGCAAATCGAAATGTGTGAAGGAAAATTGGGAATTAAACTAAACGATTTTATTGAGATTACCTTGAAAGCGATGCAGGGAATTTCTTCCGAATTAGGGCTATAATTTGTTTATGCTTGATATTAACTTCATTCGCGAAAACAAAGACGCCGTTAAAAAGGGTGTTGCTGACAAACAATTTGACCCGTCCTTGATTGATAAAGTTTTGGAACTTGACGAGAAGCGAAGGAAAATGATTTTAGAAATTGAAAGCCTTCGTGCCAAACGCAATAAGATTGCCGAAGAGAAAAAACCCTCGGAAGAAGGTAAGAAAATCAAAGAGGAACTTAAGGATAAAGAACCTGAACAAGCGAAAGTTGAATCGGAATATAGAGAGCTTCTATTTAAAATTCCCAACCTTCCGTTGAAGAATGTCCCAATCGGAAAAAGTGAGAAAGACAACAAAGAGATTAGAAAATGGGGAACACCGACAAAATTTAGTTTTGAACCCAAAGATCATTTGCAGCTTGGAAAAGATTTAGGGATTCTGGATTTTGAAACGGGAGCAAAAGTAACAGGTTCGCAATTTTATTTTCTTTACGGCGACGGTGCTCTACTGGAACTGGCACTAATTCATTTTGCTTTTGAAAAACTTTCAAAAGTCGGATTTCTGCCCGTAATTACTCCCGATTTAGCAAAAAGTCGATATTATCTTGGCACGGGTTATACACCAAAGGGAAATGAAGCCCAGACCTATACAATTGAAGGGCAGGATTTGGGACTAATAGCTACTGCTGAGGTCACTTTGGCCGGAAGCCACGCCGATGAAGTTATTCTCGAAGAAAAACTTCCCCTGAAATATATCGGTTATTCTCATTGTTTCAGACAGGAAGCGGGAGCTTACGGTAAATATTCAAAAGGTTTATATCGTGTTCACGAATTTACAAAAGCCGAAATGTTTATTTACTGTCTACCCGAAGAATCGGCCAAATTCCACGAATATATTTTGAAGATGGAAGAGGAAATTTATCAGGAACTTGGTCTTCCTTACCGCGTAGTTGAAATGTGTACTGGGGATTTGGGAGCTATGGCCGCCAGAAAATTTGATGTTGAGGCCTGGATGCCGGGAAGAAAAGATTATGGAGAGGTAACCTCAACTTCAAACTGCACCGATTATCAGGCCAGAAATTTAAATATAAAGTTCAGAAGAAAAACTGGAGAAACGGAATACGTTCACATGTTAAATGGTACAGCAATTGTAACTTCAAGAGTTCCTTTGGCAATTTTGGAAAACTTCCAGCAAAAAGACGGTTCGGTGGCTATCCCTAAAGTTCTTCAAAAATGGATGGGGAAAGAAAAGATTGAAGCTAGGATTTGAAGTATTTTTTTCCTTGGAGTTTTACAGGTAGATAGCTTTCTGTATCGTATTTTTCGTAGCCTTCGCCGTAGCCGACCTCTTTCATTAATTTTGTTACGGGATTCCGAATTTTTAGAGGGACCGGAAGATTGCCATATTTGTTTACATCGGATAAAGCTTCCATATATGCCTCATATGCCGAGCGGTCTTTTTTGGCGGTGGCAAGGTATACTACTCCAGCCGCCAGATTTTCCTGACATTCCGGATAACCAATTTCATTGCATGCCTGAAAAACCGAGTTGGCAACAACCAGTGCGGTAGGACTTGCGACGTCCTCTGAAGCGAACACAACCATCCTGCGGGCAATATAAAGCGGGTCCTGGCCCGCGGCAACCATCCGCGCTAAATAATAAAGCGCCGAGTCAACATCACTCGCTCTCATCGATTTAATAAATGCCGAAATTACGTTGTAAAAATCTTCACCTCTCTTATCAAAAGTGTATTGCCTTCTTTGCAAAGCGGTTTCAAGATCGGGAATTTTTATGGTTGGAGTTTTAACCAAGCTTGCTGCAATTTCCAAAACATTCAACATTACTCGCGCATCTCCGTTTGCGGCTTCAAGTAAAAATTTTTCTGCCTCTTTTCCCAATTTTTTCTTTACATGTTTAAGCGCTCTTCCCAAAATTTTCAGTAAATCTTTTTCGGTTAGCTGGTTAAGAATTAGGACCCGGCAACGGGAGAGAAGCGGCCCGATCACTTCGAAAGAAGGGTTTTCGGTTGTGGCGCCGATTAAAATTATATCGCCATGTTCGACATGTGGAAGAAGTTTGTCCTGCTGAGCTTTATTAAATCTATGAATTTCATCAAGGAAGATGATTGGTGAATTAATTAACTTCAATTGCTTTTGATCACTTATAAGAACCTCAATATCCTTAACTTTAGTGTTTACTGCCGAAAATTCGAAAAATTCCCTTTTTAAAGTATTGGCGATAATTCGAGCCAGAGTTGTTTTCCCTGAACCGGGAGGACCCCAAAAAATTAAGGATGGAAAAAAGTTATCCGTTTTCGAATTGTCGAGAAGCTTCCGGATTATGCCATCGCTGCCAACCAGATTTTCCTGGCCAACAAAATCCTTTAGAGTTTTGGGCCGAAGTAGTTCGGGAAGAGGAATGTTTGCCATGAAGCTATTCTAATCCCAAATAAAAACCGAAACAAGTATAATCAGGTTATGCTTGGGACAAAAGTTTTGGAAGAGCGGGAATCAGAATATAACGGGCATCTTAAAGTTTCCAGAAGTTTGGGATTCGGAACCTATATTCAAGCTGATGGACTTACTCAATCGGGTGGAATTGTGGGTGTAATTTGGAAACCGACTTTGAAAAAGGTTAAGAGTGAACAGTTAATCATTAAAAGTTGTTTAATTCTTGGTCTCGGGGGAGGAACAGCGGCAAAATACATAAGACTTTTTTGGTCAGAGGCAAAAATAACGGGAATTGATATCGATCCGGAAATGGTTGCACTGGGGAAGAAATATTTAGGCCTGGATCAGGTTGGAGTTGACATAAAAATTCAGGATGCGACTAAATTTGTTGGAAAATTCGATTTGATAATAATTGATCTTTATAACGGAGGTAAATTTCCCGAAAAATTTATGGATCCGAAATTTCTTAGTAAAGTAAAAAACTCGCTTGAGGATGGGGGAACTGCAGTGTTTAATCGAACTTATTACGGTGACAAGCGCCTGGAGGCGGTTAAATTTGGCCTGAAGCTTCAGAAAATCTTCAGTCATGTGGAGTATTTTTACCCCGAGGCTAATTTAATGTTTCTTTGTTCGGAATAGGCTTAAACCTGATACAATAAGAACGATATGAATATTTTTTCCAGAATTCTAGATTTAAATGCCCGGGAAGTTGATAGGCTTGCGAAAATCGTTGATAAAATTAACACATTTGAGCCAAAGGTAAGAAAACTTAAAGACACCGATTTTAAGAAAAAAACCGAAGAGTTTAAAAAACGTTTGGAAAAAGGTGAAACATTAGACGAAATTTTGCCCGAAGCTTATGCGGTTGTTAGGGAAGCTTCGTATCGGGTTTTGGGAATGCGCCATTACGATGTCCAGCTTATGGCTGCCGTTGCCCTTTTTGAAGGCAAAGTTGCGGAGCAGAAAACAGGTGAAGGTAAAACTTTATCGGCCGTTCCGGCGATGTATCTACATGCTTTAACCGGTCGTGGTGCCCACCTTGTAACGGTTAATGATTATTTGGCCAGACGTGACGCAGGATGGAATGCTCCTGTTTTTCATTTACTCGGGATGACGGTTGGTTCTATTATTCAGGAAACAAAATCTTTTGTTTATGATCCTGAATTTACAGATTTGAGTCATGGAGATGAAAGGCTTGCTCATCTTAAACCTGCCGAAAGAAAACTTGCCTACCAAAGTGATATTTTGTACGGAACTAATAATGAATTTGGTTTTGACTATTTGCGTGACAATATGGTTTCGAATTTGGCTGAGATGGTTCAAAGAGGACATTACTTTGCAATTGTTGATGAGGTTGATTCTATTTTAATTGATGAAGCCCGGACTCCACTTATTATTTCTGCTCCCGACACGGAGCCGACACAAAAATATTATAAATTTGCCTCGCTCGTCGAGAAGCTCAATCCCGATACTGATTTTAAAATTGATGAGAAGGCAAAGAGTGCGACACTGACGGAAACAGGAATTACTCGAGTAGAAAAGATACTCGGAGTAGATAATTTATATGAGAAAGATTTTGACTCAATTCATCATATTGAAAATGCACTTCGAGCTAAAACTTTATACCTTCGTGACAAGGATTATGTTGTCAAAGATAATCAGGTAACGATTGTTGATGAATTTACCGGAAGGCTTATGGTAGGCCGGCGTTGGAGTGACGGACTTCATCAGGCGGTGGAAGCAAAAGAGGGCGTAACAATCCAGCAGGAAAGCAAAACCTTAGCAACAATTTCTTTTCAAAATTACTTCAGAATGTACGAGCACCTTGCAGGTATGACCGGAACAGCTGCGACCGAGGCGGAGGAATTTAGAAAAATTTACAAACTCGAAGTGATTGCGGTTCCAACCAATAAACCGATGGTCAGAAAAGATTATGGTGATGTGATCTACAAGACCTTGAGAGGAAAATACGGCGCCTTGGTAGAAGAAATATCCGAGTGTTACAAAAAAGGCCAGCCGGTTCTTGTGGGTACAACTTCGATTGAAAAAAACGAAATTATTTCTGAATATCTAAAGCGTAAAAAAGTTCCCCACAATGTTTTAAATGCTAAAAACCACGAACGGGAAGCGGAAATTATTGCCGAGGCAGGAAAGCCTGGGGGAGTTACGGTTGCAACCAACATGGCAGGACGCGGTGTTGATATCGTCCTTGGAGGTGCTATGCCGGACAGAAAAGCTGGAATTTCCAATGAAGTATTTACAAAAACAAAAGAATACAAAAAGTGGGAAGGACAGCACGCGCAAGTTGTAAAATCCGGTGGACTTCATGTAATCGGAACCGAACGCCATGAAGCCCGACGTGTTGATAATCAGCTTAGAGGTCGCTCGGGTCGTCAAGGAGATCCCGGTTCTTCCCGGTTTTATCTGTCGCTTGAGGATGATCTTATGAGAATTTTTGGAGGTGAACAAATAAGCGGAATTATGGATAGACTTAATCTTCCTGAGGATCAACCGATTGAAAATTCATTAATCGGTCGTGCCATTGAACAGGCACAAGTGAAGGTTGAAGGGTTCCATTTCGATATAAGAAAGCGACTGGTTGAATTTGATGATGTTGCTAACCAACAAAGGGATATTATTTATAAACTCAGACGGCGTATTCTGGAATCAAAAGATGTTAAATCCGAGGTCCAGGAAAAACTGCAACACCAAATAGAAAAGACCATACTTCTGGGTAAATCCGAAATTGATGAAAACTTTGATTATGAAAAATTGACGGTTGGGTTGGCCGAAATGATTCCTTTTGATGACAATTCTTTAAAGAGGGTTGAGGGGGAAATAAAGAAGCAAAAGCATGAGACGGAGGTTCAGGAATTTTTGAATAAAGTGCTTATGGATGTCTACGAAAAAAGAGAAAAGAGTTTGGGGAGTCCGGTAATGCGTGAAGTCGAGAAATTTGCCTATCTGGGTTCAATCGACCATCTTTGGATGGATCACATTGATCATATAGATGATTTGAGGGAAGGAGTAACCCTTAGGGCTTATGGCCAAAGGGATCCTTTGGTTGAATTTAAGAATGAAGCCTATAACATGTTTGAAAATCTTGTTGATAAAATTGATGAGGAGCTTTCCCACAGGATTTTTAGGATTGGGGTTGCAATGCCTCAGCCTGAAATTCCTTTAAGCATGGCCCGCGAAAACTTGGACAAATCTGATACGACGGGGTTGGCCGGAAATGCAGACGAAACAGCAAAATCAGGTGAAAAAGCTTTTCCATCACAACCTGTTACTCTTCGTAAAATTGGACGCAATGACCCTTGCTGGTGCGGAAGCGGAAAGAAGTGGAAAAAATGTCACTATCCCCAGTTGCCGCCAAATTAAATTTGATATAATCACTTCGTGAACAGAAATTATTTATACGTAACAATTTTTCTTGTAATTTTGGTTGTGGTTGGGGGAATTGCGGTTTTTGCAACCAAAGGCCCTTCTAAAAAACAGACGTTGGCAACGGCTTCTCCCGCTGCTACAATTGGAACGACAGAGCCGGTTGCCACAAGCTCTGCACAAACAGTAACAATGGAAAATGGATTACAAATTCAAGACGAAGTAGTGGGAACCGGTGTCGAAGCGGTTGCCGGGAAAAGTGTAACAGTAAATTATATCGGAACTTTAACCGACGGAATAAAATTTGACAGTTCTTATGACAGAAACCAACCGTTTACATTTAATTTGGGAGCAGGTGAAGTAATTCAGGGTTGGGATCAGGGTGTCGTTGGAATGAAAGTCGGGGGTAAAAGGAAATTAACAATTCCGCCAAGTCTGGGATATGGTTCACAGACGGTTGGTTCAATTCCACCTAATTCAACCTTAATTTTTGAAGTAGAACTCCTGAACGTTGAATGACGCGAAAATTTTTTAAGTCCAGAAACGGAAATATTTCTCTCCCTGTATTTTTTCCTGACGCAACCCGTGCAGTTGTCCGTTCCCTTGATACTTCTGACCTTGAGATTACGAAAACCCTGGGAATTTTGGTTAACACATTTCACTTATGGCAGGAGCTAGACGACAATATTTTAAAAAGCTTCGAGGGAATAGGAAAATTTATGTCTTGGAACGGCGGAATCATTTCGGATTCGGGAGGTTTTCAAGTAATGTCCGTGATTAAGTCAGGTGAAATAAAAGGAAAAATTACTGACGAAGGTGTGATTTTTTATCCTTCAAAAAACAAAAAGGTTATTTTGACCCCTGAAAAATCGATCCGATTTCAAATGAGTTTAAACGCGGATATGGTTGTAGTCCTCGACGATTTTACCGATCCCGAAGTCGGTTATGATGAAGCTAAAGAATCGATTATTAGAACAATTGCTTGGGCGGAAAGGAGTAAAAAAGAGTATCTAAAAATTTGTAAAGAAAAGAAACTTACCAAAGAAAAGCGGCCATATATTTTAGGTGTTGTCCAAGGTGGGCAGTTCCAGGATTTAAGAAAATTTTGTGCGGAGGAGCTTGTCAGAATAGGATTTGATGGGTTCGGTTATGGCGGTTGGCCAATTACAGAAGAAGGAAAATTTGATTTAATTTCGGCAAGAACCATTGCCGAATGTGCTCCCGAAAATTATTTTCTCTACGGACTTGGAGTTGGCAAGCCCGATGACGTAGTTAACTGTGTAAAATTGGGATATAACATTTTTGACTGTGTTTTGCCAACCCGTGACGCAAGACACGGAAGACTTTATGTATTCAATTTCGAATCGATTGATAAAATAGATATCGGAAAATCTGGTTTTTACTCTTTCTATCGACCCGACAAAGAAGAATACCTTTCGGATATTTCTCCTGTGAGTCTTGCATGCGATTGTATGCTTTGTAAAAGATATTCGAAAGCATACTTAGCGCATCTTTTCAGAATTGACGATTTTACTGCTGGACGCTTGGCAACTATTCATAATTTACGTTTTTACTCCATCCTTATGGAAAAACTTCGGAAGCACTTGACATAAAGTAATTTGTGCGCTTATACTGCGACACCAATATGGAAGACAGCCAAAATCAGGAAACACAGACTCAACAAACTCCAAAGGAAGTCAATCCTACTCCTGCTACACAGGGAGTTTCTTTCCCCACAGTTGGAGAGCCAAAAAAGTCGGGTGGAGCAAAAACCCTTTTAATTGTAGGGGTTTTAATTTTAGTAGGAATTTTAGGTTTCGTAATTTATAAAAGTGCGACAAGTAAAAGTGAAACTACTTTGACACAGCCCTCCCCGTTTGATAATTTAACCAATCCGTCGCAAGAACAAACTGCCCCCACCCCGGTTCCTTCTCCTACAGCAACAATCAACAGGTCGGGTGTCAAAATTCAGGTTCAAAACGGAACAGGGATAACAGGTGAGGCAGCTTATCTTCAAACTCAACTCAAAGGTTTAGGATATACCAATATCGTTGTTGGTAATTCTAGTCAGCAAAATTTGACTGCAACACAAGTTAGTTTTTCCAGTTCGCTTTCAAGCGATGCCGTGACCGAGATCACAAACAAACTGAATTCGATTTACCAAAGCGTAACCACTTCCGCATCAGTGAGTACAACTTATGATGTAGTAATTGTTACTGGACTGAGAAAAGGAGCAACAGCTAAGCCATCAGCAACTCCGGCAGCTACCCCAACAGCGACGATCGCACCAACCTCAACCCCGACATCTACCCCGTAATTCTTCCTGTGGTACAATAAATTGCCGTGAGTAACCTTGCCAAAGTTGGTTCTGGATATTTCAACTTGAGTTTTGGAAAGTTTTCCCTTCCTGTTACTTATATTGAAGCGGCTGCAGTTATTTTTTTAATTTTTCTTCTTGTCCTGGTTATGGCTCAATTTAGACGACACTATGTTGATTGGTCACTAAAAGGAGCTATTTTTGGAACTTTATTCGGTTTTTTGCTGGCATTAATTTTGGAAGGGTTTTTAATAATAGGGGGACGTACCGCCTTAACCAGCGTTTTGGGTTGGAAGAATCCACCGGCTCCTATTTCTGTAGCCCTTGATGCCGGCAGAAGTAAGTTGATTCAGGTTCTCGGAGTAAGCAGTCAGGAACCCTCATCTGCCGTTAAGGAAAATACAACGGTTACGGGAGCAATAGAACTTCTTCAAAGTATGAACCCTACGGATATAAAGCAAATTAAAACAATCTTTTGCCAACCGTAACACTATTGGAGCCTCTTTGGTATACTTCAAGTATATGGAAGACATTAAACAGAAGGTACAGTCGTTGGTTGATCGTCTGGAAAAACTTATTGTTGCGGTAAAATTAAGTGATAAAAAGAAAAAAATAGAGGAACTTGAAGCTAAAGCTGCGGAGCCTACGCTTTGGAACGATCCTCAAACCGCCAGGTCCGTTACTCAGGAACTCTCGGATTTAGTCAAAGAGGTTAAGGAAATAAATGATCTTTCGGAAACGTTGAGTATTCTAAAAGAAGTTCCGGATGAAGCTGAGGTTAGACAAGCTGAAAAAAACTTAAATAAGCTCGAACTGATGTCTTATCTTTCGGGGGAATACGATGTCAAAAACGCCCTTCTCTCAATTCATGCCGGTCAGGGAGGAACCGAGGCAATGGATTGGACACAGATGCTATACCGGATGTACCTTCGGTTCTGTGAACGTAGAGGCTGGACAACAGAAACTTTGGACTACACGGCAGGCGAGGAAGCGGGGATAAAAAGTGTTACTTTTAAAGTTTCCGGACACTATGCCTACGGTTATCTCAAAGGTGAAGCCGGAACACACAGACTTGTTAGGCAGTCTCCGTTCAATGCGGATAAACTTAGACAAACCTCATTTGCATTAGTTGAAGTTATGCCAGAACTAGCCGATGTTGATCTTAAGGATATAAAAATTAAAGATGAAGACCTGGATTGGCAATTTATTCATGCAGGTGGACACGGTGGTCAGAATGTTAATAAAGTTGCCACGGCGGTGAGGCTTACACATATTCCGACAGGTATTGTTATTACTGCCTCGTCAGAGCGTTTTCAAGAACAAAACAGAAAAATTGCCTTAGAGCTTCTCCGTGGAAAATTATGGCTACTTGAGCAGGAAGTGGCGAAAGGTTTAAAAAAAGAACTAAAAGGCGATTACCGTCCCGCTTCCTGGGGAACACAGATCCGTAGTTATGTTCTCCACCCATACAAGATGGTTAAAGATCTTCGCACCAATGTTGAAACAGGAAACACGGACGCCGTTCTTGACGGAGAAATTGATGAGTTCATTGATGCCGAGCTGAAACTTTAATTTTTGCATTTGCTTTTTCGGTTTTTTAGGTGTTATATTGTGGTTATGAATCCTCAAAGTCCGGTTGCTCCAATAATGAATAGTTTTCCAAAAGGCGGCATTAAAAAGGTTTGGCCTTATATTGTAGGAGCATTGGTTGTTGTTCTAGTCGGAGTAGGTACTGCATGGATGATTTCAGCCAATGCGGCAAAGACAAGTTCTAACGAAGCCGCTCCCGGTGCGAAGGTAACCTCAAATAGTGCGGGATTTTTGGATCCGAATATTAAATATGATACGGCGACAGGGACTCTACTTGCAGGCGGAATTGGCAATGAAGGGACATTTCATCTTGACCGCAATTCAGGCCCCGTGAACTTTGTTTATTTAACGTCAAGTGTGGTTGATCTGAGCTCGTTTCTAAACAAGAAAGTTCAGGTTTGGGGTGAAACTTTAGCTTCGAAAAAGGCAGGATGGTTGATGGACGTTTCCAAAGTTCAGGTAACTCCTTAAGCATTTAACACTGGCTTTCTTTGTTTTCACTTGCTACTCTAGAGCTGTTCCCAACACTATGTCTACAGAAGAAATCGGAATTATTCATTTTCGAGGCGTTACAAAGAAATTTGGAACACATCTGGCTCTTAGTGATGTTTCTTTTGATGTTAAAAAAGGTGAGTTTGTGTTTATTACTGGGCCATCCGGTGCGGGTAAAACGACAATTTTGAAAATCATTCTTGGTGAGCTCACACCGGATGTTGGTGAGGCAACGGTTGACGGATTCAATGTCAAAACTCTGGGTAGTAAAGATCTGCCCCTTTTTAGGCAAAAAATAGGAACTGTTTTTCAGGATTTTAAGGTTCTTCCCGAACGAACCGTTTATGAAAATGTTTCAGTGGCTCTGGCTGTAATAGGACTTCCGGAAAACGTTTGGCAGGAAAGAGTGACTCACGTTTTAAAACTCGCAGGACTTTCAAGACAGATAAATCTTTTTCCTTCACAACTTTCGGGAGGCGAGCTTCAAAGAGTTTCTCTGGCACGCGCCTTGGTAGTAAATCCGAAAATTATTTTGGCTGATGAACCAACAGGGAATCTTGATTGGGAAACGTCTGACAATTTGATGCAGCTTTTCGAGAAAATAAACGCGGAGGGTAAAACAATAATAATGGCAACCCACAATCTTGATATTGTCAAAAAATACAAAAAAAGAACCATTAATATTGTCGGTGGTAAGATGACATCTAATGAGAAGTGACATATGATGATAAAATTAAATAATGAATATTCATTTTAAAACAGCATGGGATTATATAAGGCGTTCACCTTTCCAAGCCTTAGCTGCGACTTTTGTTCTTAGCCTGACTTTTTTTGTGGCCACGTTGGTTTCCGTTTTGGTTTATTCTTCCTCAAAACTTATTACATATTTTGAGACACGGCCACAGGTAATTGCTTTTTTGAAGGACACGGCGAGTGATAACGATATTGCCAATTTACAACACAAACTCCAAACCAATCCTAAGATTCAGGACGTTAAATACGTGAGTAAGGAAGAAGCTTTATCAATTTATAAAAATGCCACAAGTGACAATCCTCTTTTGGGACAACTCGTAAGTCCTTCAATATTCCCGGCGTCCTTGGAATTTTCCGTCACGGATTTGTCTTATGCTCAGACGGCGATTGATTCCGTTAAAAGTGAACCCATTGTCGATTCGGTTGGCTTTACCGCGGCTCTCGGGGGTGAAACCAGCCTTAATCAGGTTGTTGCGCGTTTGAGAACGATTACAACTTACGTTAAGATCGGAGGGGTAGTATTTGTTGGACTTTTGGCAATAACCTCACTCGTTGTACTTCTAACGATTATCAGTATGAGGATTGTGGGAAGAAAGGAAGAAGTCGAAATACTTAATTTAATTGGAGCCACACAAGGTTTTATCAGAAGTCCGATAATTATTGAAGCGTTTATTTATACTGCTTTTGGAATTGTGTTGGGGTGGGCTATTGCGTTTATTGCTATTTTATATTTGGCACCTACCGCCGTTTCTTACTTTGGTGAAATTCCTATTTTGCCGGAAAGTGCACTTGGAATTTTTGAACTTTTCGGAATTATTTTTATAGGGGAAATACTAATAGGTCTTGTCCTTGCCCTTTCTGGAAGTTTACTTGCAATTTCAAGAGTTAAAAAAGAGAGATGAATGTTAAAAAAAAATTATTTTTCTTCAATCTTGTATTAGGATTTTTCTTCTTGGCAAGTGTGGTCAAAGCTCAGACATCCTGTGATAGCACTTGTGATCCCAACGACCTTGGTTGTTTGACTAATTTACAAAGTCTTTGTCAAACTAAAGTAACAGACCTTCAAAATACAGCGAACACACTTTCAAACCAAATTGCACAATTTAATGCTCAAATAAGACTTACGACTTTAAAAATATCGCAGACCCAAGCCCAAATTGTGCTTTTGGGTGGACGAATTGATCAACTTGGTCAGTCTCTCGATAGTTTGACTGCAGCTTTTTCTGCTAGAGCAGTTGAGACATATAAACTTTCAAGATTTGAAAATAATTTTATTTTTCTTCTTTCCGCATCTGATTTGACTGATGCTGTTTCGAGATTGCATTATCTTCAAAAAATTCAAGAAGAGGACAGAAATTTACTTGAGAGACTTCAATCGGCACAGACAACTTATCAAGGTCAAAAGACCGAACAAGAGACTTTGCAGTCTCAGTTGCAAATTCAGCAGGCAAATTTGAATACACAAAAATTGGCCAAAAACAATCTTCTTATTGCTACACAAAATGATGAAGAAAAATATCAATCTTTACTTTCGCAAGCTATAGCGCAGAGAAATGCATTCTTAGGCTTTGTAAATAGTCATGGAGGAGCTTCGATTTTAAATAACCAGACAGTCCAGCAGGATGGTTGGGGTTATTATTATAACCAACGAGATTCTCAATGGGGGAATAGTTTTATGGGTTCCAGCCATTTAACAATGGCTGACTACGGATGTTTAGTCACTTCAGTAGCGATGATGGCAACTCACGAAGGTAAAAATTTGAAACCCAGTGATATTGCCAATACTCCCAGTGCTTTCTTCAGTCCTGATGCAGATACGGCACTGCTATACTGGCAATTCAGTGTGAACGGGATAAATGTTAATTTGACTTCATTTCCTGTTTCACAAATTGACCAAAAGTTGTCAAATGGCCCCGTAATTGTAGGTCTTTATTCAGGCCCGGATCATTACGTCGTGTTGAAAAGCGGTAGCGGTGGAAATTACGTGATGAATGACCCATTTTTAGAGAACGGGGGAGATAAAAATTTTGGGGATAAATATTCCGTGAGTAACATTACACTAGCTTTTACGGTTAGCTTCAATTGAAGGATTGAGTAATAATTAATTACAATTGCAATAATTCTAAACTCTTGAGTTAACCTATTGGCACAGAAATGCCGGTGACTTTTCAAAGTTCTCCGTCGGGCGAGTCGAAGTCTGGATTTCTTTTTTTGGCGTCGGGGTTAATTGTGACTGCTGTTGGATTCGTCGGCTTTTCGATTTTTAGTATTATTAAAAGCATAAAAAAAAGTTATACTAATGTGGATGAAAAACAGGATTCTGAAATTACTTAATTTATGGCTACCGCCGTTTCTTTGGGCTGCTTTAATTTTTCATTTTTCTTCAGGCACCATTCCTGTGGCTTCGCCGGTTTATTGGCAGGATTTTGTTGTTAAAAAAACCGGCCACATTCTTCTTTTTGGAGCCCTTGCCGTTTTGATTTATCGGGCATTATTGGGTGAAGGAGTGGACCGTAAAAAAGCTGCAATTTATTCGGTTATATTTGCCATGTTTTACGGTGCTACTGATGAGTTTCATCAAATGTTTACTCAGGGCCGCGAATCAACCGTCAGAGATGTTTTTATTGACGGGATTGGGGCAGGAGTTGCTATTTATTTAATCTATAAATTCTTACCCAAACTACCCAAGAATTTTCGGAAATTTTTCTTAGAGCTCGGGATAAATTAAATGCAAAAAATATTAGTTACAGGAGGTGCCGGTTATATTGGGAGCTTTATGGTTCGTGAGCTGCTATCAAAAGGATTTGAGCCGGTGATTTTGGACAATCTATCTCAGGGTCATAAAGAGTCGGTTAAAGATTTCAGGTTAGAAGTAATCGATTTGGTTAGTCAAAAAGATAAGCTTAACGAACTTTTTGCTTCAGAAAAATTTGACGGGGTTATCCACATGGCGAGTTTTATTCAAGTGAGTGAGTCATATAATGACCCTGCCAAATATTATTTAAATAACGTCTACGGATTTATGAATCTCCTTGATTCTATGAAAAATCACTCTGTAGACAAAATAATTTTGTCGAGTAGCGCTGCCGTTTACGGTAGTCCGGCAAAACTACCAATTGAAGAGAATGATCCGAAAAATCCATTAAATCCATATGGAGAAACTAAATATATTATGGAAAAAATGCTTGAAGATTACGACACGGCCTATGGAATTAAATTTGTGGGTTTAAGATATTTTAATGCCGCCGGAGCCGGTCTTGACGGTTCGATTGGTGAAGATCACAAGGAAGAAAGCCATCTTATCCCCAATATTATAAAAAGAACGTTAGACGGTAAAGAAGTCAGAATTTTCGGGAACGATTACAATACACAGGATGGAACTTGTATTCGTGATTACATTCACGTTCTTGATTTAGCTGCGAACCACGTTCTTGCGCTTAAATCCTTGTTAGATGGTGCAAAAAGTGAATTTTATAACGCAGGTATAGGACACGGTTACTCCAATAAACAGGTAATTGAGATAGTGGAGAAAGAAACCGGTTTGAAAGTAAAAGTTAAATATGAGCCTAGAAGAGAAGGGGATCCGGGGACATTATATGCGTCGAATGAGAAAATAAAGAAAGATTTAGATTGGCAGCCGAAATACGGATTGACGGAAATTGTAAAATCGGCCTATTTGTGGCACAAAAACCATCCTCAAGGTTATGTTAATATGAAGTAATGGAGTTTTTACGATTACTCAGACATCTTTTTATTCCCCACGAAAGCAATAATCAGAAGGCAAAAATTTTGCATTCTTCAAGCCTTGTTCTAATCGCTGTGGGGTTAATTGCCTTCCAAATTATCTTGGGATTTACTCATGAAACATTTCCTCAGGTTCTTGGATACGCAGCCAACATTTCGCCTTCCGAAGTAGTAAGACTAACAAATGTTCAAAGGCAATCAAACGGTCTTACCGCGCTAACGGAGGATCCAACCCTAGATGCGGCTGCTTTGGCCAAAGGGAATGATATGTTGGCTAAAGGATACTGGGCCCATTTCGCCCCGGACGGAACTTCCCCGTGGAGTTTCTTTCTGAAATTTGGATATGAATATAAATACGCGGGTGAAAATCTTGCGAGAGATTTTCCGGACGCAGCCTCGGCGGTTACTGCTTGGATGAATTCACCTTCCCATAGAGAGAACATTCTCAATCCGAATTATCAGGATATTGGCATTGGGGTGGTTGAAGGAAATCTGGCCGGAGTGGACACGACTATAATTGTGCAGTTTTTTGGAACTCCGCTTTCGGGTTCTCTGTCGGTGCCGGTAGCTAAGGCGAAAGAAATTGCTGCAACCTCAGTTCAGCCGACTCCTGCACCCGTTATCGTGGCCACACCCATTCCGACGCAATCTTATGTTTCGCCATTTGTCTCGACCAAGAATATTTCCCTACTCGTGACCGGAATTTTAATTTTGGTTCTATCAATTGATCTCATAGTTGTAAGAAGGAAGAGAATAGTAAGGATTGGAGGCAGGACCTTGGCACACTTGGCGTTTTTTGGCATGATTTTGGCAGTTATACTAATATTGAAAGCAGGGCAAATAATATGAAATTCAAGCATTTATCCCATTACGTAGCCCTTTTTATCATCCTCCTTGCGGGATTTGCCGGTTTAATATTGTTTTCGTACGACAGAAATATTCAGATTGCGGTAAGTGGAGCTTTAGCCCTGTCCTATATTTCTTGGGGAATTACTCACCACTATTTACACAAAGACCTTCACCTTGAAACAGTACTCGAATATATTGTCATTGCACTTTTGGGATTTGTTATTATTTTCTCAATAATTATTCGGGCATGATTTGAGATGGTCTAAAGTGATATACTTCTCTCAGAAACAATGAAGAAAATTACAAAAGCAGTCATACCGGCGGCAGGTTTCGGGACCCGTTTTCTTCCTCAAACCAAAGCCATGCCTAAAGAAATGCTTCCTATAGTCGATAAACCAATTATCCAATATATTGTTGAGGAACTAGTTGATGCAGGTATAAAAGACATAATCCTTGTTACGGGTTACCACAAGAGAACGATCGAAGATCATTTTGACTACCCCAATCTTGATTTGGTTGAAAATCTTAAGATGGGCGGAGAGAAGAAAAAGCCACTTCTGGAGGAAGTTGAGAAAATTGCCAATATGGCTAATTTTATCTATGTACGTCAGAAAGGTCCATACGGCAACGGAACGCCTTTACTTAATGTACGCGAAATAATCGGCAATGAACCATTTATCTATACCTGGAGTGATGATTTTATAGTTGCCAAACCATCCAGATTTAAGCAGCTTATTGCAGCTTATGAGAAATACGGTTATAGCTGCCTAAGCGGGGTGAAGACAACCAAAGACGAAGATTATGAAAGATATGGTTTCGTGGGAGGAAAAGAGCTTGAACCGGGGATAATTGATGCCAACACTATTATTGAAAAACCAGGAAAAGAAAATGCACCATCAGATTTAGCAACTGTTTCGGGATTCCTCTTCACTCCTGATATTTTTGACAGTCTTGATACGGCGCTATCCAGAATAAAAGAGGGACATGAATTCTATTATGTTGACGCTCTAAGACTAATGCTCGAAAGCGGAAAGCATGTTTTGGGCGTTGAGATAAAAGACGGAAAATACTATGACACGGGTAATAAACTTGAATATCTGAAGACCGTAACGGAATTTGCTATTAAACACCCTGAAATAGGTGAAAAGTTTAGAGATTATCTAAAATCCCTTAACCTTTAAGGATATCTTCGAAAATTGCCCGGATTACCCAATTGCGGTATAATTCGAGCCTATATGGATACAAAAGACGGTCTTTTTATAAGTCCCACAAAGGGTAAAATGACACCTACTCAGGCGATTTCAGAAATCTCCAATTTTATTAACGAAATGCCGGAGAAGTTTTACCGTGTTGTTATAGGCTCGGATTCACAGGCACGAAGGGTTAACGGTGTTAGCGAAATCAATTTTGTCACGGCTCTTATTGTTCACAGGGAGGGAAACGGCGCTCGCTATTTCTGGAAAAAAGTGAGGCTACAAAAAGTACCTGTTTTAAGGGACAAAATATATACGGAGACTTCGATGTCCCTTGCCGCCGCTCAGGAAATTGTTCCACTTCTACGGGAGGCTATTTCTTCTGCCAAATACGATTTTGAGATTCATATAGACGTAGGTCCCATGGGGCCAACACGTGACATGATAAAGGAGGTCGTCGGAATGGTTCAGGGAAATGGTTTTAAGGCTAAAACCAAGCCTGAGAGCTGGGGAGCTTCCTCTGTTGCTGACAAGCATACGTAACGCTTCTTGTTGCAAAAGCAGCCCATTTTTAGTAGCATTGGCTTTATGCAGACCGTAATTCTTTGTGGGGGTAAGGGAACCAGGATGAAAGAGGAGACTGAGTTCAGGCCTAAGCCCATGGTTGAGGTTGGGGGAATGCCGCTCCTTTGGCATATAATGCAGATTTACATGCACTATGGGTATAATGATTTTATTATCGCGCTGGGTTATAAAGGAGAGATGATTAAGGACTTTTTCCTGAATTATCACACAAGATTCAATAACTTTACGTTGGATAGTTCCACTGGGCAAATTACAATTCTTGACGGCAAGAATAACAAAAATTTTAGGGCTACATTAGTAGATACAGGTGCAGAAACCTTAACTGGGGGGAGAATTAAGAAAATTGCTCCATTCATAAACGGGGATGAGTTTATGCTTACTTATGGGGATGGGGTTTCCGATATCGATATAGGTAAACTGGTCGATTTTCATCACAAACAAAAAACTTTAGGTACAATTTCAGGTGTTCACAAAAAATCACGTTTTGGTCTTGTCGAGACACATAAAGAGAGTGGTTTGGTTCTTAAGTTTGCGCAAAAACAAATGATGAAAGAGTTTATTAGTGGTGGTTTTATGGTTTTTGATAAAAAGGCTTTAGATTATTTTTCTGATGGAGCCATGGAGGAAGGATTAAATAGTCTTGCGGAAGCTAAACAACTCTCAATGTATGAGCACACCGGTTATTGGGAAGCGATAGATACATATAATGAACTTGAACAACTGAATAAGCTTTGGGAAGGCGAACGTCCTTGGGTTATCTGGGAGAAGAAAAAATAATCATCATGTATTCAGACCTCGAAAAATTTTTCGCCGGAAAGAAAGTTCTTGTTACAGGGCATACGGGATTTAAGGGTGCTTGGCTTGCCGAGGTACTTAATCGTTGGGGAGCCAAAGTTACCGGGGTTTCGCTTGAGCCGAACACAGACCCTAATTTGTCTGTAATTCTCGGGCTTGAAAATAAAATTCACAACTACTACGGTGACATACGAGATCATGCCAAACTTCAAGAAATATTTAATAAAGAAAAACCGGAAATAGTTTTTCACCTGGCGGCTCAGGCGATTGTCAAGGTCAGCTACGACGAGCCTCTCAGAACCTATGAAACAAATGTCATCGGGACCGCAAATATTTTGCAAACTATAAGAGAGACAAAATCTGTTAAATCCGCGGTTATAATCACTTCGGATAAGGTTTATAAAAACGAAGAATGGGTGCATCCTTATAGAGAAATCGACAGGCTGGGAGGAATTGATCCTTATAGTGCCAGCAAGGCCGCGGCCGATATAATTGCCCAATCTTTTATAAAATGTTTTCTTAGCGAAGAAGATAGCCCTCTGGTTGCGATTACTCGGGCCGGAAATGTTATCGGTGGCGGAGACTGGTCCCCAAATAGAATTATTCCGGATGTTGTCCGAGCGGTGCATGAGAAAAACGAAGCCATATTGATAAGGAACCCAAGTTCAATTCGGCCTTGGCAGTTTGTTCTTGAGCCGCTATCCGGTTATCTTCTTTTGGCCAAAAAGTTATATGAAGGTGACAAATCATTGATCACGACCTGGAATTTTGGGCCAAACGACGAAAACTTTGTTCCCGTTTTGCAACTTGTCGAAACAGGAATCAAGCTTTTTGAGAAAGGAACTTATAAAATTATGACGGACAAAAGTTTCCATGAATCCAACCTCTTAAAATTGGACATTTCTAAAGCAAAATCTCTCCTTGGTTGGCGCCCTAAACTTAACCTTAAAGAGACTTTGGATTACACATTTGGTTGGTACAGAAATTTTTATGAAAAGAAAGAATCCCCCGGAACTTATACCGACCGTCAGATTTCTGAATTTTTCGGCACAAAATGATTTTTACCCCTTTAGAAATTGAAGGAATGTTTGAGGTGACTCTTGAGCCCCACGAGGACGAAAGAGGTTACTTTAGGCGCATGTATGCCGAGGAGGAGTTCCAAAAAGCCGGAATAACCGATTTTAAAATAGTTCAAATCAATCAGGCTTACACAAAGGCGGCGGGAGTTATCCGAGGACTTCATTGGCAGACTAAGCCTAAGGAAGAGGCAAAATTTTTCCAGTGTCTCGACGGCGAAATTTTTGATGTTATTGCGGATGTAAGAAAAGAGTCAAAGACTTTTGGAAAGTGGGTTGGAGTTCACCTCAAGGGCGTAGAGAAAAAATTATTGTTTATTCCAAAAGGAGCGGCACACGGTTACGAAACGCTTACAAAAGATTGCAGAGTCCAATATATGGTTTCTGAATTTTATTCGCCTGATTATGAGGTAGGTTTTAGGTGGAACGATCCGTTTTTTAAGATAGATTGGCCTATGCCCCCTTCGTTTATTTCGGAAAAAGATTCTAATTTGCCTGATTACAAAAAATAAATGTTCAGAAAAGTTTTGATTCTTGGTTCGCAAGGTACACTTGGTCAAGCTTTGGTTACGGAATTTAAGAATGCCAAATATAATGTTTTAGCCTGGGATAAAAGTGACGCTGATGTTACTTCGCCGAAAATTGATCGAAAAATCGGATCAATCCACCCGGACATTATTATTAACGCAACTGCATACAACGCAGTCGATAAAATTGAGACCGATGAGGAAGCAAAAAAACTTGCGTATCTTCTTAACGCGGATGCCCCGGCAAAGTTGGCCAAAATAGCAAAAGATATCGATGCAATTTTTATCCATTACTCCACAAGTTACGTATTTCCTGGTGATGATAAGAGGGGTTATAAGGAAGCTGATAAGCCTGCCCCTATAGATGAATACGGAAAATCTAAGCTTGCCGGTGAGATTGGGGTAGAAAAAACACGAGGGAAATATTACATTATCAGATTGTCGCGCCTCTTTGGAATTAGAGGTGTTAGCGAAATGAGTAAAAGGACTTTTGTTGAAATCATGTTGTCTGAGATAGACAAAAAGGAGTTGGAAGTAGGCGACACTGAAGTAAGTTCGTTGACATACGCCCCCGACCTTGCACGTTTGACTAGGGATATCATCGAAGAAAAAAAACCCTGGGGAATTTATCACGGCGAAAATGAAGGGTTGTGTACATGGTATGAATGGGCGAGGGAGATTTTTAGTATCCTTGGAAAAGGCCCGATGGTCATTCCTGCCAAACACAGCTTGACGCCAAAAACAACAAAACATCCACAATACTCCGGACTTATAAATACAAAACTTCCAAAACAGCGTTCCTGGCAAGAAGCCCTTAGGGAATTTCTTCAAAATAAAAAATAATTATGGCGACTTCTATAACCGACGGATTTGACCCAGGCGATGACGAAAAAGTTATTTCTATATTGGATAAATGGAATGGCGGTCCGCTTTCTGATCGGCTGTATGCCAAGATATCAAAAATTGCCCCAATGGCGAGTACCATTATTGTAATCTTTCGAAAGAAAGCTGCAAATACAGAGGTTTTGCTTTTACCAAGGCCGGGAAGTGACCCAACATGGCCGGGAATGTTAAACTTGCCGGGGAAAATGTTCCGTGCGGCGGATTTCCACCGGAAAGATCAAAAACCGGAAAACGGTCCTTTTGAGAGAATCCAAAGCGATGAAATAAAAACCAAGTTTATCAACCCACCTAAATTTGCCGGGGTTGCTTTTCAAGATACTTTGCGCGGTCCTGTTATGGCCTTGGTTTATACAGTTGAGTTGGCTAACGATACTAAAGATCAGAGAGATTGGGTCTGGTGCGAGGTAACTAAATTAAAAGCTTTGAGTAATTTAATTGATACAGAACTAATCGCAATTGATATTGCCTTGAGGAGTTATTTGGCTGGGTCAAACCATTTGCCCTCTTTATAGCCGGTTGAATTCCAGAAAAAGTCCGCCGGACTTATCATTTTATAAAGCCAGAGCGGTGCTCTGTGGTAACAAATTCTTCCGAACTGAAAGCCTAACCACCCCATGGCAAGCTGGGCGAATGCCGTTGGAAACATCAGCGGCTCTTTTTTAATAACATATGTCAAAAGTGATAGTGCGTAGGAAGCTCCGCGGGTTTGCTCTCCGCCCCCTCCCAAATCAAGAATTTTATGCCACTGTGTCCGATACATGCCGGTATCGAAATGTCTCCTGAATTCTTTGATTGGGCTGTAGTTGTGTGAGTGTCTGACAACAGCCTCGGCAACGTAGGCAATTTTATAACCTTTTCTGAGTATCATCGACGCGGCAACAGCATCCTCACCGGAAAGAAGCCATCGGAACCCTCCAATCTGGTCAAGTGTCTTATTCAAGTATGCTGTGCAAGCATCTGAACAGAAGGCTGTATAGGCTCCGTATTTATTTGCATTTTCTATTCCGCGTATATTGCTTTGATCGGGGAAACTAAACATTCGGCCAAAAGATGAGATAATGTTAGCCCCTTCATGTGCGACTTGTCTTGCATAGGCAATTGCCGCCTTTCCTTCAAGAATTGGCTCAATGAGTTTTCCTAACATATATTTATCTGACGCATAAGCATCGGGTGTCATCATTACAACAATGTCAGTACCCAATTTCTTTCTGCAGAGTTCCCTGGCTTCTCCGTGATTCATTTCGGTTCTTGGAATAATAAACACTTCGGCACCAAGTTTTTTAGCCAGTTCTACTGTTCCGTCATTCGAGCTTGAGTTGAAGACTAAAACCTTCGGTTTTAATGGAGAGTTTAAAAGAGGCGGCAAACACCGTTCTAGATGCCTGGAATCTTTGTAGGTAATTACGGCGACACCGATACTATACTTCTTTCTCGGCTGCTTTTTTTCCATAACGATGATTAATATTATACACGTTGCGCCGTGAAAGACGGCGAGGTATCATTTCACTAACGTCAAGATGGAAAAACCTGGGATTTCGGTTGTTATTGTTAGCTGGAATACGAAAGACATTACGGATAAATGTCTGGCGTGTATGAAAAAGGCTGTCGATTTTGCAAAAGATGTTGCAGCGACTGAGGTAATAGTTGTCGAAAACGCATCGTCCGACGGGTCTCCCGAAATGATCGCCAAAAAATATCCTTGGGTTAGGATGTTTCCTTCAGGATCCGACCTGGGTTACGGAAAAGGAAATAATTTTGGATTTAGAAAGGTAAACCCAAAAAATGAATATGTTCTTCTTTTAAATAACGACGCTTATGTTCAAAAAGAGACGTTGGTCAAAGCGCTTGAGTTTTTTGAGAGTCATGCCGATTGTGATGTTTTAGGATGCAGGTTGGAATATGAAGACGGAAGATTCCAACCAAGCGCCGGATACCTCCCGACACCTTCCTCGGTTTGGTCATGGCTTTGGGGATTGGAATTAATTCCATTGGTCGGGAAACTTTTTTCTCCCTTCCATCCCAAAGATCCAAACTTTTTTGGTAAAGATAGACTGGTTGGTTGGGTAATGGGAGCCTTTGTCTTTATGAAGCGTGAAGTGTTTGCTAAGAGTAAAGGATTTGATGAGAATTTTTTCCTTTACATGGAAGAAGTTGAATGGTGCAGAAGGGCAAAAAATGCAGGTTCTCATATTTGGTATACACCCAGTTTTTCCATAACACATGTAGATAAGGCAAGTGCTAAAGGGGATCCTAAAGAACTAGCCAAAATTTTCAGACGGGAGATTTTGGGGTTTGTCTATTACATGCGGAAAAATTATTCAAGACAGATGTATTGGGTTTTGCCTGCAATAAAAGTAGGTATTTTTATCCGCTTGCTGATTTTTTCCGTTTTGGGGAATAAAATGAGGCAGGATGCTTACCTACAAACATTAAAGGAGATCAAATGAAAAAAATTGCGTTGGTTACCGTAAATTTTGGAGGGGCTAAAGATACATTGGAGTTACTCGCAACCGTTAAAAATCTTGATGTTGGTGGAATAGATTTTAAGTTTGTTATAGTTGATAAAACTCCCGGTGACTGGATTGGCGATCATATAAAAGGGAAGATTTCCTATCTTGATTTGCTTCAGGCTGGTATTGATAAGGGTTTTGCGGGGAGTTATACGCTGGGAATGAGGTATGCGGCTGCCTGGGGAGCTGATTATATTGCGATTATAAATAACGATACTTTGATCGGAGATAATCAGCTTATAAAGAAGTTGGCAAAAGTATTGGATGAAAATTCTACTGCTGCAGTAGTTTCACCGAAAATATACTTTGCACCTGGTTATGAATTTCTTGATAAATATAATCCATCCGATAAAGGAAAGGTGATTTGGTACGCTGGAGGCTTATTTGACTGGAACAATGTTAGGAGCGTTCACAAGGGGATTGATCAAGTTGACAAAGGAAAATTCGATAAGATACAAGAGACGGGATTTATTAGCGGTTGCTGTTTCATGGTCAGGCGCGAAACTTTGGAGACCATTGGCTATTTTGACGAGGATCTATACGCTTACTTTGAGGATAATGATTGGCAGCAAAGAATTCTGCGAAGTGGAAGCAAGTTGTTTTATTGCGGGGATACACATATTTATCATAAAGTTTCTCAAACAATGGGTATCGGCTCGCCTCAAACCGATTATTTATTAACAAGAAACCGTTTGTATTTTACGTTTAGGTACGCAAGTTTCAGGACGAGATTCGCGGTTATTAGGGAAAGTATTAAACAATTGCTCATTGGAAGAATACCGCAGAAGCGGGGAGTTATTGATTTTGTAATGGGCAAGAAAGGGGCCTCGCCTTATAAAAAGATAACGGCCGGAGATTATACATATCCTGTGCGCATGTCTATTTTGGTTTCCGATTACAAAACCTCGGACCTTACTGACCAACTTCTTAACAGCGTTTACAACAAAAAATCAGGGTTTAATTCGGACAAAGATGAAGTGATTGTTCTTGATAATGCAACGGATGATAATTTTGAACCCCTTATGAAAAAATATCCTCAGGTAAGGTTTATTAGAAATAAAGTTAACAAAGGATTTGTTGGAGGATACAACAGACTGATGGAATTTGCACGGGGAGAACTTCTTTTTATGCTTAATTCGGATATTGAAGTTAAGGATAATGCTCTTGAAACATTGATCAAGACTAGCGAAAAGTTTAACAATGAGTATGCCTTATCCGGTCAGCTGCTTTTTCCGAATGGAGATCCTCAGGATTCGTGTTTTATGCTACCGACGATTTGGGGAGCATTTAAACAATATTTCTTAAATATTAAAGGCAGTTATTTTATGTTCAGACCGGAAGTTACGAAACCTGTGCGCGTCGAAGGTGCGGCAATGGCGAACTTTTTGATCCCGAGAAAAGTTATTAATAAAATCGGCTACCTAAACCGGAAGCTTTTTATGTATTTTGAAGACATTGATTACTGTAGAAGACTTAAGAAATATAATGTTCCGCTTTACTACGTTCCTGAGGCCAAGTTTTTCCATCATCACGGTGCAACTGCAAAAAGGATTGGAAAGGCGATAATTAATCCCCAGCTTATTGCCAGTTCTAAAATCTATCACGGAGAGTTTAGATATAGTTTATTGACGGCGATGCTTTGGTTGGGCCAGAAATGGGGGGCGGTTACATCACCGAAGTCACGTTGGGAAAAAGAAAAGTGAATTAGGATTCTTTCCTCCACTTCTCGATTTCTTTATGGTTACCGGATAGAAGTACGTCAGGAACTTTCCATTTTTTGTAAATCTCCGGTCTTGTGTATTGCGGATACTCCAAATATCCCGGTTCTTTGTGTGATTCAACCGCAGAGGACTCATCTTTACCAAGAACCCCTGGAATAAGACGGATTACCGAATCTACAATTACCATCGCTGGGATTTCCCCGCCGGTGAGAACATAATCACCTATTGAAATTATTTCGTCAGCAAGATACTCGTGGACTCTGTGGTCAACACCCTCGTAATGCCCGGCGATTAAAATAATGTGTTCCAATTTCGAAAATTCCTGCACTTTAGCCTGAGTGTATCTATCTCCGGTGGCATCAAGGAGAATAACTTTTGACATTTTAGTTCTCAAATCTTTCAGAGCTGCATCAATTATGTCTACCCTGAGAATCATTCCTACACCTCCGCCATAAGGGCGATCGTCCACATTTCTTCTTGTTCCTTCCCCCCATTTTCGCAGATTATGAACTTCAACTTTTATTAAGTTCCGGCTTTGTGCACGCTTGATAATGGACGCATCAAAAGGGCATTGGAACATTTCCGGAAATAAGGTTAGAACGTCAATTTTTGTCATTGCCTCTGTATTTTAACAGGCTTATGTTTTAAAGTTAAATCATGCAAAAAGTTGTAATAGTAATGCCTGCATGGAACGAGGCTGAGAATATCAAAAGGATGATCGAGGAACTTGTCAAAAGAGAATTTCCTGCGATCGGCACCGATATGCAACTTTTAGTTATTGATAACCACTCCACCGACGGAACCACAGAGATCGTTGAAAAAGCTTCAAAAGCCTACAGCCATGTGCATATTGTTCAGCAGGATAAGCCCGGACTTGGTTGGGCGTATGTAAGGGGAATGCAATATGCCATGAAGGAGCTTAAGGCGGATGCGGTTTTGGAAATGGACGCGGATTTTCAACACCCTCCGAGATTTGTAAAACCAATGGTTGATGCATATCTTGCCGGTGCGGATTATTGCATCGGCAGCCGTTATGTTAAGGGCGGATCTGTACCAAAAGAATGGGCATTGTCCCGGAAAATGGTGAGTTATTTTGGAAACCTCTATATCCGCTTGGTCCTACTTAATTTTAAAATTCATGATTTAACCACCGGTTTTCGACTTTCCCGGGTTAAAGGAGTTCTAGACAAAATCGATTTGGAAAACCTGATGGATCTGGACCGTTTCGCATACAAAGTTGATCTTCTTTATCAATGTCTTAAAAATTCGAAAAAAACGGTAGAAGTTCCACTGGAGTTTGCATCAAGGACTAAAGAAAAATCTAAATTCAACTGGAAAGAGATGATTGCGACTTTCAAAGTTGCAACAATACTGGGAATTAAGGATAAGCAGCGTTTTCTGAAATTTGCGGTAGTGGGTTTTACGGGATTTGTTGTTAATTATGTGGGTTTAGAAGTTTTTAGAAGATTGGCTTTTACATCTGCGATCGGAAACTATTTTAGGAATCTTAACCTTCCCGGTTGGCTGGCAATACTTCTTGAAGCAACTTTTTGGGCAACTCTTTTTGCTACAGAGCTTTCAATTATCTCAAACTTTATTTTCAATAACGTCTGGACCTTCAAAGAGAAAAAATTGAATGGCTTAGGTGAAATTATTCCTAAATTTCTTCTTTTCAATTTATCTTCACTTTTTGCAGTTATCGTGCAGCCTTTAATTGTTGGAGGTGCGGTCTTGTTTTTACCGGATACATCTCTAACCCATCTTTTGGCATTAGTATGTGCGTTGATATTTGTTATTGTTCCTTACAATTACGTTGTTTACAACTTATTTATTTGGAAGACTTGGAAGTTACCTTGGCAAAGGCACAACTGACTTTTCTGAAGAATATACTTCTCCCTTTGGAAAATCGGATTGAATAATCTTCTCTCCTTGGCAATCCAGACACACTTGCCTGGGAGGAAAATCTTTTCGACCACAATCCGGACAAATACTGCCCACCAGTCCATATCTCTGGGCCTTGAGTCTCCAGTGCCTGGCAATTTCCATATATAAGATTAGTCACGAAAACTAGCAAAAACCCACGGTTATGCTCGCAGCTTACGCTATAGGAATGGAGCCCAGTTGCTAATTGGCATTACATTTTGGGAAATAAAAGCCAGTGAATAAAGGTAAATTGGAATTATTATTATAAAAATGGCGAATTTAAATTCCTTTTTGACTAAAACATCGGAAAATGCAACAAAGAGGAAAGGTACAAGCGGGAGTGAATACCTGAGTAAATCCCGGTGGGCGATAAAAAGTGTCAATGCAAAAAATGTTGCGGCAAACGTTGCCAACTCAAATTCCTTTTTCTGAAAAAGTTTGTAAACACCCAAGGCGCCGAATAAATATATAAAGATTATTTCTTCAAGCCAGAAAGTGCCTACCCATGGCGCCGAATAATTAAAGATTTGGAACGGTGGAAATGCTAGGTGAATATTATCACCGGATTGAAAGTAGGCCCAAAAATTTCCTTGAACTATTTTGTAAAAACCGAATACGACAAGAAGTGTCAGAGGTATCAAAAATATTGGGAAAGTTTTCTTTAAGTTTAGATTTTGAATCCACTTACCCGCAGGAGAAAGAATATTGTTTTTGATTATCGGAATCAGAAGGAATATTACGTACGAAATAAAAAGTATGATTCCGGGAGATTTCGTTAGTTGGGCTACTGCACCCCAAATTCCAGCCAACCAATATTTTTTGTTTTTAAAATAATAGACAGATGCGATTACCGATGCGACGAATAAGGGGTCTGCCGACCCGACTGACCTGACGATAAGCCACCTGGCCGGAAAGATTGTAAAGAGAAAGGTTAGAAACAAAACCTCTTTCTTGTCAACAAATTGCGATATGAGCCTCATAAAAAAATATGTTGCCAGTATTGAGGAAAGCAGGGTTACTATTAACATCGCATAGGGGTAATTAATAACAACGCCAAATGCTTTTATGAGGAGGGGAAATAGTGGAAAGTGTGCTGTGTAATACTCAGCGGGTAAAGGAAACTGGAAGTTGGATTCAATCTGACCCTTATTGTATAAGGTTTTTGCAACTACCAAATAAAGTGGTCCGTCGTAGTTTGCCACTATAGTTGCCATTCCGTTCTGAGATAGAGGAATACTCCAAAAGGTGCCAACACGCAGAAGGAATGGGAGCCAAATAAGCAGAGTAGGAATGAGGGAAAATGCAACTATAGCGATCAATCCTTTTACTTTTGCCGCCATATCGAATATTAGCACGGGGCGGGAGTAATATGCTAGACTTGACCTGTGGCTAAGATAATTGAAAAACTTTCGGTTTTTTTGCCGATTTATAACGAAGAAGAAAATATCGAAGGTGTTGTTTTGACTACAAAGAAGGAACTTCAAAAAATAGCGGCTGAATGGGAGCTTATTCTTGTTGATGACGGTTCAAGTGATGGGTCTCCAGAGTTGGAAGAGAAGCTTGCAAACTCGGATAAAAGAATTAGGATTATTAAGCACAAAACCAATGAAGGTTATGGTGCGACTATTAGTACAGGTTTGTATGCCGGAACTCATCCATGGATTGCTTTTATAGATGCGGACGGACAATTCGATTTCAAAGAGATTGAAATCTTCATAAAAAAACAAAAAGAAACGGGCGCAGATTTGGTTATCGGATATTATAAAAAAAGGCAGGTTTCGGCGATTAAAATTTTAACCAGTAAAATTTGGGAATTTACGGTCTTCGTTCTTTTTGGACTTAGGGTTAAAGACATCGATTGTGCGTTTAAAATGATTTCTAAGAAAGTAATAGATACAATCCCACATCTCGAAAGTGAAAGAGGAGCATTTATAAGTAGTGAACTTTTGATAAGATCAGAGAAGGCTGGGTTTAAGATTGAGCAGGTTCCTGTGACTCATTATGCTCGGACTAAAGGAGCAGGGACAGGAAGAAATTTAAATGTGATTCTTAAAAGTTTTGGAGATCTATTTAGTCTTTGGAAAAAGCTGCAATGAAAAGATTATTGAATAAAATAGTTTTTTGGATAAAGAATAACAAGAAGGAAGCCGTTATTTTAGGATTCATCCTTCTGGTCGCTTCAATTTGCAGGCTTTACAAAATTGATCAATATATGACATTTTTGGGAGATGAAGGAAGGGATGTTATCGTTGTCAGAAGGATTTTTACCGAACTTCACCCGCCTCTCATAGGACCGGGTACATCGGTTGGAAATTTATACTTGGGACCGTTGTATTACTATATGATGGCACTTCCTCTTTTGCTTGCCAATTTTTCACCCGTAGGCCCAGCGGTGCAGATTGCAATTTTGGGTGTTATTACCGTTGCTTTTGTCTGGTGGGTAGGAAGAATTTGGTTTGGGAAACGGGCGGGAGTAATAGCCGCCGGCCTTTATGCAATTTCTCCAACAGTAATTTATTATTCCCGTTCGTCATGGAACCCAAACATAATGCCTTTTTTTGCGCTTCTCTGTATCTACTCAATCTGGAAAGTCTGGAATGATCGGAAAATGGGATGGTTGATAATACTCGGAATATCCTTTGCCTTTGTACTACAGTCACACTACTTGGGGCTTTTATTGACACCGACCCTGTTTATTTTTTGGTTATTATCTTTTTTCCGAGTTAGAAAAACGGATTTGGAGAAAAAGTTTATAAAGAATTCGGTAATCGGAATAATCCTTTTTCTCCTTTTGATGTCCCCGCTTCTTATCTTCGACCTCCGTCATAATTGGACAAATGCAAGAGCGATCTATGCATTTTTGGCGGCTAGCCAAACTACCGTTTCGGCAAAACCTTGGGCCGCAATTCCCAAACTTCCCGTGATGCTTAACCTTGTAAATAGCAGCGTTTTGGCGGCTAAAGATATAACGGCAACACTTATCGCATCGATCGTAATTGCAGCAGGAATTATCTGGGTTTTTCTCAGAAATTACTTAAAGAGGAAAAGTTTAAAACTTGCCAATCAGTATTGGCTTATTTTTTCCTGGCTTGGTTTTGGTCTAATTGGCCTTGGTCTTTATAAAGAAAATATTTATGACCATTATCTCGGTTTTATGTTTGTTGTGCCGTTTCTTTTAATAGGGAGTATCATCTCCATGCTTTTGTCCGGCGGAAAAATTATCAAATGGTTGGGGGTTTTACTTCTTTTGTATTTGATTGGAATCAACATAGTTAATAACCCGTTAAGAAAAGAACCCAATAGGCTTTTGCAACGAAGTGAAGATGTGGCAAGACTAATAGTTAAAGAAGCTGCTGGGAAGCCTATGAATCTGGCGGTTATTGCCGATACGAACTATGAAGCAGGGTATCAGTATTTTGTAGAACTTTACGGTGGAAAAGTTTTGGAAATTGATGCAACTAATCCTTCTACTTTTGCGAATCAGCTATTTGCCGTGTGCGAACTTATTCCTACCAGTAAATGTGACCCGACTCATAATCCCAAATCCCAAATAGCAAGTTTTGGTTGGAGTAAAATAGACAGCAGTTGGCCGTTGGACGGCGTTATAATATACAAACTGGTGCACACACAATAGTTTTAAATTATGAATTACAAAGAATCGACCAAAATATTGGCGGAAATTAAAAAGGCAAATAAGATTTTAATCAATTGTCACAGAAGCCCTGATCCTGATAGTGTAGGAAGCGCATTAGCTATGCGGAGGGTTCTGATGCATATGGGTAAGTCTGTAGAAGTAATTTGTCCCAATAATGTTTCGTCTGATTCCAAATTTTTAAACTCATCCGAATCTATACAAAAAATAGATTTTGATAAGTTTAACTTTTCAGCCTTTGATCTATTTTTGATTCTCGATTCTTCGGAGTGGTCTCAAGTAGCAGGATATGGCAAAGAAAAAATTCCAGAAATTAAAAAGATTATTATTGATCACCATCGTACAAATAAAAAGCTTGGTGAAATTAACCTTGTAGACTTTGAAAGAAGTTCGACAGGAGAAATATTGTTTAGGCTTTTTTCTGATTGGGAAGTTAAAATTACAAAAGAAATTGCTGAGGATTTGTTAGCTGGGCTTATTTACGATACTTCTTCATTACAGCATCCTTGGGCTGATGTTGGTGCAGCTAAAACAATGGCGAGACTTATGGAGCTGGGTGGTGATAAGAACAAAATAATCCTCAATTTATATCGGAATATAAGTTTGGATCAGATTAAGCTGCTTGGTGAGGTTTTAAAAAATATAAAGATTGATAAGGAACATCGGTTTATCTGGTCGGCCATTCCCTATGAAACGGTTATTCTTTACCCAGATTCAAGTGGAGTAAAAAGTATGGCAGCTAGCCTTTTCGCTTCTTCAATTGCGGATGCTGATTTTGGAATAATAATGGTTGAAGAGAAGAAAAACTTTTTGAATGTTAGTTTGCGGGCAAAAGAAGGTTTTGATATTTCAGAAGCAGCTGAGGCTCTCGGAGGTGGTGGTCACAAACAAGCAGCGGCTGCCATAATTAGAGATGTGGCTTTTGACGAAGCAGTAGAAAAAGCTCTGGAAGCAGTTAGAAAGTATGCCAAAAAAGATTAAAAAAATTTTTTCTGTTCAGAATATTTTAATTTCTATTATTTTAATTGGTGCTTTTATCCTCAGGGTTTTTAGAGTTAATCAAATCTTAAATTTTTATTACGATCAGGGCCGCGATGCTTTGGTCATTTGGGATTTTATTTACAACCACAAATTTTTCTTAATAGGTCCAACCACAGGGCTGCCCGGAATTTTTAGAGCGCCTTATTATTATTATCTTCTTGCACCATTTTATTGGATAGGACACGGGAGTCCGATTTTGCCGTTTGTATTTTTGGCATTTACCACAGTGGTTGCGGTTTGGTTGATATACCACCTTGGGACGAAAATTCAGGATAAAACTACGGGAATAATAGCTGCAATTATTGCCGGATTTTCATTTAATATAGTTTTGGCCTCCCGCTGGTTAAGTAATCCCACGCCGATGCTTCTGCTTTCTTTAGTATTGGTTTGGGCAATGATTAAAGTGACTGAAGGAAAAAAGTGGGGCTGGCCGGTTATTGCCACGGTTGCGGGACTATCACTTTTTAGTTTTGGTTCTTCAGGTGAGTTTTTCTACTTTCCTGCGTTGGCGATTTTTTTAATCTGGCAGTGGAAAAATCGACCTGATTTAAAAAATTTTATTTTATCAGCAATTTTATTTTTTCTGACATTTGCGCCACTTGTTTTGTTTGATATTAAACATCAACATATTCTTTTGCATAATTTATTTGGGACTTTCGGTATGGGTAGCGGAAGCTTTGGAATGCCAAGTTGGGTTTTCATTAAATCCAGGACTTCAGATTACGTTAATATTTTTACAAACAAAATTTTCCAGTCTGGAAATAATTTTAATTCCGCGGTAATGGTAATTACAGGAATTTCATTTTTGGCGTTTTTACCAAAACTAATTAAGAACACTAAGGTAAATGTAATTTTACTTCTTTTGTTATCTGCAGTTGTCGGACTTTATTTTTATCAGGGAAATTACGGAATTTTATATGACTATTACATGACCGGTTATTACCTGATTTTTATTTTGCTTTTTGCAATTGTATTGGGAAGAATTTGGAAGTTGAAAATCATCGGTGTGGTTTTTGTGCTTTGTTTTTTCTTTCTTTTTTATATCAATAACGTTCCTGTTGTTTGGGGGAGGATTCACGACACTTGCCAAGGGACGGAGAGTATCTGCTTGGTTAATCAAGAGGAAGCAATAGATTGGATTTACAAAAATGCAGGTTCGCAGAATTTTAATGTTGATGAATATGTCCCGCCCGTAATTCCCTACTCATATAATTATTTGTTTGAATGGCTTGGAACCACAAAGTATCATAAGCTGCCGGTTGATCAGCAAATTCCACTTCTATTTACATTATATGAAGTTGACCCGCCGCATCCTGAGCGGCTTCAGGCTTGGCTTGGTAGGCAAAAAGGAATCGGGAAAGTTATCAAGCAGGTTTCGTTTGGCGGAATCACGGTTCAAGAAAGGGAAAGGACGTTATATACAAAATGAAACCGTTTTTAAGCGTTGTTATACCGGCCTTCAATGAAGAATATAACTTGCGAACAGGAGTTCTGGATTCCGTTTACGATTATCTCAAAGAACAAAAATACTCCTGGGAAATTCTGTTTGTCGATGACGGCTCAACGGACTCTACATTAAAAATTGCGGAAGATTTTGCCAAAAAACACAATAATTTTTCGGTTTTGACTGAACCTCACAGGGGAAAAGGTGGAACGGTGATTGCCGGTATGCTTAAAGCAAGAGGCGACATAATTTTATTTACCGACGCCGATCAGGCGACGCCGATAGATCAGCTTGAAAAGGTTTTGCCGAAATTTAAAGAGGGCTACGATGTCGTTATCGGTTCCCGCCACGGAAGGGAAGGGGCACCGCTAATTCGTAAAATCATGGCTTCGGGATTTTCCCTTCTTCGTCTTTTAATTTTGAGACTTCCGTTTAAAGACACCCAGTGTGGCTTTAAGGCGTTTACCAATTCATCTGCCGAAGGGATTTTTAAGCGCTTGGAAATTTTCAATGCCACGAGTGAAAATACTGGAGCCTCAGTTACGGCCGGATTTGATCTGGAAATTCTCTACGTTGCCAGAAAGCTTGGTTACCGAATTGCCGAGGTTCCGGTTGACTGGCATCACAAAGAGGGAACAAAAGTTGACCCGATTAAGGACTCAATCGAAGGGCTTAGGGGGCTTATCTTGGTCCGTCTTAACGCTCTTCAGGGAAAATATAAGGTCTAATTAGTGCTACAATTGAGCTTGTGGAAAAGATTTCGGTAGTAATAAATACACTTAACGAAGAAAAGAACCTTCCGAAGGCAATAACCTCCATAAAAAACTTAGCGGACGAGATTATAGTTGTCGACATGGAGTCGGAAGATAAAACTGCCGAAGTGGCTAAATCACTGGGAGCTAAGGTTTTCACTCATGAAAAAACCGGATATGTGGAACCTGCCAGAAATTTTGCTATTTCAAAAGCTTCAAATCCATGGATTTTCATTCTTGATGCTGATGAAGAAGTACCTATCTCGCTTGCACAAAAAATTAGCCGGGTTTTGAAAGAACCAAAAGCCGATTATTTTAGAATTCCCAGGAAAAATATCATTTTTGGGCATTGGATGCAACACTCACGTTGGTGGCCAGATTACAATATTCGCCTTTTCAAAAAAGGCACCGTTTCTTGGAATGAAATAATCCACATGGTTCCCATGACACAGGGAGTTGGCGGGGAAATTGAAGACAAAGAGGAATTTGCAATAATTCATCACAATTATGATTCTGTTGAGCAGTATCTAGAACGAATGAATGCTTATTCAACTCAGCATGCACTTCTTAGAATTAAAGAAGGCTATAAATTTTTGTGGAAAGATTTAATTCTTAAACCGTCGAATGAATTTTTAAGCCGTTATTTTTTTGGTGAAGGTTATAAAGACGGGTTGCATGGGTTGGCTCTTTCTTTACTCCAGGCTTTTTCGGAGTTGTCGGTTTATCTTAAAGTTTGGCAGAAAGAAAAATTTAGCGATCAAAATCCAAACTTGTCCGAAGTTATTAGTGTTTTTCGAGATGAGGAAAAAGACTTGCACTATTGGGAATTTGACTCCTCATATAAAGAGTCTGGGAAGTTGGGTGATCGTATAAGACGTAAATTAAAAATTTAGAATGACAAAAATCAGTGCAATAGTTTTAATCGGGGGTGTGGTCGATAAAAACTTATTGGTTAAGTGTCTAGACTCAGTCGCTTGGTGTGATGAGATAGTGAAGGTTGATACATCAAAAATCAAGGGAGGCTTTGCCGACTGGAGAAATGAGGGAGCAAAAAAAGCAAAAGGGGATTGGTTGTTGTATTTAGACACCGACGAAGAGGTAACACCGGAACTTAAAAAGATGATTCTACAAGTAATCGGAACTAACGAGTTTTCCGCTTACGCGATTCCCCGTAAAAATATTTTTTTGGGTCACGAAATGCATTGGGGCGGATGGAGTCCTGATTTTGTTTTAAGGCTCATTGAGAAAGATAAACTAAAGGGTTGGAAAGGAGAATTGCACGAACAACCGGAAATAGTCGGGTTCACGGCCCATCTGAAAGAACCCCTTATTCATATTAGTCACAGGAATATTACTGAGATGGTTGAAAAAACGAACAAATGGTCGGAAATTGAAGCAAAACTTTTATACGATTCTGGTCATCCAGAGATGAATATAATTAGATTTTTCAGTGCCGGTTTTAGGGAATTTTGGTATAGGGGAATTGTTAAGCTTGGTTTTTTGGACGGAACCGTAGGAATAATAGAAATAATTTATCAGACGTTTAGTAGGTTAATCACATATTCTAAACTTTGGGAGCTTCAAATAAAACATGAGAGCAGCAATTTATAATCCGTATTTGGACACATTGGGAGGGGGAGAGCGTTATACTACCGCTTTCGCCCGTGTTCTTGTCGAGAATGGATATATGGTTGATTTGGAATGGAAAGATATCGGAATAAAGGAGATCCTTGAAAATCGTTTCGGGATAGATCTTAGTGAAATAAATATTGTAAAAGACATCAAAAGAGGCGACGGTTATGATTTGTGTTTTTGGGTCTCCGACGGAAGCATCCCCACCTTACGTGCAAGGAAAAACATTCTTCATTTTCAGGTCCCGTTTCATAACATAGGCGGCAAAAGCCTTTTAAATAGAATGAAGCTTTTTAGGATAAATAAAATTGTTTGCAATTCAAATTTTACAAAAAGTTTTATAGATAGAGAGTATGGAGTTAATGGCTTGGTGATTTACCCGCCGATTGATGTTGAGAATATTAAACCAAAGAGAAAAGAGAATGTAATTCTTTTCGTGGGCAGGTTTTCCCATATCCTTCAAAATAAAGGTCAGGAAATATTAATCAGGACGTTCAAGAAGTTGTTTAACGAGGGGTTGAAAGACTGGAAGCTTATTCTTGCCGGGGGAGCGGAAATTGGGGCTGGTGATTATTTGAAGGAATTAAAGGATGAATCGGAAGGCTATCCGATTGAATTTGTGGAGAGCCCCGATTTTAAAACCCTGAAAGATTTATACGGAAAAGCAAAAGTTTTTTGGAGTGCTTCCGGATTTGGAGTCAACGAAGATAAAAACCCCGAAAAAGTTGAGCATTTTGGGATTACCGTGGTTGAGGCATTAGCTGCGGGAGCGGTCCCGATTATCTTTGATGCCGGAGGCCATGAGGAAATAGTCCAAAACGGAGTAAACGGTTTTTTGTGGAAAAACGAAGGTGATTTGAGAAAGATAACAATGTCTATTATTGAAGGCAAGGTTTCCCTTACAGGATTAAGAATTAAAGCCCAGGAATCTTCTAAAAAATTCGGGTACAAAGTTTTCGGAGAAAGTGTTTTAAGAATTTTATAGCAAAGTGAACAAAAAAAGCTTTCTAACTGTTTCGGTCATATTTGTAATCGGATTTTTACTACGTGTTCTTTACCTAAATAAATCGGCGATAACTTTTTCTTACGATCAAGCCCGCGACGCCTTTTTTGTTAAACAAATTATTGCTGGAGACATAAAAATTCAGGGTCCTTCTGCAAATGCCCCAGGTCTTTATCATGGAGTTTTGTATGATTATTTTCTTGCCGTACCTTATTTTGCTTCAAAAGGTAATCCTGTCGTTGCCGATTATTGGCTTGCGTTCTTTAGCTCAGCAACGGTTTTCGTTGTCTACTTCTTGTCATTTTTTTTATTTAGAAAGAGGGACGTCTCGTTATTGTCATCATTATTTTTTGTTTTTTCGTTTGAGGCGAGCCAATATGCGACATGGCTTTCAAATCCAACAATAGGCCTTTTGTTTGTACCTCTAACATATTTATTTCTTTGGTTATGGACAAGGAATAAAAATGTTTGGTACGCACTTCTTACCGGCGTTTTTTTTGGTTTCTCTATCCAATCCGATCTCTTTCTTGCCTACCACATTGCGGCCATTGCCACTTGGCTTATTATTTGTAAGAAGAGTATTACTCTCAGGCAATTTGGCGCGTTTGTGGGCGGACTTATTGCAGGAACTTGTACTATTTGGATTTCTCAGATCAAGTTTGGTCTCACTGGAATAAAAGGATTAATCTATCTTTTTACTGGAGGAAATACTTTATTAAGTGTAAAAGGCTTTGGAGATTTTATAGTTGTTTATCTGAATCAGATTGGTAAAACTTTTTCCCTTAATCTTTTTCCCCTAAGTTTGGGGTTTGGAGGATTTATAGGTTTTGTTATGATTGTTTGGTTTACACAAAAGTGGGGAAGGGAATCGAAAAATCATTTGGAAGACCCGAAGTTTTTTTTGCTACTTTATCTTTTTTCCCATTTACCCGTAGTTTTTTTTGGCGGAAACGATACACCCTATTTGACTGTCGGGATAGGAATAGCCGTATGTATTTTGGCTGCCATGTTTATTTCGGCAATTTGGAAAAAGTCGAAAATTTTTGCCGTTATCTTAACTTTTATAGTTATTCTTTCAGGTTTAACGAAAATATTATCGGAAAACAAGGATGGTCAGACAATTTTTACACTAAGGCGGGAAATGGTCCTTTCTAATTTAGAACAGGCAGTAGATTACACATATCAATCATCCGGTGGTCAAAGATTTAGTATCAATAGCATTACCGCTCCCCTTTGGTTGAACACAACGTGGTCATATATGTATAGCTGGTACGGATTGGGTAAGTATGGTTATTTGCCATACTGGCACGGAAGAAGCCAGGTGGGCGATATAGGTGATATTCTTCCCGATACGCCCAAGAATATCCAAATCTATTATTTTATTATAGAACCTCAAGAAGGGATTCCTCAAAACTTTGTTGATGATGCAATAAGCGAGGAGAACTCAAAGACTGCTGTAGTTGAACAGAAGAATTTTGGTGGAATAGTTGTTCAAAAAAGAACATTATTAAAGTAAGGTATGAAGAAATATTTGAAATATATCCCGATAATCCTTGTTTTAGGGTTGGCCTTTTTCCTTAGGGCATATAAAGCCAATGAATTATTTTATTATGCGCACGATAATGATTTGGCGTCCTGGATTATCAAAGACATTTTGGTTAATCACCATGTAAGGCTTATCGGGCAGCAAACTTCCGTTACAGGGGTGTTTATTGGAGCACTTTTTTATTATCTTCAGATTCCTTTTTACTTACTGGGGCATATGGATCCAATTTATGTTCTGCTTTTGACAATGATTCTCGGAACTTTTGCGGTTTATAGCTTCTACTTTGTTTTCTCCAAAATGTTTAATAAAAAAGTTGGTTTGATTGGTGCGATTATTTATACGGTTTCCGAAATGATCGTTTTCTCCGATAGAAATGTTGTTCCCACGATGCCGGTAATGCTTTGGACTGTGTGGTATTTATATGACTTGTATTTAATTTATAAAGGCCGGCAAAAAATAGGGTTTGTTCTTTTTGGAGTTCTGATTGCTCTTATCTGGCATTTGAATCTTGCCCTAGTTGTTGTATCTCCATTGGCATTACTTGCTTGGATTTTGTCTCGGAAAAAATTTCAATGGAAATATTTTTTATTGGGTGCAGGAGTACTGGTAGTTTTATCAACTCCGCTAATTATTTTTGAAGCCAGGCATAATTTTCAACAAACAAAGGCAGTTATTGCATCGGTAACGACACAGAGAAATCTGGTTCCTCAAACCGCAACCGGTTGGGCAAAATTGGACCGTGTTATGCAGCTAGTTAATGCAAATACGACCTATCTTTTTTTTCCATCAGTTTCCCAAGTCCCTGTTAGACTAGCTTTCTATCTTTTGGTTGGTATTGCAATATTTTTATTAATTATCAAAAAACTGCCAAAAGAGTATGCACTGCTATTAACCTTGTGGCAGCTACTGTATATAGGCTTTTTTACAGTTAATTCACTTAATCTTTCCGAATACTATCTGGACGGGATGAATGTAGTTTGGATTGCTATTGCAGCGCTATTCCTTGGTTATTTATTGGAGAAAAAGTTTTGGAAGTTCTTGGCGGTTCTTTTAATTGCTGTTTATTCGGCAGGAAATATTTATCTGATATTAAATACGCCGGACAGCTCAAATGGATATATTCAAAAAAAGGCGATAGTTGCATATATAAAGGAGGATGCACAAAAACACAATTATCCTTGTATATCAGTCTCATACATTACAAACCCCGGCTATAACCTTGGATACAGGTATATTTTTTATCTGGCAAATATGCACGTAAATGATCCCGTAAGCGGAAGTCCCGTTTATACAATAGTGTTTCCGCTTTCTCTTGTTAATAAATTTGATGATCGCTTTGGAGCATTGGGATTAATACTTCCCGATTATAAAAAGTATAATCAAAAGGATGTGGATAAGAGTTGTCAGGGAGAAAATGCGAATTTAACGGATCCGATGTTCGGTTATACCGAATAAATGTATTTATGATGAAATATTTTAGTAAGAATTGGGTATATATTCTCGGTGGAATTTTCATTCTGGCTTTATTCTCGTTACGTTTTTTTCACTTAACAATAATACCGGTTTTTGCTGACGAAGCGATTTATATCCGCTGGTCGCAAGTGATGAGGGTTGAAGAAACCTTGAGATTTTTACCTTTGTCCGACGGAAAAGAACCTCTTTTTATGTGGATTACCATTGCGTTTTTGAAATTAATCCACGATCCGTTGACGGCGGGTAGAATTGTTTCGGTTTTGTCCGGTTTGGGAACCCTAATCGGAACTTCGTTCTTAACATACTTATTATTTAAGAATAAAAAAGTGGCTCTTATCGCAGGTTTAATTTATGCGGTTTCTCCGTTCTCATTCTTTTTTGACAGAATGGCCTTGGTAGATTCAATGCTCACGATGTTTGGTGTTTGGACTTTTATTTTTGCCTATCTGGCTTTTACAAAAGAGCGATTAGACTGCGCAATGCTCGCCGGTTTTGCACTCGGAGGGGCATGGCTGACAAAGTCGCCGGCACTCTTCTTTGCAATTATGCTTCCGACTCTCTGGTTCTTTATTAAATCTCCAAAAAGACTTGTTAAAATCGTTCCTCTGACCATTGTCACATTAATAATCGGTTACGGAATGTATAACATTTTACGACTTGGACCTAATTTTGAACTTATTGCAAGTAGAAACTTGGATTATGTTTATCCGATAAATCATTTTTTGGTAAGTCCCTTTGACCCCCTTAAACCGTTTTTGATTCAATCCTGGCAATGGCTGGTTGCAATGGGGCCGTGGTCGCTGCTGGTTCTTGGTTTGGCCGGTTATTTAATTAATTGGAAGAAGAGTTGGAAGCAACTTGTGATTCTAACGATTTGGTTTTTGGGGCCGATTGTGGTTCAGTGTGAATTTGCCAAGGTGTTAACCGCCCGATATATTCTTTTTTCAATTCCGTTTTTGGTTATTATAGCTGCTTCGGCTTTTCTTGAATACAGAAAAAAACTGCTGATAGTTTTGGCTTTAATATTAGTGTTTTTTGTAGGGCAGTCATTATTTTTTGATTACCGGTTATTATTCAATCCTGCAAAAGCAAACTTACCCAGGAGTGAAAGGTCGGGTTATCTCGAAGAGTGGACTTCAGGATACGGAATTAAAGAAGTCTCAGTATATTTAAGAAACAGGTTGGTTTCAAATCCTTCCACCAAGATTGTTGTCGGGACAGAAGGGTATTTCGGCACTCTCCCTGACGGCCTTGAAATGTATCTTAATGATGTTCCTAAGATTACGATTATCGGGGTAGGGTTAGGAATTAACACAATTCCACAAAGTTTGATTGATGCAATCAAGGCAGGGGACGAAACCTATCTTCTTATAAATCAATCAAGATTAAATGTGGCTCCTTCCAAAATCGGTATAACTATAGCATCCTACCCGAAGGCCTATAGACCGGACGGATCTAGGGACAGTTTGTTGTTAATTAAAGTAAAATCTTCCTAGGCTAAATTATTATCTTCAGGCATGCTACAATCTATGAGTGGAACCTACTGAGGAACATTTGGATCCAACGGCCGAAATAAACCTGGAAACCGTCAAAAGCCGTACTGTCAAAGGTATTGTGGCTCTCACACAACAGTACTTTGGGGTTTACATAATCACAATAATTGCCTATTTTTTTCTGGGCAAGTTTCTAAACCCGGTACTTTTCGGAATTTTTGGTGTTGTCTCCGCAATCATAAATTTTTTGGTTTACTTTTCTGATATTGGTTTAGCCGCATCCTTAATTCAGAAGAAGGAAAAAATTACGCAGGAGGACCTAAAAACAACATTCACTGTTCAGCAGATACTGGTAATTACACTAATTCTTATTGTAGTGGCGGGGACTTCGTTTATACGCCATTTTTACAATCTTGATCAAAGCTCGGTATACCTCCTTTATGCACTTTGTTTTTCATTTTTTATGTCTTCTTTGAAATCAATTCCGTCGGTGATATTGGAACGGCATTTAAGATTCGAAGTGGTTGCGATATCTGCAATTATTGAGACTCTTGTTTACAATCTCGTTCTGGTTTTTTTGGCGTGGAAGGGTTTTGGAATTACCAGTTTTACAATTTCGGTTATTGCCAGGGGAATTATCGGAGTAACAGTGCTATATCTTTTCCAACCATGGAAGCCGACACTTCAGATTTCAAGAAGTTCACTCAAGAAGCTTCTTGTTTTTGGAATTCCATACCAAATAAACACTTTTATAGCTGTTTTAAAGGATGACGGTTTAACAATAATCTTGGGTAAAGTTATCGGATTGGGACCACTTGGAATTCTTTCTTGGGCCCAGGGGTGGATTCAGATGCCGCTAAGAGTAGTTCTTGATAATGTAACCCGGGTTACTTTCCCGGCTTTTTCCAGAATGCAGGACAACATGAAGGAATTGAAAGAAAATGTAACTCGCTCAATCTTCTTCATTGCTTTCTTGGTTTTCCCTGCCGTTGTCGGAATAGTTATTCTTGCCCCGATAGTTTTCCAATCCATATCCAAATTCTCTCAGTGGCTACCCGCAGTTATTCCTCTTGCATTTTTAGCCGTAAACGTGATATTTGCTGCCGTTACGACACAATTGACCAACCTTCTGAATGCCATAGGTAAGATCAAAATAACTTCGGGACTAATGGTTATGTGGACAGTTTTGACATGGCTACTTGTTCCTTATTTGGGTCTAAAGTATGGTGTTAACGGTGCGTCAGCAGGTTATGCAATTGTTGGAGCTTCCTCCATCATCGCTATATTTATTGTTAAGAAATACGTCGACTTTTCGTTGACGGAAAGTACATTTAAGCCACTTGCGGCATCCTTTATTATGGGAGCTGTTCTTTTGGTTCTAAGAAACTTTTTGCCAGTAAATCTTTATTCGGTCTTTGTGCTGACAGTTATTGGAATGGTTGCTTATTTTGCTTCGATTTTTGTTTTTGTCGGAATGTCGATAATTGACGACATAAGAAAAGTTTCCGGAATAATACTTCACAAGAATGAAAATATTAACAAATAACGTTTTTAAATGGCTATTGGTTTTAATTGGCACCATTGTTTGGTCTTTGACGATGGTAAAAAGTGGGTGGATTTATTCTTACGGCATTGGTTTTTGGGGAGCAAACGGCCATGATGGGGTATGGCATGTCGCTCTTGCTGAAAGTTTGTCGCGCGGGTCGTTTCAATTGCCTACATTTGCAAGTCTTCCTATTCAAAATTATCACATCGGTTTTGATTTAATTTTGGCCATTTTACACAAAATTACTTTTATTCCTGTTGTTAATCTTTATTTTCAAATAACCCCTCCAATACTGGCTCTTGCAATTGGGTTACTTTCGTACGCATTTGTGTATATTTGGCGAAAATCAAAGATCGAATCGTTGATTGCGGTCTTTTTTGTTTACTTTGGCGGCAGTTTTGGCTGGTTGGTTTCGCTTTTTAGAGGTCAAGGTTGGGGAGGGGAAAGTATGTATTGGTCCCAGCAATCCATATCAACTCTTATTAACCCCCCATTTGCACTTTCGTTGATAACTATTCTTTTGGGACTCATATACCTTAAAAAATATCTTGAGAAAAAGACTTTATTTAACTTTTGTCTTACCGCATTATTTTTAGGCGTCTCAATTTTTATCAAAGTGTACGCGGGACTTCTAGTTTTAACTTCAATTTTAATTGTAGCAATCTGGCAGATAATTAGAAAGAAAGATTATTTTTTACTTTGGATATTTTTGGTCACGGCAGTAATCTCCATGTTTTTATTTATTCCCTTCAATAAATCTTCGGTAAACTTAATTGTTTTTACTCCTTTCTGGTTTTTGGAATCGATGATGGCTTACCCAGACAGATTCAATTGGTACAAGCTCTATTCGGCGATGACCACTTATAGAATGGGAAGAATTTGGGGAAAGGCAATATTGGCTTATGGTTTAGCGTTTGTTATTTTTATTGTTGGCAATTTCAGTACGAGACTAGTGGCACTCAAACCACTTCTCCAAAAGCCAAAAAAACTATTAACAGCAGGTCCAATCGAGATATTTTTGTTTGCATTAATTTTGGCAGGAATTGTCGTCCCGATGTTTTTTACGCAGAAAGGAACCCCATGGAACACCATTCAGTTTTTCTATTATTCCCTTATATTTGGGGGAATCGCTGCGGGGGTAGTAGTAGGAAATTTTATTGAAAGTAAATCATCATCGTTTACAAAAGGCTTGATAATTACCATTTTTGTATTGCTGACCATACCAACAACAATTGCGTCGATGGGTTATTATTTGCCGGAGAAACCACCCTCTGTTATTCCTACAAATGAATTAGAAGCGTTGAAATTCTTATCGCAACAGCCGGATGGTATCGTGTTAACTTACCCTTATAACTCTACAAAAATTTTGGGTGGGCATTCATTAACCCCGTTGTACATGTATGATACAACAGCATATGTTTCTGCCTTTTCGGATAAGGATACGTTTTTAGAAGATCAAACGAATTTAGATAATTTACAATATCCTTGGCAGGGAAGGAGAAATTCCGTTGAGAGCTTTCTCACGACGCTAAATATTAGTAGTGCTAGAAGTTTTCTTGAGAAAAATAACATATCATATATTTATTGGTTAACGGATCAGCATGCGAAATTGGGAGCCAAGCAGCTTGGGTTGACACAGATATTTCAAAATAACAACGTAACAATTTTTAAAGTGAATTAGAAGAAAATGATATCTAAAATATTCGGGAATCTTAAGGAAAAACTTGGATTCTATTCAAAAAAGAAATTATTTTGGGTAATTTTAATTGTTCTATTCACAATTCCTACGTTTTCCAGTCTGGTTAGATCCGGATTTTTCCCTATGCAGGATGATCTTCAGGCTTTTAGGGTTTATGAGATGGATAAATGTTTTCAGGATTTCCAGATTCCTTGCAGGTGGGTTCCTGACGCCGGATACCAATATGGATACCCGCAATTTAATTATTATCCTCCCAGTGTTTACTATCTTGGAGAAATTTTTCATAAAGTCGGATTCCAATTTATCGACACCGTAAAAATACTTTTCGCCCTTGGCTATACTCTTTCTGCACTGGTAATGTTTCTTTTGGTCAGTGATTTTTTGGATAATTTTTCGGGTTTTGTTTCGGCCCTCGTTTATACCTATGTTCCTTATAAAGCTGTTGAAGTTTTTGTCAGGGGTGATTTGAGTGAGTTTTGGTCATTAGTGTTTTTCCCGTTAGTTTTTTGGGCTGTATATAAATTGATTAAAACTTCGAAGGCAAAATATATTGCACTTCTCGGCTTATCTTTGGGTTTACTTCTTACGACACATTTATTAATGGCAATGATCTTTTCTATTCCGGCAATCGTTTGGACTATCTATTGGCTAATAAGAGAAAAGAAGCTGAAAGAAATATACAAAGTTATTGCCGGGGTGCTTTTGGGGATTGGGTTTGCAGCGTTTTATGTTTTGCCGGTAATTTTTGAAAGGCAATATGCACATACGGAAACACTTTTGGAAGGATATTTTGGCTACCAGCAACATTTTGTAAATCTTTATAGACTGTTTATTTCTAGGGAGTGGGGATATGGATCTTCAGGTTTTCCGAACGAAAAATTGAATCTTTCAACCGGTATTATTCAATGGATTTTTGGAATAATTACGTTAGGGATTAGTTCTTTCTATATTTTCATAAAAAAGAAAAAGAAAGATTACGTTTTTCTCGCTTTGATTTTGGGAATGGTTGAACTCTTTACGCTTTTTATGATTCATGTAAAGTCCAGTTTTATTTGGAGCGCTATTCCGATGCTGGCTTGGCTTCAATTCCCCTGGAGATTTTTGGCGGTCAGTATTTTCCTTCTGTCTATACTTGCCGGAATCGGAATTTTCCTGATTCCAAAGTTCAAAGTTTGGATTGGGTTAATAATTGTTTTGATTTCGTTTATTCTTACTGTGGGGTATTTTGTTCCGAAAAGTTGGGAAAATATTACCGACGCGGACAAATTCTCAGGCGTATCGTGGCAAAAAGAACTTACGATTAGTATTTTTGACTATCTGCCAATATATGCAAAGTTTCCACCGATTTCTCCCGCTCCGAATCGGCCGGAAATTCTTCAAGGAAGCGCTAACTTTTCGAGTTATTCTAAAGGGAGTGATTTTCAGAAAGGAATAATCAATGTTAAAAAGGAAGCATTGATTAGACTCCCCTTGTTTGATTTTCCGGGAATGGTTACCAAAATCGATGGACAAAAAGTAAGTCATGTTAACAATAATTGTATGGGAGAAAGTTTTTGTTTGGGGTTAATCACTTTTGAAGTTCCAAGTGGGACTCACACGATTGATGTTAGGCTGACAGATACCCCAGTGAGAAAAATCGGAAACTGGCTGTCGGTAATATCTCTTGTCACGGTTGCTGCCCTTTTGGTTATCAAAAAGAAAAATGAAAAAATTCATTAAAGAAGATATTTGGCTTTGGGTGATTGTGGTTTTATCGGGACTAGTGCTCTGGCCCTTATTTATGAAGGGTTATTTTCCTCATCAGGACGATTTGCAGGTTATAAGGATTTTTGAAATGAGAAAATGCTTTGCGGACCTGCAGCTTCCATGCAGGTGGGTTCCCGATATGGGTTACGGAAATGGTTTTCCTCTTTTTAATTATTACGGAGTTTTTCCGTACTATTTGGGTGCGGTTTTTAGTTTTATCCTCAGCTACATTAATTCGGCTAAAGCTTTGTTCTTTATTCCTTTACTTCTGGGTGGAATTTCTATGTATTTTTTGGGAAAGGAACTTTTTGGAACTAAAGCAGGATTTGTTGCCGGGATTTTATTTTTGTTCGCACCATATAGAGCCCTCGACACTTATGTTAGGGGAGCAATAGCGGAAAGTTTTGCAATTGCCATTATTCCACTGGTTTTTTATTTCAGTTTGAGACTCATCAAAAGAGGAAAATCCGCTGATTTTATCGGTACATCGCTTTCGTTGTTATTCTTCCTAACCTCCCACAATATAATGACGCTTCTTTTCACTCCGGTTTTTGTGGTTTGGTTACTCTTAATACTATATTTGAAGAATTGGAAAAATTTCAAAACACTTATTTTAAGTTTATTGTTTGGTTTTGGTATGGCTGCATTTTTCCTCCTTCCCGCATATTTTGAGAAGAATTTGGTTCAAACCAACACGTTAACCATATTTGCATTGGACTGGCGTAATCACTTTATTTCAGTCGGAAGATTATTTGTTGATAGATCATGGGGTTATACGGGTGCAACCAAAAGCATGGAGAGTGATATGTCCTTCCAAATCGGTTGGCCTCACTGGTGGCTTGTTATTCTTTCGGTAATATTGATCACACTTGGTCTGGCCAAGTCGGTAAAGATAGAAAACATCAAAAAGTATTTAATGCCAGTTTTTCTTGTCGCAGCTTTTTGCTTTTCCGTTTTTATGATTCACAATAAATCTACATTTATCTGGGAAAGAATCGGTATTCTTGCCTACGTACAGTTTCCTTGGAGGTTTTTATCGGTTAGTATTTTTTCGGCAAGTCTCCTTGGGGGTTACTGTATTTCGGCAATAAGATGGAAATATGTTAACTTTCTTGCGGCGCTAATTGTGATTTTGACAGTAGTCCTAAATTGGCAATATTTTAGACCGCAGAATTTTGAATCAAACGTAACCGATGCAACAAAACTGACTGGAGAATCGTGGCTTTTGCAAGAGGGCGGATCAATAACTGATTACCTTCCTGTGACCGCTACAGTGCCTGTTGAGCCGGCTCCGAGTAATCCTTTATTACTTTCGGGGAACAGTGAAATATCCAATTTTATAGAGAAATCAAACAGATTTAGCTTTTCCGCCGCTGTCAAAATCAACTCGGTGATTGATGTCCCGGTTTTTTATTTCCCCAATTGGGAAGTAACAGTTAACGGTAAGGTTTATACCCATTCCTTGGGTGACATCGGAAGAATTGAGATTAAACTCCCCCCCGGAACTTACAAGGTTAAAGGAGCTTTCAAAAATACGCCGATTAGAACTTTTGCAAATATTATTTCCGTTTTGAGCTTTGTGCTTTTTTTGTTCTACCTTTTATATGGGAAAATTCGAAAAGTTTTTAAATAAGTACGGTTGGCTTTTGGCTTTGATTCTCGCCATTCCTACGGTTCTTGCTCTTTTGCATCTGGGTTTTTATGGCGCTTCAGATGATTTGCACCCTGCATGGCTTTATGAGATGGATAGAGTTTTAAAAGCCGGAATTTTTCCTCCGCGTTTTGTACCCGACTTGAGTTTTGGTTTCGGCTATCCGCTTTTTAATTTTATTTATCCTTTCCCTTTTTATTTGGGAGAGATATTTCATTTGGAAGGACTTTCTCTAGTAGGCAGTACAAAGGCAGTTCTTTTCCTGGGCATTCCTCTTTCTGTTGCGTTTATGTTTGCCTTTTTGAAGAAGTTTATGAAGTCCGATTTAAGTTTGGTTGGATCCCTAATTTACGGATATTTACCTTACCGTTCAACTGAGATTTATGTAAGAGGGGATATTGGAGAGGCTTTCAGTTTTGTATTTTTTCCGCTAATTTCACTTTCGGTTTTTGAACTTACAAAGGGCAATACAAAAAATAGATGGCGTTATATCGGTTTGGGTGGAATTTCTGTGGCGTTATTGGTTTTGACGCATGACATTGCCGCTTATATGTTTTTACCTTTTGCCGTTCTTTTGGGGATTTTGTTTTTAGTCTTTATTAAACCGGACCGTATAAAAAGAGTTGTTAATTTTATCTTGATGTTTCTTTTGGGTGCTTTAGGAAGTCTTTATTTTTGGTTTCCTGCTTTAACTCAAAGTTCGTTGCTTAAATACAGTACTGTCTATGATTTTCAGGATTATTTTCTTCCAGTTAAACGATTGATCACTCCTTATTTTGGTTACGGTGGTTTTCCAACAATGTCATTTTTTATTGGTTTTGCTGCTTTTGTCTCTATTATTTTGGGAAGCATTTTCCTGATTCTTCTTTTTAGGAAAATAAACCAAGAAAACCGGATTATATTTTTATGGGCCTTGATAACTTTACTTATCTCTCTCTTTATGATGAATATACGTTCAACTTTTATCTGGAATCTAGTTCCGCTTTTACCTTATTTTCAGTTTCCATGGAGATTTCTTACAATGGTGGTCTTTATCTCCCCAATATTTCTTTTAGGTCTTAATGACATTAAGTTTAGAGTTTGGATTGCCTTGGGTATTGGAATATTGACGATTGTTACAACCATAAGTTATTTTCATCCTCAAGATTATCTTGAAAGAACAGACTCCTATTATTTGGCACGTTACATTCCCGTTCCTGTTGTCTTACCGGCGTATCTAACTCAGGATGAGGAATATTTGCGATTGCCCGAAGCAACAGAAGTGCGACCCACTAAAGACTACCCAATTGCTTACACGAGTGGCAGTGAAATTAAAAATATTGTTGCGGCAACATCTCTGGCTTCTGTTATTCGAACAGATTCCACCAAGTCGTTTACTCTTAATTACAGTAAATACAATTTTCCCGGTTGGAATGCTACCGTTGACGGTAAAAGTGTCCAACTGTCTTCAGGTGCACCTTTTGGGCAAATTACTATCAATATTCCGGCCGGAACTCATGTGATAAATATCTTTTTCCGCGAAACGATTTTAAACACGATACTGGATATCCTGTCTCTTTGCACATTCTTATTCTGTCTTGGACTTGCGGTTCGGTCAAAACAATGATTTTTCAAACAATCGCTTTATTTATAATATTTATTTTTTTAACTTGGTTTTCTTTTTATCCGTTAGGATATTTGCTGCTTAATAAGAATACACAAAAACTTAACGGGATCGAAATTATAACTTTATCTTTTGCTCTTTCAATTGTTGTTTTTGTTTTGCTTGCAGTGTTTCTGGCTCTCATTAAAGCACGGTTTTTAATGGTTTTTCTTATAGCCGGAGTTAATCTATTTTCAATTTATAAATACAAATTAAAACTTTTAGTGCCATGGAAAGAATTTTTCAAAAACCCTGTTCTTTTGGCATTAGTTTTTGTTGGGATTTTGGTCCAAGGCTTTATTAGTTTTCCAAGCGGTTATTTATACAAGGACGGACTCCTCTTTTGGAGCTCTCAGGGGTTTGACGGTTTTTGGCATATTTCTCTGATGGAGGCGATTGTTAAAAATATTCCACCTCTAATGCCTGCTTTTTCCGGAACTTATTTACAAAATTATCATTATCTGGTGGATATTTTGATGGGGGAATATAACCGTATTTATAGTTTCTTTTCTCCCTTGGATCTTTATTTCCGTTTTTTCCCTGTGCTTTTTTCTTTCCTTATGGGTATTTCAGTTTATTCGTTTATGAATAGATGGAAGAATAAACTGATTGGTTACTGGTCCGTTTTCTTTACTTATTTTGTCGGCAGTTTCGGATTTATTGTAACTTATTTAAATTCCGGAAAGATCTTCGGTGGTGAAACGGCTTTCTGGGTGTCCCAACTTAATACGGTTGTTGCTAATCCGCCTCATGCCTCAGCAATAATCCTTTTGTGTGCATTTTTATTATCATTTCTTCTTTTTACGAAGTCGAAATCCAAAAGCTGGTTTTTTATTTGTTTTTTGATTGGATCGGTTATCGCTGGGTTTAAGATATCCGGAGGAGTAGTTCTTTTGGCCGGAATGGGAACTGTATCTCTATTTCAAATAATCAGAGAGAAAAAGTTTAATTACGCGTTTTTATTTCTCGCAATTCTTGTTACGAATCTTATAACTGTCAAGCTGGTTTCAAAAGATGCTGCATCTTATTTAATCTTTCAACCTTGGTGGTTTATCACCACGATGCTTACAGAAAAGTTGGGTCTTCTTGATTGGGTTCGAAGGGTACAAACCTATCTTTCAGTTGGAAGAGTTACCTCTTATTTGAGGGTGGTGGAGTATGAGGGTGCTGCACTTTTAATTTTTGTGGTTGGGAATTTGGGAATGCGGATTGCCGGATTGCCGGTTATTGCCCAAAAGCTTGTTAAGTTTAAATCCAAAATTTTAGATAGTCCCATTGATGCGTTTATGTTGAGTGCAACTTTCGTCGCATTTGTAATTCCGATGCTTTTTCTGCAAAAGGGTGTGGCCTCAAATATTATTCAGTTTATGCAGTATGTCCTTTTATTTACCGGTTTTTATGCAGCAATTTTTACTTTTGACTTATTAAGTAAGGTTAAACATATTGGTGTAAAAATAGCAATAATTATTCTTCTGGTTGTGTTGTCCGTCCCTACGGTTATTGGTAACTTTGTGGAGTTTTACGGAAGCGCACCCAATGCAAAAATAAGCCCAAATGAATTGGTAGCTTTGAATTTTCTGAAAGATAACTCACAGCCTAACGATATAATTCTTGCTCCACCGTTTAGTGACGGCTTAAAATACAATTACAAAACCAACCCCCTGCCAATTTACGCCTGGTCAAGTACCGGATATGTTTCTTCGTTGACGGATAGAGTTACGTATTTGTCAGATGAGGATATGGCTCGTCAGACCAACTTTCCGGTGGATCAGAGGCTGGCAAACGAAAATGAATTTTTTTATAAAAATGATGTGGCATACAATACGGAATTTTTAAAACAGGAAAACGTCCGTTTTATATATATACCCAAATCTCAGGACACAATTATAGATAACGGGCATACGGAAACATTTAACCCTTCGCTAAGCGGGATGGTCAAAGTGTATAGTAATCCTGAAGTAGATATCTATAAAGTTGATTGATTCAAATGTTAATTAATATTTTTACCGATTTAATATGGCTGGTATTATTTTTGTTTATAACTTTAATTGTTTTTACAACTCCGGGTTTTAATTTATTAAAATTATTTAAAATTAATCTTCAAAATAATCTTGAAAAATATACTCTGTCTACAATATTAGGAATTGCTCTATTTACTCTTATATCTTACATATCAATTATTCTTCACATTAGATTTATATTATGGATATTTCCGGTACTCGGTTTATTTTTCTTATTGGGGGATTTTAAAACTATTTTTTTACAGGATAGATTGCTTTTTAATAAATGGAGTTTGATTGGTTTTATCGTGATTATATTTTTGGGTATAGTTACTCAAGTTGCAGTTAATGCACCATCCGGATTTAACTTTTCGGGGAACCTTCTTTTTTGGAGCGCGCAAGGAAGGGATGGAATGTGGCATATAGCTCTTATGGAGGAAATGAAAAGAAGCATATTTCCTTTTCAGGATCCGGAGTTTGCTGGACACGTTTTGCAAAACTACCATTTCTTTGTTGATCTTTTAATGTCCGATTTTTCAAGAATGTTTCATTTTACCGACCTTGATGTTTACTTTCGCTTCTTTCCGGTTTTGTTTTCACTTCTTTTGGGACTTTCAAGTTTTGCTTTTGTCCGCTCCTGGTCGAAAAGTGAAAAAGCAGGTCTTTGGGCAATGTTTTTTACCTATTTCGCCGGGAGTTTTGGTTATATCGTAACCTGGATTCAAAATAGGACAATCGGAGGGGAAACAATTTTTTGGATGAACCAGACGCCTTCAGTTCTGGGCAACCCTCCTCAAGCGGCTGATTTTATAATTATGACAGGCTTTCTCTTATTACTTCTTAAATATTTGCGGTTAAGACAAAATTCCTATTTGATTTTGGCCGGACTTTTGGGAGGAGTTGCCATTGAATTTAAAGTCTACGGAGGGCTAATTATTTTGGGGTCGCTTCTAATTTTGGGAATTTATGAGCTTGTCTTTAAGAAAAGATATCCACTGATTCTGTTTTTCGGAATAGTCCTAGCAATTTCTTCTGTTCTCTATTTTCCTAATTCTTCGGGGACTGCCAGTTTTGTTATTTACCAACCATGGTGGTTTATAAGAACAATGGTGGTTGTTAATTTGGGTCTTCTTGATTGGGAACTTAGAAGACAGACATATCTTGCTGTTGGCCGCTTTACTTCCTATTTGAGAGTCGCCCAGCTAGAGGGAACTGCCTTTTTGATTTATTTGGTAGGGAATTTGGGAATGAGGGTTATCGGATTTGCAAAAATAGTTGGAGATTTTATAAAAGGCGAAATTAAAAAGTCTATAAATGTTTTTGTTTATACGGCAGCTTTAATTGGTTTTGTAATTCCTTTGATTTTTCTTCAGAGGGGAGTAGTTTATAATTCAATACAGTTTTCTCAATATTTTCTTCTACTTTTCGGTTATATTGCCGCAATTTTAATAGGAAGATTAATGGATAAACTAAAAAATAAGTTTGCAAAAATTACCATTTCCTTTATTGTTATAGTTTTGGCGATACCAACGACATTTGGTCTTCTCTGGCAATTTTACGCGAATAAACCCCTTGCCGAAGTTAGTGCCGCCGAGCTTTCGGCTTTGACCTTTTTGAAAACTACTAATCCCGATTCTGTTATCCTGACGGCTCCGTTTAATCAATATAATACGGCGAGTAGTAGTATCCCTCCGATTCCGATTTATGATTGGAGCGATACAGGTTATGTCGCGGCACTTTCCGGAAGAAGAACATTAATTTCCGATACACAGCAAATTGACATAATGGGATATAACTTTACATCTCTTCAAACGGTACGCGATTCTGCATTTAATGATAAAACTGGCAGTAAATTTAGTGTACTTATGAGCAACTACAAGGTGAATTATATATACTTAAATAAAAGTGAAGAGTCAGGAATTAATTATTCCAAGTTGGAATTAGAAAAAGTATTTAGCAACACCGAGGTGGATATTTTTAAAATAAAGTAATGAAAAACAAAGTAATTTTGGGTTTAATTTTGATTTTTGGTTTGATTCTTAGAATTTTGTTTGTTACAAAACTTCCCCTATACGGAGATGAGTTAACATTGGTTGGTGATGCTTACTCTGTTCTTAAAACCGGTCATGATACTTTGGGACATTTCTTGCCGATTACTTTTGAAATGGGTGCTGGTCGGCCAGCTGGGTATGTCTATTTTTCAATTCCTTTTGTAGCTATTTTTGGCCCAACCGCTCTCGGAGTACGCGCTCTCTCAATTCTTTCGGGACTGGGACTCATTGTGATTATGTATTTTCTGGGAAAGGAGCTATTCGGTGAAAAAGTAGGGCTTATTGCGAGTTTTTTGGTTGCAATTTCACCATGGGATCTATCGCTTTCCAGGGGTGGTTTTGAAGCGCATTTTGCCTTAACATTGGCAACCCTCGGGCTTTTATTTTTGCTTTTGGCCAAACGCGGCCCGAAATACTATTTGGGTTTTGCACTTGCCTGGGGACTTGCAATACATACTTATCCGACTTACAAACTTACTTTGTTTTTAGTTCTTCCACTTTTGGTGTGGTTCAATAGAGGAATTATAAAGGATTTTTTTAGTAAAGGAGGCCGCTTGTTAAAGATGGCGGCTTTGGCTGTAGGAGTTATCGCAGTACTCGTTTCGGCCCAACAAACATTATTCGGTAATTCTGAACAGCGTTTTACGAGTATCAACATTTTTGTTGATCATGATACGGCCCAGCAGATACTTCAAAAGGTTAATCTGGAAAGAACTATCGACCCGATAGGGAAAAAATTGTCGCCTCTTTTTCATAATAAGCCTGTTGAATACTTTGTTTCTTTAAGGGATGCGTATTTAGACAATTTATCCTTTGATTTCCTATTTATTTCAGGCGATGGAGATCCTGTTCATAATATGACCGGAACGGGAGAGTTATATATAGTAGATGCAGTCCTAATCTTCGTGGGTCTTGTTGCTCTTTGGAATAAGGACCGGAAACACTTTGTTTTTCTAGTATCATGGATACTCATTGTGCCCATTGCGACGGCTCTTCTTATAATTCCGCATGCTCTCAGAGATTCTTTTATGCTCCCGCCTTTGATTCTTTTGTCCGCTTGTGGACTACTGATGATTGTAAGGAACGGAAATAAGATTGTCGGAAGGATATCTCTGGCATTAATTGCGGTTTTTTGGTTGGCTCAGTTTGTATTCCTGTTGGATAAATTATATTTCCTTTTACCTATTAAATATAATGAGTTTTGGTCGTATCCGGCGCAAGCTGCAGTTGAAATTGCTGACTTTAATAAGAACCAATATGATTACATTTTTCTTTCAGATAAGATCGACAACGTTCAGTTTGCCTACCCCGTCTATAACAAAATCGATCCAAGACAGGTAATTGCCGAGAATCAAAACCCCTTTAGTTTTGGAGAATATAAATTTAGAAAATATGGTAATGTATACATTACCAATATACCCGATACCTTAGTAGGTGATTTTGTGAATAGTATTAAAGGAACGGTTCTTTATATTGGTGACCCTAAAGAGAATATCAATAGTCTGCTGTTAGAAAAAATTGACGGACCAACAGGTGTTAGAATGCTCTATGTTATCAAGAAAAAGACATGATGGGCAAAATAATTAAAAATAGAAGATTTGTATTAATTGCCCTGATTCTCACTCTCTTTTTAGGATCTTTTTTAAGATTATACAAGATAGACAAAAATCCGGTCTCACTTTTCGGCGATGAATTGGATGTGGGTTACCAAGCACTTTCTATTCTTAAGACAGGAAGGGATTACTCGGGCCATCTTCTCCCTATTGATATTCAGTCTTTAGCGGAATGGCGAGCGCCTTTATATATTTACGCCTCTACTTCCACAGTTGCTATTTTTGGCATATCACCCTACGGAGTGCGCCTTCCTGCAGCGATCTTCGGAATACTCGGTATTTTAGTTACTTATTTTCTGGTCAAAGAATTAACACGGAATAAATATATGGCTCTCATTTCTACAGTTCTTTTAGCAATTCTGCCTTGGCACATTCTTTACTCCAGAGCAGGGTTTGAGGCAACTATGCTCTATACCTTTTTTTTTGCCGGAATTTTGTTTTTTCTATACGGTTTGAAAAAGAATTTGTGGCTTATTCCATCAGCAATACTTTTGGGTTTTACTCCGTGGATATATAGTACCGCAAAGTTATTTTTACCTATAACTGTTATTGCCTTAGCTTTAATTTGGCACAAAGATATTTTTAAGATTAAGAAAAAATATTTAATTATATGTTCCGTAGTTTTTCTTATTATTACGGTTCCATTTGCAATTGACACAGTCTTTGGAGAAGGGTCCGCAAGATTTGATTCAATCTCAATATTTAACCGGCCAACCATAATCGGTGAAATTGGAGCGAATCGCGTAAGAGATACGGAAATGGGGGGAATATCGGCTAGTTCTGTTTTGCAAAAAGTTTTTCATAACAAAATTATAGTTTTCGGCAATATTTTTATTAATAATTATTTTGAATCTTTATCGGGGGATTTCTTATTCGTAAAAGGAGATCCTTCGCCGCGCCAAAATTCATCAGCTTCCGGAGGATTTTATATTATCGAATCTGTTCTTGTTCTTGCCGGGTTATACTTCTTATTAACAAAACAAAAAGAAATTCAAAATAATGAGAAATTTACAATTTTATTTCTTCTACTTGCCGGCCCCATCCCGGGGGACTTGACACAGGATGGCGGAAACCATGCAACAAGACAATTTTTGCTGATTTTTCCGCTTATAGTTCTCGCCAGTCTCGGAATGGTGTGTGTATATAGAATACTTAAAGGTAAGACCAAGTTGGTTTGGGCGTCGGCAATAAGCGTTATATTGATTTGGAGTTTCTTCAACTACGTTCATTACTTTTTTGTACATTATCCTTGGGATTCTGAAAAATTTTGGCAGGCAGGATACCAAGAGGCCATAACTTTGGCCGTTTCAGAATCGAAGAAATACAATGAGGTAATTATTAGCAGTGCGGATGAGCCATCCTTGAAATACTTTTTGGCTTGGTCGGAATATCCGCCAAGCGAATTTCAGAAAGACGGGGTAAGTCATACCGTGAGTCTTCCGGGATTTGGTTCAATGATTGAAGAGGGAAAATTTTTATTTCCTCCAGTGGGAAATTCGGTCAACCTTTACGATCTTGGCAACGTTCTTCCTGAAAACACACTTTATCTGGCCCCTTTTAAGGAGCTTCCTTCTGATCTAGCGACGAATCCCGCAAGATTACCAAGTAATATCCAACTTATAAAGATTATTTATTATCCTTCAGGGGACCCTGCATTTTTTCTTCTAACCAAAAAGGTTTAAGGTTTCTTTGCAGGAACCGCTATATAGTAAGCAATGTGGCCGTTGGTTAAGTAGATAGTGTCAAGAATCTTGACTCCGTGTAAATCTGACGGGAAACTCCATGGGCTTGCTACAAACAAGGTGTCGGGCTTAAGCGAGTCGACGGGCCAATTGATATAAGTGAAGGTGTATTTGTCGAAATGGTAATAAGGATTTGCGGCGCTTCCGTAGATCCTCGTCTCGGTTTGGTATGTTTTCGGGTCGTATTTTGAATAAAAAAGAAGATAAAGGTAGGGATTGCTTATCATGCTGGGTCCGTCAACGCCATGACGTGTGTCGAACATGATTTCTTTATATTGGCTTTGATGCTGGGTTACATATAGGGAGACTTGTTTCAAGCCTTCATCGTAGCTTTCACCTTTAGCTCTTGGGAAATGCACCGAAAAGGTTAGAAATGCGTGTATAAGAATGAGTATTATAAATACTATGTAAGCTCCCGCGACTAATATTTTGGTTAAGTTATCTTTTATTTTGAGAATCCATTTAACAAATTCTATTAAACCAAGGGCCACAACCAGAATTACAATAAAAGAGATATGAAGAAGTCTTCCTGCCTGCTGTTGATTATTTGTGAGAGAATCGGGAATAATTCCGGTTAAGAGCCAGATTACAAAAACGTCTTTATGGGGGATTTTCTTTTTTATAAACGAGAAAATACCGAGTATTAACCAAGGTATTTCAAATGGATACATAAGTCCCAATCCGAAACTATCCAGAGTGGTCATGTGCATGCCATTGAAGAAGAGGAAATTGGGATCAAGATAATTTAGATATCTTTTTGCCCAAAAGAGCGCCAGAAGTGCCAGATCTTTTACCGAGCCGAAATTTTTAAGAAGAACGTACCGGCTAAATTCAATATCATTACTGATCAGAACCATCGTCAACCTGGTTCCGGCTTCCTTGAAGAGAGTTACATATGCAAGGGGAAGGGCGAGAAGTACGCAAGTTATCAAAAATACTATAAAGGTTTTATAATTGCCTTTGAACTTCCTAAAATTGAATACCGTTATTCCGGCCACAAAAACAGGGATAAATAATCTTTGGGCAAAAGCAGTATACATCGTTAGAATGAGGAAAAAGACCGAAAGAAAAAGATATTTCTTTTCCTTTATATCATCCAGAAGTTTCATGTAAAACCAGATTCCGATTAAAGCAAAAATGCTCGCGATTAATGATTCATATGCGTATCTGGAATAAAATATCCACCAGGCAGAAATTGCCATAAGGAAAGACCCTAGAAGAGCGATTTTTTTATTCTTAAGAATATACATCAGAAAGAAGAAGAAAATCGGTATGGCTATTGTTCCGAAGATTGCATTGGGGAGTCTTACGGCGAAATCGGTTAACCCCAAAAACTTAATTGGCAAAATCATTAGATATGCAGGAACTGGATTTTTGTAATCGCCGACTGACTTGAAAACTAGAGGAAGAAAAACTCCGAATTCATCTCTTCCCGTTTTTAAAACAGAATAAGCGGAGTAACCGAACGAGATTTCATCACCATTTAAACTTGGAGGATTTGAAGTATTTTTATAAAATCTCAAAAATCCTCCGAGAATTGTAATAAAAAGTAAACAGATAAATACTAAAATTGTTTTTTTTATGGTCGTCATTGTTCTTTTACTTCATAGTTTTGGCCGAAATACTGGATAAATCTGTCTTTTTCTCTAAGCTTAATATCGGAAACTGTAATCAGTACCTGAAGAAATACTAATACTGAAAAAATTACAATGTAAACCATTTTTTTGTTTTTTTGTTCAATAAGTTTAACTATCCCGTAGGAAATAATAAAAACAATAATGGGCATAAAAATAACCAATCGGTTGAGATCTACGGGTTGCTTAGCCAAAACCGAAGGGAACATCAGCAGTCCCGAAATAAAAATAATTTTTCTGGCGCTATCCGATTTAAGTAATATATAAATTCCATAAAAGAAAGGTATAAGAAAGCCCAAGAAAATAGGGGAGCTGAAAGAAAAATTCAAAAGCATTTCTTGAGAAGTAAAAGAAGTTGTCGGAGCTACTTGTTGACTGAGTTTTAATAATAAATATTCTCCCATGAAAAAATATTTGTTTTCAGAGATTCTTGCCAATGTTCCGAAATTCTCTTCTCTGGCTTCTCCCTGGAAACTGTTAGCTGTATTAATTAGCCCCGGATCCGCAAAAATCCGTATTTGATTTTGTGCAATATTTTTAAAGGAAAGATGATTTTTATAGATTGTAAAAAGAAGTGGGGTGATAAGTAATACGGTTAGAATAATCGGAACCTTTAAATTTTTAAGCGGAATAAATTTAAGTATGATGATTAATCCGATAATCATAGGGATTAAAACCAGGAAGAAGAATGAACTGTAAACAGCAATTACGGATGAAACTGTGAGTAAAATTACACCTGGCAAATTTTTATTTTCTTTGATTAACAATAGGGAATAAGTAACGATCAATATTATAAAAAGAAGGAATATGTAAAAAGAACCTGTTGCGGTTAGGTAGCTGTTCCAAGGGGAAATTGCATAAATTGCGGGAGGAATTAGTGCAAAATATCCATTATAGAATTTCTTGGCTATTAACCAGAGTAGGATTAAATTTCCGAGTTCGAAAAGGTAGATTAATACACTTGGAAGATATATGATTTTGCCAACCAAATCACTAATAAAGAAGTTTTGTGGGACCAGGTGAATAGGATAAAGGCTCTTTTGGATAAATATTACGAAAAGTAAATTGATTACGAGTAGTACTGTAATCAAAAGATGCGTGTTGGTTATCTTTTTCATTGATCTGATACTTAATATTACACTTCTTTAAAGAAGTGGAAAGCTGGGAATTGCCAGCTTTCCCCAGTTGGCAATTATATATAAAATTGAGAAGTTGTTCCATTTCACCACCTCGAAAATTAATATACAAAATACGATTGCCCAACCGGTGGTAATAATCTTTTTCTTCGGAAAGATTATTCTTAACGTCCCCGCAAGTGTAAAGAATGCAATTAACACTCTATAAACCAAACTACTTGGTGGAAGATGAAAAACCGTGTAACCCCAATAGAAACTACTTGACAGTGCGAATAGAAAGAAAGTTCCCAGGAGAATTGGATCCGGATCGGTAATTAATTTCCAGAGGGCATAACCCGAGGCTGCTGCTAAAAATGGAATCAGCGCAAAATAATACCAGGGATAATTTACACTCGTAAAGAATAGGACTGTAAACAGACTGCAGAGAAACGGAACGGTTAGAGGAATTGCCGTCTTTTTTCCGAGGTAAACTAAGAAGATGATCGATATGAAACCCCAAATCCACCAGCCATCAAAGGGAAAGTCTTGAAAGCCGGCCCCTGGGAATATTTTTATGAAATTTAGAGATCCCAAAAATGACGTACTGGAATTAAAAATAAAAATCTTCCCAAAGAGTGAGGGGAAAAACCACAACCCCCAGACTACATAGGTAGTAATAGGTACTAAAGCTGCCCCCAAGTACGAAAATAGTTTTAACTTACTAGTCTTGTGGATGATGAGTAGAATTATTCCTCCTAACAAAAATCCGGCCCCAGACTCTTTCGCCAAAATAGTTAGACCGGCTATTAGCCCGGAAATGATAAGAAGAAGTAAAGATGTTTTTCTTTTTTTGTTATAACGATGGGCTAAAAGTAATAAATTAAGCATCAGAAGCGCAAAAGGAGCGACTACGTTTTCCAAAAGCGCGTATCTGGTTACGAGTATGTAGGTGGGTACTGAATTGTAGACAATAATGCTAAGTGTTGAGATGAATGGATTTTCAAAAGTCTGGAAAACCAATGCGAAGAGTAAAATACTGGTAATAATGGCTAAATAAAGAGCTGGCTTTCGGTAATCGGCTGGTTTGATGTCCAAAAAGCTTTTTGCGGTCTTGGGAATGCCGAGACTGTAGATTAAACCGCCGAATGGCGGATGATCGAGAAAAGGCTGAACGAACTTTAAGTATTGGGTGCCAAATCCAAAATCGAATTGATTGATTGTAAAAACAGGGTAGGGAAAACCTTTTAGATTGGAAAAAGTTGGTTTAACGTTGTTTACGAGTATTGAAAATCCCGAGAGACCGGTGGAGTGTACGCTTGTGGGCATCTTTGTGTACTCGCCATATATAGACCAGCCAATAGGTACTCCGCTGGTTCTTAAACTTATTCCTTGAAGAGCATAATCTCTTTCGTCAAAGATTTTGTTATTTGGAATTGTTGCGTAGCCCAACCACCTGTCTTTAGCAAAAAAGTAAATAACGAATGCGGAAAGAAAGACGCAAAGGAGTATAAATATCCGTTTCATTACAAAACATAGTATATCAATTGCGATGATTTACTAAAATCAGCAATGATAATAAGTTGCAGATTTATATCGATTGGGTATATCGTAATGTGATGAGATTACCCAAGCCGCGTAATTTTTACAAGAAATGTCTATATCTGCTAATTCTTACCTTAGCAAATTATTGGATTTGGCAAATACTTTTAAGTAACCTCGTCATAAGTATTGTTTTATTAATTATTGAGTTTGGGATTTTTGTTTTGATTACGCTGAAAGAACTAAGAAAACATTGGAGGGATGCCATCTTGATCTCGGTTTTACTTTTAACAATGGCTTGCGGTTTTATCTTGAGAAATAAATTTGATAAAACCCTGTTAACCAATTCACCAACCGAAATAAATGTTCTTAATGAGAGACATGGAATTTTAGCTAATGGCCTCGGAATAATTTTTACAAATAGGTATGCCCAACATTATTATTTAGATTTTAATTTGGGTGCCGGTAAATATTTGCGAAATGTTTTTTATACCTTGGATCCCAATCTGTATTTCTTCCAAAGTCACCCTAGAGAAAAGGCAGGTATTGTTGAGACTAATAAATATTCTCCTTTTGTTTTGCCCCTTTTTGTTATCGGAATATTATTTTTAATAATTTATTATCGGCAATATTTATTCTTGATTGCATATTTCTTGTTTGCGTTGGTACTTACCGGTTTTCTCAGTCCTGCATATAATCCCGGTCCGGTACTGATGTTTCCGTTTATGAATATTGTTCTTTATTTAGGACTGACCGCATCAATACCAAAAATAAAACTTTTGTTTAAAAAATGAAATCAAAAAAGGTTCTTACAATAGTATTATTTGCTCTGATCTTAGGGGCTGCGAGTTTTATCAGGCTTTATAAATTGGGCCAAGTTCCGGCTGGTGTTTACACAGATGAAGCGTCGCTGGGTTATAATGCTTATTCGATTTTGTTAACGGGAAAGGATGAGTTTGGTAAAAGCTGGCCGATATATTTCAGAGCCTTTTCAACCTTTCAGGATTCCCTTTACGGCTATTTTAGTATCATTCCTATTTACTTTCTTGGTTTAAGTATTTTTTCAACACGCTTGGTGTCGGTGATTTCAGGATTAATTGTTATTATGGTTACTTTTTTACTTTTTTATTATTCGGATCTTAAAAATAAATTGTGTTTGGGACTTCTTTCCAGCCTTATGGTAGCACTTGCACCTTGGGCGATTTACCAAAGCCGTGTGGCGGTAGGATCCAATTTAGGCTTGGCAATAACCGCAGTCGGTATTCTATTTTTAATTTTGTCGTTAAAAAAGAGATGGTTTTTTGCGGTTGCTTGCGCTATTTTTGGAATTGCCTCTTATGCTTATGCCGGCCAGCGAATTACGGGTATACTATTTCCGGCAGTCTTCGTTTTTATCAATAGAAAAATATTTTTGAAATCTAAAAAGCTGGTTGCCACTGGTTTTGCGCTCTTAGTAATTGTTATGTTGCCGCAATTTACAGCGCTTCAACATGTAGGTTCCTTGATCAGGTACCAAACACAAGGGTATACGCAGGAAAGTACTTTTCTGAAATATGGAGGTTCTTTAGATAAATTACCGGTTTTTTTAGGTTGGCCTTTGTATATAGCTAGGCAATTTACAAGTCAGTATCTTTCGGATTTTTCGCCCAGAAGCTTGTTTTTTGAGCCGGAGCCGCAGCTGTTCCGTTCGATTCCTGATTTAAGTGTTTTTTATATATGGATGATAATACCTTTTTTCATCGGGTTTGCTCAGCTCTGGGAAGAAAAATCAAAGCCTCTAATTCAAATTATATTTTTATTATTGATAATCGGTCCCATACCGGAAGCTGTCACTGGGGACCCTTTTTACACATTAAGGATGTTACCGCTTTTATGGGGAATGACTTTAATGATAGCTTTTGGTCTTAAGTCGATTTTTGATGCGGTAAAATTTAATTATCGAAAAATTTTATTGGCGGCATTTTTGCTTCTAATTTCAGGTTTTAACTTTTATGTATGTTATTTTATTTTTCTGAAGTATGAACGCTCAGTTTATTTCGGATACCCATTTCAGGTTTTGGCACAAATGACTGAAGAGAATAAAAATCAACCTTTTGTTTTAGATTCCGAAACATTCGACGCTCCTTATATATGGATGGCTTTTTATAAAAAATATGATCCGGTGAAATTACAAGCGCAAACACCACTGGGCTTACTTAATCATTACTACGATGATTTAACTTATTATAAATATAAAGTTATAGGCAACGTAGATGTTAGGAAAGTTAGTTGGGGAGTTGATCAGTGCAAAGATGAATATATAGTCGGTGATATTCAGGCGATATCGTCTGCACAAGCCGAAGCGCATGACTTTACGCTAGTTAAGGAAATTAAGGATTTAAATAATAATACGGTACTTTGGGTTTACCATACGAATCCGCAGTTAAAATGTTCCGGTAATAACGGGATCTGAAGAATGGATTTTTGAGCAGTATAATTAAAAACATAGGATGTTAAAAACACGAAATTTTAAAATTGTTGTTTTCTTGATTGTCTTTCTTTTTACATTTATTTTGAGAGCCCACAATTATGAAAGGGTTCCGACTGCAAACCATTTGGATGAACAGCTTTTTGCTCTTTCTGGAATAAATTTAATTGAAACCGGGGTGCCGATTTCATGGTCAACACTCGATTATCCCAAAAGCGCGGAAGTTTTTAAGGGGGTAATTTCTTATTTGGGTGGAGCTCCTTCCGCATCCGTAACTTTGTATAAGCCCTGGCTTGACGAACCGCCTTTATTCTCTCTTCTTGTTGGGGAGGCAGCACATTTATTCCACGCAGATAGAAACGGTTGGATACCTTCATCTTATATTAGGTTTCCCGTTGTACTAATTTCGGCACTTACTTCGGTTTTGATTTTTTTGATTGCGGATTCGGTCAGTGGTTTCTGGACCGGAATTCTGGCAATGCTGATTTACGGAACTGAACCGATTATGGTTTTTGCATCAAGAACTGCGATGCCGGAGACTCTAATTGCTTTTCTTTTTTGTTTAGTTGTTTATTTACTTTTGAAATATCAAAAAGTGACCAAGTTCATTTATCTAGCTCCGATTCCGATTTTGGTTGGGATTGCAGGTCTTTCCAAACCAACGGGTTATTTCATTTTGGGTTTGAGTCTTTATGTGGTCTTTGCCGAACTTTATAGGAAAAAGCCGGTTAGGTGGAAGTCTATTCTTAAGAATCTTTCTTATTTAGTTTTGACAACACTTCCTTTTGTTGCAGTTTATATTTGGTATGGTTTTCATTTCAGCCCGGAAATTTTCAAACGAATAATTTCCATACAGGGTTTCCGTCCCGCAGGTTTTAACAGTTTGTCCTGGTTTTTCATTTCCCCAAGTTATAGTACGTCGATTTTCAAAAGCAGCTGGTATGTTTTTTGTTTGGTATCTGCGGTATTTTTTATATTTCAACCCAAAGATAAACTCAAACAATTTATTAGCTTGAGTTTTGTTTATTGGGTAATAATTGTAATGCTTTCTTCCGGTGAAGGCGACCTTTTGGCTTGGTACCGTTTTCCGGCTTTACCTTTCTTGGCGATTCTGGGAGCTTGGGGAATTCAATATATTTTTGAGCGAGCCGATTTTTTTGCTTCTTTTCTTGCCTCGGGGTTTTTGCTAGGAAGTAGAGCACTTTTGGTTAATGCTTTTCGACCCAATGTTACTCCCGATACTTACCGTTTAACTTTTTCGGCACTTTTAACCCCGTCGCTTGCCAATACGATCTTTAATAAAAACTGGCTTAAAAAGATTTCGCAGCTGGTTATTGTAGGAGTGGTTGTTGTAGGAATGTGGTGGAACGTTAAATACGTTTATAACGCTTATGAAATTGAGTGTGAGAGCCAGACTTGTCCCATGGTGCCTTCAACAGTTCTCTCGAATCTATATTATCCGGTTATTTGGCGCTTCTTTGTACTCGGTAAATCGGCTCTTCATTAGATTTTACTTGCCGTTTTGAAGCTGTTAACATGAGAGTGGAGATGAAAAAGATAATTTACCCTATTCTTTTGGCCGCAGTCTTGTTGCTGGCTTTTGTTTTAAGGTTCTACAAGCTTACCTCCGATCCACCCTCGTTAAATTGGGATGAGGTTGCAATCGGATATAATGCCTATTCGATTCTTAAAACAGGGAAGGATGAATGGGGAGTGAAACTTCCCCTAAATTTTGAATCTTATAGCGAATACAAACTTCCTGCTCAAATTTACGCTTCAATTCCGGCAATAGCCCTCTTGGGATTAAATGATTTTTCCGTCAGGATTACGCCAGTTATTTACGGAGTACTAACGGTTCTGACTGCTTATTTTCTAACTTACGTCTTATTTAAAAAGAAAAGTGTTGCGCTTCTCACTTCACTTTTAATTGCGACTTCGGCTTGGCATATTCAGCTAACCCGGGTCTCTTTTGAGTCGTCTTTTTCAGTTCTTTGGGTGGTTCTCGGTCTTTGGTTTCTGATTTTGGGATTTAAAAAACCTATTTATTGGATAGTATCTGCCGTCCCTTTTGCAATTTCAGTTTATACATACAATAGTGCCAGAGTTTTTACACCGCTTTTCCTTCTCGCGATTTTAATTATTTACAGAAAAGAATTTCTTAAAAATATTAAGTTTGCCGTTGCTGCAGCGATTTTACTATTTGTCTTGGTAGCACCCCTCGTTCCAATTGTACTTAATGGGCAGGCAACTGACCGTTATAAGTTGGTTAGTATTACTAATGATCCGGGACTGATTCCAAGAATCGATCAAGCTAGGAATAACTCAAAACTGCCCCCGCTTTTAACGAGGCTTATCTATAACAGGGTGACTTATGTAAGTATGTATTTTACCGAGAACTATTTGGCCCATTTTACCCCCGATTTCTTATTTATTTCCGGCGCGGGGCACAAGCAACATAATGTTCAGGGAATGGGGGAACTTTATCAATTTCAAGCACCTTTCATTCTTTTGGGACTTTATTTCCTTTTCAAAAAGAAATCACCCTTTAGGTGGTTACTTATAAGTTGGCTTCTTATTGCTTTTATCCCGGTTGCAACAACGGATGACAGTATCCCTAATGCATTGCGTACTATAATTGCCGAGCCGTTTTACGAGATGATTACCGCCTATGGAATTTATGAAACATATTTATGGCTTAAGGACAAGAAAATAATTAGTTATATAGTCTGGGGTGCAACGATAGTTTTTGCGGCTTACAATTTTTATCATTATCTTTATCTTTTTTACGATGTCTACCCATACAAATATTCCGAAGATTGGCAATATGGTTATGAGCAAGCCGTTTCTTATATCCAGAAGAATTACAATAACTACGATCTAATTGTAATGTCCCGCACATATGGCGAGCCGTATATGTTTACGCTCTTTTACTTGAAATATGATCCGGCTAAATATCAAAATAATCCTAATTTGGATAGATTTATAGCCAATAATTGGGAATGGGTTTTAAAGTTTGATAAGTTTTACTTTCCTGATCTGGGAGATTCGGGAACTCATTATCAGGATGTACTCAAAGCCAATCCCGGCAAAAAGATTCTTTTTATCGGTAAACCTGGCGATTTTCCTGTAGGTACCCCGATTTTAGATCAGATTAATTTCCTTGACGGTAAGGGGGACTTCCAAATTGTTCAGAAAATATGAAGAAATTGTATCTTCTGCTGAGTCTAATTGTTGCTCTCTTTCTTTTCACCCGTTTATTTAGAATTACCAAAAGCCCGCCCTCACTTTATTGGGATGAGGCTTCGATTGGTTATAACGCCTATTCTATTTCGCAAAATTTAAAAGATGAGTGGGGGGCAATCCTTCCGGTACATTTTCGGGCCTTTGGTGAGTTTAAGCTACCTGTTTATATATATACAACCGCTATTTTTGTAAAACTTTTTGGACTTAGTGAATTTAGTGTCAGATTTCCCGCTGTGCTTTTTTCCCTGGGAACGGTAATTATTTTGTTTCTTCTTACTTTGAAAATAGCGAAAAATAAATCTGCGGCTCTTTTTTCTGCCTTCTTTATATCAATTTCACCATGGTTTTTCATTTTTTCAAGGGTAGGGTACGAAGCTTCGGCAGGAGTGATGTTTTTTCTCCTTGGGATATATTTATCTATTCTCGCTCTTGATAATCCTCAATGGTTTATCGTGGCATCCTTTTCGTTTATCGGCTCAATTTACAGCTACAACTCTTTTAGAGTAATTTTGCCTTTATTTCTTTTAATTACTGTTCCTGTATTTTTGTTAACTAACAGAAGCAAAATGAAGAATTATGTAGTACCACTAATCATATCTTTTGCATTCCTTTTGGTTTCCGTTATACCGATATATCGATTGTATAAGTATGATGCCGGTGCAGTTAGGCTAAGTACCGTAGGGGTTCCACTAAAGCTTTCAAGCATCCCGCAAATTACGGGAAATTATCTTTCTCATTATAGTCTCAACTTTCTATTTATCTCGGGTGATAGCAATTCCCGTAGCAATGGGTTTGGGAACGGGGAAGTTTATTTAGTGGATTTGCCGCTATTTTTCTTCGGGTTAATATATATTTTCAAGAAAAGGAATTTAAAACTTTATTTACCATTTTTTTTATTAATTCTTTCTCCAATTCCTGCAGCAATAACTACACAATCACCGCACGCTTTAAGAGCAATATTATTTGCTCCAGCCTTGGCGATTATTTGTGCCATTGGGTTAAACTATTTTATTCAAATAATTCCCAAGATTTATAAATCTGTTGTGCTGGTATTGGTTGTGATTTTATATTTAGTTTTATTCGGTCTCAACTTTTGGCATTTTATTAATAGTTATTCCCAAAAGAATTCGGGGGATTGGCAATATGGATATAAGGAAATTTTCTTGACATACAAAAATGATTTTGCAAAATATAATAAGGTAATTATCTCAGACGATTATGCCCAGCCGTATATATTTGCGCTTTTTTATCTAAAATATGACCCTAATTCTTTTAGGCAGACGGTGATGTATAACCCCGTAAATAATTGGGGTTTTTCGACAGTAGAAAGCTTTGGTAAATTTGTTTTTAAGAAGATTCAGCTCACCGATTTGCAAAAAAATACACTGGTTTTTGCCAGTAACGATGACAAAATAAAAGGGGTTAACCCTGTTGGCGAAATCAAGAATTTGAACGGAACAGTTTCCCTTTGGATTTATTCTAGATGAAAAAAAATCTTAAATATTATATTCTTTTCGCTATTTTGGTTGGCGCTGCATTCCTCCGGATTTACAAACTTGACCAAATTCCCCCGTCATTAAACTGGGACGAGGTAGATGCGGGTTACAATGCTTATACGATTGCCAATTGGGGAGTTGACGAATGGGGTCACAAATTTCCTTTGGTTTTTCAATCCTTTTACGATGATAAGCACCCGGTTCATATTTATATAGATGCCGTATTTGTTAAATTTATAGGGCCTAGCGATTTTAGTACGCGTTTTCCCAGCGCTGTCTTTGGGGTACTTGGGGTTGCCGTAATATTTTTCTTAGCAAAAAGTTTATTTAAAAAAGATCTTCCGGCATACCTGGCGGCGATTTTTTTGGCGATATCGCCATATCATTTACAGTTTTCTAGAGGATTGTGGGAAGTAAATTTTGCATTCTTCTTCTTTATTTTTGGTCTACTGTTTTTTTATCTGGGGAAAGAAAAGAACCATTGGTATTTTCCCTTGGCCTTTTTAGGTTTTGGATTGAGTTTATATTCTTATCAATCTTCAATTGTTGTTGTGCCGCCGATGATCATTCTTCTTTGTATTTTGTACTTTAAAGATTTGATTAAAAATAAGAAGGCACTTATTGTTAGCGGACTTATCCTTGGTTTTTTTATTCTAGGTTTTGCCTTAAACCCCAAGCTTCTCGGTTTTGCCAGGGCCCAGCAAACAATGTTTGGTGAGGATATGATTAAAGCCACAAGCCTTTTTAAGAAAACCGGAAATAAGTACTTGGGAATTGCCCAGATTGCGGCTAGTAATTATCCGAAATATTTCTCAGTAGATTACCTTTTTCTTAGCGGTGACCAAAATCCAAGAAATTCGGTAAAATTTTTCGGGGAGTTTTATCAAATCGATGCTTTATTACTGCTTATGGGAATTTTGGCAATGTTAATTAAACCGAGGAAAGAGTGGCTAGTGCTTCTTGGCTGGATAGCGCTTGCTCCGATACCGGGAACTTTAGCGGGGACAACACCAAATGCGGCTAGAGGGCTTTTTATCATGGGAAGCGAACAACTAATAGCCGCTTATGGACTGTATAGTATTGTAAATCTTTTTAAAAATAAAATGTTTCAGGGTGCTTTGGTTATTGCGGCATTTGTGCCGATGCTTTGGGAATTTTCAAGTTACTTGAATTATTACTATACGAAATATGCCAAAAAGGATGCCATTGAGTGGCAGTATGGTATGAAGCAAATTGCCACTTATATTAAAGACCATCCCGAGTATGAAAGGGTCTATATGACTAAAGACAGACAACAACCCTACATTTTTATTTTGAACTACCTCCATTACCCCGTTCAGGATTATCTCAGAACTGTTGTTTATGATGAGAGCCAGAGCAAAAGCTATAATGTTGCCCAATCTTTCGGGATTTTCCAATTTTCGGGTTGGGACCCCATAAATAGCCAACCTCTTCCATTTGTTCTTTACGTTCTTACACCAAGCCAATATGATGGGTTAATGTATAGATCGTCATTTGATATAAAAGATTTGATAAAATATCCAGATGGCTCTGATGCATACTTTTTAGTATCGGCTCACGAATCCGAGTGGTAGAGATAAAGTCATAAATGAAAAAATTATCTAAATATGTTGTTTTTTCCGTTTTGACGGGTGTGGTGCTTGGGCTAATTAAGTTTTTTTCGATTATTCCTTTCGGAAGAATGGCTGCCGACGACTTCAGTTATGCTGACATGGCCAAAAGATTGGGTTTTTTCGGTGCTGAGAAAAATTGGTATATAAATTGGACCGGACGATTTACCTCAACCTTTTTACAAATGCTTTTCAGTCTAATGTCGGGTGTGAATAGTAAAACTCTAATATATTCTCTTGTTACTTTGGGAGTTTTTATTATTTCTTTATTGATTATATTCCGCAAGATTTCCGTTCAAAAAAATATTTTGTATATAGTGACTTTTTCTTTGATTTCACTAGTCTCGTTGTACGTTTTGACACCCAACAAGTCTGAAAGCTGGTATTGGCTATCGGGGAGCGTAACTTATTTGTGGCCGATTATTTTTTTAGTTTTTGTAATTGGTATTGTTCTAATTAGAAATTATAAAATTTTTTCCTACGTTTTGGCTTCTCTTTTTCTTTTCTTGGCGGTCGGGGGTAATGAAACTGTGGCTACTCTTATTGTTGTAGTAACCATGGGTTTCTTGACCTATTCATTTTGTGCTAAAAAGATGAAACCAATGGCGGCTTTGCTTTTCTTGGTGTCATGGGGATCATTTGCCGTTGTTTATTTTGCGCCGGGAAACAGAGTCAGGCTTGTTGGGGGAGGATCAAATCCGATGAGTCTGGGAGGCGCTATACTATATTCTTTGCAGACAGGCCCGAGTATTCTTTATTCAATTTTTGCCGGAAACTATTTGTTTATCCTGACACTTTTTGGCTGCTTAGCATATCTTTTTTCAACCTTTAAATCTGCAGAGACTAGTTTAGAAACTTCAATCAGTAAAACCTTCATAGCCATGAGTTTGCCAGTATTTTTAAGCGTCATTTATGTTTTGCCGGCCTTTAAAACTTTGGGAAGGATTCCTCCTGACAGGTCGGATATAACCTTGGCTTTTATACTGCTGGTTAGTCTTGAAATTGCGGCTTTTTATTTAGGTCAGGTTTTTGCACTGCTTAGGGCTGAGCGTTTTCCAATATTTAGGTTGATAATTTCTGGGGCAGCTTTTTTGTTTATTTTTTCATCGTTTAGGATAGAATCGTCTCTTGGAACGGACTTTTATATTGCCCGAAGTTATAGTTTGGCGTATGACAATATGATATCCTTACTTAGAATTGATTCCCTAAAACATATAAAAGGAACCATAACGGTTCCTAAACTTCCGGAAAATGGATTAATTCCTTCAGTTCAGATTAAAGGATATCCAGATAATTGGACAAATCGGACTGTCGCGGAATACTATGGCTTATCTGATATTGTTTCAAAATAATATGAATAAAAAATTGTCCGTAGTTTTGGCAACGAGAAACGAAGAGGGGAGTATCGGTAGGTGCCTTGAGTCGGTGAAAGGGATTGCCGATGAAATTATTGTGGTGGATGAATATTCAACGGATAGAACTGGAGATATTGCTAAAGAATACGGTGCAAAAGTCTTTCTTGAGCCTCATCATTCGATCTTTCATATAACAAAGGAAAAGGCTTTGGAAAAGGCTACAGGAGACTGGATATTGCAGCTGGACGCGGACGAGGTTGTTACCCCAGCGCTTGCAACCGAAATTAAAGAAGTCATCAACATGTCAAATGACGAAATAAGGAACCGGAAAATTAAAGATGGAAGAAAAGCCCGCCTTTTTAGAAGACATCAAGCCTTGATTGAAGCAAGAGACGGAAAAATTGGGAAAGATACCTGGGAGGTGGTAGGATTTTTTATTCCAAGAAGAAATATTTTTTTAGGGAAGCCGTTAATCCATGCTGGGGTTTACCCTGACGGCGTTATTCGTCTCGTCAGAAATGGAAAAGCAAACTTTCCGCAAAAATCAGTGCACGAACAAATGCAACTCGACGGAGAAGTTTCCTGGCTTGAAAACGATCTTGATCATTATGATTCACCGACAATTGCACGGTACTTAGTGCGTTTTAACCGTTATACAGATCTTCAGGCGGAAGAACTAAAATCCAAAGTGGTTCCCAAGAACTCCTGGAATTTTATTTTATATACAATATTGAAGCCCAAGTATACTCTTTTTAATCTCTACTTTCGCCATCTCGGTTTTTTGGACGGAACCGGGGGATTTCTTTGGAGTTTCTTTTCCTCGATGCATTTTCCGATTGCGTATTTTAAATATCTGACGCAATGAAAAAAATTCTTCCGTATATTTTGATAACGATTCTCTTTTTTATTTATCTTTTTGTAAAACATCAGGACATTTTTAAATATAAGTTTAGTTTGAATTTAGTTCCACAATATTTACGCTCTCAGGACATTGAAGATTCATTGGGAAAAATTAAAGACAGGATTTTTATATCAGATAACGATATTTATATTGCAACAGGTTATCTATATGCAAAGGGGACGGATCCGACGGAATATAATTTTCAGCACCCTCCTCTTATGAAGTACCTTTTCGGCTTTTCGACACTTTTAACTGGAAATCCGTTTTATATTCAAGTAATTTTCGCGCTTCTTTTGCTTTTTTTGACTTTTATACTAGGAATGAAACTTTTCAAAAATGCTTGGCTTTCTTTTGTCGGCGTTTTACTGCTTTTAATTGACCCTGTTTTTTCTGGTATGATGAACGAGGCTCTTCTTGATCTGGGACAGGCAGTTTTTGCGCTTTCGTATATCATTTTGATATTTTTTTATCCCGAAAATTTTATTTTGCAGGGAATTACTCTGGGACTTTTTGCTGCTTCAAAATTTTGGTCAACCGTGCTGATTTTTATATTTTTAATCTTTGGATATAAAATTCTCATTAAAAAAGAAAAGATTAATTTCAGAAAAATCTTAACAAGCTTCGTTATTGCGGCCGTAGTTTTCTCTTTAACTTACACGGTATCGTTTATTAAAGCCGGGGGACTGTTTAACATTTTTCTATTCGAAGGAAGGGTTTTAAAATTTATGATTACGCATAATTCAGCCGGTTCATGGGGAGGATCGATCTTGCTATTTTTATCCGGTTATTTCGCACCCTGGTGGCAAAACGGGGTGGTAAGGTCGAGTGTTTGGAGTCTTTTCTGGCCGGTATCTTTGCTTGCTTCACTAATTTTGGTTTTGAAAACAAAATTAAAAGATATCAAATTTTTCTTTTACATTTTACCAATAATCTACCTTATTTTAGTTAGCACCGAGGTTCCGTTTACGCGCTATTTTATAATAATTTTGCCATTTCTTTATCTGGATCTTTCATCTTTGCTCTTTTCTTTTCTAAAAAGATATAATTGGAAGGATCTATGATACCAAAAGTTGCGATTGATTCGGGGCCTCTCAACGGTGGTGATGCGGTTCGCGGAATTGGTGTATATACCCGTGAGCTTCTCAAAGCTTTGAAAATAGAGGGAGTTGATGTTTCGAAAGAAGATTTGAGTAAATATGATTTGGTTCATTTTACCCGTTTTAATCCTTTTTTTGTTTCGTTGCCTCCGCTAAAGCCTAAGAATACTAAGTTTGTATTAACAATTTACGATCTTATACCTCTAATTTATCCTTCGCATTTTCCTCCGGGAGTAAGGGGAAAAATTAATTGGATTAGGAATAAACGATTGATATTAAAAAATGCGGACGCAATTATTACCATTACGGAAACATCCAAAAAAGATATTTGCAGATTCTTGGAAGTTAATCCGGAGATAGTTAATGTAACTTACCTGGCGCCACCGAAGGCATACAGAAAAATTGAAAACGGGAAATGGAAAACGGAAATTACAAACCGATATAAATTACCAAGTCGGTTTGCTTTGTATGTCGGGGATGTGAATTATAATAAAAATATTCCAACTTTGGTTGAAGCTTGTAAAATTGCCAAGATTCCGCTTGTTATGGCTGGTAAGCAGACGAAAGAAATTGAAAAGTTGGATCTAAACCACCCGGAACTTAGGCATTTAAGGAATATTGACTGGTCCGGCGTAATTAGATTGGGTTTTGTTCCCGACAGTGATTTGGTTGCGATTTATAATTTGGCGTCGGTTTATGTTCAACCTTCTTTGTACGAAGGGTTTGGCATTCCGGCACTTGAGGCGGTTGCCTGTGGAACTCCTCTTGCCGCTTCGAAAACTCAAGCCCTTGTTGAAATATTGGGTGACGATCTAAAATATGTTGATCCTAACAACGCTAAGGCTATAGCAGGGGCAATCCTGAGCCCTAATAGAGATGTAAGACTTCCACGGGTTTACAGTTGGGAAAAGACTGCCATGGAAACCCTTGCACTTTACGAAAAAATTTGCCGATAGCCTTTTTGCTTTTTACGCTCTTTCGTTTATACTTCTTTTAGTTTCTTTTTTGGAAAATGGCTAAAAATTTTTGGACAGGTAAAAGAGTTGTGGTTACGGGTGGGAACGGCTTTCTTGGAAAACATTTAGTTGCAAAAATTAAAGCAAAAAAGCCTAGGAGTATTTTTATTCCTAAGCATCCCGAGTATGACCTTAGGAAATATGAGGACTGCCTGAAGGTTGCCAAGAAGGGAGATATAATAATTCATTTGGCGGCAAATGTTGGCGGGATTGGATACAACAGGGAATTTCCGGCAAATCTTTTTGATGACAATATATTAATGGGAACTTTCATGATGATGGCGGGAAAAGCCGCGAAAGTTAAGAAGTATATTGCTCTGGGAACGATTTGCGCCTACCCGAAGTTTACTCCGGTTCCTTTTAAAGAAAAAAATCTTTGGTATGGATATCCGGAAGAAACAAATGCACCATACGGGCTTGCCAAAAAAATGCAGTTGGTTCAAGCGCAGGCTTACCGTCAACAGTACGGATTCAATGCAATCTTTCTTTTACCCGTAAATCTTTATGGGCCGGGGGATAATTTTAATCCGAAATCTTCTCATGTAATTCCGGCTCTCATCAGGAAATTTGTCGAAGCGAAACAAAAAGGAGACAAAGAAGTGATTGTGTGGGGGACTGGAAATGCTTCTCGAGAGTTTTTATATGTTGACGATGCCGCTGAAGCACTGGTTTTGGCAGCTGAAAGATATAACAAAGAGGATCCTGTAAATCTCGGAGCCGGTTTTGAAATTAAAATCCGTGATTTGGCAAAACTGATTAAGAAGTTAAGTGGTTTTGAAGGAAAAATTGTTTGGGATAGGACGAAACCGAACGGACAACCCAGAAGAATGCTTGACGTTTCACTGGCAAATAAAGAATTTGGTTTTAAAGCAAAAACGTCTTTCGAAGAGGGACTAAAAAATACCATTGATTGGTATATCCAAAATCTCGCATGAAAATTTTTGTTGTTATTCCTCTTTTTAACGAAGAGAAACATATTGCAAAAGTTTTGAAGGAAGTCTCCAGGTACAAACTACCCATTGTTGTTATTGATGACGGAAGCTCGGACAGTTCAGCAAGTGCGGTTCAAAACACAAGATTAAAAAATCTGGTTTTTCTTAAACATAAAGTAAATTTGGGTAAAGGGGCGGCAATGAAAACAGGAGCCGATTACGTTTTTGATCACGGGGCCAATGCAGCAATCTTTATGGATTCGGATGGACAGCATCAAGCGGCGGATTTGCCTAAGTTTATTAAGATGGTAAAATCGGGGAAATATGATGTGGTTTTTGGGTCGAGAAATTATACTTACGGAGTTCCTTTAGTAAGATTTTTGGGGAATAAATTTGCTTCGGTTTTGATGAGTATGACTTTTAAAGTTTATGTTTCTGATGTGCTTTGCGGTTTTAAAGGTTTAACAAAGGAAGCTTACGAAAAACTTAGGTGGAACTCGCCAGGTTACGGCGTTGAAACAGAAATCGTTGCTAGGGTTGGTAGGAGTCAATTACCTTTTTGCGAAGTTCCGATAGGGACCGTTTATCATGATAAAGTCAAAGGTGTTACAATATTGGATGCGTTTGGCATTTTAGCTGACGTAGTTGGTTGGAAATTCACATTGTGATCGCAGCTAACGCTATAATATGATAATTGGAATTCAAGTAATTGCGCTTCTATTTGCTTTTTGCATGATTTATTTTTCAGTGCTTCATTTTAAAAGGAGAGAGCTAAGCGGCTCCGAAATTGTTTCTTGGATTATTATGTGGACTCTGGCTATTGTTGTTATCGTTTTTCCGGAACTGCTTCAACCGTTTGCAAAGACCTTTTTGGTTACCAGAGTTTTTGATCTGATGACAATCGCAGGATTTATTTTGGTAATCTCGATGGTCTCGGTCACCTACGTGAGAACCAAAAAGCTTGAGAAGAAGCTGGAAGATATGGTCCGTCGTGAAGCTTTAAAAGGCAAAAAGAAAAACAAATGAATGAGACCCCCAAAGATTTCCGTTGTAATTCCTTCATTTAATAAGGCCCGATATATCGAAAAGACTCTCGGGTCGGTAGTTAATCAAAAATATTCAGATTTTGAAGTGTTTATTCAGGATGGAGGTTCGACTGACGGAACACTGCAAATAATTAAAAAGTATGCAAAGAAATATCCGAAGGTGATCAAATTTGAATCAAAGAAGGACAAGGGTCAACTCGATGCGATAAATAAAGGAATGAGAAAGGCAAATGGAGAAATTCTTACCTATATTAACGCCGACGATATATTTCTTCCTGGCGCTTTCAATGAAATTTCAAGGCTTTATCTTACAGACTCCGACTCATTATGGTTTGCCGGCAAGGGAAAGGTAATAAACTCTTCAGGTAAAGAGATTGCTAAACTGGTAACTCAATATAAAAACCTTCTTCTTTTAATAAACTCAAAACATTTCCTTATGATGGTTAATTATCTTATGCAGCCGTCAGTATTTATTACAAAGAAAGCTTGGAAAAAATTCGGGCCATTTAGAGGAACACTCGATTTTGTAACTGAATATGATCTTTGGTTGAAAATTGCGAATCATAAAATGCCCGCAGTTTCGGGGGATTACCTTTCAAGTTTTAGGATAGAATCCTCAACTATTACAAAAAAATCATATAAAGCCCTTTTAGCGGAAGATCAAAAAATAGTAAACAGGTACACGCCTAGTCGAACTTTATTATGGCTACATAAACTACATAACTTTGCACGGACAGTTATTGGAGGATACGTATGAAATCTAGATCAGATGTAGAAAAACATTTTGATATTGTTGCCGGAAGTTATGATTCGGGAAAAGTTAAATATTCTTATTATTACGGAAATCTGAAAAAGCTTCTCAAAACGCTGATTCTAAAAAACAAAAGAGTTTTTGAAATTGGTTGCGGCACAGGTGATCTTCTTAACTCTGTTAAACCTAAATATGGATATGGGATGGATATAAGCAGCGAAATGATTAGGATTGCAAATATGAAATATTCACAGAAAAAACAAATTCATTTTTCAATAAAATGGCCAAAGGATAAATTTGATTACATATTCATGAGTGATGTCATTGAACATCTGGAAAATCCAGTAGAAACCTTCCAAAAAATTTCAAAATTGATGGGTCCCAAAACCATTTTCATAAATACTATGGCAAACCCAATTTGGGAACCTGTTTTAATGGTTGCAGAAAAACTTAGATTAAAAATGCCAGAGGGAAAACACAAAAGAATTAAATATATGGATTTAGGATTTATGATTCAAGAGTCAGGAATGAAAATAACAAGACACGGTTACAGGTTGTTGATTCCGATTAAGATTCCGATTATTACCGATTTTGCAAATAAGTACTTGGAAAAAGGTCTACAAAAGTTAGCCTTTATCGAATACTTTGTTGCATTTAAATTTTGAACTCCAGGAAGCCAAAAAATGCCATTTTTGCAAGAAGAAGTCCATGTCGGAACCTATTTATGTTTGTGGAACCGTACACTCTCTCTTTATATCTAACCGGAATTTCAGTCACTTTCAGATTATTTCTAATTGCTCCGAAGATTAGATCAAAATCTCCAAAAGGATCGGTTTTTGTATGTTTGAATTTGACGTAGTCCTTTTTCCAGAAGGCTTTTGTTCCGCAAAGTGTATCCTTAAATCTCTGACCTAGGATCCAGGTAAAAAGTTTACTGAATATTTGATTTCCGATCTTATTCAATGTTTGCATTGCATCCTTTTCCATCGGGTAAACCAAACGGCTACCGTTTGCAAACTCTCCAAGGCCTGATGCTAAAACTCTATAAAATTTTTTTAGATCTTTTGCATCAACAGTTCTATCGGCGTCATATATCATCAAAATATCTCCAGTTGCTTTTGATAGGCCTAATTTGACTGCGTCAGCTTTTCCGCGGCCCTTCTGTTTGAAGGACTTTATCTTGATTAATTTGCCGTAATTTTTGCGGAGACGAGAGATTTTCTCCCATGTTTTATCTTTAGAGTGGCCTTCAATAAAAATTATTTCCTGTGACATACCAAATTTAGGAATGGAAGGAATAATTTTCAGAATATTCCCCTCCTCGTTTCTCGCTGCGATAATAATAGAAACGCGATAATCTTTTTTTACTTTTGAATCGTTCGGTCTGGATTTCGCTATAGTAATTGTGGTAATTCCAAAAAATCTTTTTTGTGTGTTTATTATTTCAAACCCTGAAAGATTCAAAATATTTCTTAAATCGTCCTCGTCAAGCCAGTTTTGGATACCAACCCTTTTTCTTAAATCCATTTTTGAAGCGAGTGTTAAAACTGGTTCCCAAAGTGGATTGTGATATGTAATTAATATCCTCGTATTATGGTTGACTTTTTTATGTAAGTCTTCGAAGTAATTTTGTAAGTCAGGAATGTCATCGATAACATTATCCAAAATTATTCCGTTAAACTTTCGATAAACTTTTTGTAAGTCTTTGTGGTAATATTTCTGAAATATATTCATGAGATTGCTCTTTTCCGAGGCAATTATACCTGAAACAATATGATTCGTCTAAAATTCTTTAAAATATGTTTATTAACAGTCATACCTGCTTTGATTTTAATTGTTTCGGCTTCGTTAAAAAGATATGAAGGACCTTATTGGCTTGGTTCAAATTCAGACCCTGAATATGTTTATCTATTAAACTCTTTAAATTTATCCCAATTCAGGCAGGTACAATACGTTGACCATCCGGGGACAACTTTAGAAGTTCTGGGAGCAGGAGTAATTAAGGTGTTTCATAAATTGAGATCGAAAGACACAATTATTAATGATGTTTTGCATAACCCCGAGATTTATTTAAACGCCATAAACCAACTGATTATCTTTTCACTAGTAGGTTCATTGTTTTTGATTGGTGTTTTAACTTTATTTCTGACAGAGGATATTTTTTTCGCACTGATTATGCAGGCAACTCCATTCTTATCTTTTACCTTGATGGATACACTATATCATGTTGCGCCTGAACCTCTAATGCTTGTGGCAACGGCGTGGTTTTCATTTATTATGCTATATATTTTTTACAGGGGAGAAAAATATTCTAAATTTTCAATTTTTCTTATTGCAATGATTTCCGGCTTTCTCATCGCTACAAAAATAAATTCAGCTCCTTTAGTTCTTGTTCCCTTGGTAATTTTAAGATGGAAAGAAAAAATTGCTTATTTTTTTGCTACACTTGCCGCATTGATTTTCTTTACTCTGCCGATATACAACAGATACTCTTGGTTTTTGGACTGGACATATAGCTTGTTTATTCACTCAGGATTTTACGGAACGGGAGATGTGAATATTGTAAATTTTCCTCTATTTTTGCAAAGCCTTCGTACGATCTTAATTACGGAACAATTTCTGATTGTGATAACGCTGGTATTAGCAATTGTTTTTATTTGGACTGTGATACGTAAACATAAATTTACTGAGAATAGATTTTTAGTGGCACTTCTATTATTCTTTCTGGCGGATATTATTATTGTTGCGAAGCACTTTGAAAACCATTATTTAGTTCCAGGTTTGGCCATGCTTGGATTTTCATCAGTGTTAATATTGTCTTTAATAAAAAATAATAAAATACGGACGGTTGCAAGTATTCTAGTAATCGTCTTTGCAGGAAGTAACTTCGTGCAAGAATTAAAGTCAACTGATGGAGTTTCTTCGTATTACGCAGAATCAATTAAGTTGAATGAGTTTGTAGCTAAAAATTATCCGGATGCCATAAAAGTGACTTATTACCGTTCTTCGTCGATTGAGTACGCACTTAATTTTGGGAACGAACTGGCGTTTCACAGGTATGATAAACAACTCACCCAAATGTATCAGAATAGTTATTTTTATGAAATTTGGAATGGAAAATTTTATGATTGGGGCAATGTAATAAATCTTCCAAGCAAAGGAAATATAATTCTTCAAGGAACACCATTTGAAGGAGATAATTTAAAATATAAACCGAACTTGGTTATACAGAATATATATAATGGCGACCAGGAGACTGTTTATCTGATAAATAGAACGATTTCTCCCTAATCCTAGTGCTGGAAGTATTTGTGGTAAAATCTCAGGGAATATGAATGTACTAATAACTGGTTCTTCCGGATTTGTCGGCAGCCATTTGGTCAAAAAGCTGTCACCAAAATACAGGATTGTTAGATATGATTTAAAGAATGGGCAGAACATTTTGGATGAAAAATTACTTCTAAAAAAACTTAAAGGTGTAGATATGGTTATTCATCTGGCTGCTTTTATTTCTGCTGAAGAGTCGTGGAGGAAACCCAAAGAATATTTTGTTAACAATGCGCTTGGAACCTTGTCTGTTATTCAAAATTCAGTAAAAGCCGGCGTCAAGAAAATAATATTTTTCTCATCTGCGGCGGTTAAGGCAAAACCACTTACACCATATGCTTTGTCCAAAATATCAGGTGAGAATTTTGTCAAGCTTTATTCAAAAGACATAAAGACAGTAATTGTCCGCCCCGAAAATATTTACGGCTTGGGACAAAAGGCCGATTACGGATATGTTATTCATAATTTTATAAACGCAGTAAAAGTGGGACAAAATATTAAAATTTTTGGTAAGGGAAATCAAAGTAGAGACTTTATTTATATTGACGATGTCGTGGATGTTACCAGAAAGCTGATTAATCTCAATATCAAATCCGGAAGCGTAATTAGTTTGGGTATTGGAAAACCTACTAAAATTATAAATTTAGCTAATTTGGTTATTAAGATTATGAACAAACAAATACCTATAGACTATGTTAAACGAAGAGACGAGCCGCTCAAGAGCATTGCTGATGTATCAGGGTTACAAAGGTTGGGTGTGGATGTCAATAAATTTATAAGTTTGGAAAAGGGTATTAAAAGGTTAGTAAATACTGCGGACTTAGCCAAAAAATAAAATCATAATGAAAACAGAACCATTTTTTACAATTATCACATGTACCTTAAATAGTGATAGGTTTTTGGAGAATAATTTGAATTCCGTAAAAAGGCAAACATTTAAAAATTATGAGCACATTTTTGTTGATAGTGGCTCTACGGATAATACAAAAAGTATTCTAAATACTTATAAAAAGAAATTTAATAATCGGGTAAGGATAATTACTTTTTTAAAGAAGGGGGTTTCCGCTGCTTTTAATAAGGGAATTGAGAGAACACGGGGTGAATATATTATCTTTTTAAATAGTGATGATTTTTTCTACGACGAAAAAGTTCTACAAAACACCTATCGCTTTTTGATTAAACATAATAACTTTGATTGGATTTACGGAAAAATACGTGTTATTGAGGAAGATGGAAAAGATATTGGGACTTTTCCTACGAAAAAAATATTCCAAATTTCCAGTAATTTTATTCTCAAATTTGTGAATTTTATTCCTCATCAGGCAGTATTTATGAAAAAAGAAGTCTTTGAAAAGTACGGGAGCTTTGATACTTCTCTTAAGGTAAACATGGATACGGATTTATGGCTGAGGATTGGCTCTAAAACTAATTGGGAATTTTTTAATAGAATTATTAGTAATTATATGTTACGCAATGATTCTTTGACCTCGAGCGTTAATAATAAGAAGATTGCATTTACAACATTAGAAAAAGTGAAAAGACGGTACCTTAACTGTTTTGAATTTTTTTTTGCTAAAATAGGCGACTGGTTAATATTGAGGTTTAACAAAAATTATCGTTAATAAATCATGAGTTACACAACTGTAATAAAACCCAAATCGAAATGGATGCTTTTGGATATTGAAGAACTTTGGAGATACCGTGAACTTTTTTGGATATTTGCTTGGAGGGATATCAAAGTTCGTTATAAACAGACTCTCTTTGGGGCATCTTGGGCAGTCTTCCAACCTTTGACCTCAACCTTCATTTTTACGATTTTTTTTGGAAACTTTGCTAAAATTCCGTCTGGCGATTTACCCTACCCACTATTTGTCTTGACGGGTTTGGTTTTTTGGAACTATTTTTCTGGAATATTATCCCGCGCGAGTAATTCTTTAATCGAAAATGAAGGAGTTGTTAAAAAGGTATATTTTCCTAGGGAAATTCTCCCTCTTTCTACAGTAGGGGCAAACCTGGTCGATTTTGGGATATCCCTGATTCTTTTACTCATCGTTTCTTTTTACTTCCATTTTGTTCCTAGCTTACTAACTTTATTTATTGTTCCTCTATGTTTAATTATTAGCACATTAGGTGCGGAAGGTTTGGGTCTTTTTCTTGCTTCCTTTAATGTCAAATACAGGGATGTCCGTTATGCGTTGCCATTTTTTATTCAAATTATGATTTTTTTAACGCCGGTAATATATCCAACCAGTATAATGAGGCCTTCATTCAGAGAAATAATTGCTTTAAACCCGATGACTGGAGTAATAGAAGCCGCCAGAACTGTATTTTCAGGCGGAAATATTCTGAACTGGCAGACACTCTTAATTGCAGGGGTTGTATCTGTTTTGCTTTTTATAACCGGAATATATTATTTTAAGTCTACTGAAGGATTCTTTGCCGATCTTGTTTAATATGAAATCTATAATTGAAGTTAATCACGTATCAAAAAAATATAAATATGGTGAATTTCAACCATATTACACTTTAAGGGATACGCTGGCAGCTATTGTAAGAACCCCGTTACAGATTTTTAGCCAGAATAAAAGACCTTCGGTTTTGAGGAAAGGTGAATTTTGGGCACTGAAAGATATTTCTTTTAAGCTAAACCAGGGAGATGTTTTGGGAATAATTGGACCAAACGGTTCAGGGAAAAGTACCCTTCTTAAGGTTTTGAGTCAAATTACTCCACCGACCAGGGGTGAAGCCGTATTAAGAGGTAGGGTTGGGAGTCTACTTGAAGTTGGGACCGGTTTTCAGCAGGAACTAACCGGTAGGGAGAATATTTATCTTAATGGTGCAATTCTGGGAATGAAGAGACGTGAGATAAATAAAAAATTTGACGAAATAGTTAATTTTGCAGGTGTTGAAAAATTTTTGGATACACCTGTTAAACATTATTCATCAGGAATGTATATGCGTTTAGCATTCGCCGTGGCTGCGCACCTTGATTCCGAGATCCTGATTGTTGATGAGGTGCTTGCGGTTGGAGATGCCGAATTTCAAAAAAAATCTTTAGGTAAGATGGGTGAAATAACCAGAAACGAGGGTAGGACTATATTATTTGTAAGTCACAACATGACTGCAATAAAGAATCTTTGTAATAAGGCGATATTGCTTCAAAAAGGCCAGAAGGTATTTGAAGGAAGTGTTGGTTCTGCCATAGATAAGTATACAAAAACACCTGATATCAGAAAAAAATTTGTCCCGATTAAGGTCTCGGAATTAAATTTGATTATTAAACAAATAACCATAAATGAATATTTACATGGGAAAATTTATCCAGGGAAACCATTAAAGATTGATATTCGAATACTTTCCAAAGAAAATTTGAAAGGTTTGGGAATTAATTTAATGATTTCTCAAGACGATATCAATGGTCACGCTTTTTCTTCTGATACGAAAATTACAAAAGGAATGGATATTACTATTAAGAAGGGTGAAAACCATGTTACATGTTTGATAAATAGTTTTGATCTAAGTTCGGGCAGGTATAGGCTAGGACTTGGGATAGATAAGCCTTTTGATAAATATTATTATCTCAACGAAAATTTATTTTATTTTGATGTTTTGGAAACCACATTGAAACATTCTCTTGTTTCTACGCTTCCCGACTATGGTCGTGTGTATATGGAACACGAATGGTCTATAGAAAATGATTGAGAAAATGGAAACAATAGTAATTTTACTTAAGACGTACGTAGGCGATATAGAGTATGTTAAAAGACTAATTCGAACTTATAAAAGGTACAACGCCGACAACATTCCGCTATATATAGTAGTACCGGAATCAGATATGAATCATTTTAAGAGGTTCATAGGGAAGGAAATTAAGTTACTAAGTGACGAGTCAGTTACAAAAGACTTAGTTCATGACAATAGTATTCGGGGCATACGTCTGGGGTATATAAATCAGGAAATTATTAAACTTGCATTTTGGGAAAAGCGATTATGTAAGAACTACTTTTGTATGGATGCCGACGGCGTATTTATAAGGAAATTTTATAAATCTGATTTTATGTATGACAAGACCACTCCCTATACGATTCTGGTCGAAGATAATGAATTAAAAGTTGACCCTGAATATTATAAATTTTATTGGCGTGAGAGGGAGACACTGATTCGTAAAATACAAAAAGAAGTTGGATTAAACGATAGGCGAATGCTCACATATCACGGATTTGTGATCGTTTCATCTAAAGTTTTAGAATCTTTTCATAGAAAATACCTAACTCCGAAACGTAAATCCTATAAAGATATTTTAAAAATTTCTCCCTATGAATTTTCGTGGTATAACATGTGGCTTCAAAAAGATAAGACCATTCCTATAGAAATTAGGGAACCGTTAATTAAATTATTTTACAAAAAATCTCAGCACATTGAATATTTAAAAAAAGGAATTACTCTAAAAGACATAGCAAGAGGTTATATAGGTTATGTAATAAATTCCAATTACTCTCGGGGTTTTGGAATTGTTAATTACGATGAGCCGAAGAAATACGGAATAGTAATTGATCGATTAAAAATTAACATACGCAAATTAGCAAATTTTTTGCATTAAAAACTATTAAAAGTCCTAAAAGTCATTCAAGTAGGAATACAAAGAATAATCATGAAAAAATATATAAATAAATTTATAACAATAACTACCCAAACAATATCCAACTTAACAGGGATTCAGATCATTTTTTATAAAAGGGATTTAGATGCTGCGAAAATGAGCACACGATATTTATTGAAAACCGTTCGTTACATTAAACAGCTTTCAAATTTTGTACCCAAAAATATATTTGAAATTGGAGCAAATTTTGGGCAAGATGCCGAATTTCTAAGGACCCAGTTTAATTTGAAATCTAAAAATATTTATGTTTTTGAACCTCACCCCGTACTTTATAAGAAAATTAAGAACAACTACTCTTTTAATTGTTATGGTTTAGCAGTTTCCGATATAAATAAAGACGTTATTTTTCATGCGGTAGATCTTAAAAGAAATAATGGAGTTTCTTCTTTGAAGGTACATAAATACAATGATGAGGGAATATATACTGGCATTAAAGTCGAAACTATTAGGATGGATTATTTTATTTCTAAGAATAATATAAAATCTGTTGATTTCGTAAAAATAGATGTGGAGGGCTTAACTTATGAAGTCCTGAAGGGATTTGGAAAAGAAATTAAGAAGGTTAAAGCCCTGCAGATAGAAACAGAATTTGCTCCGATCTGGAAAGGCCAAAAGACTTGGGAGACTATATATAATTTATTAAAGTCAAAAGATTTTCAGCTTGTTGATTACGAGTTGCAAGAAGATGGCTTGCAGGCCGATTCTTTTTGGATTCAGAAAGAGCATGTTAAACATCTATCTTATAATTTAGGCAAAAACAAATGGAAAAAAGTTTATCTCTCGTAGGTATGAAAAAATTAATTGTAAATACAATTAGGAAATTGGGTTATGACATAGTAAAGTACGGAGATGTCCCACATTCTGTAAGAAACAAGAAGTTGTCTTTTTATAGCACTAAGACCGGAAACTATTTTTTACCAACCGATGCTATCAATGATGAAATCGCTGCAGCGATTAAAAACAATCAGATTTTTGATAAAGAAATAGTAGAATGGGCCTCAAAATTTATAAGGCCTAAAACTTCAGTTTTAGATATAGGTAGCAACTTTGGTCAGATGAGTGTCTTGTTTTCCAAATTGTTAAACGGTAAAGGAAGGGTTTACTCCTTTGAGGCCGATGATTGGGTATATAAAATTTTATTAAAAAATATTAAAGCTAACGGGAAAAATGGAGTAATAATTCCACATTTTGGCGCGGTCCATAATAAAAATAATAAGACACTTTTTTTCCCTGTACAGGATTTTAAAAAATATCAATCTTACGGATCTTTTGGAATCGATTATATCGCACGCAGGGGTCGAAAGGTGAAATCTCTCACAATTGATGGTCTAAAAATAAAAGAACAAATAAGCTTTATGAAGATTGATATTGAAGGCGGTGATTTAAAGGCTATGGAAGGAGCCCGGAAAACAATAAAGAAAAATAAAATGCCTATAATATTTGAATTCCAAGGAATCTATCAAGATAAATACAACATGCATTTTCAGGATTATATAGATTTTGTTGAGGATATTAACTATAAATTTTCGAGGGTAATCAATGAAATAAATTTTCTTATCTTGCCTAAATAAATATGTATTCAGAGATAAAAAGGTGCAGAATTTGTCAAAATTCACATTTAATTACAGTACTTTCGTTCGGAGAACAATATCTGACAGGAGTATTTCCAAAATCAAGAAAAGAGAAAATTACAAAAGGTCCTTTGGATGTTGTTTGGTGTTCAAAATGCGGACTTCTTCAATTGAAGCAATCATATAGTCTTGAAGAAATGTACGGAGATAACTACGGATACCGCTCTGGACTTAATTCTTCAATGGTAAAGCATTTACAACAAAAGATGAAAATGCTTGAAACCTTGGTAAAACCAAAAGCAACAGATTTAATGATCGATATTGGAAGTAATGATGCAACTCTGCTTAGAGCTTGCTCCGGAAAATATAAAAAAGTTGGAATTGACCCGACTGCTAAGAAATTCAAGAAATTTTATGCGAAAGATATGACTTTAATTTCAGATTTCTTTTCCGAATCAATCTTCCAAGATACTTTCCCAAACACAAAAGCAAAAATAATAACTTCGATTGCAATGTTTTACGATCTGGAAAATCCGAAAGCGTTCGTCCAGGATATTGAAAAATGTCTTACTAATGATGGGGTTTGGCATTTTGAACAAAGTTACATGCCCAGCATGTTAAGAACAAATGCTTACGATACTATTTGCCATGAGCATTTGGAATTTTATTCTTTTAAAGTAGTGAAAAACCTATTGGAAAGTTGCGGAATGCGTATTGTAGACGTCCAAATGAATTCTATAAACGGTGGCAGCTTTGCGGTAACCGCTTGTAAAAAGAAAGCACAATATGTATCAAATAAGCCGGTTATAAAGTGGCTGCTTGAACAGGAAAAAGATATGGGATTGGATACACCTAAACCCTACCGTGATTTTGAAGAAAAAGTGTTTAGACACCGAGAAAATTTAGGGAAATTGATTAATTCTTTGGTAAAAAGCGGTAAGAAGATAATTGGTTATGGAGCCAGTACCAAGGGAAATGTACTTTTACAATTTTGCGAATTAAATTCGAGACAAATTCCTTGCATCGCGGAAGTGAACAAAGAAAAGTTTGGTTCGTTTACACCTGGAACTAATATTCCAATCATATCCGAAAAGGCTGCTAAATCAAAGAACCCTGATTATTTTTTTGTTTTGCCTTGGCATTTTAAATACAATATTTTGGAAAGGGAGAAAAAGTTTACTGAAAGCGGTGGAAAATTTATCTTTCCATTACCAGAAATTGAAATTATATAGAATGATAGTAATCTGTGAACTTCAATGTAAAGGAATAAGCCATGAAGAAGTAAATAGCGGATTTATCTATGGTCTAAGGCTGGCTTACCCAAACGAGAAAATAATATTCTTTGCCGATAAAAACTATTTCAGAAATCTTAAGAATATTTTTAAGGTTAGTGGAGTTATTATCAACGATTTAATACTTTCTCCTATAAATTTCAGTGGAAATAAAAGTTATAGTCTCGGTGGGGTTATCAAAAACTATCTTTTGATAAAAGATATGTTTGATAAATTAATAAGCTTTCATGAAAATAAGGTTTTTTTCTTATCAATGAATCCGGTTATTCTTTATCTTGTAAAAAAACTGAAACAGCAAGATAAATATAAAGAAATTAATTGCACTTTTGTTCTTCACGGTGAATTGGAAGATATCGCCAACAAAAATTATAAAGAAGCTTATATTCCTGGAATCAGAAGAGGAATGATAAAAACTGACTACAAAAAATCGGTTATTAAAGGATTTAGAGATCCGAAACTGGTGTTGTCCTTTGCAATTAACAGGGTGACTGTTCCAATTCGTTGGTTAGATTTAAATTATTCACTTATTTTCAAAAAAATTTTCCGTGTGAAGAAAATGATGATGTGGCAACATTCAAATCAGTATAAATATATTTCTTTATCTCCACATGTTACAAAAAATGCCAGTAAATATCTAAATACCAAATTTCTGAACTTCCACACAATCATTTTGCCAATTATTTTTAATAATTCGGCGTCTGCTGTAAAGAATAAGTTTATTAAATTTGCCGTTTTTGGTTATGGAGATTCTGCTCAAATGTACAGGATGTTAACACTTCTTTCTAAAAAGAAATTAACAAGATCTTATGAAATTCGGATTATTAGCATGGATAGTAGAGGTACCGAGGGTTTTGCGAATATTACCTGGTTAAGCCGGGGAAGAGTTTTGAGTAGACGGGAAATGGAGGATTCTGCTCGAGATATCGATGTGTTTATAAATTTATATGATAGAAATCGTCATCGGTTTGGTTGTAGTCTATCGATTTTTGAATCTTTTTCATATCTTAAGCCGGTTCTTCATCTTAGCAATCCGGGTTATGACTATTTTAATAAACAAACGAAACCTATTGGATTCCGGTGTGAGAACATGGAGTCGTTTGTAAGAAAGATGGTTGATATGATTGAAAATTTCCCAGAATATAAAAGTAAATTAGCGGTTTTCAAAAAGAACATGCTCGAATATAGAAAAGAGTATAATATCAAAAACAATCTAACCGCTCTAAGAGATAGTTTTACTTTTGAAAATTAATGGCAAATATATTTACAAATAGAACAGTTTTAATTACGGGAGGCACTGGTTATCTTGGGCAGGCATTAACTTCAGAAATTCTTAAACAGCACCCGAAGAGTATAAGGGTTTTTAGTCGCGATGAAGTAAAACATTATAAATTTCAGGAAAAGTTTCACCACAATAAAAAAATTAGAAATTTTTTGGGCGATGTCCGGGATTACGAAAGACTTCTTAAGGCAACAAGACGGGTGGATATTGTTATTCATGCTGCGGCATTAAAAAGACTCGATCTTATGGAATATAACGTTGAAGAATCAATCAAAACGAATATTTTGGGTACATTAAATGTGGTGAATGCATGTCTTAAAAATAACGTTAAAAAGGCTGTAATGATTTCAACAGATAAAGCTTGTTCACCTGTAAATACATATGGAGCCTGCAAATTTGTTAGTGAAAGAATATTTACGGAGAGTAACTATAGCAAGGGAGATCTTAAAACGGTTTTTACCACAGTCAGATACGGAAATGTTTTGGAAAGCACAGGTTCGGTAATTCCTTTCTTTAGCGAAAAAATTGTAAATAATGATGATATTCCATTAACCGATCCCAGGATGACGAGGTTTATCATCAGTCCGAAACAGGCGGTTGAGTTGGTATTTAATGCCATAACATATGGAGTGGGAGGAGAAATTTTTGTTCCTAAGATTCCTTCATTTAAAATAACCGATTTAATCGAGATATTAAGAGATAAATATCATAAGAAAAATAAAATAAAGATAGTCGGAATTCGACCGGGAGAAAAAATACATGAATTGATGATAAATAATTCTGAAATACCTAGAACATATAATTTTATGAATTTTTATGTAATCGGTTCTCCTATCCAGGACACCAAAGGTATTAAAAAAGCTATTTATATTAAAAAGGGCAAGGTTGTGAATGAAAAATTACTGCAGGAGTATAGTTCTGCAAATGCAGTAATTTCTAAGGATGAAGTTTCCAAAATTTTTAAAAGATTTGGAGTTATATGAATATACCTTATGGGAGACAGACAATTAGTAAATCAGATATAAAAGCAGTTGTGGATACTTTAAACTCCGAATATCTAACTACTGGACCAAAAATAAAGGAATTCGAAGAAAAGTTTGCTAAACTGGTTAATGTAAAATACGCAGTTGCGGTTTCAAACGGAACTGCTGCTCTCCACCTTGCGTGTCTTGCAGCTGGATTAAAACAGGGTGATGAGTTGATTACATCTCCAATGACTTTTGCAGCTTCAGCAAATTGTGCATTGTATTGTGGTGCAAGACCCGTCTTTGTAGATATTAAAGAGGAAAATGGCCTTATTGATGAAAAATTGATCGAGAAAAAAATAACTTCGAAAACAAAAATAGTAATTCCTGTCCACTACGGTGGGTTACCTTGTGATATGAAAAAAATAAAAGATATCGCGAGAAAGCACAAGTTGGTTGTAATAGAAGACGCTTGTCATTCCTTGGGTTCGCGATACAAAGGTACAAAGATTGGTGACTGTACTTATTCAGATATGGCTGTATTTAGTTTTCATCCTGTCAAACATATAACAACCGGAGAGGGAGGAATGATTACAACTAATTCAAAAGAATTTTATGAAAAATTGCTTATTTTAAGGACTCATGGAATAACCAAGGACTCTGGCAAATTAATAAATCAAAATGAAGGTTCTTGGTATTATGAAATGCAAGAACTTGGTTATAATTACAGAATTACCGATCTCCAGTGTGCTCTCGGAATAAGTCAACTTGGAAGAGTTAATCAGTTTGTAGAAAAAAGAATTTCCATTGCAAAAAGATATTATGAAGCTTTTGCGGGAGTAAATGAAATACAGGTAATAAAACCCGATAAAGGGTATAAAAACGCTTATCACCTATATATCGTTAAAGTTAAAGACAAAGAAACACGTTTAAATTTGTTTAACCGTTTAAAAGAGAATGGTATTTTTTGCCAAGTACACTATATCCCGGTTTATTGGCATCCTTATTATCAAGAGTTGGGTTACAAAAAGGGCATTTGTCCTATTGCGGAAGAATTTTATGAAAGAATAATTAGCATTCCTATTTATCCTGGGCTAGGTTATTCTGAACAGCAAAAAGTTATTGGAGTTATTACTTCCTTTTTAAAAAAAAGGAAGATATTAGCTATTATTCCTGCGAGAGGGGGTAGTAAAAGAATTCCTAAAAAAAATGTTAAGAAGTTTTTAGGTAAGCCAATAATTGCTTATTCTATCGAAACGGCTATCAAAAGTAAGTTATTTGATGAAGTTATGGTATCTACCGACAATGAAGAGATTGCAAAAGTTGCGAAAAAGTATGGAGCGAAGGTTCCCTTTTTCCGTTCAAAAAAAAATTCTGAGGATTATTCAACCACAGCGTCTGTAATTAAAGAAGTTCTTGGAAGATATGAAAATAATTCTATGGTTTTTGATATCTTTTGTTGTATTTATCCAACAGCTCCTTTAATAACCGAGGGACTACTTAAGAAATCTTTCGATTTATTAATAAAGGGAAAGTTTGACTCTGTTATTCCCGTTGTTAGATACAGTTATCCAATTCAGCGAGCATATAGAATAGTTAGTCAGAAGATTAAAATGATTCAACCTGGAAATATGTATAAAAGATCTCAGGATTTCCCCGCTTCATATCACGATAGTGGGCAGTTTTACTGGGCATGGACGGATAAATTTAATAAAAATGAGAAAGTACTAGAGGAAAATTTTGGTACTATTATTATTTCAGACTCGTCTGCACAAGATATAGATACCATAGAAGACTGGAAGATGGCAGAATTAAAATATAATAATTTTATAAAGAGTAAGTTTAATATCTCCAAATGGATTTAAGAATTGGAAACAAAAACATTAGTCAGAATAGTTCAAGTTTTATTGTAGCGGAAGCGGGGAGTAACCATGATGGAAATTTTAATCAAGCATTGAAGCTAGTTGATATCGCTGCGGAGGCTGGGGCAGACGCTATCAAGTTCCAGATTTTTAGGGCTGATAAGTTGTACCCTAAAAATAGCGGTAAAATTAGACTAAATAATAAAACCTTAGATCTTTACGGCTTTTTGAAGAAACATGAGGTTGATTATGATTGGATACCAAAACTAAAGAAGTATTGCGAAGAAAGAAAAATTATTTTTCTTGCCACCCCATTTGATGAAAGAAGCTCAGATATTTTAGAAAAATATGGAGCGCTAGCGTATAAAATAGCATCTCCAGAATTGAATCATATTCCTTTGCTGAAACATATTGCGAAGAAGAATAAACCAATAATTATGTCTGATGGATTAAGCACAATCTCGGACATAGATTTAGCAATTGAGACAATAAAGAAGCAAAACAATTTTAAAATTGCTGTTCTACATTGCTTATCTGCTTATCCAGCACCCGCAGAAGAATATAATCTAAATTTTATTCAAACACTTATTAAAGTTTTTGGAGTTATTGCTGGGGTTTCCGACCACACTACAGATCCAGTTTTAATTCCGACGTTGGCTGTTTGTAATGGTGCAAGGATAGTTGAAAAGCACTTTACGATCAGTAAAAATTTAAAAGGGGCAGATCATTTCTACGCATTGGAGCCAAACGAGCTAATGCTTATGATAAAGAAAATTAGAGAAGTTGAAAAATTTTCCCAGAAACAGAAAAAGGAATTCTTATCGAAACACCCAAAAATTATGGGTAGTTATGAAAAAATTATAGCTAAATGTGAGAAAGAAATTTATCCTGGAGATAAACGTAGTATATTCGCAATTAAAAAGATTAGATTTGGAGAAAGGTTTACCATAAGAAACATAAGAGTTTTAAGAGCGGAAAGATTTTTGCACCCGGGGATTCATCCTCAGTTTTTTGAAATTATATTAGGAAAAGTTTGTCAAAGCGATATTTCTGCTTTTAGGGGTGTCGAGTGGAAAAATGTATTAAAAAGATAACTAATTATGAATTCAATACAAAAAAATAAGTCTTTATGGCAAGATCTTCATAAACATTTACAATTTCGTACTCGTTATCCACACGAAAGAGTAATACAATTTGTTTTTGGAAATTTTCCTCGTAAGAATTCGAATAAATTTAAGATTTTGGATCATGGTTCAGGTGCTGGGAGGCATGTTGTTTTTTTGGCAGAAAATGGGTATCAAGCATACGGGGCGGATATATCAAGTACGGGTAATGCATTTACTAGGAAAATAACGAAAATTAGGAATTTGAGTGTTAATGTTAGTTTGATCGATTCAAATATCTTAAAATACGCCGATAATTTTTTTGACGGGATAATATCTTTTGGCGTACTTTATTATTTGAATAGCAAACAATTAGATGTAGTTATTCCAGATTTATATCGAATTTTGAAGAGGGAGGGTAAAATGTTGGTTGTTCTTAGATCAAGACGAGATTATCGTTTCAAGCACGCAAAAAGTATTGGTCACGGGGATTATATAATTGTTGGTGATAATAAAACGAGGGTTAATAATGAGAAAAATATGTTAATGCATTTTTTCACTGAAAAAGAAATTAGGAAAAGGTTCCATAAATTTAAAAGAATTACAATTGATGAAATGGTAAATACATACAACAACAAGGAAATGGTAGACTACGACTTTGTTGTTGAGTTAAAGAAATAATTACTCTAAGTAGAAAAGTATGAGACTTTAGGTGCGGGAAGAACTTTGTAATTAGAAATTAACCTGTTCGTTTTAGGAAGAATATTTTTAATAATAACTTGAATATTAATAGAATTCAAAATAATAGAAAGTTGTGGAACGATCTGCACAGGCAAGACCAATTTTGTACTCGTTATCCACACGAAAGAGTAATACAATTTGTTTTTGGAAATTTTCCTCGTAAGAATTCGAATAAATTTAAGATTTTGGATCATGGTTCAGGTGCTGGGAGGCATATGATTTTTCTAGCTGAAAATAGGTACCAAACCTACGGAGCCGATGTTTCGAGATCTGGTAATTCATTTACTAGAAGGATCGCAAAGCATAGGGGTTTAGCTGTTGATCTGAAGTATATTGACTCGGATGCTCTAAAATACCCAGATAATTTTTTTGACGGAATAATATCCTTTGGAGTATTGCTATATCTTGGTAGTTGGGAATTAGACAGGATTATATCAGAGTTTTTTAGAATATTAAAAAATAATGGAAA